>CAZCAA010000036.1:0-22191 GCA_964496585.1 uncultured Ferruginibacter sp.
ATGGAATGGAGGCAAGAACTACAGGCTGTTGGTCTGGTAGCAGGTCTGAAAACAACAACTTTAACAAGGTTACGTGAATGGGTAAACGAACCCACCTTGTTCCTGCAATTTAAACACTGGAATTGGTTACGAATTGTTCTTCCAATTATTAGTATTTCAGTTGTTGTTGCTAAAATTGCCGGACTAGTTTCTGTAAATGTTCTTTATATAAGTTTATTCATTTTTGCTGCAATTGCTTATCAGTTAAATAAACTTATTTCTCCGCTGCATAATAAGTTGTCAAAAATGGTAGAAGAAATGGAAACGCTTTCTAACAGTGTAGCGTTGGTAGAAAATGAATTGTTTAATACAGAGCTGCTGCAGTCATTAAAAAGTAATTATATCGATAAAAATGAAAAGGCATCAGTGGCAATCAGGCAGGTAAAGCAGTTTTTGGATCGACTGGATATCAGGTACAATATTGTTGTTTCCGCACCTCTGAATTTATTGTTATTATGGAACTTTCAGCAGGTATACGAATTAGAAAAATGGAAGAAAGCACATGCTCATGATATAGAAAAATGGTTTGAGACACTGGCTGTATTAGAGTCGCTTAGTAGCTTTGCCAACCTACACTTTAATCAGCCTGACTGGTGTTTTCCACAGTTAGCCGAAAAATATTTTTCAATTGAAGCGGAAGAGTTGGGGCATCCTTTGATCAATGAAAAAAAGCGCATTAATAATTTCATCAACATAAAAAATAATGCCCAGCTTATGTTGGTTACCGGAAGTAATATGGCTGGTAAAAGTACTTACCTCAGAAGTGTTGGCATTAATGTAGTGTTGGCCATGGCAGGAGCACCGGTTTGTGCCACTCGCTTCAGTATTTCGCCGGTGCAGTTGGTAAGCAGCATGCGTATTGCAGATAACCTGGAAGAAAGCACTTCAACATTTTATGCTGAATTAAAGAAACTAAAAACAGTAATCGAAAAAGTTAACAGGGGAGAGCATGTTTTTATCTTGCTTGATGAAATCCTTCGCGGTACCAATTCGCTTGACAGGCACACAGGATCCGTCGCTTTAATCAGGCAACTAATCAAAAAGGAATCAGCAGCTATTATTGCTACTCATGACCTCGCCTTAGCAGATATAAAAACAGAATTTCCCAACAATATTCTCAATTTTCATTTTGATGCCCAGGTTGAAAAAGAGGAATTGTATTTTGATTATAAACTAAAACCCGGCGTGTGCGAAAGCCTGAATGCATCAATATTGATGAAGAAGATTGGGATTGAGTTGTAGGGGAGGATGCGGGATGCGGGGTTCGGGATACGAGATTCGGGATACGAGATTCGAGATATGAGATGCGGGAAAAGGGATATACGAGATAGGGGATGCGGGATTCGGAATGCCGCCGCTTGGTCTCCGACCTGCGGCATTTGCAAAGATTATATTTTTAGACGGTCATTGTGATATTTTTCCACAGATTGTAAGAAACTATTAATCTTTCGACCTAACGTATCTAATTTTTTGAGGAGTTCTTCGTAAAGGGCTTTGTCGGTTAATGATTCAGTCTCAAAAAGCGTTTCAAGATGATCAATTGTCTCATCATTTGATGAATGAGAATAAATAAGGAATTTAATAAAATCAGCCTTATACCTCCTCCTGCCATACCCTTCAACAATGCAACTCCTTACAGTTTTGGATGAGCGCCTTATTTGTTGCGCCTCCTCAAATTGCTCAAATTTTGGAAGAGAAAGCGACATTTTGTGTATGCCAATCACCATTTCTTTTGCCAGTTGCCATATCTCAAGATTTTTATAACTCATAGTCTCATATTATTATCTACCTAAATTACTAGCTTCTGTATCGAATCCTACTAAAGTTTATTTTGTCATCTAATCCCGAACCCCGCCACCCGCATCTCGCATCCCCAATCCCGCATCCCGCCTCCCGCATCCCGCATCCCCCATCCCGCATCCCGCAACCCGTATCCCATATCTCGTATCTCGCATCCCCCATCCCGCCTCCCGCCTCCAGTATCCAGTATCCAGTATCTTCCTATCTTTGCGCCCTTTATGAAGTATATCAACGAAATTAACAGGAGAAAGACTTTTGCAATCATTTCTCACCCCGATGCGGGAAAAACCACACTGACAGAGAAATTCCTTCTTTTCGGCGGAGCCATACAAACAGCAGGAGCGGTGAAAAGCAATAAGATCAAAAAGCATGCAACCAGTGATTTCATGGAAATTGAAAGGCAGCGTGGAATCAGTGTGGCAACCAGCGTTATGACTTTTGAGTACGACGGGCACCTGATAAACCTGTTAGATACGCCGGGGCACAAAGATTTTGCCGAAGATACCTACCGAACATTAACGGCAGTTGATAGTGTGGTTTTAGTGATAGATAGTGTGAACGGAGTAGAAGCACAAACCCGCCGCCTGATGGAAGTTATTGCGATGCGGAACACTCCCGTAATTGTTTTTATTAATAAAATGGATCGTGATGGTAAGAATCGATTCGATCTTTTGGAAGAGATAGAGAACGAGTTGAAAATTCAATTGCATCCTATGACAGTTCCCATCAACAGTGGAAAAGAATTTAAAGGAGTGTACGACCTGCATAAAAAAAGTTTGGTATTGTTTACCGCAGGTACAAAGGCAAATGATGAAGATGTGCTGGAAATTAAAGACCTGAATGACGAAATATTAAATACAAAAATAGGAGAGAAGAACGCTGCTACGCTTAGAGAAGATGTAGAACTTATTGACGGTGTGTATGGCGAATTAAATGTAGATGATTACTTGTCTGGTAAAACAGCACCTGTTTTCTTTGGCAGTGCCGTAAATAATTTTGGCGTTAAAGAAATGCTGGATACGTTTGTAAGAATCGCGCCGACACCGCGGCCAAGACATACTACTAACCGTGATGTGGAGCCGCAGGAAGATAAATTTAGTGGATTCATTTTTAAGATACATGCTAACCTGGATCCAAAACACCGTGATCGGATCGCTTTCCTTCGCGTTTGTAGCGGTAGGTTTGCCCGTAATACTTATTATCATCATGTGCGTCAGGATAAAGATGTGCGTTTCAATAATCCTTACAGCTTCCTTGCCCGACAAAAAGATGTGATCGAAGAAGCTTATCCCGGAGACGTGGTAGGTTTATTTGATACAGGAAATTTTAAAATAGGTGATACCCTTACTGAGGGAGAAAATTTTTATTTTACCGGTATCCCAAGTTTCTCTCCCGAAATATTTAAGGAAGTGATCAATAAAGATCCAATGAAAACAAAGCAGCTGGAAAAAGGACTGTTGCAGCTTACAGACGAAGGCGTGGCACAATTGTTTACCCAGTTTGGTGGTAATAAAAAGATCATCGGTTGTGTGGGAGAACTTCAATTTGAAGTTATACAGTATCGCTTACTTCATGAATATGGCGCATCTGTGCAAATGAACAGTCTGCCTTTTTATAAGGCCTGTTGGTTAACAAGTACAGATCCAAAAAAGTTAGAAGATTTTGTAAAATACAAGCAGGCTAATATTGCAGAAGATAAAGATGGTCACCTTGTTTACCTGGCGCAAAGCGAATGGTTTTTAAATACCGAACGCACCAACAACCCCGATATTGAATTTCATTTTACTAGTGAAATACATAAATGATAATCGCGAAATCTATATCACCCAAAACTCTGTGAAACTCTATCCTTAACTCTTTTCAACTCTGTGGTTAAAAAAAACGTGTTCTCTAAAAAAGTATTTAAACCCCGGTATAATTCTCCGGACTAATACTTTTCAATTCTTTTTTTACCAGCGCAGAAACTTTTAGTCCATTGATAAAATCATGCATCGTTTTTTTATTGATAGCATTCTTTCCTCTGGTGAGTTCTTTCAGTGCTTCGTAAGGATTAGGATAATTTTCTCTTCTTAAAATAGTTTGTATTGCTTCTGCAACCACTGCCCAGTTGTTTTCCAGGTCTAGTTTAAGTTTAGCTTCATTCAAAATCAATTTGCTAAGCCCTTTTTCCATTGATTGAATGGCTAGTAGCGTATGTGCCATGGGTACGCCAATGTTTCTTAATACAGTACTGTCTGTAAGATCGCGTTGAAGGCGTGAAATGGGTAATTTGGCCGAAAGGTGCTCCCAGATAGCATTTGCTATGCCGAGATTACCTTCTGCATTTTCGAAATCTATAGGATTTACTTTATGCGGCATGGCACTACTTCCGACTTCCCCTTTTTTTGTCTGCTGTTTAAAATAATCCATGCTGATGTACGACCAAACATCCCGGCTAAGATCGATCAATATAGAATTGATACGTTTAATGGCATCAAAATGTGCCGCAATTATATCGTAATGTTCAATTTGGGTTGTGTATTGCTGGCGTTCGATACCTAATCTCCCTTCAACAAATTCATCAGCAAATTTTATCCAGTTGTATTTCGGATAGGCGATATGGTGAGCATTGAAATTTCCGGTTGCTCCGCCAAATTTTCCACTAAAAGGAATATAACTGAATAGTTGTACCTGGTTCTCCAAACGTTCTGCGAAAACCATCAGCTCTTTGCCAAGCCTCGTTGGCGATGCAGGCTGACCATGTGTTCTGGCTAACATCGGAACATCTTTCCATTTTTTTGCCAATTGTAAAATATGCTGTTGAAGGTTAAGTACGGCAGGAAGATATTCCATTTCCAACGCATCTTTCCACAATAAAGGAACAGCAGTATTATTTATATCCTGGCTTGTTAAACCAAAATGAACCCATTCTTTTATATTTCCTGCTCCCCATAAATCCAGTTTGTCTTTTAAAAAATATTCTACTGCTTTCACATCATGGTTCGTAGTCTTTTCGGTAGCTTTTATAACTTCTGCATCTTCAACATTAAAATCTTCCTGGAGCAATTGCATAAGTTTTTTGATCTTGGTATCAAGTTTAAAAAACTTTTTCTCTGCAAGAAAAATGAAGTATTCCACTTCTACGTGCAATCGGTATTTTATAAGGCCGTATTCTGAAAAATAACCCGCAAGCTGTCTGCTGCTGTTATGATAACGTCCGTCGATTGGTGAAATAGCAGTTAAAGGAGATAGTTGCATATAATTAGATGGTATTAAAGTAAATTTGCGGCAAAATTAATCTAAAGCACTTGGAAAGAAAAATAAGGGTTGCCGCTGTAAGTTATTTAAACACAAAACCACTCACATACGGGTTTGAGCAGGGGCAAATGGCAAATGAAATAGAGCTTTTATTTGAATATCCGGCAAAGCTGGCTGCTATGTTGATGGACGATTCCGTAGATATTGGCCTTGTTCCAGTAGCAGTTATTCCTGCGATGAAGGAATTTGAGATCATTTCTGATTATTGTATAGGGGCTTCCGTTGAAGTTGCCAGTGTTTGTATTTTTAGCGAAGTTCCTATTCAGGAAATCAAAGCCATCTACCTTGATTATCAAAGCCGTTCTTCTGTTGCCTTAGTAAAAATATTGTTAAGCAAACATTGGAAAATCACACCTCAATTACTTTCTGCCACAGAAGGTTATGAAGCCTCAATAAATGGTACAACTGCCGGATTGGTGATAGGAGATAGAGCGCTATCACAACGAAAAAATACAAAATACATTTATGATCTCGCCACTGCCTGGCAGGAAATGACTGGCCTTCCGTTTTTATTTGCTGCCTGGGTGGCCAATAAAAAATTACCACAAGAATTTAAAGATCGATTTAATAAAGCCACTTCACTGGGTTTTGATCATATCGATGAGATCGTTGCTCGTAACCCCTTCAAAGATTATAATCTAAAAAAATACTATACAGAGAATATTGATTACAAACTGGATGAAAGAAAGCTGGAAGCTATGAAGCTTTTTCATCAACTAATAACAACTGTATAAAAGGAGTTTTCTTTTAAAGCTGCTGCAGGTTTGTATTTGTAAAAATAAAAAAAAGAATATATCAGTATTTTGATTTGATTGTCGAATTCTTAGTTCTGACTGCTGCATTTGGGTAACGTAAAATTCTTAAGCAATTGGCTCTTACTTGATGAGGAAGGAATACCCGAACCGTACAATTTTTTAGCGTTTGCTGCAATTTTGCCTCTTCACAAGGTTTGTTTCTTATTTCCAATTAATAAAAAGAAAATTGCTATATTTAAATGAGTTTTAATTTGATAAAAATTCATTGTTGTCCGGTTAATGCTTTCAAATTATTGCCTGGCTTGACCTCACCCCCAACCCCCTCTCCAAGGGAGAGGGGGCTTAGGACCCACGACGAGAAAGGATTGTATCGAATATGCACAATTTTAGTCGGACAACAATGATAAAAATTCATAAAAACATAAGTACGAAGTTATGAAAGCAACTATAGCATTTATTTTATGTATTTGTTCTTTAAAAGCAGTTTGTCAAAACAAAAATGTATACCTGGAATATCATATAATATCGCTTCAATATAAAAAAGATACAATAAAATTTAACTACCCTCAAGTTATTACATTGAAAGAGTTAGGGTGTACGCCGATTATTAATTTAGGGATTTCTACCGACAATGAATATGGTGTAAGACTAGAATTACTTAAAAGTAATATTGGTTTACAAGATGACATAATTCTAGCAAAATGTTTCTTTATTAAAAATGGAGATTCATGGAAAGAAATTTATAAATCTGCGAGTTTACAGCAAAATACAATAAAAGGACAACCATCTGACCTTTCAAATAAGCGTGATTGGAACCGGGGAGGTGAAACAGGACAATACGGAGAGGCGAATGGATTCGAATTTTCCTATATGGAAATACTTTATACATACTAACTAAGGCAGCTAATAAAAGGCTTGATAAAAGTGAAGTGGATAGCTATCTTCTCAGTATTATATAGCTAAAATTTCTCAGTAAAAAGTTGATGATTTCAAAGCTGCTTCCAGGCTACAAAAACAATTACACCGAACTTTTACTTTTGCATTTACATCAAATTTTATTTCCTTTAATGGGATTAAATATGTGAGTACAAAGCAACAAATTTTCCACCTTCGCCAAGCGTCTTCTATAACAATATCAACCTAAACTCATCCCTTAAAACCCAATCTCTTTTTAAAATTATCTATTACAGGTATTACATCCGGACTAATCTTTCTCAGGTACACGGCAGAAACAAACTGAAAGGCTGCCTTATCTTATTAGTAATACATTTCCTTTCCGTATCACGTTTCCACAAAGCGTTTCTCCTTTTAAGTAATAGACATAATTACCGGGATCAGACCGCTGCCCTTTAAAGTTTCCATCCCAACATTCATTAATACTGTTTGTTTCGAAAACTTTCTGGCCCCACTTGTTGTAAATAATCAGCTCGAAATTCCTGGTTTCACTCCAATCAGGTACACCAAAGCAATCATTCAGGTTGTCTCCATTGGGCGTAAATGAATTAGGAATGTTAAAGCCATTGTATTTACCTCCCTTAACATAGATCTTAATACTGTCTTTATTACTGCAACCATTGCTATTTGTTCCTGTAACTATATAGAGGGTGGTGGCATTCGGTGATGCAACAGGATTGTAGGTGGAAGGATTATCTAAGCCGGTGGAAGGAGTCCAGTTATATTGTACTGCTCCGGAAGCTATTAACTGTGATTCCGGTTTAGAGCAGTCGAGGTCATTTGATTTCGTAATATCTACTATAGGCTTTGGATTAACGGTTACTCTAACCTGAAAACTACTGTCGTAATTACAAACCTGGTCAGTAATTACCAATGTGTAAGTGCTGGTAACCGGTGGTGTTGCAATTGGATTTACAATGGCATTATTGTTTAAATAGCTCGATGGGCTCCACTGGTATTGATAAGCTGGGCCATTGTTTCCATTAAGTTGTGCAGATTCTGTTGCACACACGGATAGGTTGCCTGGCGATGTAAATACCGGTTTGTTTGAAATGGTTACCTGAACGGTATCAGTTGCTATGCAACCATTCGCATCGATACCGGTTACGTAATAAGTATGAATTCCTGTTCCAGTAAATACCGGGTTTGAAATTGTAGTACTACTTAAACCAGCCGATGGGCTCCAGGAATATGCTTGTGCGCCGGTAGTAACGAGCGTGACTGTATTTGTTGCACAGCTAAGAAAATCTTCTATTGTTTTTACTTCAGGCAATGGTTTTACGTTAACACTAACACTGGCTGTTGAAAAGCAACCTGTACTGGTATTCGTTCCTGTTAGTGTTATTATTTGTGAAACCGTATCAGTATAGTATGGATTCGTAATGTTTGGATTATTTACTGAAAGCGCAGGCGTCCATTGATTGTTTTGTACATTACTATTACTGATCAGTTGCAAGGAATCACCCCTGCAAATAACAATGCTGGCAATAGTGCTTACAGTTGGAATCGCATTGATCTGAATGTCCACCGTATCTCTGGCAGCGCAGGCATTGGCACCCGTTCCTGTAACATAATACGTATAAAGTTGTGATCCATTACTGCTAAATACCGGGTTAGAAATGTTAGGATTGCTAAGGTTTGTTGCAGGAGACCAGGAATAGGATTGTCCGCCTGTTGTATTTAACGTAACTGTGCCGGAACCACAAAATGTTGTATCTGCGATGCTTCGGATATTGGGAATCGGTTTTATTGTAATATTTACAGTGTCATTTGCAAAACAACCTGTGCTGTTGGTTCCATAAATAATTAACTGCTGCGATACTGTATCTGTGAAATATGGATTGCTGATGGAAGGATTGTTCACTGACAATGCCGGGATCCATTGGTTGTTTTGCGCCGTACTGTTCGTGATCAATTGCAAGGAATCCCCTCTGCAAATAGCAATGTCATTGATTGTACTCACCAGCGGTTTTGCGTAAATGGTAATGGTTATCGTATCCTTTGCAGTACAGGCATTGGAAGATGTGCCAGTAACAATGTATGTCTGTGTACCACTGCCTGTAAATATAGGATTGGCTATTGCCGGATTGCTAAGGTTTGTTGCAGGAGACCAGGAATAGGATTGCCCGCCTGTTGTATTTAACGTAACTGTGCCGGAACCACAAAATGTTGTATCTGCGATGCTTCGGATATTGGGAATCGGTTTTATTGTAATATTTACAGTGTCATTTGCAAAACAACCTGTGCTGTTGGTTCCATAAATAATTAACTGCTGCGATACTGTATCTGTGAAATATGGATTGCTGATGGAAGGATTGTTCACTGACAATGCCGGGATCCATTGGTTGTTTTGCGCCGTACTGTTCGTGATCAATTGCAAGGAATCCCCTCTGCAAATAGCAATGTCATTGATTGTACTCACCAGCGGTTTTGCGTAAATGGTAATGGTTATCGTATCCTTTGCAGTACAGGCATTGGAAGATGTGCCAGTAACAATGTATGTCTGTGTACCACTGCCTGTAAATATAGGATTGGCTATTGCCGGATTGCTAAGGTTTGTTGCAGGAGACCAGGAATAGGATTGCCCGCCTGTTGTATTTAACGTAACAGTGCCGGAACCACAAAATGTTGTATCGGCAATGCTTCGAATATTTGGAATTGGTTTGACGGTTATATTAACAGTGTCTTTTGCAAAACATCCTGTTATACTACTCGTTCCTGTTACAATCATTTGCTGTGAAATAGTGTCAATATAATATGGGCTGGAAAAGGAGGGGATATTTACTGATATTGATGGAGCCCACTGGTAAATATCAGCGTTTCCTGCTGTAGTAAGTAAGATGCTGTCATTTTTACAAATATTAACGTCATTGATTGTTGAAACAACTGGTAAAGGATTTACAATAACCAGAACCGAATCTATTGCAGGACAGGATCCCGATGAAGCGGTAAGATAAAACATTGTAGTGCTTGTAACAATTGCGGTAGGATTCTGGATTGTGCTATTATTTAGCAGTGCAGAGGGCTGCCATGAATACCCATTTCCCATTGTATTTCCCTGTAACTCATAAGTTATAGTATTATTACTGCAAAATGAAGTATCAAAACCAGCATTTATTGTAATGTTAGATACAGTTAAGTCGATAACGTTAGAATAAAATTTGCAAAATTGAGAAGTGAAATTAGCATTCTCTCCCGATGCCAACCTAAATAAATAGTTGCCTGATGAAGATCCTGGAGCCATATAATTTAGCGTGTTAGCCCCAGGTATGTCACTCCAGGTAATTCCGTTATTATTGCTTACTTGCCATTGGTAGCTCGGTGTATTTAGCCCACTGCCCACTGTTCCATTAAGGGTATACTGGGTATTATTACAAAGGCTCAACGAAGTGATTGATGAAGTAGCAGAAAAAGATGCAGAAGTTAATGGGCCACATGCCCGAAAAGTTATATCATCTATAGCAAGGTCATTGCCTACGAAGGCAGTCCCTCCAACATTATTATTTGAAAGAACCAATAATACTGTATTAATACCTGCAGGAGTGGTAAATAAAGTAGCAAACCTTCTCCATATTATTGTGTTGGAAGCTGGTATGTCACCTGTTGAAAAACTTACCAGTGGAATAGTTAAATTAGAGGGGTCAAAGATTTTGAAAGTTACATTAGGACGAACCGCACCACTTATAACATTTGTGTTGATTGCGTTCAAGAGCCATGCAGCAAATTCGTAAGTAGTGCCGGGACATAATCCAGTAACTGTTTGATTATAAAAATCACCAGGGTTAGGAGCTGCATTAAAAAAAGCCATATATCCATTTCCATTACCCGTATGGTCCCCACCTGAAACCCAACCCGGATTGGAAGGTACACCGTTTATAATTGCATAATAACCATCTAATACAATATTAGACGGGGGCACTCCTACAGGACCAACATAAAAATAGGAGGTTGATGCTCCTGGAACAGCGGTTGATAATTCAGCTCCTGGATTGGTGCCCTGGCCAAATGTAATGTTAATAATTGGGTCTCCTAAACTACCTCCGCAGGTTTGGGAATAGATAAATGATTTACAAAAAAACAGGACTATGGTTAGTAAAGCTAGTTTTTTAGTCATCATGCAGAATATTACTAAAAGCAGTTGGGTACAAATATAATCTTTTCAATATAGTATTTTATTTCCAAAAATTAAAAGATGGATCGAATTTTCATAACAGCATTATTTATTACTGGCTTTAAATCAGGTGAAATATTTCTAAAATAGGCAGGTAAAATAAAAAGAATTGAGAAAATTAAGACTCTTAATATAATAAATAACAAACCTTCTGCTCCTCGAAAAAGATAATATGTGACGATGTAACTTGAAAATGAGATAATAATTATTTCAACAGTTTTAGTTGAAAACGGCTGCATATTAAATTTCTTGAGCAGAAACCAATATCTGATGCTATTATATATTGTGAAAGAAGCCAGGTTGGCTATCGCTGGCCCAATAAGACCATATTTTACAGTTAAAAAATAACTAAGCGGGATGATCAGTGCAGTTAATAACAAGTTTGTCCAAAGCTCAAATCGCCAAAAAACTGACGTCCCTATAATTTGACCGTTAACGCCTGTACCCATCTCTATCAAGGTTACAATGCCTAATAAGATAAAGACACTCTGACCAAGTAAATATGCAGGATTTAAATTAAAGTACTTAATAGAAGGTACAAAGTTTAACCAAATTAAAAAAAAAGCGAATAAAGAAAGTGAAAGCAGATTTATAGATGATCTTTTGTAAATTCTTTCGATTTCTTTTATGTTTTTTTGTTTCCACTCGCGTGATAATATTGGAATAGTTATCGAAATGATACTTCTAAAAGGTGCTTGCATTAGATTTACCAGATAGCTTGCAAAACCGAACACGGCGACCATGCCAAGATTTTGCCTCGCAGCTAGTACAATTCCGTCTATACTGGTTCTCAAGATTGTAACCACTAAAACAATAAAAGTGAGTGACAATAATGAGATTATTTTTTTTCGGAATTTCTTCGTAACCCGGCTTGTTTTAAAACAGATCCATAAGTTGCCTTCCTTTTTAAGAATCCATGCTAAAATTATTACGATAACGGCATATTGTAACGAGAATAGCATGAGGAAAGTGTGGAAATCAATGATATCAAATACGCGAAGAATTGTTATAATGAGCGTAAATACTCTGAGGATAGTTTCTTTTAATAAATTGGTAGTGACTCCTTTAGAAAAACCGTAAGAATATCCTTCAAGCAAATTGTAAAGCAATAGGAAAAAGGCCATGGGAATGGTCATAAAAAAATATTCAACCAGAAGTTTCGAATTTGCACTAAATTTTCTAACGATTAATGGCTCGATAAGAAATATTGCTAGAGTTGTAATTGCGAAACCAATAAGGGATATTTTCAACGATAGTCCTAGCAGGTCATTGTCCTTTTTATCTAAGTTGTCTTGATAGTATGGAAAGAATTTGTATAAGAAAAAAGTAGTTCCAAACGTAGAAAAGGCAAAAATCAACATTCCTATCTCGAGTAAAGACCTTGTAAGTCCATATTGATCTGTAGAAAACCAATCCTTATGAGTATAAAAATAAGTATTTAACGCCCCTATCAGGAAACCTGCATAAATCCACCCTATACCTTTTATGCTGTTTTTTCTTATTTGTGACATTAATAAACGATCGTTAAAATAAATAGCCCCTTATGTTTTCTAATTGCCGGAAAATTAATCTTTTATTTCTTGATTTTATCCTGTATTAAAGATCAAATTTTATCAAAATACATCTTTATATATTTTGAAAGATAATCACAAAGGCAATTGTTACTGTTGCTCATGACATAATAATTTATTTTATTTATCTGAAGCGACTGCATTTAATATTGTGATAAACTCAAAATTATAAAGCTAATGCAACACCAATTTGAGGATGAAAAACGATTTTAAAGCCTGGGATTAATGGCAGCTAATCTTTGTTTGAAACAGATACATGGCTTTGTAAACAAAGGAAAAAAAATAGAATATGAGTATAGGCTTTATTTTTCTTGCTGCCAAAGACTTATATATGCAAAATGATCACTATATTCATAAATTAAACGATATTGAAAATAAAAACCTATGAAAATTATTTTTCGGCCCTTGTGGTTTATAATTGCATGAAATAACCTCACCTGGACGAGTAAGATAATTGCAATATTGATATCGATAACCTGGAAATTTAACCGATTATGATTTCTAATTTTTAAAATATCCCAACTTAAACATGTTTTTTTACTACTATTACTTTGGAGATAGCCTTGTAAGATGCTATCGTAATTTGTCCTAAGAATCGGCTTAATATATGTTGTGCATTTGATCCAACTGTTACTTAAAAGCAAAGGGATTTTCTTGACTTACCTTATCCTCACGAAAAAATTGAATATTTACTGCCTTTAACTTCCAAAGGCAATTCTTACTTTTGCACCTGAAATAATTCTTTACAAATGGCTGAAACGTTAGGAATGCTTTGTGATAAACTTACTATTATAAAGCTAAAGCAATACCATACTGAGGATGAAAATCGATCTGCAAGCTTGGAATTGCAGGCAGGCGACCTGAGGACGGAGATTGACGAATACCTTGCAGCTGCCATTAATGGACAAATTAGCACCGAGCGAATGTCATTTGCCGCAAACAAAGTTTTTAAAACACAGGGTAATATCGTTGCTGAGGTTTCCGGGAATTTAGGACAAGTATTTTATCAGCTTGCTGATGTAAATTGCAAGCTTTGGCACGAACAGGAAAAAGTGTATGAATTTGAAAAGGTACCAGTAGAAAAGAAAAATGCAGTGGTAAAGCAGCTCGCATTGTTGAACTTGGAAAGGAACAAATGTATAGATGCTATAAATGAACTATTTATTAGCCTGATCAAAAATAAAAACAACAAATAAAAAATGCATATCCGTAAAAGAACCACTTGCCGCGTTTGCGGTTCTGAGTCTTTAAAAAAAGTAATCGATCTTGGACCGCAATATCTTCAGGGAAGTTTTATTAAACCCGGAAAAGAAATGCCCAGTTCCAGAAAAATAGATTGTTCACTGGTGCGCTGTAATCCACAGGTAGATGAAAACGCCTGTGGCTTATTGCAAATGGAACATTCGGTTCCTTCTGAAATATTGTATGCTGCTTATTGGTATAGAAGCGGTACAAATAATACGATGCGCAGTCATTTGAAAGATATTGTTGATAGTGTTGCGAATACGATTCCGAATATCAAGCATCCGCTTGTGTTGGATATTGGTTGTAATGACGGAACATTGTTAGGTTATTATCCAAAGAACTTTATTAAATACGGTTGCGATCCCAGCGATGTGGCACAGGAAGTTAAGGAAGCTACTGTAGTGCAGGATATTTTTCCATCAGAAGAATTATTTAAATTATTAGAAGGCAAGAAACTGGATGTGATCACATCAATTGCCATGTTTTACGATCTGGAAGATCCAGTAAATTTCGTAAAAGGCATCAGCCGTTTCTTAGCGGCAAAAGGAGTGTGGGTTTTTGAAATGAGTTATATGCCGCAAATGCTGGAGCTGGACAGCTACGATACCATCTGTCATGAGCACCTCGAATTTTACAGCCTCGCAGTATTGGAAAAAATACTGGCAATGGGAGGAATGAAAATTTTTAAGATTTCATTTAATGAGATCAACGGTGGAAGTATTCGTTGTTATGCAACACATAAAAACAACAGCAGCCATGATTTAAAAGAAAATATGCAACTTATTAACGAAGTAAGGCATAAGGAGTTTGATCTTGAACTGGATACTGATAAACCTTATACTGATTTTCAGGAGAGGATAGGAAAGTTAAAAAAAGAATTACACGACCTGCTGGTAAAACTAAAAAAAGAAGGTAAGAAAGTACACGTTTACGGTGCATCCACAAAAGGCAATACGATATTGCAATGGTGCGATATTGATCATACATTGGTAGAATGTGCTGCAGAACGTAACCCTGATAAATACGGTGCGAGAACCTTAGGAACTAATATTCCAATTATAAGTGAGGAGGAAAGCAGGGCTAAAAATCCAGATTATTACTTGGTATTGCCGTGGCATTTTAAAGATGAATTCATGGAACGTGAAAAAGAGGCTTTTGAAAAAGGTACTGGATTTATTTTTCCAGTACCCAAAATCAGTATTTTAAAAAAATAAAAACTTTGGGAAAATTCGCAAAATTGCAGCAATTTATAAAGTTGATGCTGCATATAGTTAAGGCTAAAAATTATAAGGAATATATCAGCTTTGCTCAGGCCGGGGAAGACAGGGTGCTAAAATTTCTTTTCACTTCCATGGGATTAAACACAATTTCATATTTAGAAATTGGAACAAATAATCCTGTTGAGATCAACAATACGTATTTGTTTTATTTGGGTGGCAGCACAGGAGTTTGTATTGAACCCAACCCTATGTTAATCAACAAAATTAACCAATACAGGCCTAGAGATATATGTTTGAATGTTGGGGTAGGTGGTAATGATGTTCCTGGTTTGATGGACTTTTATATTTTTGACGAATCTGATTCGGAGAAAGGATTAAGTACATTTTCAAAAAAAGATGCCGAAAATGTTGAAAATACCACACACATTAAAATTGCAGAAATAAAAAAAATATCAGTAGTATCTATAAATGAAATTTTAAAAAATCATTTTCAGGGCAAAGCCCCCGATTTAATTTCTTTAGATGTAGAAGGTCTTGATTTGGAAATACTCAAGGCAATCGACTTCTCAAATTGCCGTCCAATAGCGATTTGTGTGGAAACAGTGAATTTTACAATTAATCACAAAAAGGTGAAGAAAAAAGAAATTATCAGTTTCATGGAATCAAAGGGATACTTTGTTTATGCTGATACGGGAATTAATTCAATTTTTGCTGATATGGCTCTTTTTTGAAAATCTTCAGTATTCTAAAACGTTGTATGAAAAAATTACTTATTAGGTTATTAGCAGAATTTGGATATACCTTAGTCAAAACAGAATCTTCAAAAAGTAGACAAATTCCTTTAATCAATAAAGGAAAAGCGATCATCCATAAGATATCGCCCGATTTTACCATACTTAACGGACCATTCAAAGGAATAAGATACCCATCGATAGATATTACAGAATTGACGTTAACTCCAAAAATTACTGGTAGTTACGAAATGCAGTTAGTACCACTAATAAATCAGATTGCAAAAATACCCTACAATAATATTCTGGATATCGGTTGTGCAGAGGGCTATTATGCGGTTGGATTTGCAAAACTTTTTCCACAATGCACTGTACATTGTTACGATATCAACGAAGTTGATCTTAAATTTTGCCGGCAAATGGCCAAATTAAACAATTTGTCAAATCTTACATTCAATAACCTCTGTTCCCCCGAAACCCTCATTAACTTTAATTACGGTAAAAATTCT
Organism: uncultured Ferruginibacter sp.; assembly: GCA_964496585.1. Lineage (GTDB taxonomy): Bacteria > Bacteroidota > Bacteroidia > Chitinophagales > Chitinophagaceae > Ferruginibacter. Next base: position 16,293 of record CAZCAA010000036.1, read on the forward strand.
TTAATTTTTTGTGATTGTGAAGGATATGAATTAGATCTTTTTACCGATAAAGTAATACAATCTTTAAATCAAACTGATGTTCTTATAGAATTACATGATGTAATTAACCCCATAATATCTGAAACAATAATGAAGAGGTTCAGTATTACTCATGATGTTACGCTCTTCAATAACAGCAATATTGATTATTCTCAACTAAAAGGGCTAGATAAAATTACGGCAGCGGAACGGGCGTTTGCGGTTTACGAACATAGAGGAGGTTTGTATCAAAATATCTTTATGGAATGGGCTTTTTTTACACCCAAAATAAATAGACAATGACATCGCCGGTTAAAATTGTTTTAGATGGCACTTTATTCTCCGAGTGTGAACTTCGGGGAGCAAACAGGGATGGAATGATGAGGCTTACAGAAGATATTACTGAAAAGCTAGTCTTAAATAAAGAACTCGCAATTTCATTTGCAAGTAATTATTATGTAAAAAAATACGATAATGCGTTAAAAGCATTTATAGCTCATCATTATCCTGATCACCAAGACAAAATTTTCTCTAAAAGTCCTCCTTCTTTTACGAATTTTTTTAATTGGAAAGAATTGTTCAAAACAAAATTGTCTGCAATATTAAATCCTTATTATAAAGAAATTAATGAGCAGGATTTATTTCATTCTTTTTACTACCCTTTTCAAAAAAATGTCTTAAGAAATAAAATACAAAAATCAATCACTTTTCTTGATATTATTCCGCTAAAATTAGGAGGGTATCCTGAGACACTTGTGCAGAGAACAAAAGCTATCGTTGATTGTATTACATCCGGTTACGCTATTTCAATTTCTGAATTTTCCCGGCAGGATTTGCTTAATTATGATAATAGAATTAGAGAAGATAAAGTTTTTGTAGTTCCTCTTGCCGCATCCGAAAAATTATTTTATCAGAATAAAGACGTTGAAAGTTGGAAAGCGATAAAGAACAAGTATGGTTTACCAGATAATTATTTTTTATCAGTTTCAGGAAATGACGCGAGGAAGAATATACCACATCTCATTAAATCTTTTGACAGGTTTGTAATGCAGGAAAAACCTTCAGATATTTACCTCGTACTCACAGGCAACGGATCACATAGCCGTTCTTTATTGGATACGCTGAATATAAGTAAAGCCGCAAAGGATCGGATATTCATTCCAGAAACGTTTATAGATTCTAAAGATCTTGCGGTATTATATTCAAATGCTATTTGCTTTTTTTTTATGTCTCTTTATGAAGGTTTTGGATTGCCAGCCCTTGAAGCGATGCAATGCGGTGTTCCTGTAGTTACTTCAAATACAACTTCGCTTCCTGAAGTTGTTGGATCTGCAGGGATAACGATATCGCCAACCGATTCAGACGGTCTTTGTGAAGTTATGAATAACATATATAATGATACAGATTTGAGAAATGCTTATGCTGCAAAGGCATTGGAAAAAGCAGCCACGTTTTCCTGGCAAAGATGCGCAGATGAATATTCGGCAATATTTAAAAAAATAACTTCAAACTAATCTTGGTGAAGAAATATCTTATAACAGGATACAGTGGCTTTGTGGCACGCCATTTTATTAACTTTCTTGAATCTTTAGAAGTACCGGTAAAAGTACTAGGTGTTGATATAAATTCAACTACTGAAAAGTCTATTTACAAATATGTATCGTGTGATTTTCATCAATTGGATCTTCTGGATAAGGAAGCTATCAGAGCAATGCTGATTAATTTTAAACCTGACTATCTATTACATCTTGCTTCGTATAGTAGTGTTGCATATAGTTGGGTGCATCCTGTTTCCGCATTTGTTAATAATTCTAATATTTTTCTAAATCTGGTAGACCAGGTAAGATTGCTTGACTTAAAATGCCGTATTCTATCTATTGGATCATCCGAAGAATACGGCAATATTGCTGAAGATCAGATTCCGATTACAGAAGAAACGCTCACAAAGCCGAAAAGCCCTTATGCTGTTGCCAGGGTTTCGCAAGAAATGTTGTCTGAAATATATGCAAAGAGCTATAATGTTGATATTGTTTTAACCCGTTCATTTAATCATATAGGACCTGGTCAAAAAGATATTTTTGTCATTTCCTCATTTGCAAAAAAGCTTGTAGATATCAAGAAAAAAAATACGATTTCCTACACTATTAACGTAGGCAATATCTCACTTACTAGAGATTTTATTGATGTGAGGGATGTTGTTAAAGCGTATTATCTTCTTTTTCAAAAAGGAAAAATCGGGGAGGTGTATAATGTTTGTTCCGGTACTGGATATTCTCTGGAAGAAGTACTTGGGAAAATGATGGAAATACTTGATCTTAAATTAAAAATAGCAATTGATCAAACATTGATAAGGCCTGATGAAAATAAGATCATCATAGGCTCTAATAGAAAAATGTTAAATGAAATTGGTTGGCAACCTACAATATCTTTGGATACAAGCTTAAGAGATATTATTGCTTACTGGATGGATAAAGAATAATTTATTGATATTACCTTGATTAAGTCTATAAAATGACAGCAATAATATTTGGAGCCAATGGACAGGATGGTTACTACTTAAACCAGCTCTTACTGCAGCAGCAATACGTGGTGGTTGCTGTTAGCCGTAAGGGAAATTTTCTTCACACGGATATCTCCAGTTATGATGAAGTGTCCGAATTAATAAAACAGCACAAACCTGATTATATTTTTCACCTCGCAGCAAATTCCACCACAAGGCACGACGCGATGTTTGAAAATCACGCTACTATTTCTACCGGCACATTAAACATTCTTGAATCTGTGAAGAATTATTCTTCTCATACTAAAGTTTTTATTTCCGGCAGCGGCCTTCAGTTTAAAAATGAAAACAGGCCCATTAAAGAAACTGATGAATTTGAAGCACGCGATGCTTATTCTGTAAGCCGGATTCAATCTGTTTATGCAGCAAGGTATTTTCGTTCGCTTGGATTAAAAGTTTATGTGGGATATTTCTTTAACCACGATAGTCCCCTGCGGACTGAAAGGCATATGGCGAAAAAAATCGCCGCTACAGCAGCACGGATTGCCGCAGGCAGCAATGAAAAGCTCGAAATAGGAGACATGTCAGTAATAAAGGAATGGGCTTTTGCCGGTGATATCGTAAAAGGGATCTGGAAATTGGTTTTGCAGGATGCTATTTTTGAAGCTAACATCAGTTCCGGCAAAGGATATTCTATTTTGGATTGGGTAAAAGTATGTTTTACAATAATTGGAAAAAACTACCTCGATTTTGTAATTGAAAAGCCGGCATTTAAAGCTGAATATAAACAACTGGTATCTGATCCATCGTTAATTAATTCAATTGGATTTAAAACGGAGGTAACTTTTGAGCAACTGGCACAAATGATGGTAAATGAACAATAGTGCAAAAAACATACTACTCGTTCAACTATTCTCCAACGGCGACTGCCTCTATGCCACAGCGGTAGCGAGGCAAATAAAATCAGATTTCCCAGGATGCATTCTTACCTGGGCTATTGCAGCTTCCTGTAAAAATATTATTGATGGAAACCCATTTGTAGATCATGTACGCATAGTAGATAGTGTTCCGAAGAATGACGTTATCGCATTCAGGAAATTTAAAAGGCAACTTAAAAGGGAGCAGCAGGAAGGTAAATGGGATGAAGTATTTATTACACATAATATGGACGACAACCTGGCATTGTACGATGGTACCATCAGGGGAATGATTTTACGGGCTTATCCAAACCCGATTACTGTTCCAATTCAACCAGTGTTGGTATTGAGTGAAATCGAAAAAAACAATGTAGCGAAGTTTGCTGAAGAAAATAAGCTTGCCGGTTTTAAAAATGTTATTCTGTGGGAATATGCTCCGCAAAGCGGACAATCATTATTAAAAATGGATTTTGTAATGAAACTGGCAGAAAGAATTACAGCATTGCCATCTACCTGTGTTATTTTATCTTCTGCCAATAAATTTACATCTACAGAAAAAATACTGGATGCGAGTACTTTATCCATTCGTGAAAATGCAGCACTAACGCACTATTGCAATTTATTGATTGGTTGCAGCAGCGGCATCACCTGGCTTAGTACAAGTACTGCTGCCAAACAGTTACCAATGGTTCAATTGCTGGATGCAAATGCATATTTTCTAAATGCTCCGTCTGTAGATTTTAAACGGTATGATATTTCAACAACAGCATTAATTGAGATAACCAGCATTAGCGAGGAAGCAGTTTTTGGCTGTGTTGAAACAATATTGCAGAAAGACTTTGCTACGGCAAAACTCCAATACAACGAGGTTCTCCCTCTTCAGTTTAACACAACCCTTAAAATCGTTTATAACTTGCTGTGCTATCTTCAATTTGCCGCAATTAGAAAACATTATCGAATTACTACGAGTATCTATGGTCGCCATCCGCTGTTTATAAAGAATTTTTTTCTTACAATTCTCTTATTTCCTTTTAAGCTTGTTCGCAACTTAATTACAAAATAAAAATGTCAAGTTATAATACAACCTCAGCCAATTTTATAATATTTTTACAATAAATGCATTAAAAAATCCGGAAATAATCCCGGATTTTTTAATGTTATTCATTCAATACGATAGTAATTATTTTGCCTTGGTCTGAAATTTTATCTCTTCTTCCATCATTTCCTTTATCATCATCTCCAATGTGTACTTTGGCTTCCATCCTAATTTAGTGTTTGCCTTAGTTGCATCACCTATTAGCAAATCAACTTCTGTAGGCCTGAAATACCTTGGATGAATTCCGATCACCTGTTTGCCAATCGGCAACTGGTACGCAGGGTTGCTACAGTTTTTGATAAAGGCTTTTTCATCTTCACCTTCGCCTTCAAAACTGAGCGTTATACCAACATGTGAGAAAGCCATATTTATAAATTCTCTTACCGGAGTAGTAACATTTGTTGCCAACACATAATCATCCGGCTCATCCTGTTGCATCATCATCCACATGCCTTCTACATAATCTTTTGCATGACCCCAATCTCTTTTTGCATCCAGGTTACCAAGTAACAATATATCATCCAATCCTAAGGCAATCCTGGTAACGCCAATTGTGATCTTTCTCGTAACAAAACTTTCACCTCTAGTTGGACCTTCATGATTAAAAAGAATACCATTTACAGCATAAATATTATAAGCTTCACGGTAATTTACTGTTATCCAATAACCATATAATTTAGCAACGCCATATGGCGAACGTGGATAGAAAGGAGTTTTCTCAGTTTGAGGTACTTCCTGCACTTTACCATACATTTCAGATGTAGATGCCTGATAAAATCTAGTTTTCTTTTCCAGTCCAAGTATGCGGATAGCTTCCAAAATACGCAATACACCCATTGCATCTGAATTGGCAGTATATTCCGGTGTTTCAAAACTAACCTGCACGTGACTTTGCGCTGCGAGATTATAAATTTCGTCTGGTTGCGTTTGCTGAATGATCCTGATTAAATTACTTGAGTCTGTAAGATCGCCATAATGAAGATGGAATCTTTCTGCAAGTGATTTATCAAAAAAAAGATGATCAATACGATCGGTATTCATCAGCGAACTGCGCCTTTTTATACCATGCACATTGTAGCCTTTTTTTAATAAAAGTTCTGCAAGATATGCCCCATCTTGTCCGGTGATTCCAGTTATTAGTGCTGTCTTCATATTTTCTTTTAATGAAAGAGCGCAAAAATAACATTAAAACTTTAAGTTTGAGCCAGGATATATGAAACTTACTATAATTATTGTAAATTATAAGACCGCCAGGCTGCTGCTGGATTGTATTGCGTCAGTTTACCAGTTTAGCACCGATGGTTGCGAAATTGTTGTAGTTGACAATGATTCTGGAGACGGTGTTGAAAAATTGTTATATGAGCAGTT
>CAZCAA010000037.1:0-9415 GCA_964496585.1 uncultured Ferruginibacter sp.
AATTGGTTGCTACAAACAGCAGCGTTAGTAGTACTCGTTACTGCCGGATTAACAACTAAATTTAAAGTAGCGACAGAATCGCATCCAGCTGAACTAACGAGTGCAACATTAAAAGTTCCTGCTGCATTATAATTATTACTGTTCCATGAATATGGTAATTGGTTGCTGCATATTGTAATATTTGTAGTGCTGGTTGTAATTGGATTTACTGTTATAGATAGGGTAGTAATTGTGGCACATTGTCCTGCAGATGGAGTAAAAGTATAAACACTTGTTCCAGAGATGGATGTGCTTACTGCCGGGCTCCAGGTCCCGGCTATGTTATTTAATGAGGTGTTAGGCAACAAAGGCGAAGCGGAATTTTGACAAACAGGCGCAATTGGATCAAATAAGGGAACTATTTCAGGTGGAGCTGTTAGTATAACCTGCGCACTTTGAATAGTAAAAGGAATAACGCAGCCATAATTCAGGTAACTGGCCGTTCCATTAGGTGAATAATTTACATACGCTCCATTATTAACAGTAGCATTTCCACCTAAAGTGCCATTTTGATTGATCAGCTGGTCAGTATTATAATTTACAGTATCGGTACAGCCAGCTCCAAAACTTATTACCAATGTTCTGATTCCCGGTGCACCAGTATTATTTGAAAAATGACCTTGCAAATTTCCCGGACATTGAAACAGGGCATATAATGTATCTGTTAGATAATCAAAGCTGGAAGCGCTATTCGGAGGTGTACTGGTGATTAAAACAACATTTGCATTTGCAGGTAAAATACCATTCGCTGGTAAGGGTAAAACAATTCCACCTCCGGTGATGGCTGCATTTACACTGGTAATAAAAGCCGGATTTACGCACAGTCCATCCCATGAATCAGCAGCGGTAGGCCATATTATATTTAAAGTTGCGGTGTTGATTGGATTTTGTCCGACCTGGAAAAATGTCATTTCCTGGTCGTACTCTGTAGGTGAACAGGCATCAACCATTGTACTTTGTATCTGAAAGCAACCGGTTACGGGCGTAGTTGGAGACGCACTGCATCCGTTGTTATCCGTCACCGTTACATTATAGGTTCCTGCACACAAACCCGTAATTGTTTGTGTTGCACCACCATTGCTCCAACTATAGATGAACGGACCTGTGCCTCCAGATACATCCACTGTAGCATCACCATCACATATGTTGGTGCACGATGGGTCGTTTCCATGTGCAAAAACAACAGGTAATTCATAAATGGTAATTGTCATTGTTGCATTACTTGCACATTGCCCTACAGAAGCTGTAAATGTATAGGTGCCAGATACCTGGTTGTCTATTACAGCCGGATTCCAGCTGCCTGTTATTCCATTTGTTGAAACTAAAGGTAGAGTAGGTGCAACTGAGCCACTACATAAACCAGGGATTGCAACAAATGTTGGCGCAATTATATTAGTTACCGTTACTGATATGGTCACTGGTGATCCGCACTGGCCGGCATCAGGCGTAAAAAGATAATTTGCCGAAGCTGAGTTGTTTATTGTAGCTGGAGACCAGGACCCTGTAATTCCATTTAGCGATGTAGCTGGTAAAACGGGTGCAGCAGTTCCACTGCAAAATGCTGGTATTGGATTAAAAGTTGGAATTACAGATGTGGTAACGTTAATGGTTAACGTAGTAATTGCGCCACACTGCCCAGCATCTGGTGTAAATGTATAAGTACCTGTAGTTGTATTACTAACCGCGGGTAGCCATGTTCCGGTAATGCCATTTGTTGATGTTGTTGGTAATACCGGGGCAGCCGAGCCACTGCAAATTGCTGGTACGGCGTTAAATGTTGGTGTAATATTGGAAGCAACAGTTACTGTAGTATTTGCAGTTGCAGCACAACCACAGGAATTTGTAACCGTTAACGTATAAGTTGTGGTGGCCGCAGGGCAGGCAACAGGATTTAAAATATTTGTGGCAGATAAACCTGCAGCAGGTGCCCATGAATAAGTATAGGTGTTTTGATTGGTAAAAGTAATCGACCAGTTATTTAATGTTCCGATGTCTCCTGCGGCATCATCTGCAATCCACATCGACCATGATCCGTTGATTGGCGTTCCACTTAAAGTTGCAAAATTACCGGTTCCTCCCTGCGGTTTATAAGGGCCAGCACTGAACGGAGCTACACCGGCAGCTATACTTGATACAGCTGTAGCAGAAAAACAAGTTCCGGTATAATTTTCACCTGCGGCTCCATTATCGTTGCTCAACAAATAATACACGCCATTGGGAGCTTGTAAATAAATATTCAGATCAGAATCATAGGTATGCGTAATATTAAGGCAAACAGTTAAAGGATCTCCTGTGTTCCAGGAGGCTGCACAAACACCCGATACGCTGATACTGGAATGAGCCCAGTTGGCTGCATTGGCAACAGTTGGAGGGTTATTTGCAGCACCGATTCCGCCGTCAGGAATGGGTGCGCATTGGTTGCTTGTAAAAGTCTGGTTTCCGGGCCCAACGCCTGAAGTTACTGTTGCGTTAAGGTTTACACAAGCTGCAGTGCAAACTGTACTGGAAGCAGGGGTTATAGACACTATAGGATTCCCGCTATACACGCCACTGAAAGTAGCAGTACAGCCATTCCCATCGCTTACGGAAATCGAGTACGCTGCACCGGGAGTTAATCCGGATAGCACGGCATTGCCGCCTGATGATACAGTGGTAGAACCCAATGTTCCCGTTCCGCCTGTATTTGTTATTGTGTAAAATGCAGGAAAAAACTGCGGATAACCGCCAGTGATATTAACAGTAACGGTTCCATTACAGTCTGGAGTTGGACTAAAAGAAACAGGATTTAGAAATGTAATTGCAATTGGTGCCCCTATATCAAAACAGCCGTCATCATCATTATCATGATTAGGCAAATCAACAGCATCAGCTGTTATTGGTACAAACAAAAGTGTATTATTCGCTGAACTTGGCGAAGCAAATCCCGCAATGGAAGGAAGTGAAAGTAATGGTGAACAACTACCAGAGGAATTTGTATTAAATCCAATGGAATTAGCAGAAGTAAAGGTTTCTCCCGTCCAATAATAACCTGTCCAATTTGGATCCAGATTGGGGTCGGGAACAGTTGGGCCCGCCGATGTATAAATTGCATACATTAACCCAGCAATGCAAGTGCCACATCCCGGGCCTGGTAGTGTGTAATCAGCATTGGAGACGAGATTTACTGCTCCGCCGGGGCAAAGTATAACCTGCGTTGATCCATTGGCTAAAGTTGTTTGTGTACCACTTGTATGAGTTACGGTTACTGTTCCCGCATCGGATCCACAACAGGATGGTTCAGTAAAAATAAATGGAGTAATAATAGGTGCACCCGGAGCAGAATATACAGCGGTAACTGTACAAACCCCACCATTGCCATTTGATGCAGGCAATGACCATGCTAAAGGGCTTGAAAACGGGGCATTAAATACTACAGTACCGCCACATGAACTATTAATGGTAAGCGTTCCTGTAGCAGGTAAACAACCTGTTGTTAGGCTACCTGATAACACATATCCGTCGGCTACACAACCTCCTGGGGTTGCAGTGAGTGTATTACAACTTGGTGCTGTGAAATTAGTTGGTAAAATAACAGGAGCTCCACCTGCAGAAAATACAGCGCTCACCGTGCAAGTATTTCCATTTCCACAAAGATTTGGAATAGAATAATTAATAGGACTTGTAAATGGAGCATTTATTACCTGGCTTCCGCCACATGTATTGGTAACCGTAAGTGTTCCCGTTGCTGGTGGCGCAGGAACCGATATAGAACCACCTAATGTAAAAAATCCACCCACACATGCGCCGGGAACTGCAGTTACAATATTACAATTTGTTACACCTGCTCCCGGACTGCCGCTGTTCGTCTGAGTAAAATTTATAACACCTGGTTGGTTCGAATAATTTGTAATTAATATCATATACCATTGGCCGGCAAGGGCATTTGGTATGGAGGCAGTTTCCACTGCTGCTGTTGAATAACTACAATCTACAGCATTGGCAGCCGAAATTCCTGAACATACAGCAGCCTGGGATGCAAACGGACCCCAAAGCACAAAATCAACATCAATTCCAACACCGCCGAAAGTTTGTTGCGAAATATTAAAAGTAACCGGACCGCTGCTGGCAATATTCATAAAGAAAAAGGCTGGATTGGGTGCAGATAGCAGACAATCGTAAATTCCACTTCCTCCAATAGAGGGCACATCAGTAGTATTGCAGTAGTCATAAGAAACACCTGTACAAAAAGGCGCGGCGGTAGCGCATGTAGCATTTGCATTTGAACCGCTACAAGTAGGGCCAGCTTGTGCACAAATAGAAAATGTACCGTTATTGTCATTTCCGTATTCCCAAACCCTTATGAAAACGGTTGTTCCTGGTACAAGGCCTGTTTCTGTTATAGAAGGCATCAGGCCATTTGCACTACCGTCGTCATTGCAGCCGAGTAATGTTAATGCACTACAGGTACCGCTGTAAATAGCCATTCCCCCATCAGTTACTCCTCCCGTATTTGTATCGAAACTAATAGAACCACTCGCAGGAACAACAGCACTGAACCATACGTCACCTCCCTGGTAACTTGCGCAACCGGGAGCAGGAACTCCGGGACTAGCTGTTGCATTTAAATTTGTGTACTGGGTAAAAGTACAGGAAGTTCCAACCGAAATTGGCGTTGCATTACAAGGATTATCATTAGCAGGCTGCGCTTTTGAATAACTTGTAAGAACTATTAAATAAAATACTAATAGTAAAAGTTTCTTCATTAACTTTTTTTTAATAATCAGTTTTCCAATGAGTAGGATCTATTTAAAAAATTAAAATGGATGTCTTTTGAATTCATTGCATCTTTAAGGTCAGTAGAATTAAATGTTGGTTTAACAATTATTTTTACCAAACCCGTAGAAACAAATAACGAACTGATAAATCCCTTTTTTGTCTTTAGAAATTGAAGTATGTTCTTTTGATCAGTATCAGTTTTACATTCTTTTATTTCAACTGCAAAAACTTTCACCACACCTTTCAGGAGACTTTTTCCCTGAAGTTTATTTGCATTTACCCTGGATTGAACATTAGCTGGCATGTTTTGGTAGTCGAGTTTCATAATCTCTGAAATCATTGTGGCTTCAGCTGCATTTACTGCATTATTGTTCTCAGCTGTTTTACCAGTAGAAACAGATGACGGTGTTGTTTTTTTTGAAGAAGGTTTTTTTTCTCCCGGGGATTGAGATGTTTTCCTGAATCCAATTGTTGAACTTGTAGAGTCGTTCTTTACTTTTTTTTCTGGATACACTTGTTGTGCAACAACGCTATTGGATATGCCAATAGATAGCAATAGGATGAAAGCGGTTCTAACCATAGCAGTTTTGGTTATGAAAATTTTAGTTTTTTTAGGTAGGGCGGATATTAGATTATATTAGAATAGCCGTTGGGAGGAAGGTTCTTTCATCGGACCTATTGGAATATACTGGAAGTTAAGAAATTTTACCTTAAATGAATATATTTCACTTTAAATTAAAAAATATTTTTCAATGGCAACTTTGTTTGAATTAATAAACAAATCGTTTTATCCTCACACTTAACTTTCCGGGAAAATTTGGTTTCCATGAAAGCCATTACAGTAGCAGACTAAGGCAGTTATCCTCAAAGAAGTTTAACTGAACAATAGCAGGATGGGCGCAGGGCGAACCAAAGAAAAACTGGTAAGGATATATTGAATTTGTTCGAACAATAATTAGCTATATTGTTTTATAAAGTAATTATTCAGACATAACGGTAGCACAGCGTAATCTTAACCTTCAACTTATTTTCTCTTTAAGCAGACCTTTTATTAAAGCAGACCATTGCATGTGCGAAAATCCAAATCTTGCTTGTGCTGCAGCAATAGTATTTCTAACGGTATCAACTAATCCAATTTTGTTCAAATTGGTAACTTCATTTCTGCCAAAATACCCAACTATTACACTATTCTCTATTCTTTGTATAACAAAAGTGGAGGTTGATTCATTAGAAAAGAAATGTGCTGTAGTATCAGTTGTATCACCAGGCCTGTGGGTTGGTCTTAGTGTTAAAGAGAGACTCTCCTCTGCCGTTTTAATATTATTAAACGAAAGCATTTCCACTTGTACCCAATCGTAACCTTTTCCTGCAACCGGCCCTGGACCAACGATGTCAATCCTGATCAGATCATACTGTTGAAGTGGTCTATTTATTTCTTCGTTTGCACCAGCTACCAGCACAAATGATGCACTTAAAATACCACATAATTGTTTCCATACAGAAGGATTTAGTAATCGGGCACAAGCTTTTTCATAAATTTGGATCGACTCCTCTAATGTTTTTACTTTAATGGTTTCTACCAGATCCAGTTTCTTACCAATGGTATTTTTTGGAACGAATTCGGGGATATCTAAATGCTTCATAAAATATGATTAGTTTGATTTATTAGCATCTGCAATACGGCAACCGTTAATTACCAAGATTGAGTGTTGTTTATAAAATACAACAAATATTCATGCCAATTCTTCCACTGCAGACACAGTTTAAAAAAATTATATTATTAATTCGACAAAGGAAATTATTGCTATTCTTAATTAATTATGTTACTTTAGTAACTCTTAGTGAAAAGAAAATTTATACATATCATTCCATATTCAACAGCATTTACGGCTGTCTGCAAAGTTGTTACATCTACAGCAACATCTACAACCCGTTAGGGTTGTATCATCTCATATTATCCACGGGCAATTGCTTTTCTAAATTGAAAGTCTTATATAGGTCAACAAGTTTTTTACATTTAAATTCAGGTTCATGAAGGTTTTGAAATTCGGAGGCACCTCTGTTGCCAATGCAGAAAATATTAAAAGGGTGATTGAAATTGTAAAAAACGCAGTTAATGATAATGGTTGCATTGTGATAGTATCTGCCCTCGGAGGTATTACCGACCTTTTGTTAGATGCAGCCGCATTAGCAGCGGTTGGAAATATCGGTTATAAAGATAAACTGGAATTGGCAGAGCAAAGGCACCTCGATTGTGTTAACCTGCTAATTTCAGAAGCTGATCAGGCTAGCCTTTTGCAAACGGTTTACAGCTCTTGTAATGAAATAAAGGAATTGTGCAATGGCATCTTTTTGCTTGGAGAATTAACGGTCAGATCAAAAGATCGCATAAGCAGTTATGGCGAATGGCTTTCCTCCAAAATCATTGCTGCAGCTTGCAACGAAGCTGCTGTGCCAGCTGCCTGGAAAGATTCCAGAGAACTTATTGTAACCAACAATGCCCATACTGCTGCAGAAGTTGATTTTAAAATAACGGATAAAAAAGTAAGACAATTTTTTACAGGCCAGTTTGCAAAGTTGTTTATAATTCCGGGATTTATTGCAGCGGATAGTAATGGCATAACTACAACGCTTGGCCGCGGCGGATCTGATTACTCAGCTGCAATAATTGCTGCTGCACTAAATGCTGAAAGTCTGGAGATTTGGACGGATGTGAGTGGTATGATGACGGCAGATCCACGCATAACTTCCAACGCGAGAATAATTCCGGCAATATCTTATCAGGAAGCAATGGAATTGTCGCATTTTGGTGCCAAAGTGATTTATCCGCCAACCATACAACCTGTGATGAACAAGGATATTCCTGTGTGGATTAAAAACACTTTTGCTCCTAATGATCATGGTACGGTAATAGTTAGCCGTGATCATGAAGCGTTGTTTCCCCAAAAAGAGGCAGAGCATATCGTTCGTGGTATTTCGAGTGTTAATAACATATTCCTTGTAAGTCTGGAAGGTAGCGGAATGGTTGGGATCCCTGGCTTTTCGAAAAGACTTTTTGAAGCGCTGAGTAATGAAAAGATTAATGTGATATTAATTACGCAAAGTTCGTCGGAGCATTCTATCAGCGTTGCCATTGATGGTAGTATGGCAGAACAGGCAAGAGTAGCAGTTGATGCAGCATTTTCAAATGAAATTGCTTTGCAGAAAGTAGAACCCCTTAAAATAGAGAAGGATCTTTCTATCGTGGCGCTGGTAGGAGAAAACATGAAGAATCATACAGGTGTAAGCGGCCGCATGTTCAGTGCAATGGGCCGCAATGGAATTAACATTCGTGCTATCGCCCAAGGCTCTTCTGAGAAAAATATTTCTACGGTAATTGCAACAAGAGATGTAAAAAAATCTATTAACGTTTTACACGAAGAGTTTTTTGAAACCAGTTTTAAACAAGTAAATATTTTTCTTGCAGGCACAGGTAATGTAGCCGCAAAATTAATTGAACAGGTTAAGCTCCAGCATCTTTTTTTACAACAGCAACTAAGGCTACAGGTTAGGCTGGTAGGTATTTGTAACAGCCGTAATATGTTGCTGAATGATGAAGGTATCAACCTTGAAAACTGGAAGCAGACCCTGGAAGGGGCAATCCCTGCAAAATTGCAATTATTCATTGATGAACTTATTTCACGCAATCTCAGGAATACCGTCTTCGTGGATATCACGGCAAATGAAGAAGTAGCCTCAGTGTACGCCCAGTTGTTGAAAAAGAATATTGCTGTTGTTGCCTGTAATAAGATTGCCGCATCATCTGATTATGATAATTACAGGCAATTGAAGGAGCTTTCGAGGGAATTTAATACGCCTTTTTTGTTTGAAACAAATGTGGGTGCCGGCTTGCCGGTAATAGGAACCTTGAACGACCTGCTTAGAAGTGGCGATAGAATTAATCGTATTGAAGCAGTATTAAGTGGTACTTTGAATTTTGTTTTTAATAATTATGATGGTAGTAGAAAATTTGCGTCAGTTGTGAAACAGGCACAGGACGAAGGTTATACTGAACCAGATCCAAGACTGGATTTGGGTGGAACTGATGTAATGAGGAAGATCATGATCCTGGCAAGAGAAGCCGGACAACATCTTGAAATGAGTGATATCGTTAACAACTCTTTTATGCCGGCAGCATGTATGCAGGGAACTGTAGAAGAATTTTACTTGTCCATGGAAAAATATGAACCTCACTTTTTGTCGCTGTTTGATGAAGCTAGTTCAGCAGGTAACAAGTTAAAGTTTGTTGCCAGTTTTAACAATGGAAAAGCTTCTGTGGGCTTGCAACATATAGATCCAAAGCATGATCTTTATCATTTGTACGGGAAAGATAATATTGTATTGTTTTACACAGACAGGTATAAAGATCAGCCACTCGTTATTAAAGGAGCCGGTGCAGGAGCTGATGTTACAGCAAGTGGCGTGTTTGCAGATATAATCAGAGCATTTAGAATATAAAAATTATGTATGACGTATAATGTTAGATGTAAGATTTAAAAAAAAACAATGCATCAAACCCCATACATCATATATCATACATCACACATCATACATGATATATCATACATTACACATCATACAT
>CAZCAA010000037.1:9515-20904 GCA_964496585.1 uncultured Ferruginibacter sp.
ATATATCATACATCACACATCATACATGATATATCATACATTACACATCATACATCTTAAACTATGAAGTCTATAACCGTAAAATCTCCCGCATCTGTTTCCAATCTTTGCTGCGCTTTTGATATACTTGGTATGGCATTACAGGAACCATATGATATAGTTCAGCTTATAGCCAGGGATGAACCAGGTATCCATATTAATCATTCAGATAACTACCAGTTACCTGTAGATGCAAAACTTAATATTGCCGGTGTTGCTTTACAGGCTTTGATGGATGCCTACGGCTATAAACAAGGATTCGAACTAAATATAAATAAGCAAATAAAACCTGGTAGTGGTATCGGTTCCAGTGCGGCTAGTGCTGCCGCCGTAGTAGTGGCGGCAAACGAGTTATTTGGTAAACCGTTTGATAAAAAGCAGTTGGTTTCATTTGCCATGGAAGGCGAAGTGATTGCCAGTGGAGCAAGGCACGCAGATAATCTGGCACCTTGTATTTATGGAGGTTTGGTATTAATCAGAGACACTGCTTCATTGGATATTATTTCAATTAGAACGCCACCAATATTTATTAGTATCGTTCACCCGCAGATAGAAATAAAAACATCGTACGCTCGTGAAATATTGCCAAAAGATATTCCATTGAAGAGCGCTGTTGTTCAATGGGCAAATGTTGCCGGATTAATAACCGGTTTTATTAATAGCGATTACAATCTTATCAGCAGGTCGCTGGAAGATATTATTATAGAACCGGTGAGAAGTAAACTTATTCCGGGTTTTAATGAAGTGAAGTCAAAGTGTATAGAAGCAGGGGCGCTTGGTGGTGGCATATCCGGAAGTGGTCCGTCTTTGTTTATGCTGAGTGAAAATGAAGCCACTGCCAGAGAAGTAGAAGCAGTGATGAAAAATGTTTATGATAGATTGGGGATAGAATATAAAACCTATGTAACCATCATTGGCGATGGAGTGAAAGTTATTGAATAACTTAAATGAGTCAGTAATATCGTAGAACATAAATTTAAAATAAGTATCAGAAACCTTACAATTTATATTCAGGAATGAAATACTATAGCATCAATAAACAATCACCGGTCGTTAATTTCAGGGAAGCTACCGTTTACGGACAGGCGCCAGATAAAGGTTTATACTTCCCCGAGTCAATTCCAGCTCTCGCTAAGGATTTTATTAATAATATAGAGAATTATTCTGACGAAGAAATCGCTTTTAGTGTTATCAGTCCTTATATAGGCGATGAAATTCCTGCAACTGTCTTGAGGCAGATAGTTGCTGAAACAGTAAACTTCCCTATACCGCTTGTGAAAGTAACTGATTGTATGTATTCACTTGAATTATTTCACGGCAATACGCTTGCTTTTAAGGACATTGGTGCAAGATTCATGAGTAGGTGCCTCGGTTATTTTGTAAAGAATAATGATAGGAAAATTACTGTGCTCGTTGCAACATCAGGCGATACTGGTGGTGCGGTAGCAGATGGATTTTATGATGTGGATGGCGTAGAGGTAGTAATTCTTTATCCTGCCGGTAAAGTAAGTAATGTGCAGGAGAAGCAACTTACAACGCTCGGAAAAAATATTCATGCGCTGGAAGTGAATGGAAGTTTTGATGATTGCCAAAAAATGGTGAAACAGGCTTTTGCCGATACAGAACTAACAAATAAACGCGTACTTACATCCGCAAACTCTATAAATGTTGCCCGTTGGTTGCCTCAGCAGTTTTTTTATTTTTTTGCTTATAAGCAATGGGAAAACAAAAATCAACCTCCCGTTATGAGCGTTCCCAGCGGAAATTTTGGAAATATTTGTGCTGGTTTATTAGCCTATCGGTCAGGGCTACCTGTTCAACATTTTATTGCTGCCTGTAATGCCAACGATGTGGTACCCAAATACATGCAATCGGGAACCTACAAGGCGCAAACTTCTGTAGCAACTATTTCCAATGCAATGGATGTGGGCGACCCAAGTAATTTTGTTCGAATATTGGAGATGTTTGACCACCGTTTAACCGATATAAAAAAAGTACTAACTGCAGAAACCGTAAGTGACCAGGAAACCCGTTTAACTATGCAAGAGGTATTCAGCAATCATCAATACTTGTTAGATCCCCATGCCGCTGTTGCATATAAATGTTTACAACAATTCCTGGATAGGCATCTAAATATGCAAGGTATCTTCATGGAAACAGCACATCCTGTAAAATTTTACGATGTAATTGAACCACTTCATTCTATTGAAATAGAATTGCCGGCGTCTGTAAAAGGCATCATGGATAAAATAAAAATTTCTACAAAAATTGAAGCAGACTATGATGCCTTAAGAACTTACCTCACACAATAATTTTCCTGTTCACGCTAACAAATTTTACACAATATATTTTTCATAATTGCGATTATATACTATTATAGATGTTGTTTTATTCAACTTTAAATAACAGTTGTATTTTAAGTCACATAGCGCCATTCAGTTCGTAAAAACGCAATGATAGTGAAAGCAAGGTTGTTGGCTCAAGCTGGTATTGAAGGAGTTGGAAATTATCAGCCTAAGCTATTAGCGAAAGTAACAAGTTAAAGTAAAGGGACATATACACTATGGGTATCTGTTGCTGTTACCGTTTTGTTTAAATATTCAATTCATATATTTTTTTGAAGTTATGTATTAGTAGTTAGTGAATATTGTTTTGTAATTATTCTAAAAATGTTAACAGATTTTTTCAAGATTAAATTAGTACATAAACTACCTTTGAAGTATTAACCAATTGAAAAACCCATTTTTTAATCAACTCCGTCACTATTGAGTGAATTTGTACTTCTTTAAAAATTATTATTCTTTACAAAGTTGTTAACCTAAACAGAGTTAAAAGCCTATGAAAAGTAAGCGTTTACGGAAGGGTTATGTGTATGTGTCGGCTGTTTTGATTTGTATGATACATTTGCCATTCTCCTTTGCTAAAACAAAAGGTAATATGAATAGCAGCAATGCTGCTGATATCATTGGTATCTCTGAAGCGAAGTTGAAGAGTGAAAAGGCATTTATATATGACAGTCTTCAATTAAATATGTTGGGGCTTTCCCGGCAGGCATACGATTTTGCCGTCCGCGGAATGGAAAGATTAAAAGCCACAGGAAAAATAGTAAATGATCAATTGATCTCGATTGTAGATTTTACCAAATCATCTTCTCAAAAAAGGCTGTTTATTATCGACCTTCAGAATCGAAGGTTATTGTTTAATACCTATGTGGCTCATGGCCAGAATTCTGGAACTGAGTTTGCAAATAGGTTTTCCAATTCTCCCGAAAGTTACCAGAGCAGCCTTGGTTTCTATAAAACTTCAAATACTTACAATGGTAAAAATGGTTATTCAATGCATCTCAACGGTTTAGAGCGGGGTATTAATAACAATGCAGATGAGAGAGCTATTGTAATGCATGGGGCACCTTATGTGAGTGAAGACTTTATAAGAGCTCAGGGATATATCGGAAGAAGTTGGGGTTGTCCGGCAGTTCCTGAAAAACTTACTAAACCGATTATTGATAAAATTAAAAACGGAACCTGCCTTTTCATTTACAGCGAGAATAAAAAGTACAGGCAACGTTCTACTATCTTAAATAGTTAATGATTTCTGGAATCCTGTTATAAAGGCCAGTCCCCGTCCGAGCAATCCGACGGGGACAGTTTTTTAAGCCTAACCTGATTTCGGAAATAGCTAAAAAAAGCAAGGGTGTTTTTTCTGTTATAAGGGAGTGTATCAATCTTATTCCGGTACTACTCTTTAGGTAACGAAATCTTCCCGTTGTTTTACTACCTTCACAAAAATAAAATTTTAATGAATACCAGATTAATATTGAAGGGCACAGGTGTTGCTATTGTAACCCCATTTGCAAAAGATCTTTCCGTTGATTTTAATGCTTTGGAGAAACTGATCAGTTTTATAATTGATGGTGGTATCACTTATATTGTAACACTCGGAACAACAGGCGAAACTCCGGTACTGAGCAAAGAAGAAAAAATAGAGATCATCAATTTTACTTACAGCATTGTAAATGAGCGTGTACCCGTAGTAGTTGGAATAGGAGGTAATGATACTTATTCGGTAGCAAAGGATCTGGAAACTTATCCACTGGAAAAAGCAACCGCTGTACTGAGTGCCAGTCCATTTTACAACAAACCTTCTCAGGAAGGATTATTTGAGCATTATCGTGTCTTGAGCGAAGCATCTCCAAAACCTATTCTATTATATAACGTGCCAGGTAGAACAGGCAGAAATATGACGGCTGCGACAACCCTGCGATTGGCAAATGAATTTGAAAACATTGTTGGTATAAAAGAAGCAAGCGGCGACATGACTCAATGTATGCAGATACTTCGCGACAGGCCAGAAGGTTTTCTGGTTGTAAGTGGCGATGATGCACTGGCTTTGCCACAAATGAGTTGTGGAATGGATGGTGTGATCAGCGTAGCTGCAAATAGCTTTCCCAAAGAATTTTCAAACATGATCAGGCTTTGTCTGCAACAGGATTTTGCTGCTGCAAAACTTATCAATGATAAATTAATTGATGCATATCAACTGTTGGGTGTAGAAAATAATCCCGCTGGTGTAAAAGCATTCTTGTATGAAATGGGTTTGATTGAAAATGTGATGCGTTTACCTGTAACTCCTTTAAGTGGCCCTTTACACCAGGAAGTTAAAAAATATCTGAATAAATAATATTGAAACAATTTTCTACCATACAGATCAAAAGGACAGTCATCATTTTTTCAGGTGTTGTAGCTTTTTTATTTTGTTCGTTTTATTCGCTTGCTCAGCAGTATAGTTTAACCATCAACGTTAAAGTTGAACCTTCCACTCATATCAACGATTCTATTTTTGTTGCCGGTAATTTTAATGAATGGAACCCTGGAAATCCTACTTTTCGATTAATAAAAATCGATAGTAATTACCAGGTAGCCATCAATGGGTTGAAAGCAGATACGTACGAATTTAAATTCACTCGTGGCAATTGGTCAAAAGGAGAAGTAAAATCAGATGGCTCGGGTATTGAAAACAGGATGCTGAATTTAAATTCAGACACTACAGTTGAATACAAAATTGCCGGCTGGCAGGATGATTTTGTTGTACCTCAAAAGCAGCATACTGTTTCTAAACAAGTGCACCTGATGGACAGTGCTTTTTACATACCACAACTGGATCGTTACAGGAGGATATTGATCTATTTACCTGAAGGCTACGAAGTAAAGAAAAATAAAAAACGCTACCCGGTTATTTATTTGCAGGATGGACAAAATGTATTTGATGATTATACTTCGGGTTTTGGAGAATGGGGAGTAGATGAATGTCTGGATACCCTCATCAGCAAAGGGAAAAGAGCTGCTATCGTAGTAGCAATAGATGCTGGTGAAAAAAGATTAAACGAATACAATCCCTATTATTTCGAAAAATTTGGTGAAGGGGAAGGCGATAAATATGTATCCTTTCTTGTGAAAACGTTGAAACCATATATTGATAAAAATTATCGTACACAAAAAGAAAGAGAGAATACATTTATCGCCGGTAGTTCGATGGGTGGCCTCATCTCATATTATGCATTGTTGGCTTATCCAAAAACATTTGGAAACGCTGGTGTTTTTTCACCCGCTTTCTGGACGGCCCCTGCAATTAAAACGCTTACTGATTCTGTTGCTAAAACCGTAGGTGGCAAAATATTTTTTTACATGGGTGGACAAGAAGGAGATGCCTTTATTTCAGACATGAAAGAAGTTGCTGATAGTATCGGTAAAAAATCGTCGACGGTTATTTATACCGTGATCGATCCTTCAGGCAAGCACAATGAACAGGCCTGGCGAAAATGGTTTGAAGAATTTTATTGTTGGGTGATGGGCGATGGCTTTAACAACCAGGTAAAAACCGACTAAGAGCATTTTTGTTTTAAATAAATATAAGATCTTCTTCAGATCTTATAGCAAGCTCCCTCAAGTGCCAATTCAGTATTATCAAAAACATCTTTGGCTTCCTGTAAAAACTCGTCCAGAATTTCATACCTCGAAGAAAAATGGCCGATGATCAGCTTTTGAACTTTGCCTTTCAATGCAATATCTGCAGCCTGAATGGTTGTGCAATGAAACCTTGCTGCAGCTCTTTCATGTTGATCTTTAAGGTAAGTAGTTTCATGGTATAAGAGATCTGTTTCTTTAATTTTTTCTGCCAAACTTTCATCATAAATGGTATCAGCGCAATAAGCATAACTCTTAGGCTTGGCTGCAGGAGTTGTAACATCTTCGTTAGCAATTATAACGCCTTTTTTGTTGGTATAATCAGCACCCTTTTGCAATTGAGGATAATAAGCCGCGGGTATTTCATATGATTTTGCTTTTGCCGGATCTACATTTCTGGGCTTTTTCTTTTCCCTGAAAATGAAGCCCCAACATTCTATTCTATGCTGCACTTTAAAACATTCTACCGTCATCCTTTTAGTATTGGTAACCATACCTTCTTCGGTTAAAGGATGAAAATAAAACTGATAGCAAAGTACTGTATTGGCTGCATCAAGGTGAAGCTGAATTATCTTTTCCAGCGCTGCGGGTGCATACAAATGAAGTTCCTGAGTTCTGCTCAGCAAACTCATACTTGTTAAAAGCCCCATCAAACCAAAATAATGATCACCGTGAAGATGTGAAATGAATATGTGGCTGATCTTGCTTTTTTTGATTTTGTAACGCGTCATCTGCAATTGGGTGCCTTCTCCACAATCAATTAAAAAGGCTTCTTCGTCATTTTGCAATACCTGCGCAGTGGGGTTCCTGCCAAAAGCAGGAATGGCAGAATTATTTCCTAAAATTGTTAATGCGAGCAAAGATTATAATTTTTACGTATATCGTTAATGGCAAAGACTCACAATTGATTAAAATAGCTGCATCGTTATTCTTCATTATTATTATCAAAATCTGACATCAGTTCTCTCTCAATTTCTTCCATTTGAACAATATCCCAGGCTTCACTTTCTGTTGGAGTAATATTCATAACATCAATCAGATCGGCTTCTTCAAGTATTTTTTCTACAGCAGTACTTAAACAACATATAACAAATGAATAATTATTTTCATAAAATTGTTGCTGGGTTGCTGCAATTTTTTCCGCCGTTTGCACGCTTATCATGCCCACATTTTCCATATTAAAAATAATATGGGGAATGCTCTTTTTCATATACTCAAGCAACATATCTGCTAATTCAACTGTCATATTAGCAGTAATTTCCGCCTCATTTGGTGTTATAACAGTGAATTTTTCTTTGGTATCTATTTTGACATTCATTAGCAGACGAATTTGATATGAGTTGTAAAATAAATTAAATTTTGAAGCAATAAAGTTTTTATGTGGTTGTTTAAGTAAATAATCTGCCCCCCGGTTAATTCTTTGACCACGCTGTTGCGCTAAAATGTTTGATCATTAATAAATTATGTAAGTGATTTAACTTTTCAACATATCAACATTTACCTTTTTGTGTAAACTAATAGTATCAAATATTCGTTATTATTGTAACAATTAAAACTAAGAGAATGGATAATAATTTCTCAGCACAAGTAAAAGAAATAATCTCATATAGCCGTGAAGAAGCTTTGCGTTTAGGAAACGACTTTATTGGTACTGAACATTTGGTACTGGGTCTTATCCGAGATGGTGAGAACACCGCCATTAAGATATTGAAGTCGCTAAATGTTGATTTGTACGAATTGCGCAAAGAGATTGAAATGGCTGTTAAGGATAAAACAGGTAAAAATATAGCGAACATTAATTCCCTGCCTTTAACCAAGCAGGCTGAAAAAGTAATCAGAATAACAGTTCTGGAAGCCAAAGCACTAAAAAGCTCACTGGTAGAAAGTGAACATTTAATGTTGTCTATTTTGAAAAACAAGGAAAATATCGCTACGCAGATTCTTGGTCAGTTTGATGTAGACTATGATGTATTTAAAAATGAACTCGGTTTTGTAACCAGCAATCCTCCACAAGCAGAATTTAATGAGGAAGATGATTTTGACGAGGAAAGAAAACAATACGGACAGCAACCAAGACCTCAAAAAGGCGGTACAGCAGCCGGACAGGCAAAAACAAAAACGCCCGTGCTGGATAATTTTGGTAGGGATATTACACGACTCGCTGAAATAGGTTCACTGGATCCGATTGTAGGTCGTGAAAATGAAATTGAAAGAGTTTCACAAATATTATCTCGTCGTAAAAAGAACAATCCAATTTTAATTGGCGAACCAGGTGTGGGTAAAACGGCGATTGTAGAAGGCCTTGCTTTGCGTATTGTTCAAAGAAAAGTATCAAGGGTTTTGTTTGATAAAAGGGTAGTGAGCCTTGATCTTGCTGCATTGGTGGCAGGTACAAAATATCGTGGACAGTTTGAGGAAAGGATGAAAGCTATTATGAATGAGCTGGAAAAGAACCGCGATGTAATTCTTTTTATTGATGAGATACATACCATTGTGGGTGCAGGTGGCGCCAGCGGTTCATTAGATGCTTCCAATATTTTTAAACCAGCTTTAGCCAGGGGAGAATTGCAATGTATTGGTGCTTCCACGTTGGATGAATACCGTATGCACATTGAAAAGGATGGAGCGCTGGACAGGCGTTTTCAGAAAGTGATCGTAGAACAACCTTCAGTAGACGAAGCTATTGAGATACTCACAAATATTAAAAGTAAATACGAAGATTACCACAATGTTACTTATAGCAAAGAAGCTATTGAAGCATGTGTTAAACTTAGCGATCGTTACATGACCGATAGGTTATTGCCGGATAAAGCAATAGATGTATTGGACGAAGTAGGAGCAAGGAAACACATTAAAAATATCAATGTTCCGGAAGAAATTTTAGAACTTGAGAAGAAGATTGAAGACATTAAACTGGAAAAAAATAAAGTTGTAAAAAGCCAGAAGTTTGAAGAAGCTGCCTCTTTAAGAGATACTGAAAAAAGATTACAAGAAGATCTGGAAAAAGCTAAGAATGTTTGGGAAGAAGAAAGTAAGAACAAACGTTTTCCGATTGAAGAAGAGGATATTGCAGAAGTAGTGCACATGATGACAGGGATACCGGTAAAACGTATGGTTCAGGCAGAAACAGACAAACTTCGTAGAATGGGAGAGGACCTCAAAGGCGCTGTTGTTGGCCAGCAGGAAGCTATCTCAAAAGTGGTAAAATCTATCCAGCGTAACAGGGTAGGTTTAAAGGATCCCAAAAAGCCGATTGGTACTTTCATATTTCTCGGTCCTACCGGTGTAGGAAAAACAGAGCTTGCCCGTTCATTGGCAAGGCATATGTTCGATAGTGAAGATGCCCTCATAAGGATTGATATGAGCGAATACATGGAGAAGTTTACAGTTAGTCGTTTAATTGGGGCACCTCCGGGATATGTAGGGTATGAAGAAGGTGGTCAACTTACGGAAAGGGTTAGACGTAAACCTTATAGTGTGATCTTGTTGGATGAGATAGAAAAAGCGCATCCGGATATTTATAATATTTTATTACAGGTGTTGGATGATGGTCAGCTTACTGACGGACTGGGGAGGAAAGTTGATTTCAAGAATACGATGATCATCATGACCTCAAACATCGGAGCACGTCAATTGAAAGATTTTGGAGAAGGTGTTGGTTTTGCAACACAAACCCGTCAGGATAACCAGGATGAGAATAATAAGGCTGTTATTGAAAAGGCGCTCAAGCGTACTTTCAGCCCTGAATTTCTAAACAGGATAGACGACGTGATCATCTTTAATTCCCTTAATAAAGAAAATATCTTTGAGATCATTGATATCTTAATGAAAGGTGTTATGACACGGTTGAGTAATCTTGGATTCTCGCTGGAGTTATCAGCAGAAGCAAAAGATTTTATTGCCGAGAAAGGATATGACAGTCAATTTGGTGCTCGCCCGTTACACAGAGCCATTCAAAAATACCTGGAAGATCCTCTGGCGGAAGAGATCCTGAATACTACTATTAAAAGTGGGGATACAATGATCGCTGAACTTGATAAAGAAAATGAAAAGATAACTTTTCGCCTGAAGGAAGAGCCTAAGAAAAAGGAAAAAAAATCTGAAGCTTAATTTATAAAATACATGATAATCCCATTCACAAAAGTGAGTGGGATTTTTTTTGTATAGTCATGTTTGTTTGTGCCAGTTTAAACTTTTCGCTTAAGCATTGAAATCAGGCTGAATTCATTGTAGTCGAATTCCGGAAAAGCTGATTTTGAAAAAATCCATCATTTTTATTTTGATTTGGATAAATTCACTCATTTTTGCAATATAAATGACTAAGAAAATCATTATAACGATTGATGGCTGGTCCTCCTGCGGAAAAAGTACGCTGGCAAAGCAACTGTCAAAAAAGCTTGGTTATGTATATATTGATAGCGGTGCCATGTACCGGGCTATCACGTTATACTTTTTACGAAATCATACAGACTGGACAGATAAAAACGAAGTAAAAGAAGCGTTGAAACAAATCCATCTTCATTTTGAATACAACGAAAAGTCGGAACAATCAGAAATGACTCTTAATGGTGAAAACGTGGAGTATGTGATTCGCGACCTGGTGATTGCCGAAAAAGTTAGCGAGGTTTCCAGTATTGCTGAAGTAAGAAAATTCGCGGTTAAGCAACAACAACAGATGGGCAAAAAAAAAGGCATCATAATGGATGGCCGTGATATCGGAACCACGGTGTTTCCCGATGCCGAACTTAAAATATTTATGACCGCGGATATTGCAGTTAGGGTAGAACGCAGGTTTAAAGAGATGTTTGAAAAAAATCCCAATATAAGTATCGAAGAAGTTAAAAGTAATCTCGAAATGAGAGACTACATAGATTCTAACAGGGAAGTTAGTCCGCTTAGACAAGCTTCCGATGCAATCCTACTCGACAATACCAATATAAGTATGGAACAGCAACTCAGCTTTGCCATCAAACTAGTAAAGGAAAAAAGGACGGAACTCGCAGCAGTAGAAAATGCCTGATCATATCATGGCTTAATCAATTAATTTAACTGCAGAGTAGATGTAATGTTTACCAGTGGGTTGTTACATTTTTTAAATGAATTTTCTGAGTTTGCCTTCAAGGCACTAAGGCAGAAAGAAACACTAAAACGTAAAAGATTATTAATAAACGGAGCGTAAAAGTGTGAAATTCCAATATCAAAAACTTCCTAAATGATGCCGTTGCCTAATAAATATTCCCGTATTCTCTTTATTCTGCGAAATTAATATTAAAAAAAAGATATATCTTTTTATCTTGCAGCCTACTAACTACCCCATTGAATGAGAAAATTTATTTCCCTACTGATATTACTATGTTTTTTTGTGAAAGGATTTGGACAAACAATTA
>CAZCAA010000038.1:0-20730 GCA_964496585.1 uncultured Ferruginibacter sp.
TCAGGGCATTTCAGGAAAAGCGGTATTGCTATTCCCCAAACAGTTTTAATGGAAGATATGCAACGGCTGATAGCACAAATTCAATTTTATAAACCCGAAAAATTAATAATAGTTGGCGACTTGTTTCACAGCGAAGCTAATAAGGAACACGCATTATTTTTGAAATGGCGAAAGGATTTCCAGCTACTCCCCGTTCACCTGGTAGTAGGAAATCATGATATCCTGAAAAAAAGCTGGTATGAGGAAGCAAATATAATTTTACACCATGGCTCTTTTACGCTTGGTGATTTCACTTTTATTCATGACATTAAGGACTGTGAAGTTAGCCCAAACACATACTGTATTTCCGGCCATATACATCCTGCCATCAGGTTAAAAGGAAACGGCCGCCAGGCGTTACAGTTAGCTTGCTTTTATTTTGGAAAAAAATACGCCGTATTACCGGCATTTGGAAAATTTACAGGAACGTTTGTGATAAATCCAGCAAAAGACGAAGCCGTTTTTGCCCTGGTAGATAATGCTGTGATGAGGATCCAGTAGCGTTTATTAACTACCCTATCCCCTTCTTTCCAGTTCTTTTTTAATAAGCCCTAATTCTCTTCCGGTTTGTCCGGCAACAGAACTGTTTTCCTGGGCACGTCGCATTAAATAGGGAATTACATCTTTAATTGGTCCAAATGGTAAGTATTTACTCACACTACAACCCGACTTAGCCAGGTTAAAAGTAATATTGTCACTCATGCCATAAAGCTGAGAAAAATGTACATGCGGATGATTGTGAGGCAATCCCTTTTGATCCAGCAACACCGTTGTATTTAAATTACTATGTTCATTGTGAGATGCAACAATTACAGCAATATTTTCAAGCTTGCCGATACAAAAAACTACCGCATCATCATAATCTCTGTCTGTTGATTCTTTATCCGGCTGTATCGGTGACGCATAACCGTTATCTGCAGCACGCTTTCTTTCATTATCCATATAAGCACCTCTCACGAGTTTTGCACCAAGAATAAATTTACGCTCCACCGCCGCTTCATAGCTGGCTTTCAGGAATGCCAGCCTGTCGTGACGATACAATTGCAGCGTATTATATACAACAGCTTTTTCCTTATTATATGTATCCATCATAAGAATTGTAAGTGCATCAACGGGATCCTGAATCCATGTTTCTTCTGCATCTACTAAAACTCCTATCTTTTTTAAATCGGCTGTATCACATATTCTTGTAAGTCTCTTTACTCCACGTTGCCATTCCGCTTTTTCCTCCGGGGAAAGTTCTTCTATCACTTTGTAATAACGCTTCATCAGCGTTCCCTCACTATTATGCATAGCCGCATCTATCTTTTCCAGTAATCCAAATCTCACTATGCCTGTAACCTTTATACTCATAAAGGGAATATTGTGCTGCGTAGCTGCATAATTGATCACTTTAATGAACTCTTCAGTGGCATGATCAAAACCAGGTTCGCCGTCAGCGCCCCCTTCTACCCCGTAATCTAAAATTACCTGTACATTATATTCTTCCAGTTTGTTGGCTACTTTAGCTGTTTCTTCCAGTGTTTCTCCACCCACAAACTGACTGAAAATAGTATTTTTTATAAGTGGCCTTGTAAGTGGCAATCGTAATTTAATAGCAGAAGGTATCAGTTTCAAACCAAGATTTACCAAAAACGGTTTCCCCATACAAGCAAACAAAAAATGGGCTTTCTTAAGTTCCCTGGTGGATTTATACGCGAACGCATATTCTGTATTATCAAAGGATATTTTAGCTGTCGAGTCTTTTCTCATCGTTTTTTTTTCAAATGACCAAGTTGGTGCCGTAAAAATAACAACAAAGCACAATATTAGATGAGTAACGAAAAAATTTGTTGGCCATCTAAATTACATTCCGGTAAAGATTGGCAGTGTTAAGCTCCAAGAGTGATACTAACGCAGGCTAATTGCAGCTTCCTACATTCTGTTTTTAAGTCTGCTTTAAATTGCCTGGTGATTAAATGGCTGCAATACCATTTCATTTATCACGGCACTTGTTGGCTGCTGACAAAGAAACCAAATCGCTTTTGCTGCTTCTTCTGCCTGGATCATTTTATCTTTTTGCACTTTTAGATCAATACTGTCCCAAAAAGGCGTATCTGCGCCACCCAGAAAAAGATTGGTGATCCTGATCTCTGTACGTTTCACTTCTTCCCTGAGGCATTGCATCATTCCAACCAAACCATATTTACTGGCACTGTATGCAGCAGCTCCTGCCATCGGCACTTTTCCCAGAACACCAGGTATATTTATAATAAGGCCTTTTTTTTCTTTTTTCATAGCGGCGATAAATTCCCTGATCAATAAAAAAGGTCCTATAAGGTTATTTTGAATAGTATTGGTAAAATCTGCTTCTGTAAGATTTTCAAAGGATTTAATCATTCCCATGCCTGCAGCATTAATAAGTATATCAATTGTTTCAAATTCCTTGAAAAACTGCTGCTGCAAATTAGCCAGATCAGTTGCGGAAGTTATGTCAACAGTACAGATTCTGCTTTCAGGCACATTGCACCGTACTCCAACTTCGCGCAGTTTCTCTTTATTTCTTCCAGCCAGGAACAAATTTGCCTGGCTGCTACTCAACAATTTAGCGCAATGAGAACCAATGCCTCCGGTAGCACCTACCAATAAAATATTCTTTCCTTTTAAATTTTCCATTTCTATTGTTTGACCTTATAGAACAAACATGCAGTTAAATTGTTTTAAGCTTTAATCAACAATCTTGTTTTATTAAAAAGCATTTTCAACCTGTTAATGTTCTAAATTTTATAACATCGTTTGCATGCATCTTCCAGCTACGAATTATGGCATGGATGAGGTTAAAATAAAAAAGTAGCGTAAATCCCGCTAATGAAAAATATAAAAAAAATAAATCTGCCACAGAAAAATTGTCCCGTATGTAACCGGCCATTTTCCTGGAGGAAAAAATGGGAATTAAATTGGGAAAAAGTTATCTATTGCAGCGAAAAATGCAGAAAAAATAAATGAAAAACGATACCAAATCAGATCAAAAAGAAAGGGATAGAATTATCGAAATGGCCTGGGAAGACCGAACACCTTTCGAAGCAATATTTTTCCAGTTTAAATTACCGGAGAAAGAAGTTATTGAGCTGATGCGCAAAGAACTTAAAGCTTCTTCGTTTCGCATGTGGCGACAACGAATAAATGGCAGAAGCACTAAACATGCGCAAAAAAGAACTGCCGATGTAACCCGATTTAAATGCAGCAGGCAACGAAGTATTTCAAATAATAAAATTACGAAAAGGTAAGTTGATGTTATATAAATCAGAGTATAAAGTATAATTTAATTGTTACTCAAAAATAGAAATCAAAGGCATGAAAATTTCGTCTTTCTAATAATTACTTGTTTAAAAACAACCGCAATGTTTCAAAATAAAACTTTATAAACCATATGATATTTAGCACGGACTACGATGAAATTTTACAGCAAATTTCAATTACAGATCCGCCAGGATATAGCAGTAGCCGCAATTATATCAATGGAGCCGTTAGTCGTCTTTCGCCATATATTTCCAGAGGGGTGATAAGCCTGCCTCTTGTTAAAGAAATAATACTTACTAAATATTCACTAAAAGAATCTGAGAAGTTCATACAGGAACTTGCCTGGAGAGAGTATTGGCAAAGAGTATGGCAAAATAAAGGAGCACTAATTTTAAAAGACTTGAAATATGCGCAGGAAAAAGTAGCGCATCATGAAATGATAGAGAATGTTTTACTAGGTAATACGGGTATTCATATTCTTGATGAACAGATTGAAAAATTATACAGCACAGGTTATTTGCACAATCATGTAAGAATGTACCTCGCTTCAGTTTGTTGTAATATTGCACAGGCACACTGGTATCAACCCGCCCGTTGGATGTATTATCACTTATTGGATGGCGATATTGCAAGCAATTGTCTGAGCTGGCAGTGGGTTGCAGGAAGTTTTAGCAGTAAGAAATATTATTGCAACCAGGAAAATATTAATAAGTATTGCTTCGGCAACCAACAACAAAGTTTCCTGGACAAGTCTTATGACGATTTAAGCAAGCTGACGGTACCAGCTACATTGAAAAATATTGTAAAAAATGATCTGACAACCGTTCTGCCAGAAAAGCAGCTACCCGTAATAGATAGTAACAAGCCGGTTCTTATTTATAATGGTTACAACCTTGATCCGCTTTGGCGAAAAGACGAAGATGTAAACAGAATCCTTTTATTATCAGCTTCTCATTATCAACAATTTCCTGTAAGCAAAAAAGTGATTGATTTTATTATTGCACTAAGTAAAAACATACCGGGTATACAGGTTTTTACAGGGGAATTGGAAGAATTACAGTTTGCTGGAAAAACGCAGTTCATCTCAAAAGAGCACCCGGCATTTAATTATTTGGGAACCAGGGAAAACAGGGAATGGTTATTTCCTGAACTCACCGAATATTTTTTATCCTTTTCCGCTTATTGGAAAAAAGCTTCCCGTTTTTTATAAAAGTTATTTGAAAACAGAGATTCGCATTTACTAACGGTGAGATGATAACCGAAAGAATAAGAAAATGCACCCTCAGTACTTATCTTTGCAAAAATTCTGGAAATGGAAAAGAAACCGAGTGAATCATTGGTAGTTATGACTGAACTGGTGTTGCCAAATGACACCAATACTTTTGGTAACCTGATGGGTGGAAGATTAATGTACTGGATGGATATTGCTGCAGCACTTGCAGCCATGAAACATTGCGCAGCGCCGGTTGTAACCGCTTCTGTTGATAACATCTCTTTTGAAACTCCAATTAAACTTGGCAACGTAGTGCACATAGAAGCGATGGTAACCCGGGCTTTTAACAGCAGCATGGAAGTACATTTAAACGTTTGGGGAGAAGATGCGATTCAGCAATACCGTTATAAAAGCAACGAAGCCTATTACACATTTGTGGCACTGGACCCTAACGGAAAGCCTCGAAAAATAAATAGCCTGGTACCCGAAAACGAAGAGGAACAGAAACTGTTTGAGGGGGCTTTAAGAAGACGTCAGATCAGGTTAATTCTGGGTGGAAAGATGAAACCGGAAGAAGCGGTTGAATTAAAAGCGTTATTTGTAAAATAACTCGTAAAGACAATTAGTTGATGTTGCCTGAACCCAAAACAGGTAATTAATAAAAATCCGTATGTTTAACCGGTTCTCAAACATTTTCTGGTAAATAGAAGCCGTAAAGCCAAATTCATAATTTTTTTCCCAGGATTTCATATAGAAAGCTCTCTAAATCAGTAAAATAAAAGTTTGTTAAAAACTGATAATTATGTAATTTACGCAAATATTGTCCATCCGGCAGATCCGGATGAACAATATGCACATTTAATAATCATTAAACTATTATTATGCAATCCAACACTACACTTAAAAGAATCGGGGGCCTACTTTCGAAAAGCCTGATGGTTCTTGGTTTATTTTGTCTGTTCACGGGCAAGATAAATGCACAGGTTTTCGTGAACGGAAATTTAAGCACCGGCCCTACTGCAAGTACAGGTGACCCTGCTCCTGCCGGCTTTAACTGGTCGGAAGTTCAAACAGGAAACAACAATGCAGGATTTGCTGCAAACACCACTGCAGGATTTAGTGTTGCAGATGATTTTACAATTGCAGGAGGCACATGGGGACTTACAAAGTTTACCTGTTATGCCTATTCAACAAACTATGCTGGCGCCACATCTCCTTTTAACGAGATCAGGTTACAGATCTTTAATACCAACCCATCTGTTGGTAACCCAACTCCAATTTTCGGAGATCTTACTACCAACAGGTTTACCGCATCTTCTTCAGCCGGCCTTTACCGGATTTTCAATGGCACACCTGGTACTACAAGGCAGGTATGGAAAATCGAAGCAAATATTTCTACCAGTTTACCAGCTGGAACTTACTGGATAGAGTGGATGGTTGGTACTGCCCAGGCTAGCAACTTTTCACCTGCAAGCACAGTAGCAGGAACTGTTACTCAACCAGGTAATAACGGTCAACAACACACTATTACAGGAAATACCTGGGCACCTCTTTTAGATGGTCCAAGTGCTTCTGATCCTCAGGATATGCCTTTCCAATTAGATTATACAACTTCAGCTTGTGCGGGAACGCCTACACCTGGAGCTACTTTATCTACTGTTTCTACCGTTTGTCCTGCTACACCTTTCACATTATCAGTACAAAATGGAACTGGTGGAAGCGGTGTAACATATCAATGGCAATCATCTCCTAACGGCACTACATTTACTGATATCACAGGTGCTACCAATAGTACCTACACAACTACGCTTTCTGCTAATACTTTTTATCAGGCTGTTGTAATTTGTAGCGGTGGTACTCCTGGTATCTCAACTCCTGTTCAGGTTCAACTCACACCTGCAAGCGGATGTTATTGCATTCCTCCTCCAACGGATTGTACCGACGGTGATATCATAACCAATGTAACATTGGGTACTTTAGATAATTCAACTGCTTGCGGACCAAATGGTTTCAGCAATTACACTGTAGATCCTACTATTACTGTTCCAGACATTGTTCAGGGAATTGCAAATCCTATGTCAGTTTCTGCTGGTGGTGGACTATTCACTGAAACTGTTGGCGTATGGATTGATTACGACCGCAACGGAGTATTTGACGCTTCTGAATTCACTTATTTTGGAAATACAACTGGTGGAACATTGAGCGCTAATATCACTGTACCTGCTACTGCTGCTTTAGGAATAGCCAGGATGAGGGTTAGGGTTAGATTTAATACTGCTTTAACAGGAACAAATGCCTGTACTGCTTATACATATGGTGAAACAGAAGATTATAATGTAAACATTATTCCTTGTGTTCAGGGTGTATTCAATACCCAGCCTACTTCTAAGTCAATCGGATGTGGAAGTAGCGTAACTTTTACAGCTTCTGCAACAGGAACTTACCTTAGCTACCAATGGCAGCAAAATACTGGCACTGGTGGACCATGGACCAATATTTCAAATGGTGGAGATGTTAGTGGTGCTACTACTAACACGCTATCAATTGCTAATGTTGATGCATCTAAAAATGGTTACTTATACCGCCTTGTAATCAGCGGCGGTTGTACAGCTGTTGATTTTAGTGATGTAGCTACTTTAACTGTAACGCCATTGGTTGTAACAGTTAATCCTCCATCTTTTTCAAGTTGCACACCAATTTCCAGTAATGCTCCAATTGCGTTAACTATCACTAACGTGAGTGGATCAAGTTCTTCTACAACAACTTCTTACCCTTCAGGTACAATTAACCTTGGTATACCTGATGTGGATGATGCAACAGGAGTAACTACATCTGTTACTGTACCAGCTCTTCCAGCAGGTGCTGTAATTACAGGAGCATCAGTTACTTTAAATGTTAATCATACTTATGTAGGCGATCTTATTTTTGCTTTAAAAGCACCGAATGGTAACGTATTGAACCTGGATTATGCGCTTACTTCTACAGGCGGTCCTGGTGTTACTACAGGATTTACAAATACTGTAATCAGCTCTACAGGAACTGCTACGCTTGTTTCTGGTACTGATCCCTGGACTGGAACTTTTGCTCCTGATGCAGTTGCAACTCCAGTAACCGGTATTCCTACTGCGGCAACATCTTTAAGTGCAACGAATGCGAACGTGTTCAACTTTGCAGGATTATATTCTGTACCAGATGGTGTTTGGACTTTAGGTGTTTATGACTATGCTAGTCCTGATGAAGGAACATTAATAGATTGGACACTTACATTAACGTACAGCACTACGGCCGTGGTACCATTTACAGGTACATGGTCTCCTGCTACTAATCTATTTACCGATGCAAACGGAACAACGCCTTATGTAGCTAATACACAGGCTAACACCGTATACGCTGCTCCTACAACTTCTACTGTTTATACAGTAACTGTAGATAACGCTATCTGCCCTGCAGATCCGGTAGATGTTCCATTTAATATTCTAAGTCCTGATCCGGTTGTATCTGTTAGTGCTTCAAATGGTACCAGCCTTTTCCCTGGTTTAGTAACTACTGTTACTGCTACTTTAAGTGCGCAAAGTGCAACAGCTACTTACCAGTGGTTTGCAAATGGTGTTGCTATTCCTGGCGCTACAGCGAGTACATACCTTGCAGGTGTTGAATCAATTGGTGATCTTACTGTAAAAGTTACTGATCCTGGAACCTGCAGTGGAAGTGCTGTTGGTGGAATCGCTTTAACTGATTCATCAACCAGTCCTTTGTATGTTTATCCAAACCCAACTACCGGTATATTCCAGGTTAGGTTTAGCAATGGAATCAACGACATCCTAAGTGCTGTTGGAAACGTAACTGTGTACGATAGCAAAGGTTCTAAAGTACTTGTGCAAAGATTCCCAAATATCCGCCCTTACGATAGGGTTGATATCGATCTTAGCAAACAACCAAAAGGTGTTTATGTAGTTAACCTTACAGATGCTTCAGGCAAAAGCCTGCAATCTGCCAGGGTTGTAGTACAATAATTACTGATTGTCAATATTTTAAGAAAGGGCTCATCATAAAGATGAGCCCTTTCTTTTTTTAAGCCCTCTCATAGCTGGCTTTTTAGCAATTTTCCGGCAATAAATGCCTACCTTTGCCACCCCGTTAAAAAAACCGCGGGATTTTAATTATGTCTTTCAATATTAACAAACAACTAAACGCAGAAGATCAGGAATCTTTAGCTGCTAATGCAGCAGGAGATACTGCGACAACAAACGATCCTGTTGAAGCAACTGCTGAAACTGCAGTTGAAACAATTTCAGAACCCGTTCAAAAATTTGAGCCGATCATTGAAACAGCTCATGATGATTTTGATTGGACAAGGGACAAACGTAACGTGGCAGCTTATTCTAAAGAAGAAAAAGCTAAGTACGATACTGTGTATGACAACACTTTTAAGCAAATCAATGATGGTGAAATGATACAGGCAACTGTAGAATCATTAACCAAAACTGATGCTGTAGTAAACATTGGTTTTAAAAGTGACGGTCTTATATCTCTGAATGAATTCAGGGATATTCCAGGTGGTGTTAAAGTGGGTGATATCATTGAAGTAATGGTGGTAGAAAAAGAGGACAGGGAAGGAAATCTTAACCTAAGCCGTAAATCTGCCCGTATCACAAGAGCATGGGAAAGAATCGTAGAAGTTAACAAAACAGGCGAAATCGTTACTGGTCTTGTTACCAGCAAAACCAAAGGTGGTTTGATCGTTGATGTATTTGGAATGGAAACCTTCCTTCCAGGTTCTCAGATCGATGTTAAACCGGTTACTGATTATGATCAGTTTGTTGGTAAAACAATGGAATTTAAAGTTGTTAAGATCAACGAAGCTATTAAAAATGCTGTTGTATCTCATAAGGCTCTTATTGAAAGTGATATCGAAGCACAACGTGCAGAGATCATTGGCAAACTTGAAAAAGGCCAGGTTCTTGAAGGAACAATCAAAAACATCACTGATTTTGGAGCATTCCTTGATCTTGGTGGATTAGATGGTTTATTGTATATCACTGATATTTCCTGGGGACGTATCAACCATCCTTCTGAAGTGTTGAAGATGGATCAGAAACTGAACGTTGTTGTTCTTGATTTTGATGATGATAAAAAACGTATCAGCCTTGGTTTAAAACAATTAACTCCGCATCCTTGGGATACATTGGCTGAGAACCTTAAAGAAGGTGAGATCGTTAAAGGTAAAGTTGTAAACATCGAAGATTACGGTGCTTTCCTTGAAATCATGCCAGGTGTTGAAGGCCTTGTACACGTAAGTGAGATCACTTGGGCTAACACGCCAATCAATGCCAAAGAATTCTTTAAACTTGGTGACGAGTACGAAGCTAAAGTTGTTACCCTTGATAAGGAAACACGCAAAATGAGCCTTTCTATCAAACAAATGACAGAAGACCCATGGAGCACAATTGAAAATAAATTCCCTGAGAACAGCCGTCATCAGGGCATTGTAAAAAACATCACTCCTTATGGTGTGTTTGTAGAATTAAGTACCGGTATAGGTGGTATGATTCATATCAGTGACCTTAGCTGGTTGAAACGCTTCAATAACCCCAACGAGTACACTAAAGTTGGTAATGAAATTGAAGTTGTGATTCTCAATATTGATAAGGATGGACGTAAGCTTCAGTTAGGCCATAAGCAAATTGAAGAAGATCCATGGAATTCTCTTGAATCAACATTTGCAGAAGGTTCCTTACATGAAGGTACCGTTGTGAAAAAAGATGATAAAGGAGCTGTTGTTCAATTGCCTTACGGACTTGAAGGATATGCACCTGCCCGTCACCTGTTAAAAGAAGATGGTAAATCAATCGCTGCAGATGAAATCGCCTCATTTATGGTAATTGAATTTGACCGCAACGACAAGCGCATCGTTCTTAGCCATACCCGTTTATGGGAACAGGAAAAGGAAGAAGAGAAGCAAATCGTAATGAAAGAGAAAAGAGCAGAAGCCGATTCTACCAAGAAAGCTGTAAAGAACATCCAGAGTAAAGTTGAAAAAGCTACTTTAGGTGATCTTGGTGTACTGGCTGGTTTAAAAGCTAAAATG
The DNA here is from genome assembly GCA_964496585.1 of uncultured Ferruginibacter sp. Classification (GTDB taxonomy): domain Bacteria; phylum Bacteroidota; class Bacteroidia; order Chitinophagales; family Chitinophagaceae; genus Ferruginibacter. Next base: position 10,620 of record CAZCAA010000038.1, read on the forward strand.
GATAACGATGCAGCAGGCGAAAGCAATGCTCCGGAATCTGTAGAACCTGAAGCGAAGGCTGAAGGCGAAGCTGAAGAACCTACAGCTTAATTATCTTAGATATTAATTGTATAGATCCTCCCAAAACCGGGAGGATCTTTTTTTTGCCTGAAAACAGGATCACCACAATTTATTTTTTCTTGTTTATAAAGAAATGTATATTTGACACTGACTATACCTGATTAAAAGGCAAATAGAACAACTGGTTTTCATTCGTTTAATATCAAATAATTAAAAAAACAATCATGAAAAAATTATTACTAGCATCTGGTATTTTTTTGAGCATTGGTTTAACAGCATCAGCACAGGAAAAGAAAGCTGCTGTAAAAACAGTAACGCCTGCAACAACATTGCCTGCTCCTACTCAAATGCGTAAAAAAGGAAATAAGATGGTTACTACCAACCAGGCGAGGATTGCAAGAAAAGTGGCAGTGGAAAATGGTACTGCTCAAAAAGCTGCTGTTGCCAAACCTTCTAAAGAAACAAAAGAAACTCCAGTAAATTAATACAACACAGTATTTAAATAAAAATCCCCTGAAATTTCAGGGGATTTTTATTTAAAACTATTATTTCTGTAAATATTAATCGAAAGACTCATCATTAAGGTGCACTTTAGTCATATCATAAAAATGATTTTGCAGGTTATGCAAATTAATTGCATCCAGGATATGCCTTGTTTCATCACGGTACCAAATCTCCATCCTGGAAAAATCTGAATCTTTAGGAATCAACAAGCGGAAAGCTCCTTTGGAATATTTAATGGTTCCATCGTCATTTACCTGCTTATGAAATTTAAGGTTGGCAAGTTCTGCATCAGTTATTGCAACTGGTGAAAGTTGTTCCATTTCATACCAAAACTCCTGCGCCCCTGTATCTACACAAACCTGCTTCTCATCTCCATTTAAGTTAGTAACCTCACCCCTCTTTTTGTCGCCATCATTATCTGCAAATAAATAATCGCCTGTTTTTATTTCACTAAATTTAAGCATAGTTGATATTTTTTGTTTGAGTTTAAATTTAAACAATTTTAATATAAAACGTATCTAAAAAATACATACCCTTTCAAATCATTAAGAACAACACTAAAACCACTCAGGCATCACACACTCCTATTCTGCCCAACTCATTACATAACCTTCATTTTCTATTTCCAGGGCCGTTTCTGTAAGTTGTAGTGGGCGAAATGTATCAACCATCACAGCCAATTCTTTCGTTTCTTTAAGTCCTATGCTTTTTTCTACCGCTCCCGGGTGTGGGCCATGTGGAATGCCGGCAGGATGAAGCGTGATCATTCCCCTGGTTACATGCTTTCTACTCATAAACTCCCCATCAACATAATACAATAATTCATCACTGTCTATGTTGCTGTGGTTATAAGGAGCAGGAATGGCATCGGGATGGTAATCATACAACCTTGGAACAAATGAACAAACAACAAAACTATCTGTTTCAAACGTCTGGTGAACCGGAGGTGGCTGGTGAACTCTCCCTGTAATGGGCTCAAAATCATGAATGCTAAAAATATACGGATAGCAGCAGCCATCCCAGCCTATAACGTCAAATGGATGTGTACCATAATGAATGCCATACATCACTCCTTTCTTTTTTGTCTGGATAACGAAATCACCTTTTTCATCATGGGTTTGTAAGTTCTCCGGCACCCTGATATCCCGCTCACAAAATGGAGAATGCTCCATTAGCTGTCCGTTTTTACTTAAATACCTTTTTGGGAAATGAAGGGGACTAAACGATTCTACAATAAACAACCTGTTGTGCTCATTATTAAAATGAATGCTATAAATACATCCGCGTGGAATTAAAATATAATCTCCGTAACTAAAAGTCAATTCTCCGTAACATGTTTTTACAACGCCACTGCCTTCATGAACAAAAATCATTTCATCAGCATCGGCATTTTTGTAAAAATATCCTTCCATGCTTTTTTGCGGAGCAGCCAATACAATGTGGCAATCATTATTTACGAGTACCGCTTTGCGGCTCTTCAGATAATCCGCTTCGGGCTTTAATTTAAATCCTTCCAGGCTGCGGTGTTTCAACATTTTTTCTTCTGCAACTTTAGGTGCTACATCTACCGGCTCATCACATTTTACAATAAGCGTAGGTGCGTACGTATGGTACAGAATTGAGTAATCATTCGAAAACCCTTCGGTAGAAAATAATTGCTCTGAATACAAACTGCCATCCGGCTTCCGGAATTGGGTATGACGTTTATGCGGAATAGCTCCGGCTTTATGATAGTGAGGCATAATAATAAAATTAAGATTTATGAATCAGGATTTCTTAGCACAAACACGATCATAACTTTTGCACAAGGATAATATAAGAAAGTAATATTTCCAACAGCGTTTATCTATGAAGTAAATAAAATTTCTAAAGTATGGCATTGTTACAAGTTAAACAATAAACCCGATTGGTTTCGTAAAAATTAAAACCTGTAATTTCAAAATTAAATTACTGAACTAGTTTTCTAAATTACGTTTTACCTTCATCACAAATTTACTATTTTAATTTCAGTTAGCTTGACAAGGATTGGCCTTATATCAGATACACACAATTACTTTGACAAAACCATTTTGGAGCATTTTAAAGATTGTAACGAAATATGGCATGCCGGTGATTTTGGAACAATTGAAATTGCCAACCAGCTTATGACAACCGGATTGCCTGTTAGAGGTGTATTTGGAAATATAGACGGTGCAGATATCAGGAAAATATTTCCGGAAAAATTACATTTTACCTGCGAAGCTGTAAAGGTATATATACAGCATATCGGTGGTTACCCAAACAGATATGCACCAGGCGTTAAAAATGAAATAATGGATAACCAATCGGGCCTCTTCATTAGTGGCCATTCACATATCTTAAAAATCATGTACGATGAAAAACTACAATGCCTTCACATGAATCCTGGCGCAGCAGGCAAGCAGGGCTGGCATAAAGTGAGAACAATAATTAGATTTGTAATTGATGGCAATAACATGAAAGATTGTGAAGTTATTGAATTGTAAGTTTTCAGTATACCAATTTAGCAAAACGTATTTTGCTGAGCGTTCAATGCTGACTTAAATGAAGGGTTGCGATTGCCGTTAGTTGCACGGCAGCAGCAATACACTACTACTACTCAAATAGATTATTTGTTCGAAGAAATAATCTAAGTAAAGTAAACAAGTACAAGAAATTTATTTAACCCATTCTGCTATAAAAACATTCGTATCCCTGGTGCCGCCATTATTCCTGTTGCTGCTAAAAACAATTCTCTTTCCATCGGCACTAAACATTGGAAATGCATCAAAACCTTTATCTCTCGAAATTTTCTGGATATTACTTCCATCGGCATTTGCCAGATACATATTAAACGGGAATCCTTTCTTATATTCGTGATTACTGCAAAAAATAAAATGATTGCCATCCGGAGTAAAGTTAGGAGCCCAGTTTGCCTGTTCCAGGTTGGTAACCTGCTTTGCATTTGAACCATCTGCATTGGCTATCCAAACTTCCATGCGCGTAGGTGCAACAAGATTCTCTGCCAGCAGTTCTTTATACTCTTTTATTTCTGCTTCAGATTTTGGCCTCGATGCTCTCCAGATTATTTTCTTTCCATCAGGGCTAAACCAGGCGCCTCCATCATAACCAAGCGTTTTAGTAATTCGTTTTACATTATTACCGTCTAAATCCATTGTGTACAGATCCAGATCTCCATCTCTCATTGAAGTAAATACCATTTTATCTCCCTTCGGAGAAATAGTTGCTTCTGCGTCGTAGCCAGGCGTATCGGTAAGTTTCGATACAATATTTCCATCGTAGTCTGCTTTAAAAATATCAAAACTCTCATACACAGGCCAGATATACTTATTGCCATATTTTTTTCTGTCTGGCACCGGAGGACAATCCTTGCTTTCCAAATGAGTAGATGCATAAAGAATGTATTTTCCATCGGGATAAAAATAGGCACAAGTGGTTCTTCCAGTTCCTGTACTTACCAGTTTTGGCTCAAAAGCTTCTCCATCATTTTCCGGCACTTTCCCCATCCATATCTGATCGCAATTGATTCCTTCTTTGATATTTGATTTTTGAAAGATGAGGTACTTGCCATCGAAACTAAAATAGGCTTCAGCATTATCGCCTCCAAAAGTTAACTGTCTTACATTTTTAAAATGTGGCTCACCGGAAAAATGAATACTGTCGGCTAAGTTGGGTACTGTTGTAACGGCGGCTGTAACAGCAGCCTCTTGACAAAAAGCAACGTTATAAAACAATGTAAGAGATACAACAATTGAAAGGAAATATTTCATTTTGATAAATTAAGAATGATTAATTCAATTAGGTAGTGGCCAGATAAACATGACTCATAAATACATAAAGCTTAATACTTGCCATTTCCAGGCGCAAAGTTAACCCGATTATAAAATTATTTGTCAGAGTATTGTCAGCAATGAACGCTTCTAAACGCTAATTTTGCTACGAAATCATTTTTAATGAATAAATATGTTCTTTTTTGGCTGCTGATCATTTCTTTCAGTTCCTGCAATGATGAAAAAGCGGAGAAAGTGCTTCAAAACACATCCTCCACTGCTACTGCTGAACAATTGTTGTTAGCGGATATAAAGCAACATCCTGATTCATTTTTATTAAAAGAAAATCTTATTCAATATTATCGTGAAAATGGCAACTACGACAATGCACTGAAAGAAGTGAACGATGCAATTCAGAAGGATACTGCCAATCCGCGGCTATGGCAGATAAAAGCGATGCTGCATGTTGAAAATGAAGATACACTCAAAGCAATAACATCATTTGAAGAAACAGTAGCTCTTTTCCCTACTGCATCTGATATAATTTCACTGGGAACTTTGTATGCTGAAACTAAAAATCCTGCTGCTCTTAAAATGGCGGATACTTTATCGATCATCGATAATGATAAGGCTGAGAAAGAAGCACTGTTTATAAAAGGGCTTTATTATTCATCCATTAATGAAAAAGAAAAAGCAATAAGTTTTTTCGATAAATGCCTGGCCATAAACTATAGCTTCATGTATGCATACCGTGAAAAATGTATTGCATTATACGATCTTGGAAAATATAAAGACGCACTGCAGGTAATTACCAAAGCTATCACATTACAAAATGGTTATGAGGAAGGTTATTATTATGAAGGAAGATGCCTCGAAAAACTTAATCGCAAGGCAGACGCAATTGAATCTTATCAAACAGCATTGATGTATGCGCCTGATTATATTGAAGCCAAAGAAGCCCTGGCAAAACTTGGAGTAAAAAATTAAAATCTGATAAAAAGTCTTTTCAAATTATACAACAACGGAAATTAAATTATTCAACCACTAATAAAAAAACTATCATGGCTCTTATTGCACCTTCTTTGTTATCAGCCGATTTTCTAAACCTGCAAAAAGATTGCACAATGCTGAACAACAGCAATGGAGATTGGTTTCACCTGGATGTAATGGATGGAAGATTTGTTCCTAACATAAGCTTTGGCCCAATGATAGTTGACTTCATTAGAAAAAGCACCAGCAAATTTTGCGATGTACATTTAATGATAGAAGAACCCGAGAATTTTGTTGAAGCATTTAAAAAAGCCGGTGCCGATAACATTACCATTCATTATGAAGCATGCAGGCACCTGCACCGAAACATCCAGCAAATTAAAAGCCTTGGCATGAAGGCCGGCGTTGCACTTAACCCACACACGCCGGTAGATCTTTTAAAAGATATCCTGCAGGATATAGATCTAGTGTGCATGATGAGCGTAAACCCTGGCTTCGGCGGACAATCATTTATTCCACATACCATTGTAAAGATCAAACAACTTAAGGAGATGATCAACGAGCAATTATTAGATGTAAAAATAGAAGTAGATGGTGGCGTAACTTTAGAAAATGCACGTGCCATCATTGATGCCGGAGCAGATGTATTGGTTGCAGGTAACACAGTTTTTCGTTCAGCTGATCCAGCGTCTACGATTGCAGCTTTAAAAAATATATAAGTTTAATTATTAGAAACATAAGGAAATCGACTTCGACAAGCTCAGGCTGACATTCTAAGACAAGCTATTGTTGACATTAATAGTGAAACTTGATTTAGGGAAATACCCATTTAAAGCGAATCTACCATGTTCTCCATTTGCCGAAGTACGTAAACATTTTGCCTCATCCAGTTTTTTTCGACCTTTGACCAAACGTACTTTTTACTGATAAGTTTATCAGCAAATTTATAACACTGCATCGCCTGCTCATAATTATAAAAACAGTTGATCCAGTCCTCCGTAAGATCTTTTTCTTTCTTCAAATGAATTCCGCCTGAATACCATTTAAAACAACTTGGAAAGCCAGTGAATGAAATAACTTTCGCGTCAGACAAAATATTATAATCGTAATAAAGGCAATAAAAATGAATGCAATCTTTTAAGCGTTTTTTTAACTGCTCCTCTGTTTCAGGTTTTGTTGGTTTTAATCTCCAGTAATTATTGGCGGGGTAAAAAGGATCGTTTTCCAGGTTTTCTGGTCTGAAGCCATTGCCAGTGTACGAAGTTGTTTTAGAATTTCCCTGATGCAGCAACTGCATTTTTTTAGGATTGAGTGAACCAAGTTTATATATTTCCTTACCCTTGCTTAATTTTAATTCCAATGTTACCGGCTTTTTATCTGCATGCAATTGCCAGGTGCCAATGTCGAAATAGCCATGTGGATCTTTAGTGACAGATCCGTCTGTAAATAAACTGATTCCGCGAAATGTTAATCCAAGGTCGCTTCCACCGCTGGTTGCGGCATCTTCCAGATCTTCCGTATTTTCCCAGGTCTGACATAGAACATCCTTAAGATCTGTTGAATTAGCAAGGTTTACTATTGGATAAATAATTACAGGAGCCTGTGTTTCTACGGTTTCCTTTTTCTTGCTCACTTCCTTATCATCGGCACATCCGTAAACTGAAAATAAAAAACATAAAGAAAGAGAAATATATATTTTCAACACGATATTTTTTTCAAAAATAGGGCATTTACCATTAAACCCGTCAACACAACGGATGAGAATTTGGCAGCAAAATATTAACTCACGATCTTCGAAACAAGTAATTACCGCAAACATGTTCCAATATTTTTTAGAAAAAGAAATCTTATCAATCTACAATAATTACCTGCCGTAAGATAATTGCAATTTTAAGATTTTAGCCAAACGACACATTAAAAATATTATCTTCATAAAATGAGAATGCTGACTGTTTTATTAATCTGCTTATTATCAAACATTGCGATTGCACAAACAAAAGAAGCCATAATTAGTGGTCGGATAATTGACGAAAATGAAAACCCTGTAAGCAATGTATCTATAGTTATCCTCGGAAAAAATAGCGGAGTTCTTTCCAGCGATAGCGGAACTTTTAGCATTCAGGTTATTGCCAACAGGGCCTTTGCAATTACGTTTACACATAGTGGCTTTCTGGCAATTCAAAAAAACTTCTTTCTAAGTGCGAATGAAACAGAACAGGTTACCATCAGAATGAAAAAAGATGGAAAAACACTTGAAACAGTTGTCATCTCGGACGAGAAAGAACGAAAAGAAAACAGTCTTATTAAAATTGATGCAAAAAATGCGATTCTTTTACCTAGTACAACCGGTGGCGTAGAGGGTTTAATTAAAACATTAGTTGGCAGCAACAATGAACTTACTTCTCAATATAATGTACGTGGTGGCAACTATGATGAAAACCTTGTTTATATTAATGATTTTGAGATCTTCAGGCCCTACCTAGTTAGCAGTGGCCAGCAGGAAGGATTAAGTTTTATAAATCCCGAAATGGTTAAAAATGTAAACTTTTATACCGGAGCATTTCAATCGAAATATGGAGACAAAATGAGTAGTGTGCTCGACATTCAGTACAAAAAACCAAGCAGCTTTGGCGGTAGTGCTTACATCAGTCTGTTAGAACAAGGTATTCAATTTGAGGGCATTTCAAAAAACGAAGCATTCACCTACCTGGTAGGCGCAAGGAATAAGAGTAACAGAAACCTTCTTAAAAGCCAGCCAACCCAGGGTGCTTATATTCCATCAGCTTCAGATCTGCAGGGTTATGCAACTTATAAAATAAATGAACACTGGCAGGTTGAACTGTTGGGTATTTTGTCGAGTTCAAGGTTCAGTTATATTCCCGAAGCTGTTAAAAAAACATCTTCTGTATTTTCTCCACTCTTTACTTCCAACCTTGGTTTGGATATTTATTTTGAAGGACAGGAAAAAGACAGTTACACAACCAGTATGGCCGGACTTACCATTGTACATGCGCCAAACAAAAAGCTAAAACTAAAGTGGATGCTTAGCCGCTTTGAGGACAATGAAAAAGAAAATTATGATATAGCAGGCGCTTACTTATTTGGAGACAGGGATTTTGATAACAGCAGCAGTACTTTTGGCCAGATCATTAATCCGCTAGGAGCAGGCTACTACCAAAATTATGCCCGTAATGAGTTAAATATAGCCGTATGGAATGCCGGTCACAAAGGTTCACTCGAAAAAGGAAAACACTTTTTTCAATGGGGATTAAATGTTGAACAAACAAAAATAAATGATCTGCTGAGGCAATTTGAATACCAGGATTCTGCCGGTTATTCCTTGCCTTATATTCCCGGAGCGGCTTCCCTCTATAATTCAATTAACAGTAAAGCAAATCTTAGTATTGAAAAATATAGCGGATACCTGCAGGATAATATTCGTCTGTTAAAGTCTAAAAGTGATCTTAGCATTCAGGCAGGTATTAGATACAACTATAATTCTTTGAACAAAGAGTTTTTTATCAGTCCACGCTTACAAGCCAGTTGGAAACCATTTTGGAAAAATGATGTTGTGTTTAAGATCGCAGCAGGCTCTTACAATCAACCACCCTTTTACAGAGAATTGAGAAGAACAGATGGCACATTAAATACAACAGTTAAAGCACAAAAAAGTATCCAGTTCGTTGCAGGCATGGATTATAATTTTAAAGGAATTGATGCCCGGCCATTCAGGTTAACGGCAGAAGCTTATTATAAATCTATGACTGATGTAGATCCTTATGATATCGACAATGTAAAAATAAAATATGTAGGAGCCAACAACGCAAAAGCTTACGCTACCGGTTTAGAATTGAGGTTATTTGGAGAATTGATCAAAGATGCAGAAAGCTGGCTGAGCATCGGATTTATGAATTCAAAAGAAGATATCAACAACGATTTTTACTATCAATATAAAAATGCTGGTGGTGAAATAATTGGTCCCAAAACACAAGACCAGGTGGTTACAGACAGTATAAAAAATGACATTGGTTATCTCCGCAGGCCAACCGACAGGCGTATTACTATTGGCTTGTATCTGGAAGACTACCTGGCTACCAATAAGAATTTCAAAGTACACCTCAACATGCTTTATGGAAGTAACATGAGTTATAATATTCCAAACAGTACCCGTTACCGTAATGGACTTATCATTGAGCCATACATAAGAGTCGATATCGGCTTTAGTGCCTTATTGCTCAGCGAAAAATCGGCAAGAAGAAGTCACAATCCCTTTAGAAGTTTTGAAAATATCTGGGCCAGTCTGGAAGTATTTAATTTAATAGACCGACCTAACGTGATTTCTTTTCAACTCATAAAAGATTTTGCCGGCAACACTTACGCCATACCAAACAGGCTTACACCGAGGCTGATCAACTTCAAACTTGTAGCAAGATTTTAGTGTGGCAGATTTTCTGATTTCTCATACTAAAAATACAAAGTTGTATAGACGAATAACAAACTTGCTTTACCATTATGGTTTGTTAACAACAATGTGTAGATGTTAACTAAAATATGGTAAAATAAAATCTATCTTATTTCGTTACTAATAGAGAATCCTTACGACATAGTATTTCGTATACACTTCTTTAAAGCTTCAAAAGAGCTATTTTAATTATCAAATTGTTAAGATGCTGTTTTTAAAAACACTTTTAACTTTTCCACTAAATAAAACCGGATGTGTATAATTAAATTCGTAAGGCTTTATCAATTAATTAAATTTGGTAACAAGT
>CAZCAA010000039.1:0-599 GCA_964496585.1 uncultured Ferruginibacter sp.
GGCAGAACTATATCGGAAACAAGGCCGTTTTGCAGAAGCAGTATCTGTTATGTCCGAAGTAAATGCTATTAAAATATATAACCTGCAAAATCTCTTTTCTATTTTATCTGAAGCAGAGAAACTAACATATATCGAAAGCAATTTTTTTGTTTTACAAAATAATCTTGCTTTGTTGGCTATCTATCCGGATGCACCCCCTGCCTTTTACAGAGAAATCTTCGATCTACTATTATTAATAAAATCTTATCTATTGTCAGATAGTAAAAATGTGTTAGAATATGTACGCAACAGTAAGGATAGTTCGGTAAACAATATTTACAATCACTGGCAAACAAAAAAAGCTATACTTGCTAAAGAATACTCATTGCCGCAAGGGTTTCGTCGTAAGGAAATAACTGCAATAGAACAGGAAACTGAAAACCTTGAAAAGAACTTAACAAGAATTTCTTCAGAATTTCAGAGCTTACAAACTGGTATTCAAATAAAGACAAGCGACATATATCAAATATTAAAAGAAGACGAGGCAGCAATAGAGAAGTTACCAGAGTTAATATAACTGCTAGCCCTAATTCAGGTACTTGGTCAGCATTATCTACCAA
>CAZCAA010000039.1:609-10057 GCA_964496585.1 uncultured Ferruginibacter sp.
AAAGAAGGAACAATAGAATATAGTTATGCTGCAATGGTTCTAACGAAAAACGATTCTATTCCGAAATTTGTGCGACTTTGTCAGGAAGCTGAATTGCAACAATTATTTGACTCCGCAGGAAGAACTTCAACAACAAGAGTAAAAAATTTTTACCGTGGTTTAGACTTAGGAAATTCGGTCAACCTATCATTAGGAAGCCGTTTGTATAATCTTATTTGGTTGCCACTTGAACCTTTTTTAAAAAGAATAAAAAATATTGCTTATTCGCCTGCCGAAAAATTATACAGCGTTGCCTTTCAGGCATTGCCTGCTGATAGTAATACATTATTAATAGATAAATACAATCTTCAGCAATATACTAGTATAAGACAACTGGCAATAAAAGACACTTCGTCTTCAGCAATAAAACCAACCTATATAGCTTTGTTTGGTGATGCAAAATTTTCGATGGATAGCATTGCAATTGTACAACAACCGAACGATAAAGTGTATACAATAACAGTCTCAACGAGTCTATATGCACCCCTGAAAAATGAAATGAGTAGCGATGCCTGGAATAATCTTCCCGGTACAGCGGAGGAGGTAGAAAAGATTGCGGGATTGTTTAAAAAAAATGGAAGGCCGAATAAATTTTTTAAGCAAGAAAAAGCTTCAGAAAGAAATTTGAAAGCATTTAATAATAACTCTCCCCAGGTGCTTCATATCGCCACACATGGTTTTTTTCTGCAACAAAAAAATAAAAACGCTTCGCCATCTGGAAGAGAGAATGCATATACCCTGGCAGATGATCCCTTATTAAGAAGCGGAATTATTCTTGCTGGTGGTAATTATGTTTGGGGTGGAAAGGTACCTATTGAAGGAACAGAAGATGGAATTGTAACAGCTTATGAAATAGCACAATTGAATTTAAGTAAAACAGAATTAGTTGTCTTAAGTGCATGTGAAACTGGCCTTTGAGATGTAAAAGGTAATGAAGGGGTATTTGGTTTACAAAGAGCTTTTAAACTGGCTGGGGTAAAAAAGATGATTGTTAGTTTATGGCAGGTGCCGGATAAAGAAACAGCCGAGTTGATGAGAATCTTTTATGGTTATTGGATAAAAGGGAAAACAATAAGTGAAGCTTTAATACAAGCACAATCAGATATGCGAAAAAAATATTCTCCTTACTACTGGGCAGCATTTGTGTTGGTAGAATAATTAATTCATTTTTTCGGCTTCATCAATAGCGTCCTTTCTTACTACTTGTGTAATGATCTGCTCTAATCTTCTTATTCTTGCATATAATTTAAGTATCACAAACCAGAATATAAGAATACTTGTATAAAAAACTAAATCTGCACCTCGACCCACCCCAAGTTTATTGGCAATTGAATTAGTAATATCCGGGAATAATATAAATACTACAGCAGCGGCAATTAACAATAGCAAAATAAAGATGTCAAAAATGCTATTGCGAAGCCGTAAGAAAAAATAAACGGCAATAAATGCAACGCCTGTAGTAAGTAGTATTTTAATCCCCGTCATTCAAATAATTTATGCAAAACTAAATCAAAAAAGATTCTGATACTACTGAAAACTGATTGCCCTTTTTCCCTTGAATAATCGGAATAAAGAACAGAAGCAGAGACTTCTTTGTATCGGAGTTTGTTTTTTTTGATTGCAAGTAGAAATTCAGTGGCATGTGCCATTCTATTTTCTTTTAAGTTGATTTTTTCAGCGGCTAATCTGTTCATTGCCCTTAAACCATTGTGTGCATCTGATAAAAACAAACCTGTAAAAAAATAATTTACCCAACGCCCAACTTTCAGTGTTATTTTTCTTCCTTTAGTTGCATTATGTTTTCCTTTTTCTAAAAAACGGGAGGCAATACATATATCTGCTTCGTTGTTTTGTAATGGCAATAATAAAGATTCAATATCAGAAGCCAGGTGCTGCCCATCTGCATCGAAAGTAACCAGCCACTTAGCTCCTTTTTGTAAAGCAAAATCAATCCCAGTTTGTATAGAAGCTCCTTGTCCGAGGTTTACTTTATGACGTAGGTAATGAAGAGGATTAATGTCGCTTAAAATATCGACTGGTGATTTGGTAGAACCGTCATCTACTAGAATAATTTTGTAGTTATAGGGCAATAGCCTTTCAATCACTTCACGAATGACAGTGTTTTCATTATAAAAAGGAATAATGACAAAAATCGAATCAGAATTATTCTGGTTTAACATTTAAGGTATAAAAAAGGAGTTCATTATATGATCCAATCAATTTTTTTGATGTATTTGTTTCAAATTTTACGGGAGAATCTGTTGGTCTATTTGTAATAAATAAAACTACCACTTCTTTGCTTGTCTTTGGATTGGTTTTATTTAGAGAATCATAATGATACAGTGCGGGGACTTTTTGATAAAATCCGGCTTGTGACCCAAGATAAGCCGGTGCTGGAATTACAATAACTTTTTTTCCGGGGTTTTCGGATACTACTTTTTTTACTGTTTTATCAATATAGTCGGCAACAGCATTTCCTTTAATATTTTCTGATAGCCTTTTCGATGATGAAAATAATCGACTGGTAGTAAAATAAATGTTGTGCGCAGTATCGAGAAGGAGTAAAAAGAAGCAAAAAAACAATAAGTATCGAAGCCATTTTTTTGCGAACTTTCTGTAATGATATATTGTAATGAATAAAAGTTGCTGCAAAAAGAAGACAGGGAAAGCAAAGTAGCGGCTTTCATGAACATACGTCCATTCGGTGGCGACTCCCGTTTTATGAGGCGCATTTGTAATAGAAAGAAATAGTAAAACAGCAAGAATTACCAAAGAAGCAATTGTACTTATGAATAGATAAAGGTTTATTGGAGACTGATTTAAGAACCTTTTTTTAAGCAACCACTTAATAAACAGAAGTAAAAGAAAGAAGAGTATAGTATGGTGAATAGCTATGAGAATAACAGTAACAGTTTGCTGTGGCAACCCGGTAACGACAATTAGTTTAGAAACAAAATAGTCAAGATTAAAGAGGGAAGTAAATATAAAGGGCTGTAATTGATAGGCAGAGTCTATAAAAAACCCCTTTTCGGCTTCTCTTGTATAGGCAGCACCTCCTGCAAAAGTTGCTTGAACGACTAGAAAGGTGGTAATCAATATACTCGTTAAAATAAAAATACCTATTCCCTTTTTCAGCAAAAGCTTGTTCTTGTTAAACAATCCATTTACAATAAAACAGAAGGGAATTACAAAAGCAACAGGAAGATATAAATAGCGAACAAAGCCTGTAAAGAAAAGAAGGACGGAAATAAATATTAATAGGCCAGCTTTTAGATTTTCTGCGGCTGATAGCTTGAGTGAATAATATATTGCTATAATAAAAATTGTGAGTGTTAGAAAATCTGTAGAAGATGCAAGACAAAATGAGTACAAAAAGAAACCGGATACCAGTGTATATATATTTACCAGCCAGATGGGTAAAGAAAAACGTAGCAATAGTTTTCTGGTAAAAATGATAAAGAAAATACAGGTAATTGCATCCAGTAACAATGTTGCCAATACTACATTATTCTTACAGAATGCAAGAAAAGGAGTAAGCAATAAAGAATAACCCGGTGGCCATTTTATAAGTGGAACATAAGCAGATTGTGAAAGATCGTCAACCAGTACTTCGTGAAGTGTAAAACCGTTTCCGGCTAAAAAATTTTGTGCGGCAAGAATTTGATAAGACTTATCGTTAGTAATACTTAAAAAATAAATCTGAAAAAAAATGCGGACAGCTATTGCCACTATTATAATGCCGATTGTAACAACCGGCAACGACAAAAATCTTTTTAGGTTTTCTGACTTCATATTTCGCAGAGCAAAATACTCTTTTATTGTAAGAAGGAATTGATACGTTGTTCCACATTTTCCCGAATGCTGATATAGAACAAATTAATATCTGCGATATGATAATTTTTAGTGAAGTATAAAAAACTCCAAGGGAACTTTGGCTTGTTTATGTACAACAGATCTTTTTCAATTTTTGCATTCGAAGTATGCTTATAAATCTTATTGAATTTTGTCAGCACACTTCCTTTATTGAATTCATTAGAAATGTTTTCTGAATCGGTTTTCCAGCTAAGCGGATTGGTAACATATGAATTCCCTTGTCTGAAAAGATTGTCTGCATTCTTGCTGGTATTCTTTAAATAAGAAGGTATGTGGCCGGTGCGATATGTTCGCCAACTTATAAGGCATCCCGTTTGTGTAGCATCTTCACACATTTTTAGTGTAGTAAAATATTCTTTTGGCACAGGCCAACCGATAACATAAGCAGCCACCAATTGTTTCTTCAACTCTTTACCCTCAAAATATTCCTTTAATAATCGTTCTGCTAAAAAAGCTCCTTGGCTATGACCTGCAATTATAATTGGTCTTCCATTATTCCAGTTCATCATATAATATTCAAAAGCAGTTTTCAAATCCAAGTATGCCAGTTCAAATGCATCTGTAGCTTTCGATTTATCCTTCGAATAGAAATTACTAATATGTGCTTGTCTATATCTAGGTGCAAAAACTCTGCAATGTTGATTAAAAACACTTGCTTGAAAAAGAAGAGTTGAGTAATCTGTTTTTGCATTTATGTTTTCATCATCAATAAAAGCATTGGATTGATCTGCATCTTTTTTTGCAGTAAAAGTTGTGGGGTAAAGAAAAAAAACATCGGCCAATGTATCTCTTGGCTCTGTTCTTAGCGGCTCCGGTAAGCTATCCGATGGGTCCCATTTTCTGGGATGGGCAGCCCAATAATCCAAATTTTGGTAATCGGGTTGTCCGTTTACACTTTTGAAATTGTAATTGGCAGCGTAAGGCTGATATTTAGTTGAACAGGAAATAATGATCGTTGAGGCAGCAATAATATAAAACAGGTGTTTCAGCATTTGGAGTAAAAGTCGCCTGTTTTTGACATATTTCACTAAAATATTGGGTGTTTATTTAATTTTTGGGCCGTTTATCCTTTTTTTTAAAAATTTTTTATTTATGCATAATTATCAATACTGGCAAGGCTTTCGGGCTAAAAAGGTAATCAATTTGCGGGCATTACTCTAAAAAATATGGTACTTTAGTTTGCATAGTAACAAACATCACCCTATCTTTGTTTAAGCAAACCAAAAAAAGCACAAATGAAATTAGTTTTTAAAAATAAAATAGCTCATATAGTAATTGCAATTGTTGTGGTTCTGGGTTCTGCAAATGCACAATTGAAAGATGATGCATCTGCAACTACATCTTTATACAACGAAATAAAACTGCAAGACAGCCTTTTGTTTACCGCATTTAACACAAGAGATTTAGAAACATACAAAAATTATTTTAGCGAAGACCTGGAATTTTTTCATGATAAAGGAGGATTAACTGGATATGATGTAACCATAAATTTTTTAAAAGCAACAGCACAACAAAAAAGTGATTTAAAAAGAGAATTGGTAAATGGAAGTCTTGAAGTGTATCCGATTCCTGGTTATGGAGCAATGGAAATCGGTTCGCACCTTTTCACCCATATTGAAAACGGTAAATTAGAATATGGCACTTTTAAGTTTTTACATATTTGGCAAAAGAAAGATAGCCAATGGAAAATAACAAGAGTAGTCAGTTACGATCATTAAATAATAAAATTAGAGGTAACAGATATGAATATTGAAAACACACAGAGTCAGATGCGGAAAGGGATACTGGAGTTTTGTATTCTTTCCATCATTCGCCGGGGAGAAGCTTACCCGAGTGATATTGTGGAAGAAATGAAGGCCGCCAACCTTCAGATTTTGGAAGGAACACTCTACCCATTACTTACCCGATTAAAAAATGCAGAGATGCTTACGTATCGTTGGGAAGAAAGCAACTCGGGCCCGCCCAGAAAATATTTTTCACTGACAGAAAAAGGAGACAGTTTTTATAAAGAACTACAACAAACCTGGGAAGAGCTTTCCAATGGAGTAAATGCACTGACAAGTAAAAAATCGGATGAACCATTAAGTAACAGTTAACTAGTACACTTCAACCAAACAATTATGAAAAAGATTATAAACATCAACTTAAGCGGTCGGGTAATACCGATTGAAGACTCTGCTTATGAAAAATTGCAAAACTATATTGAAAGTCTTCGCAAGTATTTTGCAAACGAAGAAGGCCGTGATGAAATCATCAATGATATTGAAAGCAGGATAGCTGAATTACTTGATGAAAAAATCCGCAAGGGTGCTTCCACCGCAACGGAAGCGGATGTAGAAGAAATCATTACTTCTATGGGTAAGGTGGAAGACTTTGAAGCAGAAGAAGTTGCTGAAGCGAAAGACTCGAACCAACAGAGTGGTCAACAAGGGAATCAGCAAAGCCAAAATTATTCTTATACTGAAAAGAAAAGCAGGGGAAGATTGTACCGTGATAGTAGCGATAAATTTATTGGTGGTGTTTGTAGTGGTATTGCTGCCTATATGAATGTGGATCCGGCTATTGTAAGAATTCTTTTTGCAATCATCACCTTTGGTGGTTTCGGATTAGGATTTCTGGCTTATATAATTTTATGGATAATTCTTCCTACAAAAGATTTAGATGGATATTCCGGCAAAAGACTTTATCGTAATCCTGATGATAAAATGTTAGGAGGTGTTGCTGGAGGTCTGGCTGCTTATTTTGATAAAAGTGCAAGAACTATCCGGTTGATTTTTGCAGCACCATTAGTATTGAGCATATTGTTGAATATTATTAACAATGTAAGCTGGCATAATGATTTTGATCTTGCATTAAACATCGGCTTTGGTTCTATTAGTGGAACATTCATTCTTATTTATGTAGTACTGTGGATGGTATTGCCAGAAGCAAATACTACCTATGAGAAAATGGAAATGAGAGGCGAAAAGGTTGATGTAAATCGTATTCGCCAGAACGTACAGGAAGGAATGGGAAATTTTAAAGAGAAAGTAAAAGGTTGGGGCGAAGAAGTAAAAGAATCTGCTCAAAATTTTTCGAATAAAGCCAAAGAGTTTTCAAGAACAAAAGGAAAAGAGTTTGCTTCAGATGTAAATGATACGGTAAGAAGATCAGGTGGCGGACTAGGGCATATTATTGGCGTATTATTTAAAGTATTCTTTTTGTTTATTGCTGGCACTATTGCTTTTGGTTTATTTGTCGGACTTATCGCTTTTTTATTCGGCGGAATTGCCTGGTGGCCAATTAATAATTTTTTATGGACCAGCAACTGGCAACAGATTTATGCTTGGGGAACATTGATATTCTTTTTAGTAGTGCCGCTGGTTGGTTTTATAATATGGGTAATACGTCGCATTACAAAAGTAAAATCTAGAAGTAATTATCTGGGTTGGACATTCGGTGCGTTATGGACAATAGGTTGGATATCGGCAATTTTATTAGCATCAAGTATTTCAAGAGATTTCAGAAATTATGATCATACTGATAAAGTAATCGAAGTTGTTCAACCAGTAAATAATAAAATGATTGTTGCCGTGTCGGAGCCGGAATTGTTATACTCAGGCCGCTTTAGCTGGATCAATGATGAGGGTGACGGATGGGATTTATCAGACGATACTCTAAGGTTATCAACCGTTAAGTTTACAGTAAAGCCAAGTCTTGATTCACAATATCATGTAACGCTGATTAAACACAGCTTTGGAAGATCAGAAGAAGGTGCTATTGCAAGAGCTGAAAGAATTCAATATAATATTTTATCAAGAGATAGTGTGCTAGATGTTGGTAGCGGATATACTGTTGACAAAGAAAGTAAGTTTCGTGGGCAACAAGTAGAAGTTGAAATACAGGTTCCAATCGGAAAGCAGATTCGCTTTGATGAATCAGTAAACGATAAACTGAATTCTTTAAATGTAAGAGTTAAAAGGGGCAGTCGTCGTAACAGGGTTGTTGATGTAGAAATTGATGACAGGTCTTCCAGATTTCGTTCCGGAATAGATTATACGATGGGCATAAATGGGAAGTTGAAGACAGAAACAGGCGAAGTGATAGAAAGTAAACCTGATAATGAATATCGGTATCCAGTAACGGATAGTGTGGACAAGAAGAACAATATTCAAAAACTAATAGAAGAAGAAGAACGTAAGAAAGAGGAAAGCGATAGGAAAATAAAAGAACTGAAAAAAGAAATAAAACCAGAAGCTATTGTGCCTTCAGAAAATATAGATATAAAGAACGTAGAAGGTGCTATTGCCGGAGGCCTGTCCCCGGTTTCATCGCTGGTACAATGGTTCTGACAAATTCGGTTGAAGTCCTGATAACTAATCAGGAATGGTACATAAGCTGTCCAATAGGGGCAGCTTTTTTATTTAAATGTATTGGTAAAGTCAAAAGCTGGTTTTATAAAATGTATTCTAAGCTTCCAGAATAAATAATTGAAATTTACAGTACTAAAATAAATGAAAAGAAAAATACACAATGTGTTTTTATGGATAACAGCAATATAATAAATAAAAGACTTGGTGCTACTATAATCTGTTCCATACATATTAGAAATAAAAAATGATTTTAACCATTATATCTTATCCTACTAAAAAGCTCCGCAATCTGCTGGGCTTTTTTAATAATAGTATTATTGAATTAAAAAAACCTATCGGCTTTAGAAAATAAATTATATAATATAAATAAAAAAGAATGAAAAAGATTTTAACAACATTACTATTTGCTATTACTATCATTTTTTCAGCCCAATCGCAGGAAGTAATAAAACATAAGTGGCACGACTTTGTTATTGGCGGGGAAAATGGATATTTTGTAAAAACACAAATTATTACAGCAACTACTATTATAGAAAACTATTTAGGAAGTGGCGGAGGCTTTGATGATAATCCCATAGAAACAAAAGTTGTAGAGATATATTCTAATGGAATCGAAGAAAGAGTAATTACCGAAAATGGAGACTCTTCTTACTATGTAATTATTTTTAAGAATTTTACTGCAAATAAAGCGTCTGTTTGTATGAATTCAGAAGAGTTTAAAAATATTGAAGACGCAAAAATGTATACTCCTTCTGAAGGCTGTTTTTCAGACTGGTATACAGAAGCCGGTTATAAAATAGAAAATGATAAACCAGCAATGCCAGAGATGACAAAAAAGGATGTGTTAGAATTTTCAAACTATATGGCCGAAATAGTTAAAAAAGTTAAAGAGGAAACTAAGGCAACACCCGAAACGGTTACTGAGGCTGACAAATTTGCATTGGTACTTATATTATCCACTGTGCCAGGAAAATATGCTGATTTAAAAGGCTTCAACATTTATAAAAGCAGGGCTATACTTGAAAGGGGAATGACAAAATATGAAAATGACCCAGACGTTAAAAAAATATTTAAGAGTGCAGGCTTAGTCGAGTGAGATAAAAAACAACTAGGATCTGAAGATTTGTTTTGAAATGGTATTTGTTTATTCAAGAGAAGCTAAAAAATAGCTACTCTATTTTCTG
>CAZCAA010000039.1:10067-10802 GCA_964496585.1 uncultured Ferruginibacter sp.
CTATCGTATCTGTTCCTGTTAAGTACAAAGCTCATCCGCTGTTTTATAAAAGGCCTAGCAATTAATTTTTGTGCTGTGTTTAGTATTATAGTAGTACTATTGTCAATGGCTTCTTCAAAAGAACAAAGAAACTCATTCAGATCACAATTCAAATCGCTTAATATAATCTGTCAGATTTTTTTGATTATCTCCAGTTTCATCCAATAAAATGCAGGGTTCTACATTAGTTATTTTTCTTCTTCAACAATCATCACTTGCTGATCTTTAATATTGTTAAGTAAAAGGGCAAGTCCAGCTAAAATGCACAGCCATTTTCAACATTTTCTTAGTTGCATAAATTAAAGATTGTTTTGCAAGAACTGAAAAGCTTAATGGCGGGCTATTATGCTTTATCTAAATAAGTCGAATGTTACTTAAAGGTAAAGATGTAGAAAACGGAGAAGAAGGTATTTTACGATGACCAAATATTTGTTTGCAATAATTGGAAATCGTTTTTAAACAATCGAAAAAAAATCCAGGTCAAATGACCGAGATTTTTAAATATTAATAAGTAATAAATTATTTTGCTGATAACAGTGCTTCTGATTCTGGCTTTGTTTTACATACCTTACTGCAATCGTAAACACTAAACTTAGCCCGGTTGGTATATCCTTTATCTGCGCCAATGCGGATAGTTATACCACAAGCGCCGGCAGTAGCATCTACATATTCGTCTACTAAAAAGCTGTTATTATT
>CAZCAA010000039.1:10812-13348 GCA_964496585.1 uncultured Ferruginibacter sp.
TCATCGCTGTCAGTTTCAGCATCACCCTCTTTTAAGTTGGCTACACCCTGGTGAGTGAATACCGCACAATTGCCATTTTCCATATAAACTTCATATGCAATTTTGTTTTTACCTAACTGCTGAACTTTAAGGCTTTCATGTATATCAGCCTTATTGAATGTAAATGTTTTATCTGGAGTAAAGTCTGTTGGCGTTTCAGCTATAGTATTAGTTGCGGTTGTTTTAACTGTATCTGTTGTGGCTTGGGTTTCTACATTATCTTTTTTATTATCATTTTTACAACTGATAAAGCAAATACTTAATGCGGCAGCAATAATGGTCAAATGTTTCATATGTTATTTTTAAATTTATTTTTTAATGCTCTTATTCAACAAATAAGTCCTTAGCAAAATCTGTCACAAGATGCTTAAACTCGTTATACGG
Source organism: uncultured Ferruginibacter sp. (assembly GCA_964496585.1). Taxonomy (GTDB): domain Bacteria; phylum Bacteroidota; class Bacteroidia; order Chitinophagales; family Chitinophagaceae; genus Ferruginibacter. The sequence continues at coordinate 11,236 of CAZCAA010000039.1, forward strand.
AATTGAAATGGTTATCTGTCCGCCTGCATACGGTGCTATTTCATAGTGATTGTATGTAAAGCCTAAGCATTTTGAAGTAACAAAAAAATTCTCGTTAGAGCTAATTTGGTTTGTAAACAATCCATAGTCCATTAAAGATTGATCTGCAGGAACTTTATAAATTCTGCGATAATTTTTTTCGAGTAAAGCCGTTAATGCTGACGTATCGGAAATTATGTCCTTAAGTTCCAGTTGCTTTCTATGTCTCAGATCTATTACCTTTTGTATAGTTACTCCATTACTATGAGCACCTCCGTTAAATTCATAATTATCTTCAGTAAAAACAACCAAATTTTTAGAAACATAACTCATGAGTAATTTTGAAAAAGACTCACTGCTATACATGTAACTATCATCTTTGTAATCTGCAGGCTTAAGGGTTTTAGTGTCTTTCTTAAAATTGTTGAAAAAAGTGTTTTTATTCTCAATAAAATGTTGCCCTGCTGTTTTAGTGGTGTAGCTTGGCCATAGTATCTTATTGATTAAGCTATTGTTACTATACCAAATACCACTTTGGTAAAAGGAAGCATGAGGAGATTTTTTATCTGCTACATTCAGGTTTGTCTTCTTCTCAGTGTATACATAAGCTGCTCCTTTTTGCAAATTATTTTCCTGCGCTGAGACGGCTGTAATTTTATCGTTCAAAATAAAACTACCGCTAATTTTATTTCCTACGATTGTTAATCGCCATTTTTCTGAGTCGTCACTTCCTGTTGGTGTGCCAGTTAGGGTAATAGTATTTGTTTTTTGTCCCTGAGCAGATATAAGATAAGGCAACTGTGTACTTGTATAATAAACATAAGCATCGTAATCATTTCCGGCTTTGTGTAACAGCATTGTAAAAGAGGTTTTGCCAATTTTGCCGGCATAGGATTTAATCCAACTGGTGGAGGTTTGTGCCGATACTTGCAGCCCTACCAAAATCACAAATAGACTTAATAATCGTTTCATAATATAGATTTGAAAATTTAATACGTTAGTCGCAGCTTATATCAACACCTTTGCTACTCCAATTATATAAAATTAATTTTAATGCTTCTTTTTTTGTACTTCTGTAAAAAACTAATTTTTCAAAAACAAGGTGAACACTCTCCTTGTCGTCTTTATATTTATTACGGTACATAAAACAAACGTACTGACCTTTTCCCATCAGTCCACCAGTAGAACTAGAAGTTTTAAATCCTTTCCTGGCAACATTGAATGGTTTCCCATTTTGCACCTTGGAAGATATAAGCAGTTCTGATAAGTTTTGCTCATCTATTTTAGAATGTCCTATTGCTTTTTTTATGGTAAAGGAAGAAGAGTCGTCCTTGATAAATTGCCAAAACTGATCTGCGAGAATTTCGGCTTCTTGTTTTTGAGCACCCGCCATTATCGAATAACAAGTTGCAATTACTATAAATATTCCCGTAATAATTTTTTTCATATTACTATCAATTAATTTTTTAACCATGTCAATATTTTGTCTAATAATTCTTGGTGTACTTTTTTATCACTTCCATCTATCTGATAATAGTTAGTAACATCATGCGATTCCTTGCCTGGCTCAACCCAACTTTGATATTTGGTGCTCTTCATACAATCTCCATCCGTACATTGTATATATAATCTTTGCACTGGACTTTCGTAATTTGAAAAGGTAAATTCATCAAGGTATGGCAGGCTAGTGGTGCTAATATCTTTTTTATTAATAGTAAATACTGCAACTGATTCAAGCACTCCCTCATTGATATATTCTTCCCAAATAGTTATGTTATCTTTTGCTAACTGATAATAATAGTTAGTAATAGCGTTATCTTTTTTTTCGTCTCCAATAAACTTGGTAGTCGAGATCTTTTGACCGCTTACGGCTATTACATTTTTGCCACAGGTAAGACTTGTTTGTCCTTGAGCAGTTAATATGGCGATAATAGCAAGGGTTGTAAATATTTTTTTCATGAGTATTTTTTTCAAAAATATACAGCGGTAGTTGTTTGATACAAAGGGGATTTACCAAACTGGCTTTTTGTTTTATGAAACTCTTTTTTGGCAAAAAAGAATTTATGGTATGCAATTAGTTGATAAATGGAAAAGG
>CAZCAA010000039.1:13391-18070 GCA_964496585.1 uncultured Ferruginibacter sp.
AATTTTGGTCAAACCGAAAAGCTATTTTGTTAAACGTGTAGATAGATAAGTGAATTCACTGTTTAACTTAGCAGATTAAATTAATTAGGTATGAAAATAGTAACAATTTTAAGTCTGTCTTTTTTAAGCATCTTTTTAGCAAGTTGTAATAATGAATCTAAAAATGAAGCTTCGGTTATCAAGGACAGTGCAGCTATTACAAACAATACCAAAACTGAAGAGAGGCCAGATACAAGATATTTGGTAACAAAACAATCATTCGGGTTGGTGACGCAAGATGCGACTTATGAGTCTCTTATAAAAACCTTTGGTAAGGAAATGGTTATGGACGAGAAAATGTATAGTGCACCAGAATCTGAAGACATGGTAGTGAAAACAATTATTAACAAAGGAAAAATTGATGAGATGGTGATACAATGGACCGATAATTTTTTTCATAAAAAAATATCATCTATTGAAGCCTCTAAAGAAAATCATCCCTATAAAACTGCTGATGGTATTCATTATGGCACTACACTTTCAGAGTTGGTGAAAATAAACGGGGCTAAAATTTCATTTACAGGGTTTGGTTGGGGTTTTGGTGGAATGCTTAATGATTTTCATGGTGGTAAGCTGACTTATAAGGATGATGAGCCACAGCTTATTTTTGACCTTGGTCTGAATATTACACAAAATTACGACGAGATAATGGGTGATCAGATAATTGATACAGATATGCCAAAGGCAAAAAAATTCTTAGAAAATATTATAGTTAGAGCTATAAAACTAATGCCTTCTCGTTAAGAAAAAGGGTTAATGAAGGAAAGGTGATTTACTTTTAGGGTAGTTGTCGTTCATTTGCTTTCTTTACAAAATAATGCAGCAGCCATTCCGTAATATATTTTCGCATAAAATAGTTGCAAGTTTAACCGTCTTCTTTTTTTTGCTTAATACAAATGCACAAGATCCTGTATATCGGGTAATTGACAAGTCAAACGGGTTGCCCAGTAATACTGTTTACAATATACTACAGGATAAACAAGGCTTTATCTGGATGGGACACGACAAAGGGTTAAGCCGATATGACGGGAAATTCTTCAAACAATATGCTTCTAATACACAGCAAGGTCGATCTCTCAGCAATCTGAATGAGGCAAATAAAACAATCTGGTGCCAGGATTTTTCCGGAAATTTTTATTTTGTAAGCGGCGATTCGGTTGTAAACGAAAAAAAATTACAACCAATCGGTTATTATAGTACGGCAACATTTATTAAAGAGAATTTGCTTGTTACTATTGGTAATGATAATATACAAACTCTTAATGTAACAACCCGAGAGTTTAAAAAATACAGCTTTGAGAAGGAAGTAGGGTCTGCTATTAGTTATGAAAAGGACAATGTAATAATCATTAATGGGAAAAATCAATGGGTGTTTGACGGAACAAAAATAACGGAGACCGGGTTTTTAAATCACCCAGTGAATAATGTCTTTTTTATGCGAAAGTTTGGAGGCGAGTATTATGGTATTTCAAAAAACACCTACCCGGTTATTTCTGTACTAAAAGACAACCAGTTTGTACCCTTGCCACTATTAAGACAGGGATTATTTGTGCAGGATGTAACAGTTTTAGATGATTTACTATGGATTAGCACAAGTTCTGGTGCCTGGTGTTTTGGACTTGATATGAAGCCTGCATTTGGAGGACATTGTTTTTTTGAAGGGAAAAGTATAACCAAGATATTAAAAGACCGGGAAGGAAGCTATTGGTTTGGTACGTTGGATAACGGCGTTTTATTTGTACCAGATATGAGTAACCGGTTATATACATACAGTAAGGATAAATTTACAACTTTATTATTAGCTAATGACGGACAAAAACTATATGCCGGTACGAGTAACAACCGTTTATTAAGTTTTAGTTTTCTTGAAAAGCAATTTACTAACCTATTTAAGTCCGAAGCTAATCATGAGGTACTAAGCATATACGAAGACGTTGCACAACCACAACTTGTTTTTGCATCTGATAAAGTAATTTTTACTAACAAGGGAAAACAACAAGCAACGTTATCAATGGCAGGAAAATCTTTTGTTTCTGTAAATAGTGATTTATATGCAATGGCTCACAGCGGTGGAATATCTCTTATACCTAAACAAATAGGTAAACACCCAACAATACCATTTTGGCTAAATGATGGGGAAGTTCAATGGAAAAACAATCATTATCTATTAACAAAAACAGTAAGTCATGGCCGTAGTGTAGCATTTAACAATAACGATACTATTTTATATGCCGCTACTGCAACAGGGTTGTATTATTTTTCACCCAAAGGGAATGGAAAAATTACTGTAACTGGAAAAGACATATTTGCATCACAATTGATTGTGGACGGCAAAGCATTATATGCTAGCACCTTTTCAGACGGATTATATAAAATATCGAACCGCAAAGATGCTAAAAGAGTGGTAAGTAATGGCGAACCAGTTTTAAAAACCATCTACCGAATTTTTAAAAGTGAAGATTGGCTATGGCTGGTTGGCGATGGATTATTGCAGCGATATGATCCGGATAAAAATGAAGTAATTGAGCTTACAGAAGCCGACGGACTTCCACGGGCAGAAATAAAAGATATAGCTGCAATTAATTCTACACTATATGTTGCTACTACAGACGGCCTGGCAGAAATGAGTGAGTATTCATCTACCAGAAATACAATTGCACCCAGGCTTGTAATAAACAAAATGTTGGTGAATGGTGTTTCGATTGGCTGGCAACAAAAATTAAACTTACCTAATAAAGAAACTAATATAGAGATAAACTTCTCTTTACTCACCTTTAAAGAAACCGACTCTTTGCTGGTAGAATATAAGATAAACAATAAAAAATGGCAAAGATTGGAATCCGGCTCAAGGGTTATCAGTCTTTCTTCATTGTCATCTGGCAGCTATACACTAGAAGTAAGGGGCTTTAATGAAGATGGTGTACAATCAGAAAAAACTGAGAAAATAATATTTTCAATTGCGGCACCCTTTTATAAACGCTGGTGGTTTTTTATTGGTATATTATTAATGGGAATGGCAGGGGTTTACGTTTACTTCGGATGGCGGTTAAAGAATGAAAAAAGAAGTAACGAATTGCTTTCACAAAAGGTCAAATTGGAACAAGAGTTACAACAAAGCTTACTCTCCTCTATCAAAAGCCAAATGAATCCTCACTTTCTCTTTAATGCACTTAATACTATACAATCCTACATCTATACTAACGACAAAGAAAATGCATCTCAATATCTTGGTAAATTTTCTGAACTAACGAGGATGATACTAGATATGAGTAATAAGGATATTGTACCCTTGTCAGAAGAAATAAAGGCACTCAATTTATACCTTGAATTAGAACAGCTTCGCTTTGAAGAAAAATTAAAATATAATCTTACAGTGGATGAGAACATAAGCACTGAAACCACTTACATTCACTCAATGCTGATACAGCCGTATGTGGAGAATGCAATAAAGCATGGGTTACTTCATCAAAAAAGTAATTGGCAACTGGCAATTGAATTTACTAAAATTGAAAATTGTATACAGGTAACGGTAGATGATAATGGTATAGGCCGCAAGCGAAGCGAAGAGCTTAATAAGTTGCGAATGAAAAAGCACCAATCTTTTGCTACCAGCGCCAATCAGAAAAGGCTGGAAATACTGAACAAAGGGTTGAAGAATGCAATAGCCCTGAAGATAATAGACAAGAAAGATGAATATGGGCAACCGACAGGAACAACTGTTATTTTAAGCATTCCCATGCTATCAGGAAAATAATTTTGTAAAACAAGAAACGGATTTTATAAAAGGAAATAAAATCGGATACCAACAAAAGCTATCTTACAACAATGGAAAAGTGTATAATTATTGATGACGAACCCAGGGCTCGCATTTTATTGGAATCAGTGATAAAAGAATTTTGTCCCGAATTGGAAGTAGTGTCGCTATGCGAAGATTTACCAATTGGCATAAAGGCAATTAAAAAACTAAAACCAACATTGGTATTACTGGATATAGAAATGCCGGGGCATAGTGGACTAGAGTTGCTTGACTTCTTCAATGAAGATGAGATTGATTTTAGTGTACTATTTACTACCGCATACAACGAATATGCATTGCAGGCATTCCGCTTTTCCGCTATTGACTATTTATTAAAACCAATACAACATACTCAATTGGTAGAAGCCGTAGGACGATTTTTAAAGAGACAACATCTACAGAAAGGAGTACAACTTAAAAACTTAAAAGAGAATCTTTCAGCCAACTGCAGTTGGGAAGATAAACGAATTGCTGTGCCAAGTGGCCAGGCCATTCATTTTTTTAAGCCTTCTGAAATAATAATGATTAAGGGCGAAGCAGCCTATAGTGAAATATATTTAACCAATAACACTAAATTATTGGCAAGTCGTAATCTTCGCCACTTTGAGGAGATGCTTGAGCCAATACCAGTCTTTTTTCGTAGCCACAAATCCTACATTGTAAATAGAAGAGCAGTGCTGCAGTATGTAAAAAGTGATGGAGGTTATTTAATGCTTACAAATGGCTTACAAGCCGCAATATCAACTGACAAAGTGAGTAGTTTTTTAAATGCAATGTATGATAAACAATATTTTTCTTAAACCGTTGCTTTCTTACTGTTGAAAAAATATTATTAAAAAAAGTT
>CAZCAA010000039.1:18080-19883 GCA_964496585.1 uncultured Ferruginibacter sp.
GTCCAGTTTTTTGTTCGTCGGTTCCAAAGGATGCTATAATCTTTTCTATGCATTAATTTATAAGTCCTGTATCCATTGTAGTAAGGAAGTTTAAGCCATCCATATTTATATATTTCAAATAGGAAAACAAAAGACTGGTCTTTTTTTATTACTGCTGCCTGATAATTTTTCCCATCATCACTAAGCATTACTTGCTCATCTTTATCGCTTTGAATTGTTAAAGCAATCCAACTTGCATCATCTGCTGGAACATTTGTCGGACTTGGAGCTGGTGTAGGTGCAGGTGTTGGATTAGGCGTTGGTGTTGGGTTGGGGTTAGGCTCAATTGTTTTATTGGCAGAATTCCACCCACTGGTAATAGCATTAATTCTATCTTTTTTTGCAGGGTGAGTAGAGCTGGCTCTATCAGATGAAATTGCACTGATGGCTGCAATAGATTCATTTAACGAAGCACCAAGCTTGGACATTACATAACCGGAAAATGCATCAGCCTCAATTTCTTTCGGCGGCGTACTTCCACTGCTGCTTACAACATGATTATAATAATGATGACCCATTTCATGCGCCAACACACTTATCGAAGCCCATTTGGTAGAAGTGTAGGCGTCAATATCTTCCAGAAAATTATTATCATAAATAATCCATCTTACTCTGTTAATGATGGTAGCATACGCATTTCGAATTCCATTCTGTTCACGGACACTGAAATTCTCTTTCCATTGTATAGTATCCAGCATATTCTGAAGTATATTTTTGGCTTCATAAACAGAGCTGAAATTTGATTTAATCAGTGATCTAGGCGGCACCTTAAAACCACACCCAGTTATTTTTTGTGCGTTTAAACCAATGCTAAAAACAAGAAAAAGAATTAGAACTATTCTATACTTCATAGCAGATTTTTTTGAAGGTAAATATAAGGTGCAGGTAAAAGATAAACTAAAATTTTCGATGTATGCCGTTTCTCAGACGATGAAATATTTGGACTACATTTGCGTTCAAATTTGCTTATATGAAGAATACTGCTTTTACCCAAAAACATATTGCACTTGGTGCTAAGATGGCTGAGTTTGCTGGATACAATATGCCGATCTCCTATACAGGTATTAATGATGAACATGCAACAGTAAGAAAAAATGCTGGCGTATTTGATGTAAGCCATATGGGTGAATTTGTTTTGAAAGGTGAAAATGCATTGGATCTTATTCAACGGGTAACGAGTAATGATGCTTCTAAATTAAAAGCAGGTCAAGCACAGTATAGTTGTTTGCCGAATGAAGACGGCGGCATTGTGGACGACTTGTTAGTGTATTGCATCGAAGAGAACAAAGTATATATGTTGGTTGTAAATGCTTCCAATATTGAAAAAGACTGGAATTGGATTACAAAACATAATACGAACAATGTAGAAATGCATAACATTTCTGATAAAACTTGCTTGCTGGCAATCCAAGGCCCAAATGCAACAAAAATATTAGAACCGCTTACTGATATTGATGTGTTGAATCTAAAGTATTACACTTTTACCAAAGGAACATTCGCCGGAGTAAAAAATGTATTAGTAAGTGCAACAGGTTATACTGGTGCAGGCGGAGTGGAAATTTATTTTGAAGATAATGACGGCGCTGCTGAAAAAATATGGGATGCTATTTTCGCTGAAGGCGGTCCAAAAGGAATGAAACCAATTGGCCTCGGAGCAAGAGATACGTTAAGATTGGAAATGGGTTTTTGTTTATATGGTAATGATATAGATGATACCACTTCGCCAATGGAAGCAGGGCTGGGTTGGATTACAAAATTCACCAA
>CAZCAA010000039.1:19893-20526 GCA_964496585.1 uncultured Ferruginibacter sp.
TAAGGCATTACAAAAAAATTGGTGGGTTTTGAAATGATTGAAAAAGGAATTCCTCGCCAGGGCTATGAAATAAAAGATTTTACAGGCGCAACAATTGGGCATGTAACTTCCGGCACCCAGTCACCCAGTCTTGGAAAAGCAATTGGAATGGGATATGTGACTAAAGGGTTTTCAGCATTAGGCACGGAGATTTACATAAAAGTCAGAGATAAATTACTACAGGCAAAAGTTTCTAAAATCCCTTTTTCATAAAATGATAATCGGTAAGATTTTTGTGAGTACAGACAACTAATAAGTATTTCAAAATTTCTTCAATGCCAACTATTCATCTTACAACTTTCATAGCGGCTCCTGTAAATGTAGTTTTTGACCTTAGACGTCATATTGGAATGCATAAAGAATCTATGGCTTCTTACAAAGAAGAAGCTGTGGCAGGTACAAGGTTTGGCTTGATTGAAAAGGAAGAAACCGTTACCTGGAAAGCAAAACATCTTTTTAAAAATAGAATACTACGGGTAAAGATTACTGAGATGGTAAAACCTCAAATGTTTACAGACGAACAACTGCAAGGAGATATCAGGGAAATGAAGCATGAGCATCATTTTAAGCCTTGCGACAATGGAACTATCTTAA
>CAZCAA010000040.1:0-1491 GCA_964496585.1 uncultured Ferruginibacter sp.
GCTACAAGGTTGATCATCATATGGATCTCGTTGGCTCCATCAACAATTGCCAAAACTGTTTCAGCAAGTTTTGATTCAATTGCATTGTAACCAAACGGAAAACCTACAACTGCAGCGGTGTTTACCTTGGTTGATGAGGTAAGAGATGTAGCCAACTTTACATACATGGGCGGAACACAAACAACCGTCGCATTTGATTCCACCGCATTGCTGCACAATTCTTCAATCCCTGCTATGCTTGTAGTAGCCGCTAATAAACCCAGTTCTATAAAAGGCATATTATCCATGCCGCAAAAATACCTACAAATAAATGTATAAAGTGTATTAATATCGCTAAAAAAGGTAACCTTTTACATATAAAGTTGTTCAATTTAACGAGGTACACTTTTATGAAAGTATGCTGATGTGCGAAATGATGATTGAGCACAAGATTTTATTACATTTACTAAAACTGTCCTTTATGACGAGAATATTTGTTATTTGCCTGTTGCTTTTTTCCATTACTAATTTATCAACTGCACAAAAACTTCAGCCAGGTTTTGAAAAAGAAGAATTTATAGAGTTATTAAAAATAGGCGCGAGAACATCCAAAGACAGTAGCTATTATAAGAAATTGCCGGCTCCACAACAATCTAAGTTGGTTTATCAATCTCCATTGGTAGGATTTGATAATTTCTGGCAGCTTTGGATGAGAAATGACTCGGTGGCGATTATCAGCATACGGGGCACAACCAAAACGTTACTAAGCTTCCTTGCAAATATGTATGCTGTAATGGTGCCTGCGAGTGGTAGTATTGAGCTTGAAAAAGATTTTCCATTTAATTATAAACTTTCAACTAATCCAAAAGCAGCGGTGCATGTGGGTTTTCTCATGGCGACAGCCTATCTATCGAGAGATATTTTACCACAAATAGATTCCTGTTATAAAACAGGTACGCGTGAGTTCATCATCTCGGGCCATAGCCAGGGCGGTGCCATTACTTACACAATGACTTCATACTTAGAACAATTAAAAAAGGAAGGAAGGTTACCGATGGATATCAGGTTTAAAACCTGTGCTGTTGCTGCGCCAAAACCGGGCAACTTATATTATGCATACGAATTTGAAGCGCTTACTAAAAATGGCTGGTCTTATAATGTTGTAAGTACGGTAGATTGGGTTCCAGAGATGCCGTTTTCCATCCAGACAGTTAATGATATTAATAAAATCAATCCTTTTGTGAATGCGAAGTCAATGATAAAGAAACGAAAATTCCCTGTAAACCTTGTACTTCTTCATGCATACAACAAATTAAGCAAGCCTGCAAAGAAAGCACAACGGAATTATGAAAAGTGGCTGGGTAACAGAATGCAAAAACTGGTAAAGAAAAATCTAACATCGTTTACTCCCCCTTCATATTACAGCAGCAATAATTATGTTAGAACCGGCAACACCGTTTTGCTGGTGCCTGATTCGTCTTATTATATTAAGTTTCCTGAAAATAAAGATAG
>CAZCAA010000040.1:1591-17748 GCA_964496585.1 uncultured Ferruginibacter sp.
TAAGATCAATTTTAATACGCCGCTAGCAATTACGAGAATGGCTTGTCCCGGAAACGGAGAGTATATCTTTTTAGAAACGCTAAAAACTATCACATCATTTTCTGTAAGTTATGGAAGCCTTACTTTGATCGCAGATGATATAGCGGTGATGCATTTTAAGAGAATGTAACCTGTTGACTGGCATAAAAAAAAGCATCCAAAAAATGGATGCTTTTTTTTAAGTTAAACGAATCTTATGACTCTTTACCATGGCATTGTTTAAATTTCTTACCACTCCCACAAGGACAAGGGTCATTTCTGCCAATCTTAGGCTCAACCCTTACCGGCGCTTGTTTCACAGGCGTTGAAGGATCAAAATAGTCATTTTCATTGGCGGCATAATCAGATCCTGCTGCATCTATTTCATTCTTATTCACATTCATCTTGCTCATGTCGGTCTTCTGTTCTCTGCCTTCTTTTATTTGGCCAGCATTTGTTTGTTCCATCGGAATACCTGCGTGGCTTAAAAAGCTAACAATTTCTTTGTTAACCTGGTCGTTCATTTGCTTGAAGGCATTGTATGCTTCAATTTTATAAATAACCAAAGGATCTTTTTGCTCGTAACCGGCAGTTTGAACACTATGGCGCAAATCATCCATTGAACGAAGATGTTCTTTCCAGGCATCATCTATCAACGCAAGCGTAATACTCCGCTCAAGTGAATTACCTAACTCTTTACCGTCAGTTTCAAAATATTTATCAAGGTTGGCCAATGCCTGAATGGCCTTTTTACCATCTGTAAACGGAACAGCTACATTTTCAATATGATTACCTTGTTCCTTGCGGATATTGGTTATTATCGGCATGGTTTGATCTACCAAGGCTTTCTTCTTATTGGTAAAGTGAATGATTGCTTCTTTGTACAATCGATCAGATAAAGTATTATGATCTGTTTTATCGAGTTCTTCTTCACTGATAGCTGTATCTATACCAAAGTTGAGAATCGCTGCCAGTTTAAATCCTTCGTAATCACCTGCTTCTTTAAAGGAAGCTATCAAACCTTCAGCCACAGAATAAAAAGCATTGTCAAGATCCAGTGCAAGCCTTTCGCCGAACAAAGCATGGTTACGTTTGCTGTACACAACATTCCTTTGCTTGTTCATCACATCATCATATTCCAGCAAGCGTTTACGTATTCCAAAGTTATTTTCTTCCACTTTTTTCTGCGCTCTTTCAATACTTTTTGTGATCATACTGTGCTGTATCACTTCACCTTCTTTATATCCCATTCTATCCATCAGGCTCGCAATACGTTCGCTGCCAAACATACGCATCAGGTCATCTTCTAACGACACAAAAAAGTTTGAAGTTCCGGGATCACCTTGCCTGCCTGCACGGCCACGAAGCTGCCTGTCTACACGGCGACTTTCATGACGCTCTGTACCAAGTATCGCTAAACCGCCTGCTTCTTTTACGCCTGTTCCTAATTTTATATCTGTACCACGACCTGCCATATTGGTAGCAATGGTAACAGCTCCTGCAAAGCCTGCTTCTGCTACAACCTGCGCCTCTTTAGAGTGTTGTTTGGCATTTAGAACGTTATGAGGGATATTTTTTTGCTTTAGCATTCTGCTCAGCAATTCACTTACTTCTACCGATGTTGTACCAACAAGGCAAGGCCTTCCGGCTGTCCGCAACTTTTCAATTTCATCTATTACTGCCTTGTACTTTTCTCTCTTGGTTTTATAAACCATATCCTGCTCATCTTTTCGGATAGCCGGCACGTTAGTAGGAATAGTAACAACATCTAATTTGTAAATGCTCCAAAGCTCTGCAGCTTCCGTTTCGGCAGTACCCGTCATTCCTGCCAGCTTGTGATACATCCTGAAATAATTCTGTAACGTAACAGTAGCGTAAGTTTGTGTAGAAGCTTCAATTTTTACATTCTCCTTTGCTTCCAATGCCTGGTGCAAACCATCAGAATATCTTCTGCCATCCAAAATACGACCGGTTTGTTCATCTACAATTTTAACTGCCTCATCCATTACCACATATTCTATATCCTTATCAAATAAGGTATAAGCCTTCAATAATTGTTGAACTGTATGTATACGTTCTGCTTTTAAAGAATATTCACTAAGCAGGTTTTCTTTGCGTTGTAATTTCTCTTCAGGCAACAAATCAGTCTTTTCAATATCGGCTAGTTTGGTTGCAATATCGGGGAGTATAAAAAATTCCGGATCTTCGCCACTACGCGTGATAAGGCCAATTCCATTATCGGTAAGTTCTACCTGGTTGTTTTTTTCATCTATGGCAAAATAAAGTTCCTTATCAACTGCCGGCATTTGTTTCTGCTGATCGGCGAGATAATAATTTTCACTCTTTTGTAATTTAACCCGCATACCAGGCTCACTCAAAAACTTAATCAGGGCGCTGCTTTTAGGCAAGCCTCGATGCGCACGCATCAGAGCCAATCCACCATCTTTGGGATCGTCGTTACCTTCGGCGATTTTCTTTTTTGCTTCTATTAAATATTGATTGGTTGCTTTTTTTTGTGCTTCTACCAATTTTTCAATCCTTGGTTTAAGATCAAAAAACTGTTGTGTATTATCACTGTGGCCAATTGGTCCGCTAATGATCAGTGGTGTACGGGCATCATCGATCAATACACTATCCACCTCATCCACCATCGCAAAATGATGTTTGCGTTGTACCATTTCATCTGGTGTGTGCACCATATTATCTCTCAGGTAATCAAAACCAAATTCATTGTTGGTACCATAAACGATGTCGGCATTATAAGCCTTGCGCCTGGCATCACTATTTGGCTCGTGTTTATCAATACAATCAACTCTCAATCCCAGCCATTCGAAAATAGGTCCGTTCCATTCACTATCCCTGCGAGCCAGATAATCATTTACAGTTACTATATGAACTCCTTCGTCTGCGAGCGCATTCAGATAAGCCGGCAACGTACTCACAAGCGTTTTACCTTCACCGGTAGCCATCTCAGCAATACGGCCAGAGTGCAGCACGGCGCCACCAATCAGCTGTACATCATAATGTACCATGTTCCATTTTACTACCGTTCCTCCAGCCAACCAGGAGTTCTTATAAATCGCTTTATCGCCTTCTATAATAATATTATCTTTCTTTATAGCAAGTTCCTTATCCAGGTCTGTAGCCATCGATTCGATGGTTTCATTTTCTTTAAAACGTCTGCTGGTTTCTTTTACAACCGCAAAAGCATCTGGCTGTATTTCCAGCAGGATTTCTTCAATTTTTTTGTCACGATCTTTTTTCAATTCATCCACCTGCTTATAAATATCATCACGGCCGTTGATATCTTCCGCCGGTAATATTTCAGCTTCTTTATTTTTTGTGGCTATCTCAGAATCGATAGCTTCCAAATGTGCTTTAATACGGCTACGAAATTCTACCGTTTTATTGCGCAGCTGGTCATTCGTCAATGTTTGATGGGCAGCAAAAAACTCATTGGTCTTCTCTACCTGGGGCATGATCTTCTTTACGTCCTTCTCACTTTTGTTGCCACCGAATATTTTTGATAAGATTCCTAACATAAAATTCCTGTTGTGGATAGCTATTATTGATTAAAAATGGAATTACTGAATTGTCAAATATGATGCTACTTACACGTATTAGTCAAATTGACAGGGCAGCAAAGGTAGCCAATTGTCAATTATCATTTATCATTTATGAATTTAACTCCCTTGAATTTTAACTCATTTGCCCTACCTTTGCGGCTCTAAAATTTTGAGTTCGTAATAAAATCATATATAATATGAGTGGGGCATTAAAAGAAGTAAGAAACAGGATAAAAAGCGTACAAAGTACTCAGCAGATAACCAAAGCGATGAAAATGGTAAGTGCAGCTAAACTGCGCCGTGCCCAGGATGCTATTACCCAGATGCGCCCATACGCCCAAAAATTACAGGAAATGCTGAGCAATATCGTGAGCAGCAGCGAAGGCGATGTTGCCATGGATCTTGCAGTTGAGAGGCCAATTGAAAAAGTACTGGTTATGGTGGTAACCAGCGACAGAGGCTTATGTGGTGGCTACAACAGCAACCTTATTAAACTTACCAAACAGATTATTCACGATAAATATCCAACCCAATTCAGCAAGGGAAATGTGCAGATTTTACCCATCGGTAAAAAAGGATATGAGCATTTTACCAAGAACGGATTTAAAGTTGTGGATGCTTATTGGGATATATTTACGGGATTGAGTTTCGACAAAGTGCAAACAGCCGCCAAATACGCCATGAATGCTTTTGCAGCCAAAGAAGTAGATGCTGTTGAACTTGTTTATAGTGAATTTAAAAATGCCGCTACACAACAATATATTGCTGAATCATTTCTGCCAGTACAGAAGGTAGCAGATACAGGTAGCAAAAAGAAAGCAGATTTTATATTTGAGCCAAACCAGGCTGTTTTGATTGCTGAATTAATGCCAAAGATCCTTAATACACAGCTTTATAAAGCTGTTTTGGATGCTAACGCGAGTGAACATGGCGCCCGTATGACGGCAATGGACAAGGCAAGCGATAATGCCAACGAATTATTAAAATCATTGAAAATCAGTTATAACCGCGCAAGGCAGGCTGCCATTACTACCGAATTATCGGAAATTGTGAGTGGTGCTGCAGCTTTAAAAGGATAAACAGATTGATATTTAGCTGGATTGATAATTTGATGATGAAAACATTCTAAATTATTTGAAGTCCTAATTATCAACTCAATAAATTTTCAAATTAACCATGGAACTTTCCCAGATTATTCCTCATATTGAAGCATTGATCTTTGCCAGTGACAAGCCGTTAACTCCTGTTGAAATTACGGAGTTGGTTAATACTGCTCTGGGATTTATTGAAGACCGCGCCAGTATGGAGCAGGTAGATACTGCAATTGAAGGAATAAAGGAAAAATATGATTCTGAATTTTATGCTTTCGAACTTAAACAGATCGGTGGCGGTTGGCAATTTCTTACCAAACCCGAATTTCATAAAACGGTTGCCCTGATAAACGGCGATAAATTTATTAAACGTCTTTCTGCAGCTGCCATGGAAACATTGGCCATCATCGCTTATAAACAACCAATCACCAAGAGTGAAATTGAATCGATCAGAGGTGTGAACTGTGATTATGCAGTTCAGAAATTACTTGAAAAAGACCTGGTGATTATTTCCGGCAGAAATGAAGACGCTGTAGGTAAACCACTAATTTACGCTACATCAAAATCATTCATGGATTATTTCGGCATCAACAGTGCCGAGGAATTACCAAAGATCAGCGAAGTATTGATGGAAGAACTGGTAAAAGCCACTAACGTTAGCGAGTCTGCGATTACAGAGGCTGAACAAGACCAGGAAATCCCAACAGGCGTATCAATTCTAATTGATGAAATAGAAATTACCGGGGACGCTAACGCAGTATCAACTATTGAAGACGAAGATATTAGCCAGTTTTTTACAGAAGAAAAAATAAACCCGGAAACCCGGGAGGATACAGAAGGTTAAGCCCAATATTTTTCTTATTTTACATCCAGATTTCACCTGCCATATCACGATATTTTATAGCACTTTATCTAACTGTTTTACTAACAAAGTAACAGGCAGGTAAAGATTATTATTCAATTTTAAACCTCTTTGTATGTCGGGCGATTTAACTTCTCCTCAACTCATTGATATCGCCAAAAGCTTCGGAACGCCGGTATATATTTACCACGCTGAAAAGATAGAAACACAATACAACAAATTAAAAGAAGCATTTCAAAATTGCGACGCCAGGATATTTTATGCTTGTAAAGCTCTAACCAATATTAATATTTTGCAGCACCTGCATGCATTGGGAGCATCACTTGATTGTGTTAGCATCAATGAGGTTAAACTCGGTTTACTGGCAGGTTTTAAAAAAGAAAATATCTTGTATACGCCTAATTGTGTAGATTTTAATGAGATATTGGAAGCAAAAAATCTTGCCGTAAATATTAATATTGATAACATTTCAATTTTAGAACAATTCGGAAATAAGTTTGGAGGAAGCTACCCGGTTTGTATCCGGTTGAATCCTCATATCATGGCTGGCGGAAATTTTAAGATCTCCACAGGCCACGTTGATAGCAAATTTGGTATTTCTATTCACCAGATGCGGCATATAGAAAGGATCGTTAAAACGACCAAATTACAGGTTAATGGAATTCATATGCATACCGGCAGTGAAATAAAAGATATCAATGTGTTCTTAATGGGATTGGAAGTGATGTTTAGCATGGCCGAACATTTTCCCGAATTGAAATACATAGATCTCGGCAGTGGCTTCAAAGTACCTTACCAACAAGGCGATACGGAAACAGATGTTAAACTTTTAGGCGAAAAAGTTGCAGAAGCTTTTGCAAAATATGAATCAGACACAGGGAAAAAATTACAGGTTTGGTTTGAACCCGGTAAATACCTTGTTAGCCAGGCTGGCTATTTTGTAGTTAAAGCAAACGTTATCAAACAAACGCCGGCCACTGTTTTTGTTGGCGTAAACAGTGGCTTCAATCACCTGATAAGGCCAATGATGTACGATGCTTACCATCACATAGAAAATATTTCCAATCAACAGGGCACAGAACGGATCTATACAGTTGTAGGTAATATTTGTGAAACGGATACTTTCGCCTGGGATAGAACTCTTTCTGAAGTGAGGGAAGGCGACTTTCTTCTTTTTTACAATGCCGGCGCATACGGCTTTGAAATGTCAACCAATTTTAATTCCCGGTTAAAGCCGGCAGAAGTGCTGGTGAAAGATGGAATTGTAACACTTATACGCAAACGTGATGAATTTGAAGATTTGTTGAGAAACCAGATTTACCAAGCTTCTCCTGCGCTGTAAAACAATTCAGCTGATAACAACAGTGACTTCCCTGCCCCATAAACACGCTTTAGTTAATAATTAACAACCGTTAGAAAATTAATGTTTGTTGATGTGGAAATTTCTTGTAACATTTATGAAGCGAATTTAATCGTTATTAAAACTTACAATTATGGACTCCGCTTATGCGACACGCCCAAACAGAACAAACGTTCTTTTATTTTCTTTTTTGATCATTTTTTTAACCGGCACACTTTCTTCCTGTAATAAAAAAGAGGTAAAGTGGCTGGATGTGGACCCTGCGTATGCGAAATACATTGAGGCATATAGCACAGGAACCATGTCGAAAACAAGTAGCATCAGGATTCAGCTGGCGGCAGATGCTTCTACTACACATACCATTGGCCAGCCGATAAAAGAAAATTTATTTGAACTTACTCCTTCAGTAAAAGGAAAAACTGTTTGGCTGGATGCAAGAACAATTGAATTTAAACCTGAGAAAAATTTGCTGCCCGATCAATTATACGACGTAAATTTTAAATTGGGCGATGTAACCAAAGTGCCGGAAAAATACAGCAAATTCAAATTTAATATTCAAACAACTAAGCCTGCATTTAAGGTAAAGCAGTTTGGTTTGCGTAGCACTGGAGAAAAAAACACCATGTTTCTAAATGGCGAGCTTACCACTGCCGATGCGGAAGACGGGGCACTTGTAGAAAAAATATTATCTGCACAGCAATACAACAATGCGTCTAAAATAGTATGGCAACATACTGATGCCGGCAGAACACATAGTTTTACCATAAACAATATCAACAGAGCAGAAAATGAATCTGCTTTAATTATTAAATGGGATGGCAACCCGCTGAACATTAAAAATAATGGGAACGAAAGCATAGCAGTACCGGCTATCGGCGACTTCAAAGTTTTAAATGTAGCTGCAATAAACGATGCACAACAGTATGCATCAGTACAATTTAGCGATCCAATTGCTGTGGGTCAGGATCTTACCGGATTAATAACGGTAAGCAATCAGTCGGATATATCCTATACGATCAATGGCAGCGAAGTAAAAATATTTGTAACAGGAAACCTGGATGGCAACTTTACTGTAAACGTAAATGCAGGCATAAAAAATAACTGGGGAGCAAGCCTGTTAAATTCTTTTACATCAAACGTTGTTTTCGAAAACCGATTACCATCTGTGAAAATTTTCGGCAAAGGAAATATATTGCCAACTTCCGGTAAGTTAGTGCTCCCTTTTGAAGCCATCAATCTGAATGCTGTTGATATCAGTATCATAAAAATATTTGAAAATAATGTACCGCAGTTTTTGCAGGAAAATGATCTGGGCGGAAATAATGAATTAAGGCGAGTTGGAAAACCAGTAGTTCAAAAAACACTGCGGTTAGATGACGACAAAACCCTCGATCTGCACAAGAGACAAAGATTTTCTCTGGATATTGACAAGTTTCTAAAAACAGAACCTGGCGCCATTTATCGGGTAACCATCGGATTTAGGCCACAATACTCTTTGTATAGCAAAACAGCTGTTGATACAACTGCTAATGCTGAAGATGGAGAAAGTGATGGTGACGAATACAGTGATGAATACAACTCTTATTCATCTTACTCTAAAGATGACGATGATGAATTCTGGAGCAGGTACGATAACTATTATCCTTATGGTTATAACTGGGAAAGAAGGGATGATCCTAACAGCAAATCATACTATAACAAAGAGAAATGGGCAACAAGGAATATACTCGCCAGCAATATCGGCATTACCGCAAAGCGTGGAAATGACAATACCTTGTTTTTTGCCATCAGCAGCATACTTACCACCGAGCCGATGAGTGGTGTTGATCTTATTGTAATGGATTACCAACAACAGATTATCAGTAAGGCTACCAGTGGAAGCGATGGATTTGCTACAATCGAACTTAAACAAAAGCCTTATTTGCTGATTGCGAAAAAAGGGAATGAACGTGGCTATTTAAAACTTGACGATGGTAGTTCTCTTCCACTAAGCCGATTTGATGTAAGTGGCGAAGAAGTAAAAAATGGTATCAAAGGATTCATCTTTGGCGAAAGGGGTGTTTGGCGGCCTGGCGATAGTATGTACATTAATTGTATAATAGAAGACAAAACCGGTAAATTACCTACAGACCATCCAGTAGAATTCAATCTTTTTACGCCTCAGGGACAGTTATACCGCCATGCAGTTCAGGCAAACGCCACTGATGGATTTTATGTATTTAAAACCGCCACTGATGCTTCTGCGCCAACAGGTAATTGGTTGGCTAAAATAAAAGTTGGCGGTGCAGTCTTTGAGAAAAAAATAA
Organism: uncultured Ferruginibacter sp.; assembly: GCA_964496585.1. Classification (GTDB taxonomy): domain Bacteria; phylum Bacteroidota; class Bacteroidia; order Chitinophagales; family Chitinophagaceae; genus Ferruginibacter. Next base: position 10,795 of record CAZCAA010000040.1, read on the forward strand.
AGGTGGAAACGGTAATGCCTAACCGCTTAAAAATTGGACTTGATTTTGGAAAAGATGCAATCCTCGGCGCAAACAGTTCTAATACAGGTAATTTAAAAGCAATGTGGCTATTTGGCAGCCCGGGAAAGAATCTAAAAGCAAAAATCGATGCATCACTCAGTGCACGAAAAACAGTTTTTAAAAAATTGGAAGGATACGACTTTGATAATCCTACAACCAACTATAGCACGCAGCTTAAAACTATTTTCGACGGTACGCTTAGTGAAGAGGGAAATGCAACCGTTAAGCCCGATTTTGAGATAAACGAAAATGCACCTGGCATGCTGAGTGCTAATTTGCTGGTAAAGGTTTTTGAGCCGGGAGGAAGTTTTAGCATTGATAACATGACCATTCCGTATAGCCCGTTTAACAGCTATGCCGGCATTAAAATGCCCGAAGGTGAAAAACCATTTGATTATTTGCTGGCAGGAAAAAATCACACAGTACAGATTGTTGATGTGAACAATAAAGGCGAATTACAATCAGGTTCCAAGGAAATGGAAGTTCAGTTTTACCGTATCCAATGGCGTTGGTGGTGGGATGAAGGCAGCGACAACCTGAGCAACTTCACCCAGAATGAGTACAATAAATTAATTAAAAAAGAAACTGTTACGGTTACAAATGGGCGTGGGCAATGGGTATTTAAAACCGGATCTTCTGAATGGGGCCGCTATTTGATACTTGTAAAAGATCTTGCCAGCGGGCATACCACCGGAAGCATATTTTATGTTGATGAGCCAGGATGGCAAAGTCGTTCAGGAAACGAAGATCAGTCTGCCGCTTCAATGCTTTCTTTTACCAGTAACAAAGATAAATACCAGGTTGGAGAAGAGATCAGCCTTTCCATACCAAGCGCCAAAGGCGGCCGAATGCTGGTAAGCCTGGAGAGTGGTAGCAAAGTAATTAAATCTTTCTGGCAGGAAACAGCGCAGGGACAAACCACTGTAAAATTCAAAGCAGATGAAGGCATGGCTCCCAATATATATGCCACAGTAAGCTTACTACAACCACATGCGCAAACAATTAACGACCTTCCAATACGCATGTATGGCTCTATTCCGTTATTTATAGAAGATAAAAATACACTACTGAAACCTGTTCTTTCTATCCCATCCACCATCAGGCCCGAACAGCAGGTTTCCCTAACCGTTAGTGAAGAATCTGGAAAAGAAATGACCTATTGCATTGCTGTGGTAGATGAAGGCTTGTTAGATCTTACGAGATTTAAAACTCCAGATCCTCATGCGGCATTTTATGCCAGAGAAGCATTGGGTGTAAAAAGCTTTGACCTATTTGATTATGTAATTGGCGCCTGGGGCGGTGATCTGGAAAGGATCTTAACGATAGGCGGAGATGCTGATGCTGGTGCTGCTAAACAGAAAACAGCCAATCGCTTTAAACCTGTTGTAAAATACCTCGGGCCATTTAATTTAAAAAAAGGGCAAAAACAAACCCAGCAATTTACACTACCCAGCTATATTGGTTCAGTGAAAGCAATGGTTGTTGCGGCGCACAAAGGAAGTTATGGTTTTACCGATAAAGTTGTTTCAGTAAAAAAACCATTGATGGTATTAACAACCTTACCAAGAGTATTGTCTCCGGGAGAGATCATAAAACTTCCTGTTACTGTCTTTGCAATGGAAAATAGTATTAAGTCAGTTACTGTAACTGTTCAGCCAAACAGTTACCTGGAAGTTATAGGAAATAGTTCTCAAACTGTTAACTTTTCTCAGGTTGGAGAACAGATGGCTTACTATGATGTGAAAATAAAAAATGAAATTGGCATCGGAAAAGTAAAAGTGTCTGTATCATCTGGTAACGAAAAAGCAACTGATGAAACGGAGATTGATGTAAGAAATCCTAATCCGGTAATTACTAACATACAGCAGACTACGCTGGCTCCCGGACAGATATGGAATACAAACGCCTCACCGATAGGCATACCTGCCTTGAGTAATTCCGTAATTGAAATATCTTCGATTCCTTCTATGGACCTGCAGAAAAGACTTAGTTACCTGATAGAATACCCTTACGGATGTATAGAACAAACAACTTCAGCGGCATTTCCACAACTGGTGTTAAATCAACTCACAGAATTAACAGATTATCAAAAAGCACAGGTTGATAAAAATTGTAAAGCTGCAATAAGCAGGATCCAAAATTTCCAACGCACTGATGGCGGCTTCAGCTATTGGCCGGGAACAGGCGAAAGCGATGATTGGGGAACAAGTTATGCCGGGCACTTTTTACTGGAAGCGGTGAACAACGGGTATTTTGTTAGCGACAACATACTGCAGCAATGGAAAAATCATCAAAAAGGGAAAGCTAATAACTGGGTACCATCCACCACAAACTTTTATGGTGGCGACTTAGCGCAAGCTTACCGGTTATATACGCTGGCATTAGCAAAATCTGCGGAATTAGGTGCGATGAACAGGTTAAAAGAATTTAAATATTTATCTGCAGAAGCAAAATGGAGGTTGGCAGCAGCTTACAAGCTTGCAGGGCAGGACAATACCGCACTTGATCTCATAAGCGGGCTATCAATTGATTTTCCTCAAAGGTATATGCCAGGCTTTACTTTTGGTTCCCAATTACGCGATCAGGCCATGGTGCTAGAAACACTAACGTTATTAAATAAACGCGACAAAGCGATGCAGTTGCTAACAACAGTTGCGGCAAGGTTATCAGAAGATAGCTGGTATAGTACACAAACAACAGCATATTCGCTTATCGCCATTGCAAAATATTGTGGAAAAAACAGCTCCGGTGCTAATATCATTGCGAGTAGTAGCATAGCTGGCAAAAAATCTGATCTTAATAGCAAATCATACCTGCAACAAATTCAGGTACCGGTTACAACAGGAACTGTTCCCGTTGCAATCAGCAATAAAGGAAACAATACGTTATACCTGAAATTGATCAGCCGCGGACAGCCGCTAACAGGAGACAGTACAAAACCTGTTAACAATGCATCAGTATTGCTAATGAATGTAGAATACCTTTCGCAGAATAAACAGCCAATCAACATTTCAACATTAGCACAGGGAACAGACTTTATTGCCAAAGTAACAATAAAAAATACAGGTAAACGTGGCGCCTATACGCAGATGGCATTAACACAGGTATTTGCTTCGGGTTGGGAAATATTAAATCCGAGGATGTTGGATGCGGATGCCGCATATAAATCATCGACAATGACCTATCAGGATAGCAGAGATGACCGGGTGAACACTTATTTTAATATCAGGGAAAATGAGGTGCTCACTTATTATGTGCAATTAAATGCTACATATCCCGGCAGGTACTTTTTACCTCCAACCATCTGTCAGGCAATGTACGATAATACCATTACTGCCTCTACCGCAGGCCGTTGGGTAGAAGTGATAAATAACTAAGAAATGAGGAACTGGTTTGAAGATTCAGAAAGGTAAACGAAAAGTAAACCTTCTGCATTTTCAAACCAGCAATTCTTCTAACCAGGAAATTGAAAATTAATTTTAAGAACATAAAGAAAAAATTCTATCCCAGTTCCTGGCAACTGAAATCCTTACTGGTATTGGTATTGATCTGTATCAGCGCTTTTTGGTTTATCCTGCCGGGAGAACTATTTAAAGCGCCTACCAGTTATGTAATTGAAGATTCGGAAGGTGATTTGTTAAATGCTTCTATCGCTTCCGATGGACAATGGCGTTTTCCTTACAACAATAAAATACCACAAAAATTTATAGACTGCATTACAACGTTTGAGGACAAACGCTTTTTTGATCACCCGGGAATTGATGTAATCGCCATGGCAAGGTCAACAATTGTTAATCTGCAACACAGGCAGGTTATACAAGGGGGAAGTACAATTACGATGCAGGTTGCAAGGCTTTCGGGCAAAAACAGCACCCGCAACTTGTGGAACAAACTAAGAGAAACAGTAACAGCTTTAAGAATTGAATTAAGTTATTCAAAAAAGGAGATCATCGCACTATATGCTGCCAATGCCCCTTTTGGCAGCAATGTAGTTGGCCTCGATGCTGCTTCATGGCGTTATTATGGCCGTAATGCAGATAAGTTAAGTTGGGGTGAAATGGCCACATTAGCAGTATTACCCAACGCACCTTCGCTGGTACATCCCGGAAAAAACAGAGAGATATTACTGACTAAAAGAAACCTGTTACTACGTCAATTAGTACAAGTGGGGAAAATTACCGATCAAAATTGCTCGCTCGCAATGCTTGAACCATTGCCATTAAAACCGTTTCCATTACCACAAAATGCGCCACACCTTTTACAGCGCTTTAAAAAAGAATCGCCATTACAAACATCAACAAAGATAAAAACAACAATAAACGGATCCTTGCAGATAGCAGTTTCCAATTTGCTGCTCCAGCAACATCAGCTTTTAAAAGGAAATGGTATCAATAATATCTGTGCGCTGGTGCTGGATGTGGAAACCGGAAAAACACTCGCCTATGTAGGCAATATTTACCAGCCATCAAATAAGGAAATTGAAAGTGACGTGGATGTAATAGCAGCTCCAAGAAGCCCTGGCAGCACATTAAAGCCCATTCTATATGCAGCGATGCTGAGCGACGGAATAATTTTACCCAATACGCTGGTGCCCGATATACCAACCGAAATAGCCGGATACACACCACAAAATTTTGACCTCGGTTACGACGGTGCTGTACCTGCTAATAAAGCGTTATCAAGAAGTTTAAATATCCCGGCCGTTAAATTATTACAACAATATAAGTACCAGCGGTTTTATGAATTACTACAACAATGCGGTATCAATACATTAAAAAATCCCGCTGATTTTTATGGGTTGAGCCTGATACTGGGTGGCTGTGAAGTTAAGATGTGGGAGCTGGCAGGTTTGTATGCTTCATTTTCCAGGACCTTAAATCACCAGGTTAAAAATAATGGAAAAATTAATCCTGCAGACTTTCATTCTCCAAAATATTTTGATTCACAAACAACAACAGGAAACAATAAACAAATTCCGCTGGATGCTACGTCAATCTATTTCACCTTGCAGGCAATGCAGGAAGTGATGAGACCGGGCGAAGAAGGACTTTGGCAACAATTTACATCCTCACAAAAAATTGCCTGGAAAACAGGAACCAGTTTCGGATTCAGAGATGGTTGGGCAATTGGTGTTACTCCTGCAAATGTAGTTGCAGTTTGGGTTGGCAACACCGATGGAGAAGGCCGTCCTGGATTACTCGGAATCAATACGGCAGCACCGGTGATGTTTAATATTTTTCGGCTACTCCCCAACGTTAAATGGTTTTCGAGGCCAGTTTATAACTTCAGTTATATCCCCGTTTGCCGGCAGAGCGGTTACAGAGCAAATATAGATTGCAGAGATATTGACACGTTGTTTATGCCTCCGGAAGCTGGCAGGTCGCCACTTTGCCCCTATCACAAAATCATTCATCTCGATCCAACAGCCAGCTATCAGGTAAATGAGCAATGTGAGTTGCCATCAAAAATGATACATGAAAGTTGGTTTGTTTTGCCAGCAACAATGGAATATTATTACCGTCAGAAAAATCATGATTATAAAATATTGCCTCCGTATAAAGAAGGTTGTGTTTCTGCAGAAAATTTACGGCAGATGGAGATCATCTACCCCCAACCTGATGCAAGGATATATGTACCGTTGGAAATAAATGGTGAAAAAGGAAAAACGATTTTTTCGGCCACTCACCGTAATCCGAATACAAAGATCTTTTGGTCGCTGGATGATCATTTTATCACAACTACCCAAACAATACACCAGGTTGCTTTAAGTCCGGCTGCTGGAAAACATGTTCTCACTTTAACAGATGACCAGGGTAATCGTATTTCCCGCAATTTTGAAATCATTGAGAAAGAAAATAAGTGATTGTTTAAGTTGTACACGAGTTAAAGAGATAGCTTACTATATTTGACTTGTATCTTAATTTGCAAACGGCTAAAAAAAACTAAATAATATTGTAGCTTGCAACTTTAAGATATATCATGAAAAAAATCAGCCTTTTATTTTTCGTTTGTTTTATCAGTTTTATTGTCATAGCGCAGGAAAAAAAATTATACAATCCGGTTGCCGATGCAGAAAAAGATATTGCGGCAGCGGTATTAAAAGCTAAAGCAGAAAATAAATTTGTATTGATACAGGCTGGTGGCAACTGGTGTAGTTGGTGTATTGAATTTGCAAGATTTGCTAAAGCTGATAAACAAATAGATTCAGTTATCAATGCCGGCTTTGTGTGGTATCACCTTAACTGGAGTAAAGAAAATGAAAATAAAAATGCATTTGCACAAATGGGTTTCCCGCAAAGGTTTGGCTTTCCCACTTTTATAATATTAAATGGAAATGGAGAAAGGTTGCATACTCAAAATAGCGAGTACCTGGAAGATGGTAAAAAGAGCTACAACAAATTAAAAGTGCAGGCATTTCTGGAAATGTGGAGCCCTATGGCACTTAATCCAGCGCTGTATGGTGAAACAGCCCATTAAAATATACCCGCAACATTTGCATAAAATTATTATAATTCATCAATGAGCGCATCGGCAGTTAAATTTTTAGATATCGTACAAAACCCAATTAAGTTTCGACTTTTTTTACTTTCGAAATTGCCCAGTGCATTTTTCAGCGGAGTTAGGGTTAAATATGCAGATGAAAGCAAGGCCGTTGTAACCGTTCCTTATAAATGGTTTTCTACCAATCCCTTTAAGAGCACTTATTTTGCTTGCCTTAGCATGGCAGCAGAAATGAGCACTGGTTTGCTGGCAATGGCACATATTTATGAACAGCAACCTGCCGTAAGCATGCTGGTTATTAAAACTGAAGCCATATACTCAAAAAAAGCAACCGGTGTAACCACTTTTACCTGCGATGATGGATTAATGCTTCAGCAAACAATCAATGAAGCC
>CAZCAA010000040.1:17758-20510 GCA_964496585.1 uncultured Ferruginibacter sp.
CACCGCTTCAGGAAAAGGCACCAGTTTTGCCGCCCGATCTGTTGGCATTGACAAGGATGGCCAAACAGTTGCCGAATTTACGATCACCTGGTCCTTCAGGGTTAAATCTGCTTAGCCACACTTTCTTTAAATCATATACTACCGCTAATTTTGTAAATTGCATTATCATTTGTTAAATAAGGTTGCAAGCCTTGAAGTGTGCGACGCAACACTGTTAAATTGAAAAACAAATGCCGGCTCAATAACCGGCCTTTTTAACATTGTTATTTAACAACTGACAAAGAATTATTATGGCAAAAGAACTTCGTAAACAAGAAGCATTAGAATACCATTCCAAAGGACGACCCGGAAAGATTGAAGTGGTACCTACTAAAGAGGCAAAAACACAAAGAGATCTTTCTCTTGCCTACTCGCCTGGTGTAGCTGAACCTTGTAAAGAAATTGAGGCAAATCCCGATGATGTTTATAAATATACTGCGAAAGGCAACCTGGTTGCGGTTATCAGCAATGGAACAGCTGTATTGGGTTTAGGAAATATTGGCCCGGCAGCCAGCAAACCTGTTATGGAAGGAAAGGGAGTACTTTTCAAAATATTTGCAGACATAGATGTATTTGATATAGAAGTGGATGAAACAGATCCGGTAAAATTTGTTCAGATCGTAAAGGCGTTGGAACCCACATTTGGCGGCATCAACCTGGAAGATATTAAAGCCCCGGAGTGTTTTTATATTGAACAGGAATTGAAAGCTCAATGCAATATCCCGGTAATGCACGACGACCAGCATGGCACAGCCATCATTTCATCTGCAGCTTTATTGAATGCGCTGGAATTACAAAAGAAAAGAATTGACAAAGTACGGTTTGTTATAAACGGAGCCGGCGCTGCTGCTATGGCATGCATCAGATTGTACGAATCGTTGGGTGCAAAACCCGGCAACTTCATGGTGTTTGATAAAAATGGGATTTTATATAAAGGGCGATTGGATGTAGAAGATTTTAAACATAAATTTTGTGTAGATGCCAAGTATAAAGATTACGACCTGAATAAAGCCATGAAAGATGCGGATGTTTTTGTGGGACTTAGTGTTGGCAATGTTGTTACTCCAATGATGTTAAAATCGATGGCTAAAAACCCAATTGTTTTTGCCATGGCCAATCCCGATCCAGAGATTACCTACGAAGCGGCTATTGCTTCCCGTAAGGATCTTATTATGGCTACCGGCCGAAGTGATTTTCCTAACCAGGTAAACAATGTTTTGGGCTTTCCCTATATTTTTCGTGGTGCATTGGATGTTAGGGCAAGGCAGATAAATGAAGCCATGAAATTAGCTGCTGTTAAAGCGTTGGCAGATCTCGCAAAAACGCCCGTTCCGGAAATCGTGAACCTGGCTTACAACGAAAAAACAATTTTTTTCGGCCCTAATTATATTATCCCAAAGCCCGTAGATCCACGCCTGTTGTCAACTGTAGCGCCTGCTGTTGCAAAAGCAGCCATAGAAAGCGGTGTTGCCCGGGTACTGATCAAAGACTGGGAGGCTTACGTGATTGAACTGAATAATCGTCTTGGCCTTGACAACCAACTTAGCAGGGTAATTGGTGCCAAAGCAAGAAAAGATCCAAAACGCGTTGTGTTTGCCGATGCAGAAAACCTGAAAATTATAAAAACAGCAGCCTTGGTGCTGGAAGAAAAAATAGGCTATCCTATACTGTTAGGTGATGAAAAGAAAATAAGAAAGATCGCTGCTGAGAATTCAATTGACCTGGATAATATGCCAATCATAAATCCAAAAGATGATAATAATGAAGAAATACGGAAACAATTTGGGGAATTGTTTTTTCAAAAAAGACAGCGGAAAGGTATAAATCGTTATGAAGCCTATAAAGCAATGAAAGACCGTAACCATTTTGGTTGCATGATGGTAGAAACCGGAGAAGCAGATTGCATGATAAGCGGATTGAGTAGAAATTATCCAGACACTATCCGGCCCGCAATACAGATCATAGGTACCGACGAAGGAGTGAAAAAAATTGCGGGCATGTACCTGCTGTTTACAAAACGTGGCCCTTTGTTCCTGGCAGATACTTCAGTAAATTTCAACCCTACGGCAGAAGAATTGGCCGAAATCACTTTATTGGTGGCCAAAGAAGTGAAACATTTTAACATTGTGCCAAAAGTGGCAATGCTTTCCTATTCCAACTTTGGAAGCAGCGAATCTCCTGAAGCCAAACTTGTAAGAAGAGCCAGGGAAATTGTAAAACAAAAAGACCCAACACTCATTTGTGATGGTGAAATACAAGGAATACTGGCCTTTAACAAAGAAATTTTAAAAGAAAACTATCCATTTACCGAACTGGTAAATGGGGAAGTAAATACCCTTGTGTTTCCCAATCTGGCTGCCGGCAATATTGCCTATAATCTATTACAGGAGGTTGGTGGTGCCGATAGTGTTGGCCCAATATTACTGGGTTTAAAGAAACCAGTGCACGTGCTTCAATTGGGGAGTTCAATTCGATCTATCTTTAATATGGTAGTGATTGCCGTAGTGGATGCCCAATCTAAATCCAAAACCAACACATTGGAAGAGATCAAAAAAAGCAAATGGTGGAAAAAGTCAAAAAACAATGGCACAATAAATGAAAGTATTCCGAAAACTGTTTTATAACGCTTTAAGAACACCTGTTAATTAAATTAACTGTAATGAATTTTTTAAGCCATTTTGGTAAATATATATTGATGCTGAAGGGCATGTTC
>CAZCAA010000041.1:0-1580 GCA_964496585.1 uncultured Ferruginibacter sp.
TTTTAACAATTACTTCCATTTTCTCATTCTTACTTACGTCACGAACTTTCATATTACCATTTACAGTAACATTATATACCCCGTCTTTACTAAAGTTTACTTTAGATAGTTTGTCAATTTTTCCGCTGAAAGAAAAAACAGGATAGGTATCAGAATTCATCCATTTTTCTCCGTTGAAGTGACCCTGAAGCGTAGGATTAGTAAATGAGAAGTTTTTTACTGCTGCTTCAAAAGCAACTTCGCCTGTTGCTGTATTAACTGATCCTATAACAGAGTTATTGGTAGCTTTTGGCAATGCATCTTTTGCTGTGGTAGCATCAAAAGTTACAGTTGCAGATGAGGTCGTTTTTTTTTGTGCAAAAAGCTGGCCGGTAGCTACAACTAATGCCATTACAAGAATTGTTTTTTTCATTTGTTTGTTTTTGTTGTTTTAAAAAGTCAAATGAAATTTGCTATCATAGCTCATTTCATTTGTTAGTTCTAGTTTTTATTTAAAGTTGATCGTTTAAAACTTATTTGTATAGTTTCCAATATTTCGCTGTAAATACTACCACTACAGGATCCTTTCAATGATACCTCGTCACCGGGATTAATATCTTTAACTAATTCATATTGATCTTTCTCAAAAGAGAATACGATGTAAGAGCCTTCTGGATCATCAAACCGGATATTTGTAGTAGAGTCATTCTTTTTTTCAACCTGCGATGCAGTTCCGTTTACTATTACAATCTTTTCCCTGTATTTGACATTAGCTAAACTGTCTGACTTTACAAATTCATTCAGCATTTCAACAGCTGAGATGGTGTAATCCGCTTTTACGTTGTCAGTTGTTTGATACGTTTCTGCCATTACTTTCTTTTCTCCGAATTTAAATGCAGAAAAGGCAATAACCGGACCTAAAAAAAGCCAGGCAATTTTTTTAACCCATTGATTGGCAACTGAAGCTGTCAAAATAAAACCGATGGCTGTTATTACTGCAATATAAGAAGGCAATTGAAGCATTTGAAAAACGTCAGTACCTATTCCAAAACTGATTATGATTTTTGTAAAAAGGTAAAAAACAGTAACGAGGGCAAGTGATAAAGCTCCTGCAACAAATGATGGAAAATTGTTCCTTTTATTTGTAAACACAAGGAAAAGGGAAACTATTATTAGAACAGGAATTAACCAGAAAATATAAAAAGTAAAATCAAGCTGTGGAAAAGGATTAGCAGGACCAAACTCAGCTACAGATTTAGTAAAGAAGTTTCCCGCAGGCATATCAAATCCGGCTACTAAAGTTTCATTCCATTTAACCCAAGGAAGGAAAAATGAAATCAGCAGGCCAATACCAAAAATGATATGCAGCCATTTTTTTGTTCCAACGTTTTTTTGAATACTCTTTTCCATGCTTACTTAATCGGCTATCAAAACTATTTGGTTACAACAGCAAAACAAATATACAATGTTTAAACATTGAACCTATTTTTATCTATCAATTTATTGTTAATACCGATTGTGCTTCCGTAATAATTCAATTACATTGGATTAAACGGCTGCTACATCGGCATTATACAGTAAGAGAAAAGACTAATATATAA
>CAZCAA010000041.1:1613-7552 GCA_964496585.1 uncultured Ferruginibacter sp.
TTGTAAACAAGGAAGTTAAGCTTCCTGCATTTCCTTTATTTTCTCTCTTATTTTACCTTCAATTTCGTTGGCTAGTTCTGGATTATCTACCATTAATTGTTTTACAGAGTCCCGTCCCTGCCCCAGTTTATCATTATTGTAGCTGTACCAGCTTCCACTTTTTTGTACGATACCTAATTCAGTACCCATGTCTACAATCTCACCGGTTTTAGAAATACCCTGCCCGAAGATGATGTCAAACTCAGCTGCACGGAAAGGTGGTGCGACTTTATTCTTTACCACTTTTACTTTTACATGATTACCAATGGCAGAATCACCATCTTTAACTTGTGCCTGACGGCGGATATCCAAACGTACAGAAGCATAAAACTTCAATGCATTACCACCAGTAGTGGTTTCAGGATTGCCAAACATCACACCTATCTTTTCTCTCATCTGGTTGATGAAAATGCAAATGGTATTTGTTTTAGAAATGGTTGCGGTCAATTTTCTCAAAGCCTGGCTCATCAATCTTGCATGCAATCCCATTTTACTATCGCCCATTTCACCTTCTAATTCGCTTTTAGGAACTAACGCTGCTACCGAGTCAATTACCACTACATCCAATGCTCCGGAAAGAATCAAACGATCAGCAATCTCTAATGCTTGCTCACCATAATCCGGTTGAGAGATCAATAGATTGTCAACATCAACCCCTAATTTTTTTGCATAGGAACTATCAAAAGCATGTTCAGCATCTATAAAAGCACACATGCCGCCTTTCTTCTGCGCTTCTGCTATTACATGTGTTGCAATAGTTGTTTTACCAGAAGATTCCGGGCCATATATTTCTACTACTCTGCCACGGGGCAAGCCGCCGATACCAAGTGCTACATCTAATCCAATAGACCCTGTAGATATTACCGATTGTTCATGTACTGGCTTATCGCCTAATAACATTACACTACCTTTACCATAGTCTTTCTCCAACTTATCCATTGTAAGTTTAAGTGCCTTTAGTTTTTCACTGTTTGGTGAAACTGCTTCTGTTGTTTTGTCTGATTTTGCCATGGGTTAAAATTAAGTTTTTACGTATTGTAAGTCGAAATATTTCGACCGAATTTCAAAACTAAATGATTTAGTAATACAAAACTAATATTTTGGGGAATTTATTTTTAATTACCCATAAGTAGGTATTTGTCATACAGATTTATAGTGTTATTTTTTCCAAAAGATTACCTATGAAGGCTTTAATTAACATACTCATTATTCTCATCATATATTCCGATGCAAAAGCCCAGCAACCGGTGCTGAAAATTCCCACTACACACACTGCGCTGATAAATGGATTTGATGTATCACATAACGGAAAATTCATTGCTACTTGTGCGACTGACTTCAGCATTAAACTATGGGATTATAGAACAAAAAAGGAATTAAATATTTTTAATGGACACCGTGGAAGTGTTAATGCAATCCGTTTCTCTCCTAACGATAGTTTGCTAATATCAGGAAGTAACGATGCTACAATAAAAGTATGGGAGGTAAGTACCGGTAAATGCATTGCAACTTTTGATACTTTATTTTACAGTGTTGTGAATGATGTATGTTTTTCATCCAATGGAAAAACATTGGCAGGTTGTAGTGATCGGGAGATATTTGTGGTTGATTTAGCTACGAAAAAAATCAGTAATAACTTTTATTTGGGCGCAAGGGGAATGAAAATCAATTTTTTTCCTGATGGTAATAAGATTGCTTGTGCAGCATCTGATAGCCTTTTTTCTGTATGGAGCCTTATAGATACAAGTAGTTATGTAAAAAAAGAAAGTTTTTGGTATGCTCATGGTAAAATCAATGATTTTTTTATCTCGAAAGATGGGAAGCAACTCTTTTCGGCGGTAGACGCACAAATCAAGAACATACGTATCCGGATTTTAGGTGAGAAAGACACTTTCAGGTTTGATGGCCACATAAATCCTGCCCGTGCTATTTGTCCCGGAGAAACAGATGATGTGTTTTACTCAATGAGTAATTATAATTTTAAAGAAAAGTTCAAACCCGATATTGAGATAAAAAAATGGAGTGTATCACTACAGAAGTGTATAGACTCTTTTTATATAGATGTCAGCACCAGCCAAAATGTAATACTTGCCAATAGCATTAAGCTAACTGCTAAACAAGACCTGATTGTCGCCAATTTTCGGGATTTATTTATTATTAAATCTAAACCACTTGCTGTGGCAAGTAAAATTCAAAGCAGAACAACAATCAATAATGGCATTTTATCAGAAGACGGTTCTTTTGCATTTACTTCGGAAGATGGAATTATACGTTTTCTTAATGTTACAAATAATAGTTTAAAAATAGAGAATACAAATTCAAATTTTAGCAGCTCAGAGTTTTCAAGCGATAATAATAAGGTAGCCATTATACAAAAAAAGGTTATCGGCAATAATTACAATTCATATATCGTTACTCATGATTTGAAAAGCGGCAAAGCTGATACATTGGTAATAGAAAAAGGTTATATAAGTTTTTTGCCAGGCTTAACGATATCAGACGACAAGTCCCGGATTGCTTATAAACTAATTCCTTTAATTGGTAATGAACTATCAGTAGATAGTTCAGTTTTCAAAATAATAGACAATCGTTCCGGAAAAGTTATAAAAAAATCCAGGGCTTCGAATATTTCCGATGTAAAATTTTTACCAGATAATAAGTCCTTTGTTCTTTGCACAAATGTTTCTAACAAACTCTTCCTTTTAAGGGACAGTAATACTGTTGTCTTTCAGGATACTCTTATTGGAAAACATGACCTATACAATCAGCTGGAAATAATAGACAGTAACCATGTAATTTGTAGTGATAACAGGGGAATAAGCATCTGGAACTTGGCAACTAATAAAATTGAAGATAAAGTTATAGTGTTTCCAAGGCAATGGGCATATATCGACCCTGTGAAAATAAAACTTTCAAAAGATAAGAATTGTCTTTTGCTGGCGCAGAACGATACCGTCAGGCTGCTAGATATGAAGACTTTAAAAATACGGCAAACCTTTACCGGCGATATGGGTTGGGTAAATCAATTAGCTTTTGGGAGTGACGGAAAAACTATAATAACATCGAGTATAGATAATAGTATTCGTTTGTGGGATATCGCCTCCGGAAAAGAAAAATATAAGATCATTTTCATCGATTCAGCGGATTGGATCATTGTATCGCCGCAAGGATATTATCAGTGTACACCTGCTGCTGCAAAACTGCTGCATTATGTAACCAAAGACTATAACATAATTACGTTTGAACAATTAGATATTAAATATAACCGTCCGGATAAAGTGATGGAAGCCATGGAAAATAAAGATTCATTGATAATCAAATCCTATAAAAAAGCCTATGAAAAACGGATAAAAAAAATGGGTATTGACACACTGTCATTCAGGAATGGCTATGGTTTACCTGAAGCTTACTTTAAAAACAGGGATGAGATAGAATATGAACGAAAGACAAAAATGCTTAAACTTCATATCAAAGGTTTTGACAGTACTTATAAACTGGATCGCTTCAATATATGGGTGAATGAAGTGCCAGTGTATGGTCAGCGGGGGGTCAGCATTCGTAAAAGAAAGAGAAACGATTTCGATACAACGATAACTCTCACATTATCACAAGGAGAAAATACAATTGAAACAAGTATTACGAATGTAAACGGAACTGAAAGTTATCGAATACCGTTACAAGTAAAATATACACCTGCAAATCCTGTTAAAGAATCTATATATTTCATCGGTATTGGAATAGACAAATACAGCGACAGTCAGTATAATCTGGAATACAGCAGCAAAGATATTAGAGACTTGGCAAAAAAATTAAAAGAGAAGTATAAAAACGACATCATCATAGATACTCTTTTCAATAAGAATGTAACGGTAAGGAATATAAAAGCATTAAAACAAAAATTACAGCAAACATCTATCAATGATAAAGTGATTATCTCTTATTCCGGTCATGGTCTGTTAAGTAAGGATTATGATTATTATCTTTCTACTTATGCAGTCAACTTTAATAAACCCGAAGAGAACGGATTAGCATATGATGAATTGGAAAATTTATTAGATAGTATTCCTGCAAGAAAAAAACTAATGCTAATAGATGCCTGTCATAGTGGTGAAGTAGATAAAGAAGAAGGAATTGCCATGAATAAAATTGCTGATTCATTGGGGCTTAGCAAAGGAATCGATTTAGGAAATGACACAATACAAACGCAACAACTTGGATTAAAGAACAGTTTTGAATTGATGCAATCATTATTTGTAAATGTTGGCAAAAGCACCGGTGCTACAATAATTTCCGCAGCAGCCGGTAATCAATTTGCATTAGAAAGAGGAGATCTGAAGAACGGCGTATTTACCTACAGCATTCTGGAAGCAATGGAAAAGAACCCGACAATGAAAATAAGTGAACTAAAAAAAATAGTAGGTGAAAGAGTTGAACAACTGACAAATGGAATGCAGAAACCAACATCAAGAAATGAGACAATTGCGGTGGATTGGAGTATGTGATAAAAAAATAATTTACGTCAATAGTTGTTCTTAATTTTGCAGCAGATAATAGATAAAAAATGAACTGGACCGTACTCAATACCGAAGAACAATTAGCTGAAATAATAAATAAATCGCACAGCAAAGCTCAGGTTATTTTTAAACATTCCATACGTTGCTCCATTAGTTCTATGGTAAAATCGAGATTAGAAAAATCATCAGCACCTGATTCAATTGACTTTCATTATCTCGATTTAATTAATTACCGCTCTTTATCCAATAAAATTGCGGAAGACCTTAATGTGTATCATGAATCCCCACAGGTATTATTCATTAAAGATGGAGAATGCATTTATGACGAAAGCCATATGGCTATTCGTATGGATGATATTGCAGAACAAGTTTCTTAGTTAATAACCAATTATTGGTTTAAGTTTTCCCCATAATTCAGAATCAAAACTGGAAACAGCCAGTTGTACATTGCCAGCATCATTGCCCATTCGTATCACTACCAATTTTTGCGAAGGAACCACATACATTTTCTGATCGTTCTTTCCCAATGCTGAATACATATCTTCTGGTGCATTCAAAATAAGTTTTCCATTAAATATAAACTGAGTTCCCGGAAGCATATGGCTGCTTTTACCATTTAGCCAGGTTAAATACCCATATGAGTTGTTCAACGTTTGCGAACTATTTACCTGTGCATTAAAATAATTACTATCGTTAAGCACTGAAGTAGTATTCCATTTCCCTTTATTCAGCATCAGTAATCCAAATCTGGCCATGCTTCTTGGTGTGCTGTAGTACACATTATTGTAAACCGAAGGAATCCATAATCCATTCATACCAATCTTCTCTTTAATTTTTGACTGGAAATAGGCATTGTATGATTGGCCACTTGCATTCTCTACCACTTTATCAAGAATAGTGTACGGCGCATTATGATAAGCCCATCTTGTGCCCGCATCTGCTTTATAAATCATACAGGATGGTAAAGTACAATCAACGTCAGGCACACCATCGTCCAATCCCGATGTCATAGTTAGCTGATGCCTTACTGTAATTAAATTTTCTTTTGCCAATGGCAAAGAAGTCCAACCTGTTCCCAAATACTGAGAGGTCTTATTATTAATATTCAATAAGCCTTCTTGTTGCGCAATTCCAACAAGAAAGGCAGTTGCCGTTTTTCCAGCTGATGCCCAATACCAGTTACTGTCAGCAGTAAAAGTGCCGAAATACTTTTCCATTACAATCCTTCCATTTTTTAAAACGATGAAACCCTTCGTTCCTTTTGATTGCAGATAACTGTACAAGTCTGGTATTAATGCTTCATTCCAGCCAAGCGATGAAGAAGTTGTTGTTTGCCACTCTGTACCACTTGTAGGTGGAAAGTAAAGAGTTCCCGATGGCGGTTGT
>CAZCAA010000041.1:7562-10212 GCA_964496585.1 uncultured Ferruginibacter sp.
GGATCAGGATTACTAGAAGTATCCTTTTGACAACCGATAAGAAATATTGTAAAAACTAAACTTAGAGATAAAAATGCTTTGAACATAGGTAATACTTAGGGTGCTTTTCAGACTATTGGATTTTGCTATCGTTTAATAGTGCTATAAAAAAAGGCTTCTTATATTGTCTGATAACGCATTATCTATTTAGTGTATTGTACATTATATCAACGAGTCCATTGGTGTTCTTGTCTTCTGATAACTCCCAGAACATGATTCCGCCTAGTTTTTTTCTTCTGATAAATCTTGTTTTCGCCTTAATGGATCGTTCATCGTCAAATGTGGCGAATAGCTTTTTACAAGCATTATATTGATAGGGAGCTTTTGCTTTTTTATCCCAGTAATAACGATAACCAGAAGTGTCGCTGAAGTAAGCAGGGAAATTTTTAAAAGCAACGCCTTGTTTAAATTTCCCTTGTTGATACAACCCATTTTTTGTATCCGGCACATTTTCCCATACTCTTGCATAGAAGGCAGCGCCGATTACTAATTTATCAGCCGGTATTTTTTTATTCAATAACCAGCTAACACATTTTTGTGTTGATTCCTGTCCAAATCTATAATCTCTCAATGGTGTATGATGTCCGGTAACGGTGCTATAACCACCCACCAAGTCGTATGTCATCAGGTTTACAAAATCCACCAGTGGTATTACTGCATCCCAATCAATTGATTTTTCCAGGTAGTTGATAAATCCTCCAGCGGCAAATGTTAACAGGTATTTATCTCCCATTTCCTTTCGCAAAGCCTTTACCAACTCAGTGAAGTTGTTTCTATCTGTAGCACCAAACCGATGACCCGGATAACCTTCAATAGCAGGGTACTCCCAATCAAGATCAAGCCCATCGATACCATGTTTCTCAAAAAGTTCTACAGTTGTTTTTGCAAATGTCTCCCGGTGTTTTTCAGAAGAGAAAAGCTCCGAACAGGGTGCACAACCACTCCATCCTCCAATGGAAACCATGATTTTTAGCTGTGGGTTTCTTTGCTTTAGCAATACCAATTCTTCTACTGTTTTGCGTTGTTTTTCATTGGTAAAAGTGAGTGTGTCATTCTGTAAGCGAAGAAAACTATAGATAATATGAGTGAGCTTTTTGACTGGGTACTGCTGTATAGTATTGCCATCTCCGGTATAGTAAGCTATGATTTTTTTATCAGGTAAAACCTGCGAATTCATAGTTTTCCCTATGAAAAGTAAAAAAAATGGGAATATCTTTTTTAGTGTAATCAGTGTTTCTCGAATAGAAATCATATATATTTGACTTTGGTAATAATAAATACTCATTAAAATTCTAAATCTACAACAACATGGCAACAAAGAAAAAAGCAGCAAAGAAAGCAGCTCCTAAAAAAGCAGCAAAGAAAGCAGCTCCTAAAAAAGCAGCAAAAAAAGCAGCTCCTAAAAAAGCAGTTAAAAAAGCAGCTCCTAAAAAGAAAGCAGCTCGTAAGCCTAACCCGGCATTTATGAAACCTTTGACTCCAAGTGCAGCATTAGGTGCAGTAGTTGGAACTAAACCAGTACCTCGTACTGAAGTAGTTAAAAAAATCTGGGTTTACATTAAAGCAAATAAATTAAAAGATCCAAAAAACAGACGTATGATCAATGCTGATGCAAAACTGAAAGTTGTTTTCGGTGGCAAAGCACAAGTATCTATGTTTGATATGGCAAAGCATTTAGCAAAGCATCTTAGTTAATAATTACTACTAAGAATTTTAAAAGGGCATCATTAGAGATGCTCTTTTTTTGTTTCAAAGATTAATGACTACAAATTATAAAATCACTAATCGTAGTTTTCCTATACATGGGGTTGTTTTATATAAATTTCTCTATTGTTATAAATACAAGCAATACTTTGAAAAGTATATCCTTAGTAGAATTTTTTCTTTTCTGATAGAGCATAATCGTAAAAACACTATAAAAAATTTCTTCTTTTACTAAAAATAATAGAAGAATCACTTGCATAAGCTACTATTCGGAATTACATTTGTTCAGTATTTATCCGACCCTATATGAAACAAATGTACTCTACCCTTCACAGGTTAATTCCTGTCTTATTGGTTTTTTTAATTCACTTACCCTTGAACGTTCATGGGCAAACTTCAGTAAATTCTATTGCTACTTCCGGCTCTACAGCTAATGTTGTTACGTATTCAAATTTAAAAGCCGCCGGCTTACGTAATACTTCAGGTGGATTGATTTCTTATTGGGATAGTACCGGTTCTGCTTTTACAGTAAACTTTAATGCACCTGCTACTATTAATACACTAAGCCTTACACAAATGACAGTTAGTGGTATTTCATCGTCGGTTATAAAAATGCCTACAAGCGGTATGGTAAAAATAAGAAGAGCAACAAATGATCAAGTTGGAGATGATAGAAGTTATTTTAATTTTTGGGCAGCTTGCTCCTCTATTCCTGCATCTGGTGCTACTTCTGGCACATTTAATTTTACAGCACCTGAAGTATTAAATCCTGATGAAGCTTTTTTATCCAATAACCTTACAAGTGGTTATGATAATATATTTCAAAACACAATTGCGTCTCCTCACTTTGGAAATATTGAAAGGATAGATTTTAAGCAGATTAAAATTATGTAAATGTTTTTAGTTT
>CAZCAA010000041.1:10222-13924 GCA_964496585.1 uncultured Ferruginibacter sp.
GAAAGCGGTGCTGTTGTATTTGACAGAGGTGGTGGAGATCCATTTAAAATTGCGGCGATAACTGCTGTTGATGCGTCTAATGTGCCAACAGCATTTGGGCCATTGATTTCTATTGCAATAGCTCAGTTTGGTCCATCATTATTTGGTGCAGGGTTTGATTACGGCATAATGATCAACGATGTAAACTATGCTGGACAAAGCAGGCCTTCAACAAATAATAATCAAAACATAAAAGGAGTATTTATAAGTCTCCGTGATTTTGGAATTACTGTTAATCAAAAATTTTACGGGTACGCAATTTTTAGTGATGATGTTGTAACTGCTGATCCTGATTGGACAACTTATCCAAATAATTCAAATGCAGGTTCTCAGTTAGACCCTGTAAACATGTTGGGCATGTTTAAGTCAGCAAAATCCGTTTTATCGGTTCCTGTAAACTTTGAACTATTAAAATATAGAAATCAGTCAGAGTTAAATTTTACGCTGTATAATAAATATGTTAGTGACGAGGTGATTATTGAAAGATCAGTTGATGGAATTAACTATACAGCTATTGGCTCATTGCCTGTTGCGGAAGCAAAAGATTATAGCTACAATGATGTAGCACCTGCAGAAGGAAATAATTTTTATCGATTATTCTTTAAAGAGAAAAAAGGAAGTGGCGGATATTCTCAGGTAAAAATGGTACAATTTCCTAAAACAAAAAATGTAAAAGTTTATCCTGTTCCAGCAACTGATGTTCTTAACCTTGTAGTGCCGGATAATTGGAAAAACGAAAATATAAAAGTTGAGCTATGGAATCAAGCTGGACATCTTGTTCAACAAAATTATTTGAAAGTAACTGCTGCCACTTTTCCTTTAATGTTGAATAAAAAACAGAGTGGATTTTACCAATTACGAATAATAAATACTAACGATCAGGTTTCGGTAATAAAAAACATTACAATCATACAATAAAAGAACACTAATTGCTTATTCCGATTTTGAATTTTTTGGGTGACACTAAAAAATATAAAAGGGTTATCAGTAGATAACCCTTTTACTTTATATTCTAATTTTTTACCTTATTTGGAAAAGGTGGCCGCTTAGGTTCTGGCTGTGGATTTTTTTCTAATTCTTTTAATGCAATTTCAATTGCTTTTTCTAATTGCGGATCTCTTCCTTTTATAACATCTGCAGGTGTTTGTTCTACTTCAATATCTGGCGCCACACCCACATTCTCTACTACAAAACCATCTTTGGTCCAAATAGCAACATTGGGTGCTGTTACTCCGCCGCCATCTAAAAATTCTGGAAAGCCTAATATGCCTACTAATCCGCCCCAAGTTCGTTTTCCTACTAATGTACCTACATTAAATTTCCGGAACATCCATGGCAGCATATCGCCACCAGAGCCAGCTGTTTCATCTATGATCATAACTTTTGGACCTTGTATAGAGGCACTTGGTGATTTTAAATCTTTACCATATCTCATATTCCAGTGTGCTTGGTAAGGCTTTTGCAATAAGTCAATATAGTAATCGGCTAATTGTCCGCCACCATTAAAACGTTCATCAATGATGATTGCTTTTTTATTTGCCTGTGGATAGAAGTATCGCTTAAAATATTCATGTCCTAAAGTAGTGGTGTTAGGTACATAAACATAAGCTACTTGTCCTTTAGTAGCTTCATTTACTTTTTTCAGGTTTCCTTCCACCCAATCTCTATTGCGCAATGCTGATTCATTGGCAACTGGAACAACTTTTACTACTCTTGATGCTGTATTATCTGGTGTTGTACTAATTGTTAGTTCAACAATTTTGCTGACAGTGTTTTCAAAAAAACTATAAAGATTGTCTGTAGCAACAACAGTCTTTCCATTCACAGCAATAATATAATCTCCCGCTTTTGCATTCACACCTGGTTCTGTTAATGGAGATCTGAGATTTGGATTCCAGTTTAGCCCGCCATAGATTTTTTTGATCTGATAACGATTTTTGTCAATTGTAAAATCGGCGCCAAGTAATCCGCCAGCTACTTTTTTTGGAGTATTCAAACGATCTCCGCCATCTGTAATTCTGTGATGACCAACTGCCAGTTCACTACACATCCATTGTATTAAAACATTTAAATCATTACGACAAGCAAGATGAGGAAGAAAAACTTCATACTTCTTTTTAATGGCCAGCCAGTTGTTGCCATGCATTCCAGGGTCATAAAAATAATCTCTGTTCACTCTCCATGCTTCATCAAATATCTGCGGCCACTCTTCTTTTGGTTCTATTTTTATTTCTATACTTTCTACATTCAACATGCCTTTTCCCGGCTCGCCTTTTTCTCCTGCGCCGCTAGTAAACCATTTGCCACTATTAGCATATAACATCTTTTTGCCGTCAGCAGATAACATATAACCGTTCATTGGCATTACTTCATTATCCTTTCGTTTATTTAGATCATACTTATGCATAACTCCCGGTCCATTATCATTATTTGCTACATAAAGCAGCTCCCCTTCTTTTCCCATGCCCAATTGATTATAGTTTCCAGCTTGTATTGGCAGATCTATAATTCTGTTTTGAATGCCATCCCAATCAATGACTAGCGAAGCTGATTTTTTTTCACTTGTAGCCACAGCCTCTTTTTTTGTTTTTGATGTATCTGTTGGTTCTTTTACTTTCTCTTCATCGCTTTCTTTGGCAAATGGCGAATTAGTTTCTTTCTGTAACGTAACCAGGTAAATTGAATTTGTTGAACGCATATCCTGATTTGATTGGTCAAACCAATTGATAACCGGTCCTGCATCTGTTGATGCAAAAAAGAAAAGATATTTTCCACCCTTGTCAAAAACAGGCTCTGTCGCATCGCTTAATCCATCTGTTAAAGCAATTGATTTATTCTTATCAACATCATATAGAAATATTTTCTGAAACTGTGTTTCGGTTATTTTAGTATAAGCCATCCATTTGGAATCGAATGACCAACTACCAAACTGACTTCTGAATGGCCCCGGTATATATAATTCATCAGCATCAACTTTATTGATTGATCCGGTTGCTACATCAAGTATGTAAAGATTGCGGCCATTGTCAACGAAGCTTATCTTCTTACTGTCTGGCGACCATACAGTATTGGCATAAAATCCAGTTCCATTTAATTTATATGTTTTAGCATCACCCTTTCCATCTTGTGATTTAATGTGTAATTGATATTCTCCTGATGCATCTGAGAAGTAAGCAATGTTTTTCCCATCTGGCGACCATGCAGGATATTTTTCATGTGCTGAAGTTGTTTGTGTAAGATTTCGGGCATCACCTTTTTCGGCAGGCAGTGTAACTATATCTCCTCTAAAATCAAAAACAACCCGTTGACCTGTCGGCGAAATATCTGCACTGCGTACATAGTTGGAACCTTTTGCATACCTAGAACGTAACTCTAGCAAATCGGCGGCGATACCGACTTTTATTCTTTTAGTACTTGCTTCTCCGGGAGTGTAGGTGTGTAAATAGCCAGCTTGTTCAAAAACAATAATGTTATTTCCAGCAGATGCATTTAGAATCGGAAAGTCTTTGAAAGTTGTTAGTTGCTTTATTTCTTTTGTAGTGGTGTTGTAAGAAAACAGATTGAATTCTCCATTGCGATCGCTTCTGAAATAGATCATGTTTCCCAACCACATTGGACTTACATCGTTACAACCACCTGCGGGTTGTGGAATTCTTACAGTAG
>CAZCAA010000041.1:13934-16322 GCA_964496585.1 uncultured Ferruginibacter sp.
GAAAAATTAAATATCCAGATATTAGCAATCGAACCACCCCTGTAATGTTTCCATTGTTTAAATGCATCACTAAGCGGAGTATATGCCATTTGCTTTCCATCGGGTGAATAGCTGGCCCAGCCTGCATTTGGAATTGCTAATTGTACCGGCATCCCACCTGAAACAGGTACAGTATATAGTTGTGCATAGCGATTAGTAAAAGCATTTCTTGGCGAAAGAAATAATACCGATTTTCCATCGGGAGTAAACCCTCTTACAATGTCTGGTGAAGGATGCCAGGTTAACCTAGTTGGTATACCTCCTTCAACGGGAATTGTAAATACATCTATATTACCATCGTACTCACCATTGAAAGCAATTGTTTTTCCATTGGGAGAAAAAACAGGGTTTGATTCTATCCCTTCATCTATCGTAAGTCTTCTTGGATTTGAACCGTCTTTATTGGCAATCCATATATCTTCTGCATACACAAATGCAATATGCGATGAACTGATGGCAGGTTGCGCCAGCATTCTTGTATCGACTGGGTCAATAGCTAGTGAAGACAAAGTGGAAGCCCAAAAAAAAAGAATGGTTGAGGAGAGAAAAGAAATTTTTTTTTCATAATTTATGATTGGTTGAGGTTAAATGAATTTACCAGAAAAGGTACAGACGGATTTCTAAGGTACTCTAATATTTAAATTGATGAAATAATTATTTGTTATGAGAATAATATGATTAGTTGAAATGAATGAAATTCGAGTTCATTTATGTACATTTCAGTATGTTATTGAATAGTTTTCTTCTGTATGGGGCAAATGGATACACCGGGGAATTAATTGCCCGGTATGCAAAACAGTACAATCTGGAACCCATACTTGCTGGCCGCCGCAAAGAAGTAATAGAACCACTGGCAAAGCAATTAAATTATACATTCAGGGTTTTTGATTTAAATGACAAAGCTTCATTAATTGAAGCTTTAAAAGATGTAAAACTTGTAATTCATGCTGCTGGACCATTTCAGTTTACGGCTCAGCAAATGATTGAAGCATGCCTGGAAACTGGCACACATTATCTGGATATCAATGGTGATATTGCAGTTTTTGAATTGATAAAACGATATGATGCGGCAGCTAAAAAAGCCGGGATTATGTTGTTGCCTGGTGCCGGATTTGATGTTGTGCCCACAGATTGTGTTGCATTACAATTAATAAAATTATTACCTGATGCTGTTCAGTTAGATATTGCATTTGCAACATTGGGCGGCGGACTTTCTCATGGCACCGCCACTACTATGGCAAGCAAACTAGGTGAGGGTGGTGCAGTCAGGCGAAATAAAAAAATTATCAGGCAGGGACTTGGTAAAAAAGGAATGTGGGTTGATTTTGGTAAGAAAAAACTATTTGTGATGAGTATTCCTTGGGGAGATATCTCTACTGCCTATACTTCTACTGGCATTCCTAATATTACTTGTTATACAGGCATTTCAAAAAATGTTTTTTACCTTTTAAAAATGCAGGGTCTTTTTAACTGGCTGCTCCGAACCAATTTTATAAGAAAATATTTTCAGAAAAAGATAGATCAAAGACCTGCTGGTCCTTCTGATGCGCAACGTTCAAAAGCAATAAGTTTGATATGGGGGCAAGTTGTAAACGATTCCGGCAAAAAAGCTACAGTACGACTTAGTGGACCAGAGGGTTATTCTCTTACAACCCATGCAGCTTTAATAATAACCCAAAAAGTATTGAACGGCGATTTTAAAACTGGGTATCAAACACCAGGCACTGCTTATGGCGAAGATTTAATAATGGAAATACCGGGTATGGAAAGAACGATTGGAGAGAATTAAAAAATATTGATCAGAATAAGGTTAATTGTCTTTCGTCTTTAATTTGTTTACCCTTTGCTTTTTGTAATCCGAAAGCTGGGCTTGCATTAATTCTAAAAACCGGTGAAGCTTCATAACGGCTCGCAACAATTATTTTAGTAGCTTCCGCATGTGGAGTGAACATATTTTCTACCAGCTCCGGCTTATTGTTATTTTTAGAAAGATGTGATAATATCAACAATTGTAAATGCGCTGACCTATAATGTTTAAACAGTTCAACAGCTTGTGCATTGGATAAGTGACCCACATCACTGCTAATACGTTCCTGTAAATAATAAGGATAATTGCCATTGGCCAGCATCGTATCACAATAATTCGATTCTAAAAAAGCAGCATGGCATTGACCAAAATATTTGATTACTTTTTTACAGGCAAATCCAATATCTGTTATTACACCTACATTAACTCCGTAACCTGAAACCATAAAACTATGTGCATCCGCAGCATCATGATTCTTTTTAAAAGAAGTGATTTTTAAATTTCCAATGCTTATAGGTTTTGTTTCTTGAAAATGTTGAATA
>CAZCAA010000041.1:16332-19833 GCA_964496585.1 uncultured Ferruginibacter sp.
TCTACTGGAACTTTACAGTTTGCAAAAGTGCCTTCGGTAATATAAACCGGCAATTGATATTTTTTTGAAATGCCAGCTAATCCGGTAACATGATCACTATGTTCATGTGAAATAAAAATAGCTTTTACTTTATCCATCGAAAGGGTAAGTCCGTTCATCCTTTTTTCTGTTTCTCTGCAGCTAAGACCGGCGTCAATCAACACCGCCTCATTATCATTGCCTATATAATAACAATTGGCATTACTTCCAGAATTAAGTGAACAGATATTAATGTGCATATATTTTCAAAAGTAAGCATGAAAAGAGACTTCATTATTGAAAAGAAATAAAAAAGGTCTTACCGTAGTAAGACCTTATAGCCATGAAACCAAAACTGAATTTTAATATCGGCCTTCTTTCTTATCTTTTGATCTTCCCCATAAGTAACCGATACCACCTAGTACTGCGCCACCAATTGCGCCACCGGCCACTCTGTTCTTTTTGTTAATAACAGCTCCTAACACTACGCCTGTACCACCACCAATTGCACCATATTTTGCTGCCTTACTCCAGCCTTTCTTTTTTTCTACTTTAGCCTGGTTAGTTGTAGAAGAAGACATTGTTCCACTCTTATTATAATTTACTTTATTGCTTTTCTTAGCAACAATAGCATTTGCTTTTTCTACTTCTAGTTTATCATTTATTGCTTTCCATTCCTGGAATTGTGCAAACCCTGTTGTGTCGTTTCCACTTAAGGACGGATTGCCAGCAGAATTTTGCGTACATGCTGTCATGATTAGTGCTAAGGCAGAAAAAATGGTAATAATAGTAAATAATTTTTTCATGATTATCGTTTTAAGTGAATAAATAATAATTCTATCCCCCATAATTCATAAACGATGCCAGTAAAATTGGGGTTGTTAAAAAGGAGAGAAATAAAAGACTAATAGACTGAGAGTAAGAGTTCTAAAACTTTTTTCTTTTAACACTTAATACCAAATTGCTATGGCATAGTGTAGATCTGTTGAAAATTATTAGATTACTTTATAAATTCTTTCGGAATATAGGTGGGTTACCTTTTCGCAGGGAATAAAAAACAACTAAGTAATTATAAATAAAGATTAATTATATAGAAAAGAATGTTCTCTATTTCACTTTTATATAAACCAGTTTCACATTTTTTCTTCCTGATTCTCTTTCATCTATTTCAAACTTGTTGAGGCTTTTAATTAATGGCAACAGTTTAGCATATCCATAATTTCGTGGGTCGAAGTCAGGACGTTTTTTCATCAACAAGCCTCCTAACTCACCAAGAAATGCCCATCCATTTTCGTCAGTAATATCATTAATACTGGTAGTAATAAGGCTAACTAAATTTTTATCTGCTTTATTTATTCCTTTTTCTTTTTTTCGTAATTCTGACAGTTTAATTTGTTTAGGCTCAACATCTGTCTGTTCTAGTATTTCTATATAAATAAATTTATTGCAAGCCGCTCTGAAAGCGGAAGGTGTTTTCTGTTCACCAAAACCATATACTTTCATCCCCGCTTCCCGAAGTCTTGTAGCCAGTCTTGTAAAATCACTATCACTACTTACTAGACAAAACCCTTCTACACGGCCTGTATATAAAATATCCATCGCATCAATAATCAAAGCTGAATCAGAGGAGTTTTTACCAGTGGTATAACTGTATTGTTGCACAGGAGTAATAGCATGATCCAACAAAACGGATTTCCAGCCAGAAACATGTGGCTTTGTCCAGTCAGCATAAATGCGTTTGAAAGTTGGCACACCATACTTGGCTATTTCTTCCAAAATGCCGTTTATTAAGCGGTGCGGTATGTTATCTGCGTCTATCAGAACTGCAAGGCGAGGATCGTTTGTATTATCCATAATAATTATTGAATTGGAAAGGTAATCAATCTTGTAGGACAGAATAGTACTTCAAAAAAGCTGTTGCTATAAATTACTATTCAGCAGCAGCACCAACAAAAATCTTTGATACTTTTTTATTAGAAAATTCGAAAATAATTCCTCCATATAGTGAGCCAACGGTCACAACATTTTCATCACTTGATGTTTTATCAATTTCTTGGGCATAGGTAGTCATCACTTCGTCGTAAGTGCTTCCTATTCCTACGTTCTTTTTTGTCTTAAACGGACATGGGTTTGTAATACTAATTGAGAAAACTTCCATTGCCGAAGAGTCCTTATCTCTAGTCATATTTAAGTAAATACCATTTGCTTTATATCCCCAATCCTGATGTATCCATCCGTCTGCAGCCCATTCCTCTTCTTTTGATTTTACTTCTGGTTCGCCAAGTTTCTCAACAACCGCATTCATTTTCATGCCCAAAGAAAGGTCACCAACATGATTAAGATCTGTTTCTTTTAATTGGTCAAAACTTGTTGGAGTGTTAATATTCAGTGAATCTTTATCGGTATTATCTTTTGAATCTCCCGACTTGCAACTTATTATCGCCAATATTATTGTAGCGATGAACAAATATTTTTTCATATTGAGGCTTTATTTACTGAAAGTTAGTAAAAATTACAAGCAATATTATTTCATATTGGAAACATCCCGATTAAAAGGTAGAAGAATTGCGGAATTATATTGTTCGTAGTATTACTTCTAAAAAAGAGTATTAGTAGGATTGTTTAGCTGGTTAAATATTATTTGCTTTGTGTATTACAAATCCACTATTACCTATGAAACTAATGATGTATATCGGCAACGATTTTATTGAAGCAATCAATCTCGACATTAATAGAATTTCAAAGCCTGGCTATGTCGGTCAGTTTAAACGTACTCTTAAGATCAAGTATCGGAACTTAATAGAAGAAAGGAATAATAAGCCAGATTTTCTAGTTGTACCGCCTGACGAAACGCAGAAAAAGATTCGGTTGAATTAATATTTACACTTCTTTCCAAAACAAACTATCCGCTTACTACTTTTCATGATACTCTCTGGTGGTAATATGAGAGATCATTTGCCATGAGCTTTTTCTAAGAGCATACACTCTTATATAGTATAGTTGATAGCGGTCTATTTTCTCTTTATTTTTCTTCTGTACCGAAAGCTTCCCTCTTACAATAGCAAGTTGAGGATGAAACTCTACAGTTACAGAATCATGAAGTCTTGACAAAAAGCTTCCTTTTGCAACAGAAGTAAACCAGCCTTGTTTTCCTTCTACCCTGCCAGAACCATGGCTAAAAACAAAATCCTATGCATCAGTAAAATTATTTGATCTAGTTTAAGGAATGAAAAATATCTAATTACTTAAAATTCACTCTTTCCAACCGGAATAGCCGTCTTATTTGCAATTACATACAACGATATAGTATTGAAATAAATCATTCCATAGATTTTAAGTATATTTAACTATAACCAAACACTTTGTATTATGAAACGTTTATATCTCTTCATCCCGGTTCTTTTATTCGCATTTTTTTTCTGTAGTAACAGTTCGGCTCAATCTGCATTTCTAAAATTTGATGGGGTAGATGGTGAATCCCCT
>CAZCAA010000042.1:0-4461 GCA_964496585.1 uncultured Ferruginibacter sp.
CCGCTACAATACGTGTTTTATTATCAATAAGTTTTTCTATCGCTTCAGGATCAAAACTATTGTCCTCATTTAGTTTTACATATCTAATCTCAACTCCTTTTTCTTTAAGATTTAACCAAGGGAAACTGTTATTCCAATGTTCACGCTCAGGAATTATAATATTATCTCCTTTATTAAAATTTATTCCCTGGGCTACCATCCCAAGACCATTGCCTGTGCTTGTTGTTAGAGCATATTCTTCTGGCAAACCGCCCAATAGCTTTGAAAGTAACAAACGTGTATTCTCACGATTAAATGCTTTTTTATCAACCGGATTTAGTTCAGTTTTTAGATGAGCCTGCAGTCTATCGTTTACCAAAGTATTCAGAGGCGACTGTGAGGCACTGTTAAGATAAACAGCTTCTTTTGTTATCGGAAACAGCGATCGGATTTGTTCTATATTCATTTCGGGAATAACTTTTATTTTCTTTCATTTGGCTTCCACCGCTGATATTTTTTAATAGAATGAATTTTTGTCGGAAGCAGACATGAATGAATATCATCCATAAATATTCTGAGTTAAGTTGTTACAGGATTCTTCAGCAACCATTCTTCTTTTGTTAACCTGTATATATAATTCAATTTAGATTGTTCCCCAAAATAAGATATTTCCTGCTCGTCAATTTTTGTTGTTCCTAATCTGCCTATTGCAATTTGGGAGCGAACGTTATCTGCTCCAATATGAAAATATACTCTTGAAACGAATTCAAAAATGTAATTCAACATGATTGTTTTAACAGTATAATTAAAACCCTTTCCCCAACATTGTGTGCCGTAGAATGTATATCCTATCATTATTTCATTTTCTTTCTCGTTGCAGTCATAAAACCTCGTGCTTCCTATTGTATTTCCGGTGGCTTTGTCCACAATTTTAAATGCTCCCTTGCTTTTAATAGCGCCTTCAAAAAATACTTTAAATACTTCAATTTTGCACCTGTCTTTGTTTGGATGTTGCTCCCAAATCGCAGGGTCAGCCGCCACTGCGTATAAATCGTCAAAATCTTTTTCCTGTAATGGATATAGAATTACTTTTTCATTCTCTAAAGTGGGTTGAATATTGATGTTCATTTTGTTTCTTAATTTAAAAATGTATAGGATTAGGTAGTTTGATAGCAAACCTAGTATGAGCTTAATGTTGTTGGTATCGAAATTCTATATTTTTTTAAATTTACTTTTTTGCCCCGCCTTATGCGGGATGTACCACTTGTCCAAAAAAGTAACAAAAAAAGACCCCGACAAACGATAACACCCCGTTTGCCGGTTACAGCTATATGCATCGGTTGTACTACTGTAGCTTCAACCTCGGTAACACTACTCTTAAATTCGATCTTTACAATTAATTAGGAGCTTAATAATATTGTTAACAATCGTTTGGAGCTTATTCTACCTAATCCTAAAAATGTATTTAAAAGACAAGTGAAAAAGCTGTTCCTTCACCAACCACGCTCTGCACTTTAACAGTGCCCTTGTGTAACATCATTATTTGTTTACACAGGCTGAGGCCTATGCCACTGCCGGTTTTGCGGGTGCTGAAGAAAGGAACAAAAATTTTCTCCATCATTTCTGCGGATATCCCGGTGCCGTTATCTGATACTTTGATAACTGTTTTATTATCAGTTGTAATATAAGCTGATAGGAGAATACGGGGATTTTTTACTTCTTTTACTGCTTCCGTTGCATTTAATATCAGGTTTATTAAAACCTGTTCTATCAGGTTGCTATCAATTTCAATCTCCAGATCATGGTTCTTTAAAATTATGTCCAGTTCAATGTTTTTTTGTTCCAGCGTCGGCTCCATAAGCTGATGGAGATTTTCAAACATGTCCCTTACTAATATTTTCTTTACGTTAAGTGTGTTTACTTTGTTGAGGTTACGGTAAGTGTCTGCAAATCTTAACAGTCCTTCACTTCTTCTTTTTATGGTTTCAATACCAAGCTCAAGATCATCCAACGAACCCGAATTATTATTCAGCTCCTTTAAAGATAACTGAAGCCGGTTCTTTAACGTATCAGCCAATGAAGAGATCGGCGCTACAGAATTCATAATCTCATGCGTCATTACGTTTAGTAATTTCTGCCATGCTTTCGATTCTGTTTCATCCAGCGCTTCATTAATATTTTGAAAAGCCAGCAGTTTATATACTTTACCATCTGTTTGAAAAGCTGTAGCAGATAATAAAACTTTCAGGCTGTTTTTATCTGTTGTTATAGACACTACTTTATTTTCTCCTGGCTTAATAGCAATAATCTCATTAAATAAAACTTCATCTCTTTTTTCAAGTGAATAAATAGTTTTCAGGTACGGTATATTCAATAGTTTTTTCAGCGACTCGTTCATCCACATCACATCGCCCTCATTGTGTTCGTACGAAAGAATTCCTGTATCAACCAGTTCCAGTATTTTTTGAAGGTATTGGTATTGGGTTTCCCTTTCTTTACTAATTATTTTGAAAGTACTGTTGATCTCATTAAAACCTTTTCTCATTGGCTGCACAGCAATGGGAGCATTCTTTTCATCAAAATGTCGGGAGAAGTCGCGGTGATGAACCGATTCTACAAACTGTTCCAATTCCTTTCTGCTTTTATTGCTGAATTCGTAAAGATTAATGGCCTGGAAAATGATCAAAACAAAAAGCAGCAGCATAAACAATATAAGTCCTTTAGATAGGAGTAATGCGGCTGCACTAAGTGTTGCAAAAAGCAAGACTATGCGTAGCATCAAACTCCAGTCGTAATTTTTAAAGGTCATACTTATTTAATCTGCGGTATAAAGCTGTACGGGTTATGCCCAGCTCTTTTGATGCTTTTGAAATGTTGCCTGCATGTTTTTCTATAACCCGTAAAATGGTATTTTTTTCAACTACACTTAAATTCATATTTTTTGTTTCTGTTGATTCTTGCATTGCATTTTCAATCGGCGAAAAGATAAGATCATCGGCAGAGAGCATTTCTCTATCAGCCATGATGATAGCTCTTTCCATGGTATATTGCAACTCTCTCACATTGCCGGGAAAACTATAATGATTGAGTTTTTCTATTGCTTTCGCATCAAAGTATGGCACGGGTCTAAGATATTTTGCTGCATATACCTGTGCAAAATGTTTAGAGAGGATCATAATATCGGCTCCTCTTTTGCGCAGCGGCGGTACTAAAATCTCTACCGTGTTAATCCTGTAAATAAGATCTTTTCGAAAACGGCTTTCATCTGCCAGTTCTGTGATCGGCAGATTGGTGGCGCATATCAGGCGAATATCAATATTTACCGGAACGTTACTACCTACACGGGATACCTGCCTGTTTTGTAAAACACTAAGCAACTTTGCCTGTTGCTGCATCGAAATATTCCCTATCTCATCCAAAAATAATGTACCTCCGTTGGCAGCTTCAAATCTTCCTGTACGATCTTCTCCTGCGCCGGTAAATGATCCCTTTTTGTGCCCGAATAATTCACTTTCAAAAAGTGTTTCTGTTAAGGCGCCTACATCAACTTTTACAAATGGCTTGTCGGCACGTAATGAATTTTCGTGAATGGCTTTGGCGATAAGATCTTTTCCCGTTCCATTTTCTCCCAGGATAAAAATATTTGCATCGGTAGGTGCTATCTTTTCTATCTTAAAAAAAATATCACTCATTACTTCCGACTTGCTGATATTTTCTTTCCCGATGTTGAATGAAGTGCTGGCAGGGATACCTGAAGTAGCCTTACCTTTTGCTTTTAGAATTCCTCTGATTGCTTCTAATAGTTTTTCATTGTGCCAGGGCTTAACTATAAAATCGGTTGCACCTTCTTTCAATGAACGTACTGCCAGATCGATATCGCCGTAAGCAGTAATCATGATCACCGATATATTTTCATCCAATGATTTTACTTTTTTTAACCAGAAAATACCTTCATTGCCAGTATTGATACTGCTTTTGAAATTCATATCAAGCAATACAATATCAAACCTTGATGAAGAAAGTAACGACTGAATCATTTCAGGATTTACTTCTGTAACTACTTCTTTTGCCTCTGTCTTTAATAGAAGTTTCACAGCTGTTAGTACATCTGTATCATCATCAATAACTAATATCCGGGCATTCTTTAAAATCATAATCTTAATTTTCAAACGCTTTGCAAGTATAGCGTATTTCAAATTATTTCAATAGCGAAATTTAATAAAAGGTATAAACGGAAAATTGATGTATCAAAACCGGATATCTGTTGTATCAAAACCGAACAGTTTTATTTTTTGCTTTTTTTAATACTATTGGAAAACAGTGCATTAGGTTTTGGCATAGCATTTAATGAGTGATAATTGAAAAAAAATTATTGTTGTCCTGTTAAGGCTTTCAAATCATCACCGGGCTTGGCCGGACCCCCAACCCCCCCACCAAAAGGGGTGGGGGGGGTGATAGAACGACGAGAGAGGGTTTATTAGA
>CAZCAA010000042.1:4471-19040 GCA_964496585.1 uncultured Ferruginibacter sp.
CCTCACCCCCAACCCCCTCTCCAAGTGGAGAGGGGGCTTAAAACTCACGACGAGAAAGGATTAATTCGAATATGCATAATTATAATCGGACAATAAAGAAAAAAAATCTGTAAAATTTAAAAAATAAAGTAATGAAAATTCAATCAACGAAATATCCTTCATCATTAAATCGCGAAGAGATAATCGATCTTTCTCCAGAATTAAAAGAAATTTTGGGACTTGATTATAAAAAGGAAGACACTCATATTTTAAGTTCCGCTGGCCTTTGGAATATTCAACGCAACAAAAGAGTAAGGCGCAGCAGGTGGTATATTTAACTGCAAAAAACTGTATCAAAACCGAACAGTTCCTGTATCAAAATCGAACAGTTTAAAAAGCAAGGTATTTTTAATGATTTGGTATTCAGTATTTTAGCTTGTGGCACAACTTTGATTGACACTAAATGCCGAAACCATACATATATATATGTATGCAACACTCAAAAATATCAGAATTAATTAAGAATGATTTATGGACAGAGTAATTGAAAAAAAAGGATGGAGCAAAAAGAGAATAATGCTTGTGGTTGGTATTGTTGCATTACTGACGCTGATTTATGCGAGTTGGTATTTTACATCGGGCAATTCGAAGCTCAATGTAAATACAGACAGAATTACCATCAGCGAAATTAAGCAGGGAACTTTCCAGGAATTTATACCGGTTAATGGTGTAGTGCTTCCTGTAACAACTATCTATCTTGATGCGTTAGAAGGAGGAAGGGTTGAAGAGAAATTTGTTGAAGATGGGGCAATCATGAAAAAAGATCAGCCTATTCTTCGACTTAGTAATACAGATCTGGAACTGAGTTTGGTGAATCAGGAGACTTCGGTTTTTAACCTGCTTACCCAAATGCAGATATCCCGTAACGCCGCACAGCAAAATACAATTGGTAAATTAACCCAGCGAACCGATGTAGATAATGCATTAAAGGAAGCAGAGCGTGTGTATATTCTTAATAAAAAATTGTTTGATCAGAAAGTGATCGGCTCACAGGAATTTAAGCAAACTGAGAATAATTATAAGTATCAGTTAGAAAAGAAAAAACTTGCCGATGAAGTATTGAAAAAAGATACGGTATCTACACGCCAAGAGCAGGACCAGGCCAGTCAGTCATTTGCACGTACACAAAATGCTTTGCAGGTAATGCGTAAAAAAGTGGGCGATCTGATTGTAAGGGCTCCTGTTGATGGACAGCTTACTTCGTTGGATGCAGAAATTGGCCAGTCGAAGAATAAAGGAGAGCGTTTAGGGCAGATAGATGTAATGAGCGGATTTAAAGTTCGGGTGGATATTGATGAACACTATATTGCAAGAATATTCAACGGCCTGGTAGGAGAATGTACCATTGCCGGAAATAATTATAAACTCAATATTAGAAAAGTATTTACGCAGGTAACAAATGGCCGCTTTCAGGTGGATATGGAGTTTAAAGACTCTGTTCCGCAAGGGATACGCCGTGGACAAACCTTACAGATAAGGCTTGCATTAAGTGATGAAACAACTGCATTGCTTTTACCAAAGGGAGGTTTTTATCAACAAACCGGAGGTAACTGGATCTTTAAAGTTGCTGAAAACGGAAAGGTTGCTTACAAAGTAGATATTCAGTTGGGCAGGCAGAACCCGGATTATTATGAAGTAATGCAGGGATTGAAAGCGGGCGATAAAGTAATTACATCCAGTTATGAGAATTATGGAACCATGCAGGAACTGGTTTTAAAAAAGGAATAGAATATTGTTATGCTAATAAAAATAGTTTCTGTCGATAGCCGCTTTTGTCTATGTTTCGTCAATACTTCGACAAGCTCAGTATGACATCAACATAGACAATATACTGTCAGCCTGAGTTTGTCGAAGCTGATTTGAGTTCTTATTTCCAGCTTCGACGAGCTCAGCCTGACAATCTTTAAATGATAGAGATTATTAATAATTAATTATTGTTGTCCGACTAAAGTTTCCCCTATTCGACACAACCCTTCTAGACCGTGAGTTCTAAGCCCCCTCGCCTTTGGAGAGGGGGTTGGGGGTGAGGTCAAGCCAGTTAATCATTTGAAAGCATTAGCCGGACAACAATAATCATTCATCAAAAAACACGTTATGAAAAAGCGAATTCTCTTTTTAGGAATAATTGCAATTCTGTGTTTCT
Source organism: uncultured Ferruginibacter sp. (assembly GCA_964496585.1). GTDB lineage: Bacteria > Bacteroidota > Bacteroidia > Chitinophagales > Chitinophagaceae > Ferruginibacter. The sequence goes on from CAZCAA010000042.1 coordinate 6,654, forward strand.
GTTTTTGTACACTTAAAAGCAAAAGGCTTCAGGCATGTAATATAAATCCAAAGGGATGCCTGGTTATTAAAGGATCCGGATCTGTTGTAAAAGAAGCGCTAAAAAATTGTAATGTTGAACAAGTCGAAGAATCTGAGATGCCTGTAAATTATTTAATGAATCCGTTTATGTCGATGTAACTAATATTAATTAAACAATAAAAAATTGCCATGATAAAAATTTCTCAGCTGGAAAAAATCTATCGAACCGAAGATGTGGAAACAGTGGCTTTAAACAAGCTTACAATTGAAGTTAAAGAAGGTGAGTTTGTTGCCATTATGGGGCCGTCGGGTTGTGGCAAATCAACTTTACTTAACATACTGGGTTTACTGGATGATCCTGATGCCGGCAGTTTTATTTTTAACGGAACAGAAGTGGCTCATTTTAATGAGAGAAAAAGAGCTGATCTGCGCAAGCATAATATAGGATTTGTTTTTCAAAGCTTTAATCTGATTGATGAGCTTACTGTTTTTGAAAATGTAGAACTGCCACTGATATACACGGGTGTAAAATCTGGCGACAGAAAGAAAAGGGTAGAAGAAGTTTTAGATAAGATGCAGATCATGCATCGCCGAAATCACTACCCACAGCAGCTTTCTGGCGGTCAGCAGCAAAGGGTTGCTGTAGCAAGAGCCGTAGTTAATAATCCTAAATTAATACTTGCGGATGAGCCTACCGGAAATCTTGATTCATCAAATGGTAATGAAGTAATGCAGTTGTTAACTGACTTAAATGAAAAAGGAACAACCGTAATTATGGTAACGCACTCTGAGCACGATGCGAGGTATAGTCATCGCATCATACGCATGCTGGATGGACAAGCCGTAATTGAAAATATAATGTTGTAATAATTCATCTAGATATTTTATTTCGATACAAGTATAATTGAAATGATCACAGCCATGAAAAATTTCAATACCAGATAATACAAATTAAAGTATAGCCATGATACATAATTATATAAAAATTGCATTTAGAAATCTTTGGCGTAACCGGCAATTTTCTATCATTAATATTGCCGGCCTAGCGTTAGGAATTACTGTATTTCTTTTTATCATGCAGTTTGTTGCCTCCGAGTGGAATGCCAACAGATTCAATAAACATTACAATGAATTATATCGGGTTAACCTGCAACATCAAAGCGGTACGGATTATTATCTTTCGCCAGGCCTCGCTCCGGTTGTAAAACAACAGTTGCCTGCCATTGAAAATTATACCCGTGTAGCAGACGGTATTGGGGGAGGAGTGGTATCATTTAAAGGAACAACAGAATCATCTGGTAGAACCTTTCGTGAGGAGAAAATGATTTATGTTGATGGAACTTTTCTTGAAGTTTTTTCTTTTCCGTTAGTTGCCGGTGCAACATCTTTAAACGAGCCTAAAACGCTGGCACTTTCCGAAAACATGAGTCGCAAACTTTTCGGTATCGCAGATGGTATTGGCAAAACAGTTATGGTTAGCAATCAATTTGGTAATACGGCCTATACAGTAAAAGCTGTTTACAGGCAGCCTGAAACTTCAGATATTAAAGCAGATGTATTACTTTCTTTTCAAACTTTAGAAAGTGAAGCTAACCGTGACGGAAATGATTGGGCAGATCCAAATGGAATGCAGTCTGGGTTTGTAAATATTTATCTTCAATTAAAAAAAGATGCAAAAGCATCGACCGTTGCTGCCAATATAACAAATTTAGTGCACAGAGCCGATCCCCAAACTAAAACCGATTTTATAGCTTTGCAGCCTTTTAGCGAATTGCATCTTGCACCTTCCTTCGATTACCCATTTCAAACATTCGGTAGTTTATTATTGGTAGTAGTATTTTTCTGCGTGGCGTTATTAATATTATTAATTGCGTGGGTTAACTATATAAACCTCTCAACAGCGCAAGCTCTAAATCGTGCAAAAGAAGTGGGTGTTAGAAAAGTATTGGGCGCAAGCAGAGCGCAATTAGTGATTCAATATTTAACAGAAACGCTACTCCTTACATTTGCAGCTGTTGGATTAGCAATTTTAATAAATAATATTTTTCAAAAAAGCTTTAACGAATTTACCGGGAAAGATTTATCAATGAGTGTTCTAAACAATGGGCTATTCCTGATTTCCGGTATAGCGCTGGTTGTTGCAGGTTCAGTTTTATCAGGTACCTATGTTGCTTTCGTTTTAACATCATTTAAACCTATTACCGCAGTACGTGGCAAGATTCAGGGTTTTTCAAAAGGGTTCTCTTTAAGAAAAGGGTTGGTAGTATTTCAGTTTACAATTTCTATAGTATTCATTATCGCTACTATTATTTTATATAACCAGTTGCAATATATGAAGACAGAACAATTGGGAATGAACCTTGATCATCTTTTGGTAATTCAGGGCCCAACAGTTTCCAGTGAAGGCCAGGCGGCGAAAAACTCTTCTTTCAAAAATTCGCTTTCGCAATTGCCGATTATAAAGAAGTATGCGGCCAGCAACAACGTGCCAGGTGTGGGTTATAACTTTTTTACTGCTGGTATCACAGGTCTTAATCTCCAGAAAGATGATGATAAAAAATCGTATGGCATGTTTATCTGTGATGATAGATTTTTTGATACTTATGGCATCTCCTTCAGCCAAGGAAAATCTTTTACTAAAGATGAGGCAGAAGCAAGCTGGAACAATATAAAAAAAGTAATTGTAAATGAGGCTGCTGCTAAAGCGCTTGGATTCGATATCAATAAAAATATTATTGGCCAAAAAATAAACTGGGGAGTTCCATATGAAGTAATTGGCCTGGTAAAAGATTATCATCACCTTTCTTTTAGAGAAACAATAAAACCTACCATTTATCTTGGCTCGGTCTCTTTTTCCTATTTCACAGTGAAGATGGATGACAATAATATGGAGGCGAAGATTAAGACACTTAAAAATCTTTACAACAGCACATTTCCTGGTAATCCATTTGATTATTTTTTTGCTGATGATCAGTATGATCGTCAATATTCTGAAGAGCAAAGATTGGGTAACGTGTTTATTGCAGCTGCCTTTGTAGCCATATTGATTGCCTGCATGGGTTTGTTTGGATTAGCTTCTTTCTCCGCCAGGCAACGGATAAAGGAAATTGGAATTAGAAAAGTACTCGGGGCAAGTGTTTTAGACATAACAAGTTTACTCTCTAAGGATTTTATCAAGCTAGTTATTATTGCTATTATAATTGCTTCTCCAATTGCATGGTGGGCAATGAATAAATGGTTGCAAAATTTTGCATACCGTATCACCCTTGAGTGGTGGATATTTTTATCAGCAGGTGTAATGGCTGTTTTAATTGCTTTTACAACAATTAGCTTTCAGTCGATAAAGGCCGCTAACGCAAATCCTGTAAAGTCGCTACGGACAGAATAAGGAACAACTGATTTCTAAGTCAGTTTTAAAATTGAATCAAAAAAATATTTTTAAATTATTGCTATGATAAAAAATTATTTCAAAACGCTTTGGCGGAATATGCAGAAGAATAAAATGCACACCGCAATAAACGTTGTAGGTATGGCTGTTGCATTTACCTGTAGTATCCTTTTGCTGGTGATGGTTTACCATGAATTTTCGTTCGATAATTTTCATGAAAAGGAGAGCAGGCTTTTTAAACTCTATAATTTTTCAAATGCTCCCGAAGGAGAAGATGTTGGAGGCAATATGGCTTACCCAGCGGCGTCAACTATAATGCAGGAAGGAATTGGTGTAGAAAAGGCAACAAGAATCAGAAATCGTGGCAGAGAAGTTCGTTATAAAGATAAAACACTGGAGGAGTCTACCCAATTGGTTGATGATGATTTTTTCAGCATATTTTCTTTTCACATAATTAAAGGAACGGACGAGCATCCGTTGGCGGGCATAGGCAATGTTGTGCTGAGTGAAAAAACAGCCAATAATCTTTTCGGTAACGAAGATCCTATCGGTAAAACGATGGAAGTTAAAACCGGTGGCATCTGGAATAGGCTTGTGGTAACAGCTATTTTGGAAAACCCGCCGCTAAATTCATCAATTGATTATTCGGTGCTGGCACGAACAGAAATTGATCCAGACTATAGTGAACAAAAAAATGACTGGAATTTTCAAAGCCATGCTGTGTATGTAAAGCTTGCTGATAATACTTCTCAGGTACAGGTGGAAAAACAGTTAGTTCTTTTTTCTAAAAAGTATGTAGTTAGCGATGAATCCTATTTAAAAAACAAAGGTTATAAGAAAGATAAAAACGGCCAATATGCCGGTATAAAATTATTGCCTATTAAAGATCTTCATTTTAATGCGGTACTCGGAACAGGTAAAGCTGTGAGTAAACCATTTTTGTATATACTGTTACTGGTGGCGTTAGTGATTATATTGGTTGCCTGTTTCAATTTTATTAACCTAAACATAGGATTATCATTTACCCGCACAAAGGAAATAGGCATTCGCAAATGCCTCGGCGCAGGCAAGCGTCAGATCTGGCTGCAGGTGTGGGGCGAAAGTTTTATAATTGTTTTAACTGCATTGATCTTTGCTATAGTGGCATCAGCGATTTTAATGAGCGGCTTTAATAAGCTAATGCAATCACAATTTGACACTGCTTTGTTATACCAACCTGCTGTTGTTTTTTGTTTGCTGCTGATGTTATTTTTAGTCTCCTTTATTGCATCGGGCTATCCTTCCTACATTATGGGGAAGCTTAAGACTGTAGAAATATTAAAAGGTAAAATATCATTAAAAAGACCCGGTTTTTTTCGCAATGCTTTAGTTGTTTCTCAGTTTGTAATTGCTATTGTTTTAATCTGCACCACATTTATTATTTATCAGCAGTTTCAGCATTTGCGAAATGCACCGCTTGGCTACACTACTTCTTCGCTCGTAAGTGTTCCCATTAAGCAATACGAAAAAGGAAAAGAAATTGTTGCAAAACTCCGCACCAGTCTGGCATTACAATCCACCATTAAAAGTATTACCGGTACCGATGTTAATCTTGGAATGGGAACCGATGGAAGCACCAGCAAGACCAGTTTTGGATTTGACTACAATGGAAAATCTATTGGCACCAGTTTTATGGCGGCTGATTATGACATCTTAAAAACGCTGAATATTCCTGTAAAAACGGGCAGAGATTTCTCGACTGATTATGTTGCCGACAGTACAAATTCCGTCATTATTTCAGAAAGTATGGCGAAACAATTGGGCGAGCAAAATCCGGTTGGTCTATCTTTTTATGCTGATAGCAGCAGGCCCAAATGGAATGTAGTTGCGGTAATTCCTGATTTTCATTTATACTCCATGTATGAAAAAAGCGAACCGCTTACTATTAGCATGAATAACAACTCGTTTATCAGCTACGCTTTAATAAGGGTGAATACACAAAATCTAAAAACAACTATGGAGTTGATAAGAAACGCTTACGCTCAGATTGCACCGGGCGAGGAATTTAAAGGCACTTTTGTTACCGAAAATATTGACCGCTGGTATTCCAATGAAAAAAGATTAGCAAATATGTTTTCCATTGCAGCAATGGTAGCTATCATGCTTTCCTGTATGGGATTATTTGGTATGGCCTTTATCATTATACGTCAAAGAGTAAAGGAAATTGGCGTGAGAAAGGTACTTGGAGCATCTGTTAGTGGTATTGCAACATTGGTTACCAAAGAGTTTATCAAGCCAGTAGTAATTGCTCTGTTAATTGCTACTCCCATTGCATGGTGGGTTATGAACAAATGGTTGCAGGAATTCAGCTACCGTATCAATATACAATGGTGGATATTTATTATATCAGGTCTTACGGCTATATTAATCGCTATTCTCACTGTAAGCTTTCATGCTGTTAAAGCGGCAGTAGCTAATCCTATTAAAAGTTTAAGAACAGAATAAAATATTGTATGATAAAGAATTTCTTCAAGATTACTTTTCGCAACCTCAGGCGTAAAAAAGTATTTTCATCGATTAATATACTTGGTTTGAGTATAGGTATGGCGAGTGCGTTACTTATTTTATTATGGGTGCAGAATGAGCTAAGCTTTGATCGATTTTATTCAAATACCGACAGGTTGTACCAAATGTATAACCGCGATAAGTTTGATGGAGAATTGCATTCCTGGAATCGCACACCAAGTGTAATGACCGCTGCATTGAAAAAAGATTACCCCGAAGTAGAATATGTTACCCGTTACAACAATAGTACTTTCATGGTGAGTAACGGTGAAAAACATTTGAATTTACGTGGTGCTTTTGCAGACAGCGGTTTTCTTAATATGTTCGATTTCCCGCTCTTACAAGGTAATGCAGCACAGGCTTTGAATGGTTATTATAACATTGTACTTACTAAGAAGCTCGCCATTAAATTATTTGGCAATGAAAATGTAATTGGGAAAACGGTATTGATTGATAGTGTTGAAAATTTTACTGTATCTGCTGTGCTTAAAGATTTACCCAATAATACTTCGTTTGATTTTGAATACTTATTGCCGTGGGCATTTAGGAAAAAGCTACATTGGGATAGCGATAATTGGGGAGATAATTCTGTAAGTACATTCGTAATGCTGAAGCCAGGTGCCTCGCAGGCCGCATTCGATAAAAAGGTAGAAAACATTACCAGAAGTCACTCTGACGAGGCTACATTGGTATTTACTCAATCGCTCAGCAGGCTTCACTTATATTCAAAAGATGAAAATGGTAAATTAGTTGGCGGGCAGATTGAAACAGTCAATCTTTTCATCATAATTGCCATACTGATCTTGCTTATTGCCTGTATTAATTTTATGAATCTGTCTACGGCGCAAAGTGAAAAACGTGCGAAGGAAGTAGGCATACGAAAGACTGCGGGTGCTCAACGTAATGGTTTAATCTTTCAATTCATTGGAGAAAGTGTGATCATTTCATTTATAGCTTTTGTGATTGGTATTTTGCTTGTACAGCTCAGCTTGCAGAGTTTTAACCAATTAACAGGTAAAGATTTGTCTGTAGATTATGCGAGCCCGTTATTCTGGTTGTTTTGTATAATATTTGTTTTGTTCACAGGTCTGCTTGCAGGATGTTATCCGGCATTTTATCTCTCATCATTCACACCTGTAAAAGTTTTAAAGGGAACATTCAAGAAAACAAATGCTCTGGTTACACCACGGAAGGTATTGGTGGTATTGCAATTTTCTTTTGCAATTATACTTATTATTAGTACCATCATTGTAACACACCAGATACAATTTGGACAAGACCGTGATACCGGCTACAATAGAAACAGTCTCGTTTACACATTTGTGCAGGGAGATGCAGATAAAAATTATCCGATTATCAGACAAGAGCTGATAAGCAGTGGTGCAGCAGTTTCGGTTTCAAGATCATTAAATCCCATAACGCAACGCTGGAGCGACAGTTGGGGCTTTTCCTGGGATGGTTGCACAGAGGCTGATAAGAAAACTGATTTTGTAAGAATGGGTTCTGATGCAGATTTTGTAAAAACAATGGGTGGTAAACTTTTGCAAGGCAGAGATATTGACGTTTACAATTATCCAACAGACACTTCAGCCATCCTTTTAAATGAAGCCGCAGTAAAAGCCATGCATGTAAAAGACCCAATTGGCATGGTAGTTAAAAATTTTGGTGACAGGCAATTTCATGTTATAGGCGTTGTGCAGGATTTTATTTTGGAATCACCTTTTGTTGCAAAAGTAACTCCAACCATAATATTCGGGCCGTCAGTTGATTTTTTCCAGGTTATCCATTTTAGGTTAAATCCTGCGGAAAGCGCATTACAAAATATTGCCAAGGCGGAAACGATATTTAAAAAGTATAATCCTCAGATTCCTTTTGAATATGTTTTTGCGGATGATTCTTATGCTAATAAATTTAAATCACAAGAACGTACAGGTAAGTTGTCTGCATTATTTGCGGGATTGTCTATTTTTATTTCCTGTCTTGGTCTGTTTGGTCTTGCTATGTATATGGCGGAAAGTCGTATTAAAGAAATTGGAGTACGCAAAGTGTTGGGCGCAAGTGTTGGCGGCATCACAACGCTATTATCTAAAGACTTTTTGAAACTCGTTTTAATTGCCTTTTTCATTGCATCACCAATTGCCTGGTATGCTATGAATAAATGGCTGCAAAGTTACACTTACCGCGTTAATATAGAGTGGTGGGTATTTGCTTCTGCAGGCTTAGGATCGGTGCTCATTGCTTTTATAACAGTAAGCTACCAGGCGATAAAAGCCGCCAGATCAAACCCGGTTAAATCATTAAGAACAGAATAAAAGCGAACTATGATCAAAGATTATCTCAAAGTAGCCTTTTGGAATATAGGGGAATAAAAATATTTTACTTTTATCAATATTGCGGCCTGGCTGCTGACTTAACCTGTTTTATGCTGATAACGGTATATGTTTATAATGAATTGAACTACGATAGATATCCAGCTAAAGAAAAAAATATTTATAGTACAAATTTAAATAGTAGAGATGTCATTACGAACGGAGTAACAGTATCCCGAAATGAATCGAAATAAAAAATTTACGAACAGTATAAAAATAAATCATGATAGAACTTAAAGGAATTTACAAATGGGTGAACACGGGTAATAATCGCATATTTTTATTGAAGGATATTAATCTAACCATAAAAGAAGGAGAATTTATATCCATCATGGGCCCATCAGGTTCCGGCAAATCAACATTACTAAATGTAATTGGTATGCTCGATGAATTTAATGAAGGTGAATATAGTTTCATGAACGAATCGGTACATAAACTAAAAGAAAAGCAAAGGGCTGCTTTGTACAAACAATACATAGGCTTTGTATTTCAGGCATATCATCTTATTGATGAATTGACCGTTTATGAGAACATTGAAACGCCTTTGATCTATCAGAATATAAAATCATCTGAAAGGAAAGCGATGGTAGCGGATATTTTGGATAGGTTTAACATCGTTGGCAAAAAAGATTTATTTCCTACGCAGCTTTCGGGAGGACAACAACAGCTGGTTGGTATTGCAAGGGCGCTCATTGCCAAACCAAGATTATTACTTGCTGATGAACCAACAGGAAACCTCAATTCAAAACAAGGGGAGGAGATCATGAATTTATTCAGCGAATTGAATAAAGAAGGAGTAGCAATCATACAAGTTACGCACTCCGAAAAAAATGCAGCATACGGTTCACGAATTATTAACCTGCTCGATGGCAGGATTGAACTTTAAAATATTTAAACGAAATGATGACTAAATTGAAATTTATTTTAATACCAGGTGTAATAATATTTCTGCTGACCACAAGTGTGTTAGCACAGGATGGTGCTTCAAAACTTACGCTGCAAAACTGTTTGGATATTGCCATGACAAACAATATTGCTGTTAAGCAAGTGGGATTAGTTGAGCAGAGTGCCCAACTTAATTTAAACCAGGCTAAATATAACCGGCTACCAAATATTGCTGCCGGTATTAATTATGGCATTAACAGCGGAAGAAGTATTGATCCGTTTACCAACAGTTATAATAATCAACAGTTATCCTCTTCCAATGCGAATTTAACTGCATCAGTTCCGGTATTCAGAGGATTTCAAACCAACAATGCCATCAAGCAGGAATCATTTAATTTCCAGGCAGCTAAGATGGAATTGCAACAGGAAAAAGATAATTTAACGCTGAATGTTATCTTAGCTTTTTTGCAAATGATGAACGATGAAGATGTTTTGAAACAAACGCGTGAGCAGATGGCCGTTACGCAAAAACAAGTTGAGCGTTTAACCGTACTCAATAATGAAGGTGCTATTGCACCTGCAGCACTATATGATATGAAGGGACAGGTTGCTGCTGATCAGGTATCGCTCGTAAATGCAGGTCGTGCGCTTGAAATGTCGAAGCTTAATTTAGCACAGTTAATGAATGTGCCTTATACAAAAGAAATGCAGATCGACAGGCAAGGATTTCAGACAACCGTTAAATTATATGATGCAACTGCGGCTAATGTTTACAGTAAGGCATTACAAAGTCTGGCCATGGTACAAGCCGCAGATCTTCGTACAAAGGCTGCTACAAAAGCAATAAAGATTGCAACTGCCGGCCTTTATCCAACAATATCTCTTTTTGGTCAGTTAGGTACTAATTATTCCAGTGCTGCAAGAACTTTAATTCCCGTAAGTTCTATGGATGTTGCTACCAGCGATTATGTAGTTGTGGGTGTAAATAATTATTCCGTAATGACCAATCAAACGAAATACAACAGCCAAAAGATCAGTTTTACCAACCAGTATAATAATAATCTAAGCAGTCAATTTGGTGTGAGTTTAAGCATTCCTGTTTTTTCATCAATGCAAACAAGAACCAATATAAAACTTGCTAAACTGGAAGAAAAGCGAATCGGCTATATTGCTGAGAATACAAGGTTACAATTAAAACAGTCTATTGAACAGGCGCATCTCGACATGAGTACTGCTTTTGAAAAATACAATGCAATCAACGATCAGGTAGCTGCATACGAGGAATCTTTCCGTGCTGTGGAGATACGCTTTAACCTGGGTGCTGTAAACAGTGTAGAATATATAATTATTAAAAATAATCTCGATAGAGCAAATATCAATTTAACCGTTGCACGTTACGAATATTTATTACGTACCAAAGTGCTGGATTTTTACCAGGGTGAATTAAAATGAAATAGCTTCTGAAGAAAATTTTACGAAAAAGGAAGTCCCTGTTCCAATGCGTGCCTGTTGGCGTGTACAAGTTTAACGCTCGATTTTTATCGAAATATCTGAATAATTTGCCAAAGCATCTAAAAACAAAAAGGCTATAAACAGTTGATTTTTTTTCTGCTTTTTTTCTAGCTTGGCAGCATTGTAAAAATAGAAAGTTTAGAGAGTAGGAGAGAAAATGCCATTTCACCAGCCGAAAGTTGAAAAAGCAAATCTCAGCATTTCTTAAATAATAAACGCATGGAGTTTTTAACGGTAATTTCCATTGTTATGGGCCAGGTACTTTGTTTTTATCCTTCAATATTTCCTAACCTCATTCAATAGCGTGATAATAATATCCTTCATGCCTGTAGCAGCAGCCGTTTCAATATTATAAATTTTATTCCTTAAGCTGATTTCAGATATTGTCTCACTTTTTTCAGTGCGGAAATTTCCTGCTATCACTTTTATCAGCGCCTTTGTATTATTGGTTTTAATGATTCCGGTATCCAGTAAAAGTTTAATGCCAAGTGATAAATTTGAAACCGAAAGGCTTGTGTGGAGTTTGCCGGAGGTAGAAACCGGCGCTCCATTACAAACAGGTAAAAGCTGTTCGGGCTGTTGTTGTTTTTCTAAGAAATTTATTTCTTCTCGCAGCCAGGTAGAAATCCGCTCTTTCACATCAGGTAATGAAGGATCATATTTAATACTTGCAGTAACATGCAATTGGTTCATTAGTTTCAACTGCCTGTAATAAAATTTAATCTGGTCGGCTATGGGTTCATGCTGAGCAGGCTTTTTAACATTGAAATAATATTCCAAAAAAGCGTTGCTGTTATAATTGCAGCTGCATAGAAAAGCCAGTAAATGGTCATTAGAGATATATCCTTTACCCAGGAAGGATGTTAACGCCGCCTGGTAATAAAAGAAATAATCAAGATCATGCCGGCAAATGCTGGTACGAATGTTTACAAATTTCTTAAAGGGCTCAATCGTAAGAACCGATAATGCCGGGCTTATCTCGTTTTCTTCAAGCGTAGCAATTAGTGTTGTTAAATTAGTTTTGATCTTCTCTATGTACTGTTGCCGGAGTTGATCCGTTATTTTAAAACCGTTATCATACCAATGGATAAATTTATTCCGGATGAACACATTCAATGCTTCAATGGCGGTTAACAGGCTTTTATAATCATCAATAAATGGTTTCAATGCCGGTAGTGTATAAACGCTTTCAGCTGAATCCGGATTCACATATTCCTGCAACACATCAGATAACGTGGTACAGGCATGTTGGTGTTCCTGAACATAAAAGATGATCCGCTGTTCGTTTTCACAATTGAGCACATCATCCAGTAAATGCGTCCTGATTCTCTTCACTTCCTCCAATACAGTTGCGGCACATTTTTTAAAAAATGCGGCCTTATTTTGTTGCCTGTTAAAATTTCGAGGCTTCAATTTAACAGGAATTATTTCATCGAGTTCGCGTAGTTCGTATTTCACCGATAATTTTTTTAACCAGTTTGTTAATGAAACATATATACACATTATCAAATCATACGGCACGATATGTTTTTATCGTGTTTTGTATGTTACTATTTTTCATCCGGCACATAATCAGGATCATCTAATAAAAACAACGTTTCTACCGGCACTTTTAACGCCCTCGCAATTTTTATAGCAACAGCCACAGACGGAATAAAATTATTCAACT
>CAZCAA010000043.1:0-5295 GCA_964496585.1 uncultured Ferruginibacter sp.
TGAATAGTAAATTCTGGATAACTAAAAAGTGTCATATATTTTTTTAGAGAGACTACAAATCTAATAATTCTATCAGCTAGAAAAGTTGATTGTGCGCCATCTTACGATTTACCTTCAATTCAGAGCAATAACATTTATTAGGTAATTTTATCACTGTATTAGTTATAAAGTGTTCCGGAAAGTGTTACTGGTAGAACTAAATTAACCAAAAGCTTAAAAATTAAAAAAGCCTAAACACTTTATAATCAGTATTTAGGCTTAGTATCGGGGAGCAGACTTGAACTGCCGACCTTCGGGTTATGAATCCGATGCTCTAACCAGCTGAGCTACCCCGACAAAAGGGGTGCAAAAATATATAATTTTAGGTACAAGAAAAAATGATTTCAAAACATTTATAAGGTAAAATCGGGTTGAAGGAAGAAATTGAAGCTATTTGCGACAGTTATTCTCTTTAAATTATACTAAAACTTGATAATTTTATAAGTTGCCGATGTGGAAGCTTTGAGAACTTTCACAAAATAAACTCCGGAAGGCAGGCTGCTACAGTCTATGATTAAACGCTGTTCTCCCATTGTTTTTGCTGAGTAAACAGCTTGCCCGATAGCATTTATCAGTTGTACTTTTTCAGCAGTGAGATCAGGAAATTTAATCTCAAGTTTACTCATTACCGGATTTGGAAAAATGACAATTTCATCTGGAAAAATTGTGCCGGGCTGCTCTGCAACTACCACTTCTTTAACTAAACTTGAATCGGTGCTACAATTAGTTACTGAAAGCGTCACCAAATAATTCCCGGCAGATGCATACGTATGCAACGGAGCTGCTTCAATAGAAGTACTGCCATCACCAAATTGCCACTCATAACCTGTAGCATTTAATGATGAATTGGTAAACTGTATTTGATTTGTTTGACCGAAACTAAAATTAAAATCTGCTGTGGCATCGTATTTTCCAACCTTCCATTTCTGCAGATCATTGTACAATATATTCTTTACAGCTTGCCTGATATCTGCAGCAACAGAGACCGGCAATCCATTATCAAAAGTAATATCAAGGGGATCTTTTCTAAAAATAACAGTGTAAAAACAACAAGCTGCAGCATATGAACCTGCTACGGAAGGATGGCTTTGATCTGGCTGATATAATTCAATGGAAGGATAAACCTGCCTGATGTATTTCCAAACAGCACCAACAGGTGAAACAATAGCGTTGTTATCAATTGCCATTTGCATATAACGTTCGTACAACAAACTATCCATACCACTGTAACTGCACACGGGTGGCCAACTGGCACAATTGGATGCATCTCCATTCTTTCGTGCCCATGTCATGTAAAAAATAGTTTCACAACAGTTGTTGCGGGCATTTATAACACTATCAAGGTAACGGGCATAAGGAAAAACTTGTGACTGCACATTATTGTCGGGAAAAGATGGAAGTTGGCTTTGTTCCTGCAATGAAACAAAATCCCAGTTACCCATGCTAATCTTATTAAGTGTGGTTTGATTGGATGAATGATTTTGAAATGTATAACCTCCTGGTACGTTACTGTCGAATAGTAAGGTATCACCTGTGGAAGTAGCAAGTTTAGAAATTAAAAGGGGGAGATTGTTTACTCCGGTATAACTGTTTCCTAAAAATAAGGCACGCTTTTTCAATTGACCAGATGATACCTGACAAACACAGGAAAGCATCAATATAAAAAAACAGGATTTTATCATTGTATTCCCGACAACCATCGTTTAGCGAAGTTGCTACAATTTACTTCACTTCTATGATAAATAATTTAAACTATTTATTATTAAGAAATCTACAACTTATCCGTCTTTTTTTTCCACCTTCTTTTTTGCTTTGGGAAATTTAAAATTAACGAAAGAAGGCATAGTATCACCTAGTAAAAAACCCCACGGTTTTAATTGCTCAATTCTATCAAACATAACTTTTACTATAGCGGTTAGCGGGATGGATAGGAACATACCAGGTATACCCCATAACGCTCCTCCTACCAACACAACCACAATCGATACCAACGCATTGATCTTAACTTTAGAAGCTACAATCTTAGGAACTAGGAAATTATTGTCTATAAACTGAACAAGTATATAAATCAGAAAAACATAAATAGCATATTCAGGAGACTTGGTAGCTATAGCTATGATCATAGGTAGCGCAATGGCAACAATACCTCCTATGTAAGGGATCAGATTTAATAGAGCACCAATAAGACCCAGTAGCACCGCGTACTGAATACCAAGAATTAATAAACCTGCTGCATTTAAAGTAGCTACAATGGCAGTTTCAAGCAATAATCCAATAAGGTAATTTTGAATAAGAGATTTTGTTTCCATCAATACTTCTGCTACCGTTGCGTGTTTGTCTTTTGGAAAAAGCCTGCTGATAAATTCTAATAAAAGAGATTTATAAAACAGGATCATAAAGATATAAACAGGAATAAGAAAGATCATCGCTAACACGCCACCGATGGTACTGATGGTTGCACCAATAACCGCAGAACTGTTCTCCATACCTTGTCCTTTGGTATCATCTATCCAATGATTAACTTTAGAATTGCTAACATTGAATGTATGCGCAATCCAGGTGGTAAGATCTTTAAACATCTGACCAAACTTTTCCTTTAGTTGCGGCATTGTTTCACTGAATCTTGTGGCCTGTGCCGAAATAAAATAAATCAAAGCTGCCACCACAATGAAAGCAAAAAGTACTGCTATTAAAATGGCAATAACCCTATTAAACTTATGTTTACAAAGAAAGTTCACAAAAGGATTAAGAAGGATTGCTAAGATAGCTGCATAGATAAGCGGTATGATGATGTCTTGCCCAATATACAACACATAAAAAAATCCGATTAACCCTACAATGATCTGGGATATTTTAAGATAGAAAGGCAGTGACGTATTATTACTCATATTATCTCTTATAAATTATTATGAAGTGTTATAAATGAATATCGTGCCGTTTTATCAAATATATAAAAAAGGCATTAAGGTAAACTCGTTTGCCGTCTTGTAGAATATTTTACCCATCCATTTTTTTATGACTGCAATAATTATGGCATACTTTTCTATTATTTACAAGTATGAAAAAGAAAACTACCAATACCGGCAGCAAAACGAAAACCCCCGAAACTATTAGTGATCTTAAAAATGCAACACAAAAAGATGATGCTGTTAAAAAAGGTTACAACGAAAAAAATCCAACGCAACCACAGGGAGCATTTAAGCCAGATTCTTCCAGTAAAAAAACTAATTGACCCTCGCTTTCCAAGGAATTTCAGCGATATTATTAATGTGAGCCATGTAACGGCTTAAAACAAATAAATAATCGCTCAACCTGTTTAAGTATTTTATTACCAATGGGTCGATGAACAATTTCTCTTCCTGCATGTGAACGCAGATTCGTTCTGCACGCCTGCAAACACAACGTACTACGTGTATTGTTGATACTGCCTGATGTCCGCCAGGCAATATAAAAGATTTCATTTGGGGCAATACTTCATTCATCTTGTCGATCTCGTTTTCCAAAACTGTTATATCTGATTCTTTGAGGTCTGGAATTTTCATCCCCGTTTCTTTATCTGGGTCGCATGCAAGGGAAGAGCCAATGGTAAACAGCCTGTCTTGAATTTCTCTCAACATCAACTTAGAGGTTTCATCATCCAATAAATCATTCACCAGGCCGATATAAGAATTTAATTCATCTACGGTGCCATAACTTTCAATACGCAAATGGCTTTTAGGCACTTTCGTTCCACCAATTAAACTTGTTTTGCCGAGGTCGCCGGTTTTAGTATAAATTTTAAATGCCATATCAACTAAAATAATATTGAATTAATTAAATCAAAGATTTTGGGTAATACCAAAACTATCTATCACTGCCGGAGTTTCATTGATCTTATCAGTTTCTATCAATCCGTCCTTTAAACGTATAATACGATGAGAAAATTTAGAAATATCATCTTCATGCGTTACGAGAATTACGGTATTTCCATCGTTGTGAATCTTACCCAAAATATCCATGATCTCATGGGAAGTTTTTGAGTCGAGGTTACCTGTAGGTTCATCAGCCAATATTATCGCCGGATTGTTAATAAGGGCCCTGGCAATGGCTACACGCTGGCATTGTCCGCCACTTAATTCATTTGGTTTGTGGTGCATGCGGTCAGATAATTTTACTTTATCCAACACAGCTTCTGCCCGCTCTTTCCTTTCCTTTTTACTTACGCCACTATAAATCAGTGGTAGCGCAACATTTTCGGCCGCCGTTAACCTGGGCAAAAGATTAAATTGTTGAAATACAAATCCAATTTCTTTATTTCTAACAATGGCCAGCTCATCATCTTCCATTCGGCTTACATCATTGCCATTCAAAATATATTTTCCTCCGGTGGGAGAATCCAGGCAACCAAGAATATTCATTAAAGTAGATTTTCCCGAGCCACTGGGACCCATCAGCGAAACGTACTCATTTTTATAAATATCCATTGAAATGCCCTTTAACACAGGCAATTCTTGTTTACCAAGGAAATAACTTTTACGAATATTCTCTAAATGAAGGATAGATTGCATTGGTTGATTTTAATTAGTCTCTTATTATTTCCCCTACTTTTTAATAACTTTTGGAACTTTAAAATATAAATGGTCTTTTAAAGGTGCATTGAGCAGGGCATCTTCTCTGCAGGTATTTTGTAAAGGCATATCTTCTCTAAAAACATTCAAATTATTGCCTATTTGTAAGAGGGGCTTAACATCAGTGGTATCAAGCTCATTTAATTTATCAATAAAACCGATCATTTTTTGAAGATCATCTTTTACAGCAGCTTTTTCCTCTTCATTAAAATGTAGGCGCGAAAGCATAGCCAGTTTATCTACCAATTCTGCATTTATTTCCATTCAACAAAAATAAAGCATTAGGTTGACAGGTATTTTGCTTTTATTTAAATGGTTAGATGATTTATTGAAGAGCGCTGTTAATCACTTGCTACTTTTGTATCTTCGCCGTCTTGATTTATGTAATGAACTAACTTAACATCGCGTCAGGAGCAACTTAAAACAATATGAGCAGAAAAATTGTAATGAGCGGTATCAGGCCAACAGGTTTCTTGCACCTGGGTAACTATTTCGGGGCTATTCGCAACTACGTTAAAATGCAGCATGAATTTGAATGTTACTTCATGGTTGCTGATCTGCATTCTTTAACCACGCACCCAGACACCAAAGAATTAAAAGCGAATGTGCACCGAGTTTTGGCAGAAAATATTGCTTGCGGACTGGATCC
>CAZCAA010000043.1:5395-18231 GCA_964496585.1 uncultured Ferruginibacter sp.
CAACATCTTGAAATGGCACGCAATTTTGCCAATAGATTTAACCACCGATATGGTGAAGTATTTCCAGAACCGCAGGCATTTAATTATAACCAGGAATTAGTGAAAGTCCCTTCTTTAGATGGAGGTGGAAAAATGAGTAAAAGTGAAAACCAGATGGCAACACTATACCTGGCAGATGATGATGACACTATCAGGAAAAAGGTTAAAAAGGCTAAGACTGATGCGGGCATACAAGATCCTACAGCAGGTAAATCAGAATTTATTCAGAATCTTTTTCAATTGATGAACCTGGTAAGTGATGCTGCCGTAATAGAAAAATTTGAAAATGATTTTACAAATGGCACTATACGCTATGGTGATATGAAAGAGCAACTGGGGAACGATATGGTGGCTTTTATCGCACCTATAAGAGAAAAAGCTGCAGCTATACTTGCGAATGAAAAATACCTGAAAGAGGTAATGGAAATGGGAGCAGCAAAGGCAAGAAAAAGCGCAGTGGCAACAATGGAAGCGGTTAGAACCGCCATGGGATTGAACTACTTTTAGGGGTTGCCTTAATTCGGGGAAATTTCCTATGGCTGTATTATAAAGTTTGCATACATTCAGCGTTCAATTAACATCTTTTTATAAATAATAAATTACTCCATCGGGAGTTTGGGGAAATATGGCAAAAATCAAAAAACCAAAACACATTGCGATTGCGGGAAATATAGGTGCCGGAAAAACAACCTTAACAGAAATGCTTAGCAAGCATTATAAATGGATACCGCAATTTGAAGACGTTGACCACAATCCTTATCTGAATGATTTTTATGAAGACATGCCCCGCTGGAGTTTTAACCTACAGATATTTTTTCTCAACAGCAGGCTAAACCAGTTGCTGGAAATTCAACGTGGTACTGAAACAGTTATACAGGATAGAACGATCTATGAAGATGCCAATATTTTTGCGCCTAACCTGCACGATATGGGCCTGATGGGAAAAAGAGATTTTGATAACTACTATAAATTTTTTGAAACATTAAAGTCGATGGTGAAGCCTCCAGACTTACTTATTTATTTAAAAGCATCTGTACCAACCTTAGTGGGACAAATTCAGAAAAGAGGTAGAGAGTATGAAGAAAATATCAGGCTTGATTACCTTAAAAAATTGAATGAATTATATAACAGTTGGATCGATTCTTACAAAGAGGGCCCGTTATTAATTATAGATGCCGATACAAATAAATTTGCTGAGAATGAGGAAGATTTGGGTAAAGTAATTTCCAGCGTTGATGCAACTTTGTTTGGTTTGTTTTGATAATGCTTACTATTTGTGGAGATAATTAAATAGTTGAATTATTATGAATCAACTGCTATTGCTTTAATCAATCAGTTGATTTTTCATGGCGTAGAATACAAGGCCTACAGAGTTTTTTACTCCAAAACGTTCCATTAATCTGTCTTTAATAGCTTCTACTGTGCGGGCACTAATGTCCATTTTTAATGAAATTTCGGATGCAGTAAATTCCATACAAACAAGTGTAAGCACTTCTTTTTCGCGTTCACTTAATACAATTTCCGAACTCAGGTTTGGATTAAATTTTTGTTTTGAGTAATTCTTTTTGATCAAGACCTTATTTACAAACGGATTCAGATAAAAACCGGTGCGCATAACATCCATAATGGCCCTTTTAATCTCTGTAGGATCAGTACTTTTCAGTAGGTAGCCGGCAGCGCCACAATCCATGAGATGACCAACAAATCGTTCATCTTCGTACATGGTAAGTATGATAACTCTTATTTGCGGGAATTTCTTTGTAATGATCTTTGTGGCATCGATACCATCTTTAACTGGCATTTTAAGATCGCACAGGATAACATCTGGCATGCTTTCAGGGATCTTTTCAACAAGGTCATCTCCATTTTCGGCTTCCATTACAAATTTTATATTGGAATAAGGCCTCATAGAAAGGATAACTCCTTTCCTGAAGATTTTATGATCGTCAGCGATTGCTACTTTAATTTGATTTGACAACATATTGAATTAGTAAAAATAGGATCATCTTTTTCATTTTATCAAAACCAATAAAAAAGATGTGAAAAGTAAAATCGTTGGTGTAAGTTATTAAATTATATTCTCTTTAGGAACTTCCAGTGTAATTTTATAATAAGTCTGGCTTGGGTCTATTTCAAAAAATATCCTTCCGTTCAACACTTTCATCCTGCTGGCAATATTTTTTAATCCAAGTCCCTGAGCACTGTGATTGAGTTTATCGAACTCTGCCTGCACAATTCCTTTTCCATCATGATGTAACCTGATATAAATATTATTTCCATTGGCATTTTGGGTAAGGTGAATAAACCCGGCATTACTATGTTTAATAATATTATTTACCAATTCCTGAATGATCCTGAAAACAAGCATTTCCTGTTCTACTTTTAACCTTTCCCTATAATCATGAAACCTTGCGCTTGCGTTAAGGCTTCCACTTCCACTTATCTTTTGAAACAGGTCTGTTGTAGCACTTTCTAAACCGAAATTTTTAAGGGTTGGCGGCATCAGGCTATGGCTGATATTTCGAATCAATAATATAGCGTCATCTATAATTTGTTTAGCACTGTAAATACTCTGTAATTGCTGAGCTTTTTCCTGGTTTACCAGGTTTTCATTTAAATATAACCTGGCAGTAGCTAATAGCGGACCAGCATCATCATGCAGATCAGCAGCTATCCGTTGCCGTTCTTCTTCTTGAAACCGGATAGACGCATTTAATAATATCTGTTGCTTTTCCGTTTCCAGCTTCTTCATTTGCATTTGGTAACGAATTACTTTCCGCTGGTGGAAGATCACGAATACAATTATACCAATTGCAAGCGTAAGCATCCCCATAGTTCCTATGAACATGAGTTTGGTAATGCCAGTACTGGTTGCTTGCAGGAAAAACATTTTAATTATGAGTTTTTAAGGTTAGTTAGGGTAAAATCATCAAATTTTAAGTCAACTGGAATTTGAAGTTCTTCTGAATTTTCAACTGGTTCTTTTGCCAAAAATGCGACACTAAGTAATATATTTTTGGAGATTGTTACTACACTATAAATAAGTTTCATTTGCTGTACGAAATTTTTATCTGCACTTGAATTGACGAAAACTAAAAAAAAGAAATTACCTGTAAAGTAGAAAAAAAGCCCAACGCAGATCCAGAATGATATACTTTGGTAAATTGGATATAGCACAACTGTTTTCATTTTTTCATAGAAGAAAAAGATAATGAAAATTATAAAAGAAAAAAATTCATATAGTAATGGAAAATTACTAAAATCATTTGAGTGGGAAATATGACTAAAGAAGCTAAAAATTGAAAACGGTAATATTGAATATAAAATTATTTTTTTAGCATAAATATTTTCATAGAGATAGTACAGAAAATATGAAAAAATACAATATTCAACAAAAGTATATATTTTTATGATTCCTATATACAACTCCCTGTCTTTTAATACATATACCGTTAGCGTAGTAACTATTATAAATATAGCAAGCACAATACTATATACAAAAAAAACCTTTAACGCTTTTGAATTCAATTTTTTATAAAATAGAATGCAAAAGATTAAAGGTAAAATCTCAGATATAAAAGTAATATAATCTAGAATTTGAAGGATAAGTAGTCAATTTCTTTCAAAATTAACTATCTCAATTTCAAAATCAAAATTTAGTTACTTAAAATCCAAATAGAAATGACAAAAATCCCATTAGTACTGTAAGCATAGTAAATTAATTTAAGTGGTTTACGATTAATTGCTTAGTAAACTTCCAACAATTCAGTTTGCTGCGCAATGGTAATTAGAAAAACGTATTTTTACTAATTCTTCTTAAAATCAATACAGTATTGCATTTAAAGCCCAATAACCGTATTAAATCACCACAAAAATAAGGTATTTGTACGAATTCCAAATAGTAATTTTACTATCAAAATACGGTAGCTTTACTTTGTAAATATACGTTTTAGTTGAAAATCTGTTAATAAGTGGATAATTTTTACCTTTAAATGGTCCAATTTTGTCAATAAAACCTAATAATAAAGTGGAAGAAAGGCTACTTTTACCATTGTTGATATATGCGCTGAGTAAAATTTAGTATCCTTTTTACGTATTTTTACTGAGGAAATACACGAACTGCTTATTGAATATCAATAAAATGAATAATTGTAGTGGTTTTTACCTGTATAATTACTTAAATTACAACTGAAACCATTGCAAGCATCAAACTAACCCCAATTTACCAAGAGAATGTCTACAGAAAATCTGATTAAGATCGCTATTGCTGACGACCATAAAATTTTCAGGGATGGCATTAAGATGGCGCTTTCTGGCAAAACCAACCTAAAAATGTTATGGGAGGCCGAAGACGGCAAGGATATGATGCACAAAATTGCTATTAAAAAGCCGGAAGTATTGTTAATGGATATCAGGATGCCTGAAATTGATGGTATTAACGCTATACAACTTATCAGGAAGGAATTTGAAGATATCAAGATTATAGTACTTACCATGTACGACGACCAACAGATGATCAGTAAAATGATGGAGATGGGAGCAAATGCTTACCTGACAAAGACTACTGATCCTGAAGAAATTTATGAAGCTATCCTCACCTGCATGAACGATGATTTCTATTTTAATGAGCTGGTAAACAAGGCAGTAATGGGTAAGCTGATGCAGAAAAAAAATGTGAGGCAGCATTATGGTACCCACACACCCATAAATTTTAACGAGAAAGAAATTAAGATCCTTCAATTACTTTCTGAAGATAAAACCACGGAGGAAATCTCAAAAATCATTTTTTTAAGTCCGAGAACAATAGAAACTATTCGCCAGAACATGAAAACTAAGGTTAACGCAAAAACAATTGGGGGGCTGATCATGTACGGCATGAGAAATAAATTAATTGAGTAACAACTTCAGAAAGTAACTATCCCATTTTTCACTGCATAAATTGCGAGCCCTACCCTGCTTTTAACATCAAGCTTTTCAAATAGTGAATCTCTGTAACTATCAATCATCCTTGGTGTGATCTTCATGTGATCAGCAATTTCTTTATAGGTCATTTCAGTACTGGCCAACTTTAAAAATTCAATTTCTACTGCTGTGAGGATGGCCTTCTCAATTGAAGATTGGTTATGATGGTTTTTCTGGAATAATGATGCAAGTTTACCTGTAGTATTATGAGAATAATAATACCCGTTTTCTGCAACCGAAATCAACGCGTTCCGAAGTTCAGAAGGATGAATATCCTTTTTCAGAAAACCTTTTACGCCCACCTGCAGTAATCTGATTAATGCAATTTCAGAATCGTACATAGTTAGTACCAGGATTTTTATATCAGGATGATTTTCCTGCAACCAAAGGGCAGTCTCGAAACCATCTTTCTTCGGCATGTTCAGATCAAGTAAAATTAAGTCAGCCGATAAGCCAGACTTAAACATTTCGATTAATTTCTCTCCATTGTCGGCTACTCCAACTACCTGGAGTTCATCAAAAGATCCAACTAAAGTGGCAAGTGCGTCTCTAAGTAATACATGATCATCAACAAGGATTACTTTAAATGCTTTGTTTATTTTCATACAGTGGTATTTCAATTTTTATCGAAGTTCCGCCCCCCTTAATAGAATTAATTGCACAAATCCCATTAAGCATATTTGCCCTTCGTGTCATATTTGCGAGGCCATTTCCATCTCTGCTGGCAGTATGCTCAAATCCTTTTCCATTATCCATTATATCTAACGTCAGTTTAACATTCTCGTAGTGCAGGGAAATGCAAATATTAGTTGCCTCTGCATGTTTTACTATATTATTTAATGCCTCCTGGGTTATGCGGAACAAAACCAGTTCCGTATTAGAATCCAGAAAAATTGTTTCACCGGTAACCATCAGTTTGATGTTATATAACCCGGGCTTGTTTAACTGGTTAACTTCAAATTCCAATGCTTTGATAAACCCGTTATTTAATATTATCTCGGAGCTTAAACTTCTACTGATATCACTTAGGTCGTTTATGGCTTCGCTGATCATCGTAACAGAATCAGTTATTTGTATTGACGCCTTAGATTCATCCAATAGGTTAAGCGTATTTAAGTGAAGCTTTGCCAGGGTGAGTTTCTGCCCAATATTATCATGTATTTCACGCGATATATTTGCAAAGGTTTGCTCTTGTATTTCTAATTTAGACTTTAACAAATCATTTTCATGTGCAATTTTTAATTCCTCTAAGCTTTGAAAATACGTGTTTTGCTTTTGTTTGTATTTATACACTATTAATGTTATAAAGCAAGTTAATAGGAGTACCAATAATGTACAAACGGACAAAAATATTAACACGTTTTCTGGGACTGAATTGAACATACTATAGCTTTAATAAAGAATAAATACATAATCGTAATTGATAAGTTTATTACATCCATAAATGCATAAAAAATATTTTCGGCAATTTTATCTCTTAACCAGGCTAGCGTTGTAGTTATTGGACTTTGCAAACTCATTGCAAAAAACACCCCAGTTACTACCCAAAAAGCTGGTTCTTTTGTCAAGTTTATCTTTGGTAAATTTGAGAATAAAGTAAAGTAGTATGTTATACATGAAATAACTAAGCTCAAGCTAACGACTAAAAAAGCCATATTCCCTTGTTGAGAGATATTCTTTAAGAGATAGTTAAGCGCTACCAACAGAGAAATACAGAAGTTAAAATATAAGAACATCTTCTCGTTTTTACTGGGTATAACTCGTATAATAAAAAAACTTAAAAATGATAGGTGAAATATTAACGATATGTTATTAACAGTCATAGCAAAGTCTGTGTTGTAATTAAAATTAGCCGATAAAAAATGAGGAATAAGTACAAGAAAACCTACGATAGGATACAGATAAAATCCCTTCATATAAGGAACAATTCCATTATTCTTAATTAGCTTAAATGAATAAATAACTGTAATTATAATTATTAAAGCTTGTAAGTCATAAGTAAACAAAAAGAATTTCATTCTTATTTATTTTTTACAATTTTAAAACATAATCCTTGGATGCGTAGGAGAAAATCATCAGATAGTTCTGTTGTTTTCCCCAAACTTCTAATGATAAGGTTGTTATCAATCTAAAAATCTAAAAATGAGATCTAGTTTTAATAGGTAATTTTCCATAATTATTGGAAAACATTGAAATAACCTTTTATCTTATAAAGAATTCTTTTAAAATTGAGGGAATGTAAAGGTGTAAATCTGCAATTCCCCCAACAAAATGCGTAAAATTCCCATACATATCTATGGGTAAATACACCCATTCTTTATTTCATTTATAATCAGACCTTGCAACCCGGCGTTATAGTATCGTAATCTTACTATTACGAAAAAAAACCATTAATTTCACACGATATTTGTTATATGAAAGAAGATTCCTCAGAGCCGATTAAAGTTATTATAGCTGATGACCACGTATTGTACAGGGCCGGTGTTAAAACAGCCTTAAGTACCAAAAAAGATATAAAAGTGATTGCAGAAGCCGATAATGGCATGCACTTGCTTAATTTAATCAAAAATATACCAGTCGATGTAATATTACTTGATATCCAGATGCCAATCATGGATGGCATCGCTACACTACCAGAAATTAAAAAAATAAGTCCGCATACTAAAGTTATCATGCTTACGATGGTTGACGACCAAAGTATGATAACCAAATTGATGGAATTGGGCGCCAACAGTTACCTTACCAAAACAAGTGATAGCGAAATCATCTATGAAGCAATAAAAACCTGTTATGAACAGGAATATTATTTCAACTCACTAACCAACAAGGCTTTACTGGTAAATCTAAAACAACGACATGCCGGTCCACCCCAACACATGGTTTCTCAGGACGTACACCTGAGTGATAAAGAAACTACCATATTAAGGTTGATGTGCGAAGAAAAAAGCACCAAAGAAATCGCAGATTTAGTAGACCTTAGTCCACGTACTGTTGAAGCTATCCGGGACAAGCTAAAAGTTAAAACAGGATCTAAAAGTACGGCAGGCCTTATTATGTATGCTGTAAAACATAAAATTATACAAGAAATGTAACCCCCACATTTTTTTAAAATAAAATCTCCGCAAGCCGGAGATTTTTTATTTTCACTATATGCTTTATTTTAATTTTAACGGAAAGATCCTGGAGGAAAATTCCAACATCATTGGAGCCAATAGCCGTGCTGTGAGGTATGGCGATGGGCTGTTTGAAACAATAAAATACAAGAACAACCAACTGGTGCTGCTTGATGAACACTTTGCCAGGTTATGGAAAGGAATGCAATCACTGCAATTTCAGCAACCTAAACTCTTTACTCCTGATTTATTACAACAGGAAACCCTGCAGCTTCTCACTAAAAATAAGTTATCAGCTGCACGGGTAAGGATAACCGTTATAAGAGGTGATGGTGGACTGTATGATGCTAAAAGCCATCTTCCTAACTACATCATTCAAACATGGCCCCTGCCCGAAAATAATGACCTGCTTAATGAGAATGGTTTACAACTTTGTATTTATAAAGAGGCAAAAAAAAGTATCGATGCATTTAGTAACCTAAAACATAATAACTTTCTACCCTACTTTATGGGAGCATTATTTGCAAAACAGCAATTATGCAACGATGCAGTAATTCTAAATTGCTTTGATCGTGTTTCAGATACAACAATTGCCAATTTATTTGTAATCAAAAATGGCACAATACTTACACCATCAACAGATGAAGGCTGCATCGCAGGTGTAATGCGTAAACAGATCATTCAGGAATTAGTAAAATCCGGTTATACAATTTCCGAAACCCAACTTACTGAAGCAACTTTAATGGATGCTGATGAAATATTTTTATCTAATTCTATCTACAACCTTCGCTGGGTTGGAGGTATAGCTGACAAAAAGTATGATAATAAGGAGATTAAAAAAATTTATGCAAGATTAAAGCAAACAAATTCATCCATATTTTGTTAGCCATGTAGAACGTGTTATTATGGCAGAAACTATCAATATATTTTGGTTTAGAAGAGATCTCAGAGTTGAGGACAACGCAGGTTTGTACCATGCGTTAAAAAGCGGACTTCCGGTGTTACCCATCTTCATTTTTGACACAGGAATTCTTGAAAAGCTGGAGAATAAAGCAGATGCCAGAGTCGCATTCATTCATTCCGCATTACAGAAGTTGCAAACCTCTTTAGTTAACTTAGGTTCAGGCTTAGAAATATTTAATAGTACAGCAGAAAAAACATTCAACTTACTATTTTCTAAATATAAAATAAACACCGTATTTACTAACCATGATTACGAACCTTATGCCATCACAAGAGATGAAATAATAAAAAAATTGTGTCAAAAAAATAATATCGGTTTTGAAACTTTTAAAGACCAGGTGATTTTTGAAAAGACTGAAGTTGTTAAAGATAACGGTGACCCATACACGGTATTTACGCCATATAGTCGCAAATGGAAATCAGTACTGCAGGCTTTCCATCTTAGCTCCTATCCTGTTGAAAAATACTCCCAATATTTTTTTCAACAATCTAATAAAAAAATACCTTCCTTAAAAGAAATAGGATTTCAAAATCCGCTCATTAATTTCCCCAGCGAAATTGCGGACACTGATATAATTAAGCATTATAGTGAGCAGCGCGATTTCCCCGGAATAAACGGTACCTCACATCTCGGCGTACACCTTCGCTTTGGCACTATCAGCATCAGGCGCCTTGCCAGATTAGCAATGCCGCTTTCATCAACATTCGTTAACGAACTTATCTGGAGAGATTTTTATCAGATGATACTCTGGCATTTTCCTCAGGTAGGAAAAGGAAAAGCTTTTAAACCGGCATACGACAATATAGAATGGAGAAGAGACGAAGGTGAATTTCAAAAATGGTGTTCCGGCCAAACCGGTTACCCTATCGTAGATGCCGGAATGCGGGAATTAAATGAAACAGGCTTTATGCACAACCGCGTACGCATGATTGTAGCATCTTTTTTATGCAAACATCTTTTGCTGGACTGGCGTTTGGGTGAAGCGCATTTTGCTGAAAAATTGCTCGATTTTGATTTGGCAGCAAATAATGGCGGTTGGCAGTGGGCTTCAGGAAGCGGCTGCGACTCCGCTCCCTATTTCAGAATTTTTAATCCATACCTGCAAACAAAAAGATTTGATGCAAACCTGAGCTACATAAAAAAATGGGTTCCGGAATTTCAGGAGTTTAGTTACCCAAAACCTATTGTGGATCATGAATTTGCCCGGAAAAGATGTTTGGAAGTTTACAGCAAAGCATTGAAAAAAGAAAAGTGATTCCGCTGTTTTGTTTGTTGGTACCATATGACGAATTACCTTTTTGTGATAACTCCTTTATTAGTTTAGCTCTATATTTCGTTAGTAAAAAATTCACAACTGTTAATTATCTTTGCATTAGGATAAGGCTTTAATTGCCTTAATAAAGAGCGAATGAATCTCGATGTGTTGATGAACTTCTACAAAAATGACCCCCGCTGTTTTCAAATTGCGGATAGGATCACTTTGTCTAAACCTACCCATACACATCTATCAGGACTTTATGGCAGCGCTTCCCAATTCTTAATAGCAGCCGTTTACAGCCAACCTGCTGTCGCGCAAACAAATCACCTTGTAATTTTAAGAGATCCGGAAGAAGCGGCGTATTTTCAGAATACACTTGAGAATATTACAAACGCACTTGATATTTTTTATTTCCCATCGTCTTTTAAAAATAAAAAAAATTACCAGTTGCTCAATAGCAGCCATGTAATGCTTCGCACAGAAGCGCTCACTAAAATAGCTGCCGGTGGAAATAAGAAGATAATAGTAACCCATCCGGAAGCGCTATTTGAAAAAGTAGTACTTTCTAAAACACTTTCAGCAAATATCATCAGCATCAAACAGGCAGATATATTGGATGTTAATGGTATGCTGGAAAAATTCGTAAAGCATGGATTTGTTCGTACAGATTTTGTTTACGAGCCCGGACAATTTGCAGTGCGTGGAGGTATTCTCGATATCTATTCATTTGGAAATGAGAAACCGTATCGGATAGAATTATTTGGAAATGAGGTAGATAGTATTCGCATTTTTGATCCCGAAAATCAGCTTAGTGAAAGAAAATTGCTCCAGGTAAGTATTATCCCAAATGTAGAAACTCAATTCGATGATGGTGAAAAAGTTTCCTTGTTGGAATTTTTGCCGGAGAATACAGTTGTTTGGATGGAAGACTGGAATTTTATCAAAGAGAAAATAGAACAACAGGAAGAAGATCTGGAAATATTTCTGGAATTAATAAAGTCCAATAAAAGCCTGCAGACTTCAACTGACGAGGAAGATGACCTTAACCGAAAGGCACACATCAATGCAACTGAGTTTGTAAAAGCCACAGACATTGAGAAAGAAATAGCACAAAAACATATTATTGAAATAGGCAACAGATTCAATTTCCCTGGTAAACAATCTTCAACGCTCAATATTCAATTTGCAACAAAAGAACAACCGGCGTTTAACCGGCAATTTGATCTGTTGATTAAGAATTTACAGGATTATGAAAATAAAAAATACAACATTTTCATTTTCGCCGACAATCCGAAACAACTCGAAAGGTTACATATTATTTTTACTGACCTGAAAGCTGAGTTGCAAATTACGCCAATACCTGTATCAATACATGAAGGTTTTATTGATGACGATCTTAAAGTAATTTGTTATACCGATCATCAGGTTTTTCAACGCTACCATAAATATCGTGTAAAACAGGCATTTAGTAAAAACAAAGCACTCACACTTAAAACGCTCAGGGAACTACAACCGGGCGATTATGTTTCTCATATAGATCATGGCGTAGGTGTTTACAGCGGGCTTCAAAAAATTGAAGCAAATGGCAGAATACAGGAAGCAGTTAGAATACAATATAAAGATGGAGATCTGCTATACGTTAATATCTCCTCTCTCCATAAAATAAGCAAATACAGTGGCAAAGAAGGCAGCATTCCAAAAATGAATAAATTGGGAAGCGATGTGTGGAGCAAATTAAAAGAAAAAACAAAGAAGCAGGTTAAAGATATTGCTACCGACCTTATCAAATTATATGCTCAGAGAAAAAGCCTGCAGGGATTTGCCCACAGTCCGGATAACTATATGCAAACCGAACTGGAAGCAAGCTTTATCTATGAAGACACACCCGACCAGGCCAAAGCCAGTGAAGATGTGAAAAGAGATATGGAAAAGCCTGCACCAATGGATCGGTTGGTATGCGGCGACGTTGGCTTCGGAAAAACCGAGATTGCAATCCGTGCTGCGTTTAAGGCTTGCTGTGATGGTAAACAGGCAGCTATTCTTGTACCCACTACTATCCTCGCCTACCAGCATTATAAAACTTTTGGAGAAAGGTTAAGAGACTTTCCTGTTACAGTTGATTTTATTAATCGTTTTAAATCTGCCAAAGAAAAGAAGGAAACATTAAAAAGAGTAGAAGAAGGAAAAGTTGACATCATCATCGGAACGCATGCCTTGTTAAGCAAAGATGTTAAGTTTAAGGACCTCGGTATTATGATCATTGACGAAGAACAGAAATTTGGAGTAGCCGCAAAAGAAAAATTAAAACAGTTGCGAACTACCGTAGATTCCTTAACACTAACAGCAACGCCTATACCAAGAACTTTACAGTTCAGTTTGATGGGTGCCCGGGATCTGAGTATCATCAATACACCGCCACCCAATCGCCAGCCTATACAAACAGAGGTGATGGTTTTTAATGAAGATGCCATCCGCGATATTATATATTATGAAACAGAAC
>CAZCAA010000044.1:0-17728 GCA_964496585.1 uncultured Ferruginibacter sp.
TGACTGCATGGAAAAAGTGGCAGATTGACTTTTAAAATAATCTAAAAACCTTTTTGAACAAATGCAATATATTTCTATGTATTGTCGTTTTGTATAGTCAGGAAGGAATATTTAACAAAATTTTACTTTACTGCATATAATCCGTTGCAATAGATTAAATCTTATCAAAGAACCTAAATTCTCTGTATATGAAACCTACTTATACCCAACAAGAAGTTTTACTTTTTATTAAAACCCGTTTTTCATCCAGGCATCTGGATAAAAGGGATGAAAAAGGCAATGACCGTAAACTCACTGAAAGTGAATTGCTGGAAGAGGCATGTTGGAACGGTTTGATTGGAGAGACGCTTCCCGAGATATGCGAATGGGGAAGTAATAAATCACTAACGCTTTGGTCTATCAATGAAGCCGAAAGTTTCCTGGATCTTTTGTTTGGTGAATTTAAAGAAAGGGGTGAGAAGGCTTTTTCCGTAAATCCATATGTTTTTATGCAAATTCAACATTTTAATTGATTGCCATGATCTCGTTTATTATCTCTCTGTTAATATTATCAGTTATAGTGTATAGCCTGTTGATGATCAAGGATAGAACTTCTCAGTAAAACCTCTTCTTTTCTTAAGATAAATAACATTACCGCCTCATACCACGCAGCACAGGAGAAACAGCACGTTAAAACTTAGCTTTACAGTAAATGATAGCTTTAAAAGTAGTAGCTTTGCAAAAGTGAAAAAAATAGCCGCTTTATTCCTTTTAATTACTTACGGTTTTACAAGCGTAGGGGCTACTGTACATGTGCATTACTGCATGGACAAATTTGTTGAGGCCAATCTTTGGCAAAGCAAAGACAAGAAATGCGGAAAATGTGGGATGAAGGAAAAAAATAAAAAGGGATGTTGTAAAGAGGAACAGAAACAAATAAAAATTGAAAAGGCCCAGCAAAAAACAACAATTGATTACAAATTTTTGTTTGCTCCTTCTGCTGTAATCCTTTCTCCTTATACTTACTATTCATTTGCAGAAACTTCAATAGTAGAAAGTTTACCTAAAGCAAATGCACCCCCGCCCAAACAGGGCATTCCACCGTATATTCTCAATTGCACCTATCGGATTTGATTTGTAGAAATTATTTTCAAAATACCATTGTAACAGCAATGGCTTTAGTCGTTATATAAAATTGTAATAGCAATTAAACAGAATAATTCTTTAAACTTCAAATAAATACGATAATGAAATCAATCAATAAAATATTACTAATATTCACTGTATTATTAGCAACAACAATTACAGTTTGTACTGCCCAAATTAAAGATGCAAAAACAGAAATTGTAAAAGTCTACGGCAATTGTGGAATGTGCAAAACTGCAATTGAAAAAGCAGGCAACTCAAAGAAAGTTTCAAAAGTAGAATGGAACAAAGATACCAAAATGGCAACTATAACTTACGATCCTAATAAAACTGATAAAGATGCCATCCTTAAAAAGATAGCGCTTGCAGGATACGATAGTGATAGTTTTTTAGCGTCCGAAGCGGCCTATAACGATTTGCCGGGTTGTTGCCAATACGATCGCGCCAACAAAGTTGCTGCTCCTACGGACACTGAGAAAGAGGCTTCAGAAATGCCAAAGATGGATAAAATGTTAAATGCAACAGAAACCGCGGAAACAAACATTTTACAACCAGTTTACGATGCTTACTTTTTATTAAAAGATGCTCTGGTAAAATCAGACGGTGATATCGCTTCTGCAAAAGCAAAGGATTTACAATTAGCTATCAATGCAGTAGAAATGGAAAAATTATCAGTGGATGTACACGTGGTTTGGATGAAGATTTTAAATAATTTAAAGGAAGATGCAGAACATATCAACGGAACAAAAGATCTTAAACAGCAAAGAGAATATTTTACAACACTTTCAAAAAATATTTATTCCTTAGTAAAAATTTCAAAACCAAATGAAGTAGTTTATTACGATCATTGCCCAATGTATAACAACGGTAAAGGCGGTGATTGGTTAAGCAAAGAAAGTGCAATAAAAAATCCTTACTACGGTTCCATGATGTTGAGTTGTGGCAAAACGATGGAAACAATTAAATAAAAAGTATAGCTGAATAGGAAGCGTCCATTTTGTAAAATCGTGTACATTGGATTCTTTTCTATGTTGCATATTCTTTTACTGATAAGTGCAACAGCGCTGATTATTAATTCGGCGTCCGTTATTGCCTAATTTCCGAGACAAAAAATATAAAGTCTTAAAATGAAATACTTAAAATGGATATTTAGAAAACTCTTTGTAAGAAAATGTTGCCGATAGTTTTAATGCTATTTGTTTCGCCGGTAATTTTTTCTCAAAGGTTTGTCCAGTTGTATTTATAGGTATCACATTACCGAAGGTGACTATGTTGATAGTATAGCACAAGATTTCAACTATTAAAATTTTACAATGATAAAGATAAAATATTTGCTAATGTTTTGCCTTGTGATTACAAGCCTGGCATCTTACGCACAAAATAATAGCACGGAAACTAAAGACACCGCAATTACTTTTAAAGTGCATGGAGTTTGCATACAATGTAAAAACAGAATTGAAGCTGCTTTAAAAATCAAAGGCGTAAAATCTGCTGTTTG
Source organism: uncultured Ferruginibacter sp. (assembly GCA_964496585.1). Classification (GTDB taxonomy): domain Bacteria; phylum Bacteroidota; class Bacteroidia; order Chitinophagales; family Chitinophagaceae; genus Ferruginibacter. The sequence continues at coordinate 2,624 of CAZCAA010000044.1, forward strand.
GGATATTGACAGTAAAATGCTTTCGTTATTATATAACCCCGCTCAAATTTCATTAGAAAAGATTGAAAATAAAATTGTAGCCGTTGGGCATGATGTTGGCGATAAAAAAGCGAAAAAATCTGTATACAAGAATTTACCGGAATGCTGTTTATATCGGGAAATAGAAGAACAGCAAATTGAAGAAAAGGTTGAAGTGATAAATATTAGAGAAACCGATAGTGCAAAAGCAGGCGCGGATACTACAGAAAATACGAATTTAATAGAATCGAAATCCCCCGCACACTTTATTAAAGGCGTTGTTTTAGAAGAAGATAAAAAAGGAAGTTACAAGCCACTAGCAAAAGCAAGTGTTGTTTGGTTAGGTACATCCAACGGGGTTATAACAAATGACATAGGTGTTTTTAGCATTAATCACAATGTTGAAAATACTCGATTAATTGTAAGTTACGCCGGTTATAAACCCGACACTATAGTTGTTTCAGATATCAACGAATTAAAAATTGTGTTGGCAGCAAATAAACAATTGAAGGAAGTAATAGTAACTTCAAAGCAACGTTCCACCTATCTTTCAGCTATTGATCCCATCAGAACCCAAGTAATGACAGGAAAAGAATTATTAAAAGCTGCCTGTTGTAATCTTAGCGAAAGTTTTGAAACAAATCCTTCTGTGGATGTTACTTATAACGATGCTGTTACGGGGTCAAAACAAATCCAGTTATTAGGGCTCAGCGGTAATTACACCCAACTTACGGTAGAGAATCTGCCAGGTCCAAGAGGGATTGCAACTCCTTTGGGTTTAAATTCTATTGCTGGTCCATGGATAGAAAGTATTCAACTAACTAAAGGTGTTGGTTCAGTTGCAAACGGTTTTGAAAGTATTGCAGGACAGATAAATGTAGAATTAAAGAAGCCGGAAAATAGCGAAAAACTCCTGGCAAATATTTACGTAAACGGAAATGGAAAAACTGATTTGAATTTAAACTTATCCCAAAAAATAAGTACAAAATGGACAACAGCTTTATTGTTGCATGATGATTTCAATAACAATAAGAATTTAGATTTTAATAAAGATGGTTTTAGGGATTTACCAACAGGTAATCAATTTAGTTTAGTTAACAGGTATAAGTTTGATAATAGCAATGGCTTTTTAGCGCAGTTTGGCCTAAAGATTTTGAATGATAAGAAAGTTGGTGGTGAAACTGCATTTGATCCGGGTGCAGATAAAAATACGACAAACCATTTTGGCTTAGGCATTAATACAGAACGCTACGAAGCCTTTGGAAAGATTGGTTATGTTTTTCCACAAAAGAAATATAAAAGTATTGGTTTGCAATTGGCAGCTATTAGTCATAAACAAAACTCATATTTTGGATTAGTAACTTACAATGCGAAGCAACAAAGTTTTTACAGCAATTTAATTTATCAGTCTATTATTAATACAACTGAACATAAATTTAGAACAGGATTAAGTTTTCAGTACGATAAATACGATGAAGATTTTAAGATTACAAATTATAAGAGAACAGAAGTTGTATCAGGTGCATTTATGGAATATACCTATACGCCTATTGCGAAATTTAGTGCCGTTGCAGGTTTAAGGGCGGACTATAATAATTTGTATGGATTTTTTGTAACTCCCCGGTTAAATCTAAGATATGAGCCTATACAAGGAACAGTAGTAAGGGCAAGTGTAGGTCGTGGCCAACGTACAGCAAACATATTTGCAGAAAATACGAGTGTTTTTGTGAGCGCAAGGCAAGTAAACATCATTGCACCTAATACATTAAATGCCTATGGATTAAAACCAGAAGTAGCCTGGAACAAAGGCGTTACTGTTGATCAGAAATTCAAGCTGTTTCGAAACGACGCAATGCTTAGTTTAGATTATTTCAGAAACGATTTTCCCAATCAGGTAATAGTTGATGTTGAAGATGCAAGGCAGGTGAAATTTTATAATTTACTGGGTAAATCATTCTCAAATAGTTTGCAAGCTGAATTGAATTTTAAGCCAATAAAAAAATTAGATGCCCGGTTGGCGTACAGATATTTTGATGTAAAAACTACTTATGGAGGAAAGTTACTGGACCGACCGTTCATATCTAAAAATAGAGCCTTTTTAAATTTAGATTATGCAACACGAGGATGGAAATTTGATTATACCATCACATACAATGGAGAAAAAAGAATACCAAATACGGATGCAAACCCAATTCAATATCAGTTAAAAAAGTATTCTCCTGGCTATATAATGATGAATGCACAAGTTTCGAAGACTGTTGGTAAAAAATATCCCATGGACTTTTATATTGGAGCAGAAAACCTAACAAACTATTTTCAAAAAAATGTGATCATTTCTGCCAGTCAGCCTTTCAGTCAATATTTTGATGCTTCATTAGTTTGGGGGCCTGTTTCAAACAGGATGCTTTACGTAGGCTGGAGATTGAAGATCAAGTAGTAAAGCTTTTGTAGTTATTCAATATTAAGTTGAGTAGGAAATTTGAACCATACTGAAGAGCTCTTGGAAGATTATCCTTTCATTAGAGTAAATATCAACGAAGTTGAAAAATAAATAAAAGCTGAAGGCGGCTATTTGATCATGAGTGATGGCTCATCTATCAATGTGTCAAAAAGCAGGAAGGAATTCTTGTTGAAAAAAATATCTTTGAGATAGGGTAGTGATTTTGTTATTCTGAAAAGCATTTTAAAAGAGTGGTTGATTACAAGAGAATTACCCGAAGATTTTATTTAGTCTTTTGGATACATGTCTTTAACCTTTTCGGCGGCCATTAATGATTGTAACATTACAAGCGGAAATTCGCTTGACATTTTTTTGCCGGCGGCAGTTTTATAAAATTTCAACAGTTGTTTTAATTCTGAAAAAGAAAAATGGTTCCTGTATATCCAGATAATTGAATTATCCAGCCATCTTTTACCATTGCCATGAAAAAAATAATCTGACAGTTTTGTAGAATCAGCCTGAGATATTTCGTTTTTATTCCTGTCCTCTCCAAGTTTAAACATGATTGCCTCATTGATATTAAAACCTCCTCTCGCTTCTCTCAATGCGATAATTGTTTTGGTAATTTTGTCGTCAGGAACGGCAGAAGTATCAACTTGGTAAGAGGAAAGACTTTTTGAAATTCGATCAAACACAGAGCCCGCTTTGGTTTTAATTGTGGAATCAATTTGCGCAAATGAAATATCAGTTGAAAAAAAAATTAAAAAAATGATAAAGTAGCATTTCATAAAATATTTAATTTAATATAGTTCGATTATTATCGCAGAATGTTTTGATTAAATGCTGTAAAATAAAAAAGTAGGTAACATTAATAAATGTTGGTTTGCAGGATTGTCATATGAATTTATCTAAATGTACTTAATCTTTATCAGGCGTATTATCTCCCTGTAGTATGGTCTTTGGTTTAACTGTTTTCATTTGAATAATATCTACAATAAATGCAAAAGCCATAGAGAAATAAATGTACCCTTTCGGGATGCTAAACTGGAAACCTTCAGCTATCAGTGAAATTCCTATCAGCAGTAAAAAACACAATGCCAGTATTTTAAATGAAGGATGATTACTGATAAAGTCGCTGATTGGTTTTGCAGCTATCAACATGATTAATACTGTTACTATTACTGCCGTATACATGATCCATAGTTCCTTTACCATTCCTACTGCTGTTATAATTGAATCGATGGAGAACACAATATCAAGCAGGATCACCTCCGAAAGCAATCTTTTAAAACTACTCTTTGCTGGTACAACAGGAGCGTCATGTGATTCAACTTCTGTTTTGAAATAGATTTCCCTGGTACTTTTATAAATCAGGAAAAGCCCTCCCGCAATTAGAATCAAACTCTTTCCAGAGAAGGCAGTGTCGAATGCAGTGAATAAAGTTTTGTCCAGCTTCAGTATCCACGCAATAAATGCCAGCAGACCCAACCTGATTATCATTGCTAAACCAATTCCCCAGAACCTAAGCCTCTTTCTTTCATTTTCCGGTAGTTTGTCTGCTAATATCGAAATGAAAATTATGTTATCAATACCGAGAATAACTTCAAGCGCAATCAACGATATTAAAGGTACAATGGCGTCAGTCATTTAATTAGATGGTTTTTGATGAGATAAAGATATCTTTTTAAAATCTCTTCCTTATTTATCTGTTTGATATAATTGTTTGTTATTACTATTCTTCTGTTTAATAAATAGCAACTTTGTTACTTAATGGTAAATTCTCCAAAATGCCAGAGAATTCCGGAAGGGTCATGCAGAAAGCATTCTTTTCCCCAACTTTCCTTTTTTACGGGAACCAGCCTGCAACTACTATATTTATCGGTAAGATTTAGTGAGAGCAATTCCTTCCAAAATACGTCTGCATTTGCTACCTCCATAAAGATCATCGTATTATTTACCCAATCTTCCACAAAGGCATCCTGTAAATAAAAACCCAGGTGTTCACTTGAAAACAAACTCAAATTATGGGACAGCACCGTTTCTTTAAATCCCAGGTCTGCGTAGAAATTTCTTGAGATCTCAAATTTTTTCGCGCCTATAAATGGTCTGATGGAAATTAATTGTGAACTCATAACATCTGTTAAATGATTAAAATTGGTAGTAAAAACGAAGATATTAATTTGGATGGAAAATGATAGGGAATATTGTCACAGTAGTATCCTTGTTTAAATAAAAATCTCTAAACATGGAATATTTTTACCGGGTATTGCTGTGTTGGGTAATTATCTTCATTACAACATTGCAAATAGTTCGAAATTCCTTTTTTTAGATTTATTTTCGAAATATCTCTGTCTAAATTAAATATGGCATAATTCTTAATGAGAGAGTTTAATATTTTAAGCAACTATTTCCATAAGAATATGGTATCGACTATTACTTTTTAATTAAATTATGACAGCAACAGCTTCTGAAAATGTTTTTATTTTAAATGAGCAATTTCACTTTCCTTCTCTACAACGCAACCGTAGGTTATGGGTTTACCTTCCCAAGGGATATAACGATTCACAGAAACATTACCCTGTAATTTATATGCATGATGGACAAAATTTATTTGATGATCTAATTGCATTTGGGAGTGAGTGGGGTATAGATGAAACGCTTGATGAGGAAAGGGGAAATATGATAGTAATTGGCATTGAAAATGGTGCAGAACACCGAATGTCTGAATATATGCTTTACGATCATCCAGATCATGGCACAGCCGAAGGAGTACTTTATTTAAAAGATATCTGCGAAGTATTAAAGCCTTATGTTGATAGTGTACTACGTACTAAGCCCGAAAGAGAATATACATGCATCGCCGGAAGCTCGATGGGTGGATTGATTTCATTTTATGCTGGCTTGTATTTTCCCCAACTTTTTGGAGTCGTGGGTATTTTTTCAGCTGCATTGTGGCTCGATGCCCCAAGGATATTTTCAGAAGTACAGGAAGTTGCTCAGAAAAATATGTTATCTATTGAACAGCTTCCTTCACAACGTTGGTATTTTTATGCAGGAGCCATGGAATCTGAAACAATGGTAGCAGAAGTTGCCAGTATGGTTAAGATATTTCGTCAGTATCCTTATATGGATATTACCTACCAAATCGACGCCGGAGGTGTACATGATGAAGCCGTTTGGAAAAATTATTTCCCGGAGTTTTATAAGTGGATAATAGGACAAAAGCCTGCAGAGATTCTTGAGAAAGAAAGCGACATAAAAATTATTTAATAAATAATTCTGTGATCTCCACAAATTTATTAGATAGTTGGAATAATTGAAGAACATATAGCTTTTATAAACCCACATTCTTATAACAGAACTTTACCAATTTTTTTAGCTTACTGGCATTATTTTTTCTTTTTAACTGGTAGTAATTAAAATTTAAAACATTTAGAAGTTATGGTAAAAAATATGAGTAAAGTAAATTATTTCATTTTATTAGCTGCTGGATTATTATTGTCCGTGCTAGTAATGTCGTCTTGTAAAAAAGATCCGGTTAATGTGCCATTGCAGCCGGTTGCAGGATTTATGGCTTTTAACTTGGCTGCTGATAAGCCTAATGTTGGATTTGCAATTTCTGGTACTAATTTAACTAATACGGCGATAGGATTTACAGGGTACACAGGTGCCTATGTTTCAATTTATACTGGCAACAGGGAAGTGCAGGCATATGATTTTAGTTCAGGTACAACAATTTCTTCTCAATCTGCCGATTTTCGTGACAGTAGTTATAACTCCGGTTTTCTTCTGGGAAACAATGGAGTTTACAGAACAATTGTAGTTGAAGATAAATTGATTCCGTTAACAGCAACTACCGGTAAAGCATGGGTGCGATATGTTAATGCTATTGCAGATACTTTGGCTAGTCCTATTGTTACCGTTTCGTCCAATGGCGACAACACAATCAATGAGCCGGCATCATTTGCCAGGGTTTCAGAATTTCAACTCGTAAATGCTGGTCCAATAACGATCGATGTAACCGATGGCGCAGCCATATCTACAATCAGGACAATAACGGTGGAAGAAAATAAAATATATACGTTGTTATTGGTAGGTGTACCAAATGAAACAGATCCTACAAAAATTGTACAGGTGAAATATATTCAGAATGGACAACTTAATCCCTAACTATTTTCAGTTCAGTTGGTTTTGGTTTTAACATGGTCAGGTTTGCAATTTTAATTGTAGATCCTGACCATTTTTCATAGAGGTTAAACAAGACGTATTGTTACAATTAACTAGCCCTATGTTTTTGCATATATGCGGTTATGCACCCTTTCATTTAATCCACTTGCTTCGTCCTCTTCATACTATGAACTGAAATTTCTTTGATTGGTTTTTCAACCGCTTTCGTTCCGCAGAATTGTTCGTAATCTTTAAGTTCAGAAATCGTTGGACTATCGCCATTTAGCGGATTGTTTATATTCCTGCTAATATTAAATGTGCGGGTTTAAAAAGTTAGTGCATCAAAAACAAAGAAGTGCCCCGACAATAGTTCATCTATACCTGTGATCACTTTAAATACTTCACTTGCCTGAAGTAACCCATTGCATTTACTCAGATCAACATCAAACCACAACCACGAACATCACTGTTCTCTAGCCTTCCGCTAATTTCAAAACTGCCATCTGCATAAAGTTTTCCCAGATCATCCGTTGCAATAAACGAACAACTATGAATATTAGCGAGGTCAATGATATTTACGGCACCGCGGATCACGGCGTCTTTAATTTTCTTCGCTTCTCTAACTTCAAACGGGTCATCCTCAGCCCTCAATAATACCTGCATCCATGGCGCACATTTAAAAATACCATTGCCGTGTGAATATGCCTGGGATAATAATTCCGTCATACCATATTCTGAATGAACTTCGGCTAAGCCTAATTGTTGGGTAAGCAATGAATGCACTTCATCCCGTGTAAGTTCCTTTCTCCTTCCTTTCATGCCACCAGTTTCCATTACGATAGTATGCTTAAGTTGCATGGGGTATTTTTCTGCAAAATCCAGTAATGCATAGGTAACACCGATCAGTATTGTTGGCACGCATTGTTTTTCGTTAAAAAGCAAAGTTTGCTGTAATTTTTCTGTGTCATATAAATAAAAACCGCTGGATGATTGTCCACTTTGGATGATCAGTTCGTTTACCATATAAACAAGCGAAGAATGTTGCCTTTCCAAATAAGATGGTAAAAGGCCGATGATACACTTTCCTGCGATACTCCCATAATTTTTTGTAAATGATCGTACAAAACTCTGTTTATAAAGCTCACTGTCTTTTACATAATGTTTGCTATTTACTGATCCTGTAGTGCCACTGCTTTCAAAAACCAATTCGGGCATAAATGAACCAGTACTTATTACTTGTGTTTTAAAAAACTGGATAGGAAGGAAAGGAATCATCGAAATGTTATCTACAGCTTCGGGATTTATTTTTAACAAATCACAATACTTCCTGTACACACTATTTTCCCGATAATGCTTATGGAAAACTGAAAGTGCCAGCGATTCAAAGCCTGCAGGGTGCACGCTAAACAGTTCATCGTATGAAATTGTATTTGATCTCGTTTTGCTCATTGGGAATAAGCAAATTTCTGCTTTTTATTTAAGATGGTAATATCATTTTCTATCGTTAAATTTGAGCATAAATTAAAAAGATGAGAGTTTTATTGTTTATAGTTACACTTGGCATTGTTTTTACAGCTTGTAAAAAAGATAAATACACAACGTCACCCCAGATAAAATACAAAGCTTTAACTACCAATGTGTACGATAATTCAACAACAGCAGTATCTCCTGGTATAATTTTTACGATCACTGATGCGGAAGGCGATCTGGGTGATACCGCTACCATCCATATTAAAAATTTACTCACAGGCGATTCACTTGAACATCCTTTTCCTAACCTCGGTGTTTCCGGAAAAGCAGATTTTAAGGCAGAAGTAACGGCTTCGATTGGCCGTTTGGGTGGTTGCCAAAGTGCAAATCCAATTGATAGTATAGATGTGATGTTTTACGAGGTATTTGTAGTTGATTTTGCAAAAAATAAAAGTAATACAATTGTTACTGCAGATCCTGTTTATCAATTATGCCGCTAGATGAAATGGTTTCAATTCATCCTATCTCATTCTATTTTTATTTCTATCTGTGCCGCTGCGCTCTGTTACCAGAGTTTTCTGTTGCTCCATTTGCCTGTTAACCATTTTGTAAGTGGACTTATTTTCTTTGCCACCTTATGCAGCTATAATTTTTACTGGCTTGTTAGTAAATATCATTTTAACCAAGGAAAACCTGTTCTTGGATTTTTAAAAGAAAATTTTAGTAACGTATTTTGCTTTTCTGTAGCTGCCTGCGGATTATTACTTTGTCTGTTGTATTCACCTGGAATTATTCCACCCGTTTCGATAGCTGTGTTACTTACTTTGTTGTACAGCGTACCATTGTGGCCGGCGAAGGCGCTGGCATTTACAAAAAAGGCAGGTTTTATAAAAACAATGCTGCTCGCATTCACGTGGTCTTATGTAACTGTTTTAATACCGGTTATACAGGCCGATGTTGTAATCGATATTGCTATTCTTCTTTTATTTTCTGCACGGTTTTTCTTTATGTTGATGCTATGTATCATATTCGATTCACGGGATATCGTGGTAGACAAAATACATTCGCTAAGAAGCCTTGCTACTGATGTAAGCAGGCCTGCACTGAGGTTGATTATGGCTATTGTTTTTTCGGCTTATATTATTTGTGGTTTCTTTCTTCGGTATTATTTCAATAATCACATCCAGTTGCTGGCATTCCTTATCACCGGATTGGTAACGTTGTACATTTATCGACTTTCGCTGAAACCGCAAGGATATAATTTTTATTACTTCCTGGTTGATGGACTGATGCTGTTTTCAGTAATTGCCAGTTATGTGGCAACTATTTAGTTAATTTTGTTTTTTAAACCCTCAAATAACTATGGCAAAAGCTTTAAAAACTAAACGCACCATTCCGGATGCATCTTACAATTTCCTGAGAGATTATATCAACAATTCATCACCCACAGGATTTGAAAGCAGTGGGCAAAAACTTTGGCTGAATTATCTTCGTCCATACGTTGACGATACCTTTACGGATGCTTATGGAACTGCTGTTGCTGTTATAAATCCTGATCATCCTTTTAAAGTTGTAATAGAAGCCCACGCTGATGAAATCAGCTGGTTTGTAAATTATATTTCTCCCGAAGGGTTGATCTACCTTAAACGCAATGGAGGTGTAGATCACCAGATCGCTCCATCAATGAGAGTATTGATAAAAGGCAAAAAAGGAATCGTGAAAGCCGTTTTTGGCTGGCCAGCCATCCATACCCGCATGAACAACGGCGATGCTAAAGAACCTACACCTAAAGTTGAAAATCTGTTCCTTGATTGCGGCGCCCGTAACAAAAAAGAGGTGGAGGCTTTAGGAATTCATATCGGTGCCGTAGCAACATATGAGGAAGGTTACGATGAGTTGGCACATGATTTTTTAATTGGCAGAGCATTCGATAATCGTATTGGCGGTTTTATGATTGCAGAGGTAGCCAGGTTACTGAAAACTAATAAGAAAAAATTACCATTTGGATTGTATATCGTTAACGCAGTACAGGAGGAAATTGGATTGCGTGGTGCCGAAATGATAGCAAGAAGAATTAAGCCAAATGTAGCTATTGTAACCGATGTAACGCATGATAGCAGTACGCCGATGATAAATAAGATCATAGAAGGAGATTGTTCCTGCTCAAAGGGGCCGTCTCTTTGTTATGGACCGGCGGTTCACAACAAACTACTCAGTTTTGTACAGGATGTAGCCGAAAAAAATAAGATTCCGGTTCAGTTACGTACGGTAAGTCGAAGCACCGGCACAGACACAGAATCATTTGCCTATGCCAATGATGGTTGCCCTTCAGTACTCATTTCTATTCCATTAAGATATATGCATACAACGGTAGAAATGCTGCACAAAGATGACATTGAAAATACCATAAAACTGATGTATCAGTCGCTGCTGGCACTTACACCAAAAACTAATCTGAGCTATTTTCAATAAACAGAGAAAGTTGCGGCTTTGCAAAAAAGCCGCAACTTTTACAATTCAAAATGTAGTATCATACATTAACTTCGCATAATGGATGATAATTTTGGAAAATATCTCAGGCTTTTCGGTACGCTCTTCTTTACATTTATCGGGTTCATAGTCGCTTTTATACTGTTGATGCTGGGAGTAAGGTTATTCTTTGGTATTCTTAGTTATATACCATGGCTAACTTATCTGTACATGATCCTGATTTTAATTTTCCCTACTGCCTTATTTGTAACGGCCTACGTCATTTATTTCCGTCGCACAAGGATGCACCCTTCCAAAATTGTGAAGTTCATCTCTTACACGTTGTTTATCGTTGCTATTGGTCTGTGGTTGTATTTCTTCATGATAGATATGAAATTGTTCTTCAAATATTTTTACGGAACCATCGACCGGTACCAAACCTATAACCTGCTTTTCCTTGCTTGTAATGTGGGTTGTATATTTTTTGTAGGTGTTATGCAGGCTTTTAGTACAGAAAAAGAGCAGGATTGGATGGAGAAAAGACGACAGAAAATGTTGAAAGAAGACTTATAAGATGATCAAACTATCTCAAAATAAATTCCCCCTGAAGAATCAGGGGGAATTTTTCTTTAACCCTTAAAACAACCAACATGAAAATTAGTTGAATATTTATAACATATCTACGGTATAAAGGTTGATAGGGTTTTAATGTTTTTTTATTTTTTCGAACATATTTTAATTATAACACAGATAACATTCCAATCTGCTTTGCAAAAATCTGTAATCTACTTACTGCAGGGCAATATCCAAAACTTGCTGCATTGTTTTTACATAGTGAAATTTTATTCCTTTTATAAATTGCGGATTTATTTCAGAAACGTCTTTTTCATTTTGCCAGCACATAATGATTTCTTTTATACCCGAGCGTTTTGCTGCCAGTACTTTTTCCTTAATTCCACCTACCGGCAATACCTGTCCGCGTAAAGTAATCTCGCCTGTCATGGCCAGGAAGGGTTTTATTTTCCGGCCTGTATAAGCACTTGCCAGGGCACTCATCATCGTAACGCCTGCACTTGGGCCATCTTTTGGTGTTGCACCTTCAGGGATATGAATATGAGCATCTTTTTTATTAAAAGCTTCTGCTGTTAATCCTAATTTCTTGCCATTCGCTTCCAGCCAGGTAAAAGCTGTGCTCGCACTTTCTTTCATCACATTTCCGAGGTTACCCGTTAACTTCAATTCGCCTTTTCCTTCGCTCAATTGTGTTTCTATAAAAAGTATATCACCTCCAACATAAGTCCAGGCAAGGCCCACAGCTACTCCCGGCATATTTGCCATTTTATAAAGCTCGTTGCTGTAACGCGGTTTGCCCAGTATCTTTTCTACATCATTATTGGTTATGGTAGCTTTTAATTTGCCTTTCATTACAAACTCTTTTGCCTGATAGCGCATGATGCTGGCCAATTGTCTGTCTAATTCCCTCACACCGCTTTCGCGGGTATAGTCGGCAATAACTTTTTCCAATACAGCATCGCTCATTTTAAAACTAGCAGGTTTTAATCCATGCATTTCTTTTTGCTTTGGCATCAGGTGACGCTTGGCGATCTCAATTTTTTCTTCAATGGCATAGCCACTTAAATCGATGATCTCCAGCCTGTCTCTCAACGCAGGTTGTATACTGCTAAGATTATTTGCCGTAGCAATAAACAATACTTTACTAAGGTCATATTCCAGCTCCAGGTAGTTATCGTAAAAGCTATTGTTTTGTTCTGGATCTAACACTTCTAATAATGCGGAAGATGGATCTCCGCGGTTATCGCTGCCCACTTTATCTATCTCATCCAAAATCATTACCGGGTTACTGGATTTTATTTTGCGGATAGATTGAATTATCCTTCCTGGCATAGCGCCAATATATGTTTTGCGATGTCCGCGGATCTCGCTTTCATCATGTAATCCGCCCAAACTTACCCTAACATATTTTCTACTGATTGCCGCTGCAATACTTTTACCCAAGCTGGTTTTACCAATGCCCGGAGGACCGATAAAACACAGTATCGGACTTTTCATATCACCTTTTAATTTCAATACAGCCAGGTATTCCAGGATACGTTCTTTAATCCTGTTCATACCGTAATGATCATGATCCAGTATCTTTTTTGCTTTTTTAAGATCATAAGAATCCTGTGTGTAATCTTCCCAGGGAAGATCCAGCAAAAGATCCAGGTGATTATAAACCACAGAATAATCGGGTGTTGAAGGATGCATTCGTTCCAGCTTTTCTGCACCTTTATTAAACATTTCTTTCGCTGCAACCGGCCATTTTTTTGTTTCGGCCCTTTTCTGCATTTCCTTCACCTCAGCAACATTATCGCCTCCCAATTCATCTTTGATGGCTTTCATTTGCTGCTGCAAAAAATAGTCACGCTGTTGTTTGTCAAGCTCCGCCCTTGTTTTAACAGTAACCTTATTCTTAAGTTCAGCATACTGCAATTCTGTATGCATAAGGTTCATTAGCAATTCTGCCCTCGCTTTCAAATTACTGATCTCAAGCAATTGTTGTTTTTGTTTAATATCACAGTTTAAATTGCTGCTTACGAAATGGATTAGGAAAGAAGGGTTTTCGATATTTTTCAGGATGATAGCTGCTTCACTGGGAAGATTAGGGGAGAGGACAACAATTTGACCTGCAAGATCTTTGATGCTACCTACCATAGCATTGAAATCAGGATCGTCACTCAGGTTCTCTTCATCCAGAACTTTAATTGTAGCCTTGAAGTAGGGATCATCAGAGGTTATTTCTTCAATTTTAAATCTTTTTCTTCCTTGTATAATGATCGTAGTGCCCCCATCCGGCATTTTGATCATTTTTACAATTTTGGCAACCGTACCAATATCTTCCAGATCACTTACTGTAGGTTCTTCTACGTTACTGTCTTTTTGTGCCACTACACCTACCAATTTGTCAGCCTTATACGCATCAGAAACGGCTTTTATGCTCTTATCACGTCCAACTGTGATAGGAATTACAACACCCGGAAACAAAACAGTATTTCTTAAGGGAAGTATGGGTAATTCGCTGGGGATTGGCTGTGCATCTGCATTTGCGTCGTCTTCATCGTTTAATGGAATGATCGGCATAAACTCCATTTCTTCTTCATTCCCCTGCATATAAAACTTTTTATTCATGTATATCTTTTAGAATCGTCAATTTGACAAAATTAGTCAGTTAATCGGGTATTTTTTAATGGATGTTACGTAGGTCAAGTATAATGCCGAATTAAACTGCAAACGTTTAAATCGTTCGCTTTGTTTTGTTATGAATCAGGGATTATGAAATTTCGTGATACAATAAAATGCGCAGTTCTAAACTTTAAAGCGCTAAAGGATTAAATTTGCGCTTCATGGATATTAAGTGCACAGAACAGGAATTGGCTGTTTTACACAGGATAGCAACTGCTGCCTGGGAATTAGATATTGATTGTTATCTTATCGGAGGTTTCGTTAGAGATAAAATACTTGGAAGAGAAACCAAGGATATTGACATTGTTTGTATTGGAGATGGAATCTTGTTGGCGCATAAGGTGGCTGAGCAATTTCCGATCGTGCCTCAGGTTAATTTTTTTAAGAATTTTGGAACTGCCCAGATTAAACTTGATGTTTCTCCGTTTGGATCTGCTTCTGGCAACAATTATCTGCTTGAAATTGAATTTGTAGGTGCCAGGAAAGAAAGTTACAATTTCGAAAGTCGTAAACCTGCTGTTCAATCCGGCACTTTGGAAGATGATCAAAATCGCAGGGATTTCACCATTAATGCGATGGCCATCAGCCTTAATAGAGATGATTATGGAAAATTGCTGGATCCATTTAACGGTGTAACTGACCTGGAACAAAAGATAATTCGTACACCTTTAACGCCTTCAGAAACATTTAGCGATGATCCGCTGCGCATGATGCGGGCGATCAGGTTTGCAACCCAGCTTAATTTTGAAATAGAGCCTGCCACACTGCAGGCAATTGCAGAAAATGCTTCACGGATAAAAATTGTTAGCGGGGAGAGGATTGCAGATGAGCTCAATAAGATTTTGTTAAGCAAAAAGCCGTCCATTGGGTTCGACCTCTTATACAAAACCGGCTTGTTGAAAATTATTTTTCCTCAAATGGTTGCATTAGTAGGGGCAGAGTATATCGATGGCAAAGGACATAAAGATAACTTTTACCACACATTGCAGGTGGTTGATAATATAGCTGAAAATACACAGGACCTATGGCTGCGATGGGCTGCCGTATTGCATGATATAGCAAAACCTGCTACTAAGAAATTTGAAGAAGGTCATGGCTGGACGTTTCATGGCCATGAAGTATTGGGAGGGCGAATGGTGCCAAAGATATTTACCCAGCTCAAATTACCGCTCAATGATAAAATGAAATTTGTGAGAAAAATGGTGGAGATGCATCTTCGACCAATCAGCCTTACAAAAGAGAATATAACGGATGCCGCTATCCGAAGATTGATATTTGATGCAGGGGAAGATCTTGAG
>CAZCAA010000045.1:0-13688 GCA_964496585.1 uncultured Ferruginibacter sp.
AAATAGCAAAATTTATTTGAATAAATTTAAAATAATTGAATCAACCACTTTATTAACAAAAAGCTCAACCAGCCAAATCCAATTATGATTAACAACAACAGCAGTAAAAATGGAATTATTATTTTAAGTCCGCTGCCGTTGTGCCGTCCTTCAAGGTAATGTTCCCGCATTAGTTTTATATTTCTTTCATTTGCTCTGAAGCCAACGTCAAAAATATCTCCTACAATGGGAACTATTCCTACTATCCCATCCAGCACGATGTTTAAGGCCATTCGTGCGAGAACAAATCCACTGGCACCGTTTCTTGCAAGGGCTGAAATCATCATTCCGGAAATAATAAACGTAAAGAAATCTCCCACGCCGGGTATAAGTCCAACTAATGCATCTAAACCGAATCTTATGTCTGTACCCGGAATTTTAAATTGAGAATCCATCAATTTCGCTAGTCTTCCAAGATTTCTGATAGACTTTGTTTCTGTTTTAATCATGTTACGGTAAATATTTCTTACCTGCTTCCAATATGATGCCGAGAAAATAAATAAGGCGAAAGTTCAATATGAAAATCAATGCCAAACCTTTTTAAAATCACTTTCGAAAATACAGCATTTAGCAAGAATATCAGATTCCTTGCAATGCTCACCAAATCTTTCAGCTAAATTTAAAGTTTGCTAATAATGGCGTGTTAATTTTTAAAAAAACTAAACATTTTAAAATAGACTCTCAATAGAGAATAAACTTTAGTTACTTGGGTGATTGGCTAAAGCGTTACGTAAATAATATGCAAAAAAGCTTTAAGCGGAAACAGGAATTCTTTTCAAAGTTTCCAGCAAATATTTCCAAAATTTCTGAACGGAACTGATTTGCACCTTTTCATCAGGTGAATGAGCGCCCGTAATATTTGGACCGAAGGAAATCATCTGCATTCCAGGATAATTTGTACCCAGAATACCGCACTCCAGACCGGCATGAACGGCAGATACATGGGCATTCTCATTAAACATTTCTGTGTATAATTCCGTCATTAATTTAACGATTGGAGCATCTGGTTTTGGTTCCCAGCCTGGATAAGCGCTGCCGAGCGTAATAGTTGCGCCACACAATTCAAATGAGGCTGTGATCGAATTTACAAGATCAGTTTTTTCAGAATCTACCGCACTTCTGCTAAGGCATTGGATAACATATTTGCCATCTTGTACCAGTACTCTGGCAATATTATTGGATGTTTGTACAAGACCTTCTATACCAGAATTCATTCTGTAAATTCCATTTGGGCAAGCATACATTGACCTTAAAAAGCTGTGTTGAAATTCTTTACTAAAAACCTTGGATATTACTTCACTTTTTTCTATAGCCACATTTAAGTTGGGATCGGTTACGTGATATTCAGCTTTGAAAATATCATTAAATTTTGCAATAATTATCTTTAGATTATCAATTTCTGATTCCTTTACAAAAATTTCTGCAACAGATTCTCTCGGAATTGCATTGCGAAGACTACCACCATCGATCGACGCAATGCTTAAATCGGTGGAACGGCTGATTTCATACAAAAGCCTGTTCATAAGTTTATTTGCGTTCGCTCTTCCTTTATAGATATCCATTCCCGAATGCCCACCTGTTAAACCTTTTATAGATATTTTAAAAGCGGCGTCTTCACTTGCGTCTACGATAGAATATACCCCAGACGCTGATACATCTACACCTCCGGCGCAACCGATTGTTAATTCATTGTCCTCTTCGGTATCAAGATTAAGCATGATTTTACCGTTGAGTAAGTTTGCTTTTAATGCTAACGCTCCGGTCATTCCTGTTTCTTCATCAATTGTAAACAATGCTTCAATTGCAGGATGTGCAATATCAGTGGATGATAGTATACTCATGATAGCGGCAACACCAATACCATTGTCGGCTCCTAATGTTGTTCCATCTGCCTTTACCCAATCTCCCGCAACAATCATTTCAATTCCCTGATTATTAAAATCGAAAGTACGGTCGCTGTTCTTTTGATGTACCATATCGAGGTGGCTCTGCAAAACAACAGGTATCCTATTTTCCATACCATAGCTTGCTGGCTTCTTTATAATCACATTGCCTGCGTTATCAACAGAAGTTTGCAAGCCAAGTGATTCGCCGAAAGATTTCATAAAATATATTACTGCTGTTTCCTTTTTTGATGGTCTTGGTACTGCATTTAAATCAGTGAAATAATTCCAAAGAGGTTCAGGGGATAATTTTCTAACATCTTCATTCATAATAATAAAATTTAAGAAGTATAAATGTAGTTTAATTAAACTTACAACGTTAACTATGCTAATGTTGTTCTGATTTTAGAGTTTAGTAAAAAAAGTAAATCGTTACACAATAACCAAAAAAGACATTCGTTTTATAAATGAGTAGCTTATTATGAGTGGGCTGCACGCCATGACAGCAAAATGTCTGGCCAAAATGCCCCAATATTTGGGGCTATTTTTATAAAATGTCAATAAAACGAATATGCCCGGGAAAGTCCGGGCATATTTTATTAAACGATATTAAGTGCTATTGCTACTTACAATTCCTGATAAATGTTATTACATAAAATAATTGAGTTACAGGCCAGGCATGTATTTAATGCGATAACATGATTTCTTATAAAATAATTATTCTCACAGCCATTTATAGATCAAATGTTATTCCGAATATAATTCACTACTGCTCTTGCCATCCTGCAACAGTTTAACGAGGTAAGAAACCTTTTTGCTTGCTGCAACCTTTACGGCAATAATGCTATAAACAGCATCTCCATACTTTGCTTTGATATTTTCTACAATGCTTTCCGGTACATAGTTGCCTAACACAGGTACGATGCGCACTTGCTTTTTAGTGCCATTTTTAGTTGTAATTTTTACTGTTTTTTCAACAGTGGCATTTATTGGAACGATTGAAATATCTGTTGCCGGACTGGACGCTGCAACAGCTGCTTTTATTTTTGCCGGTGTTTCGGGAATCTTTTTTTCAACAACGGTCGATATTACTGCTCCATTATTTGTAACTGTTGTTTGTTGCTGAACAACGCCACCGTCAGTAACGGTAGTGGATCTGAAAGTACCCTGCGGGCTGCTATCTAAAAACACACCTGGTTCAATATTCGGGGAAGCTTCTAATTTGTCGTTTATAGCATTGCTGTTGCTGGAATAATTGCTGATGGTACCAGGATTCCCCATAGGATTTACGCCGGAATTACTTCCCAATGTACCCCCACTTGGTAATGCATTATTACTTTTAGGCGCAGAAGTTTCAACTACAGGTGAATTTTGAGCTGAAGTAATGAAAGCGGTGAGGCTGATTATAGTAACAAGGATAACACTTTTCATAAAAATATTTTTACATGGAATTACTATCGTTAAATAACAATCTATATGCCGATAAATGTAGAGGAAAAATGCGTTGCTTTGTTGGTTGAAAATGCAGATAGTGGGGAATATTTTCCTTAAGCTGTAGTTTATGATTGTGTTAAAAATTATTTAATTAAACGATAACCCCAAATTTCGAAATAGCTATCAGTATTTTCTAACCTCCTGATATTAGAAACGGTTACTACCGGTTTTGTACCATTCGTATTAAAAACAGTAAAATCTAATACAATCCTGTTATCAACAATAATTGGTTGTACGCCAAGAAATGAATAATTGCTTATATAGGAATTTCTGAAGTTTATGGATGCGAGACATTCAGCACTTCTAATAGAAGTATTGTCAAATAATTTTGGATTTGCTTTATAACGCATGCAAAGTTCATTATTTACGGCACCGATCGAATTATCATTAATGAACTGGTAGTCATTTCGTGTTTCTAAACTATCCTCTTCGTAAGTAAAATTGCTTCTGTCAACTTTATAACTTTTCCTTTCGGCAAAGTCGTCTATAAATATCTTTTCAATTACTTTGTTGGAGTCTGGTAAATAAAGTATCACAGCTACCCTTTCGCCACTAATAATTACCGACATAGAATCCGTATTACTGTCGCTGCCACCCTCAACCGATAGTTTGTATGTTATGATACCCTTAAAATCATTCTGTGCCAGCACGGATAAGCAAGCCAGCAAAAAGCAAATAGCAAATAGTGTTTTTTTCATAGTAAAAAGCCTGCCGTTAATATTCCGCAGGTTATCCCAATCATTATCGCTTAATATTGAAATTTATTGTGATAATACACTTATATCCAAACTAAGCAACGCAAGTTAATAAATAGTAGAATCTAAGTTGTGGATTTAAGAACAATATTGCGTGTTAGCTGTAAATTATTGTAAGCGTTAGTTGTTTAAAAGTTATGCACCGATCTTTCCATTTACAATCTTTAAAATTTTAGTTTCGAGCGCCATTGCTTTTTGTTCTATCAGTTTCCCTTTGGCTATAATCTCCGTCACAAATTCTTTATCATCAAAATCAGCTGTATTGATACGCACATTCATAAATGCTCCCATAACTGCAGAACGGGCACACAATGCACCAACCCCGGCATCTGACACAGAATTGGGATTACCCGAAGTGGCCATTGCAAGAATCACTTCCATACTTGCGAAAGCTGTTTGCATCACTTTAAATGGGATCTCTATAGCGTATTTTGTTGCATCCTGGATGGCTCTGTTGCGAATCAATTTTTCATCTTCATTGGTTTTTGGCAAAGAAAAAGCCTGAAGTATCTGATTAAAAGCCGAGGTATCAGCATCCACTAAACGCAGTAATTCGTTTTTGTAATTTTCACCTTTTTCAGCCCAAAGGCTAAACTCTTCCCAACGCTCATCCCATCCTTTCTTATGAGAAGAAAGATTTGCAACCATTGTGGCAAGAGCAACACCCAAAGACCCTATGTAAGCAGCAATAGACCCACCGCCCGGTGCCGGACTTTCACTGGCTGTTTCATCAGCAAAATCACTAAGTGTCATGCTGATAAGTTTACTGTCAGATTGTTTTGCCAGCATGTATTCTATTATCCGCTCTTCCGGTTTAAATGGAGATAGCTCATCCAATCCCATGGATTTAATAGCAATTTTAATAAGTTCTTTTTCACTAACGCCAACGGATCGTTGCTGCTTTTTTAAAAAATATTTTCCTGCATCGGTCATTGCTTTCAGCGGTATCAAGCCAACCAACTCGCTTCCTGTAACCCTGATACCCCGCAATTCAGCCTTCTTACAAACTTCATCAAAAGCAATATGTACGGGAGTTATATTAATATTAGTAAGATTGATTGATATCTGCGCTATTGCATATTCTTCAATATACCATCCAATTGCTTTCACTGATTTTAAACTTCCGGGAATGTTTACGGGATTACCATTTTTATCCAATACATTTTTTCCGTTTTCTTTTTTTACTCTGCCGGCTTCTCTTATATCAAAAGCGATAGCATTGGCTCTGCGGGTAGACGTTGTATTTAAATTGATATTATAGGCAACCAGGAAATCTCTGGCGCCTATTACTGTTGCTCCTCTTTTTGCATCAAAAACTGCCGGACCATAATCGGGCTTCCATTCCGGTAACAATATTTTTTTAGAAAATCCTTCATACTCACCGGCACGGATAACCGACAAATTACTACGGCTCTTGTCTGGTTGGGCATCTTCATACAAATAAACAGGGAGATCTAGTTCTTCCCCTATCCTTTTAGCAAGCTTTTGTGCAAAAGCCGCCGTTTCTTCCATGCTGATATTAGCAATTGGAATAAGCGGACACACATCCGTAGCACCCATTCTGGGATGTTCGCCTTTGTGTTTGCTCATATCAATAAGTTCACCAGCTTTTTTTATTGCCTGAAATGCGGCTTCAATCACCTGCGCTGGCGCTCCAACCATCGTAACAACAGTGCGGTTAGTCGCTTTTCCCGGATCTACATTCAGCAATCTCACCCCCTCCACTTTCTCAATTTCAGCTGTTATCTGTTTGATAATAGTAAGGTCGTTTCCTTCCGAAAAATTTGGTACACATTCAATTAACTGTTGCATCTTCTAATTAGAAATTATGAATTAAAAATTAAGTGTCTTTTTTAGTTTTTATAATTATCTCAAACGAATCTTCCTGATAACATAACCTTATCTATTAAATTTTCTCCAAAAGAATAAGGTAGATATGCCAGTGAAGATATTTCCTTTGTGAATATTAAATTTGCTTTTTTTCCGATAGTTATACTTCCCAGCTGATCCTGTAATCCCATTGCAAAAGCGCCATTAACGGTAGCTGCATTGATAGCTTCCTCCGGCATCATTTTCATCTGGATGCAACTCAGGGCAATTACAAAATTCATATTGCCACTGGGCGAAGAACCTGGATTAAAATCGGAAGCCAATGCTATTGCAGTACCCGCATCAATTAGTTTTCTCGCTGGTTGATAAGCCATACGAAGAAAGAAGGCAGCTGTAGGAAGTAAAGTGCCGATAGTGCCTGATGCAGCAATCAGGCTGATATCATTTTCTGTCATTGTTTCCAGGTGATCAGCAGATACAGCATTTAATTTTATAGCGCTTTCAATACCACCAATGCTATTTAACTGGTTAACATGTAGTTTTGGTTTTAAACCATATTTTGCTCCTGCCATGCAAATCGTTTCCATTTCTTCTACAGAAAAAAAACCTGTTTCACAAAAAACATCTATATAATCTGCCAGATGCTCTTCCGCAATTTTAGGCAGCATATCATTTATTATACTGTTGATGTAACCTGTATGATCATCTTTAAAAACAGCCGGAAAAGTATGCGCAGCCAGGAAAGTAGCTTTTACAGAAACCGGCGACTTCTCTTTTAGTTTTTTTATCACCCTTAGCATCTTCAGCTCTCCCTCTACCGTTAATCCATAGCCGCTTTTTATTTCTATAGCGCCGGTACCTAGTTTGCTCAATTGTTCAAGTCTCTTCCATGCAGCATTAAAAAGCTCTTCTTCGGAAGCTGCATTTAATTTTGCTGCAGAATTAAGTATGCCTCCACCGTTTGCTGCAATCTCAGCATAGGTAGCTCCTTTAATTTTATCAATAAACTCTTCTTCCCTTGTTTTTGCAAATACAATATGGGAATGGCTGTCGCACCATGCAGGTAATACAAATTGTCCTGATGCGTCAATAATATCAGTGGGTAATTGCGGCACTTTTAATTCCAATTCTAACATCGCGCCATATTCTGCAATTATTCCATCTTCAACCAATAAAAAGGCATTCTCAATACATGGAAGATCAGCTAGTGCGGAACCTCTAAGTAATACAGTTGTTTCCCTTGTGCCTGCCAACAGCTGGATATTTATAATTAGCGTGGTCAAATCAATTAAATATTTTCTTTTAAAAATAATAAAAATGTAAATAATAGCGTCCTTTCGGATTACATCCTTTCCAGTAGCTCGCTAGTGTTGTAAACACTATGCATTTACTGTCAGGTTAATTCAATTACAATTCCTGTTCAATTTTTTTACCAAAAGCCTCCAGCCCCGGGTCGCGGGCACCCATTAATAACAATACACAATCATCTGTTAAGTGTGGTCTTGCCATTTCTAAAAAATCATTCCTGTTATCAACAAAAAACGCATTTTTACCTAATGCTTTTATACCTGTAATCAGGTCGTTTGCAGAAATATCTTTTGTGGCTGTTCCTCCGGCATAAAATATCTCGCTCATCCATATTTCATCCTGCGGCCTTAACACTGCAGCTATCTGATGGATAAAGTCATCTTTCAAAAAACGCGTGGGCCCATAACCGTGAGGCTGGAACCATGCAACAACTTTTGAAGCAATCGGCTGACAGGCAGCAATAGATGCAGCACATTTCACGGGGTTATGAGCATAATCATCAATTACATAAACGCCCTGTTTAATTCCTAGAACCTGGTGCCTCCGATAAATTCCTTCATAATTTTTTAAACCTGCAGCACACGTTTTTAGGTCAACTCCCAATTGGTTAGCTACCGCAACTGCCGCAAGTGCATTCTCCATATTGTGGCTTCCCACAGTATTCAGGGAAAAATCTGTTCCATTGATCATAAATGATATGGTGAGACCTTTTTGCGAAAAATTTATTGCTTTATAACCGGCATCCGAGTCGGCAGATAGCTCGAAATCGTTACTGGCGCTCACTGATAATTCTTTTGCCAGTGCATTAGAACGGTTTACTATAAATAGTTTGCCTGTATTCTTTTTAAAGATGGAAAAAATTTCCATGAGTTCGCTAATCTCCTGGTGATCTTTGTCGATATTCAACAGCAAACCAACTTCCGGAAAATATTGAACAATACTGCCATCGCTTTCATCTGCTTCTATCACAAGCCAATCGCCATTTCCTACTTTTGCATTTCCAATTTTACCTTCTTTAATAATGCTGGTTAATCCTGCTCCGCTGATAATGCTTGGTTGCAATCCGGCTGTTTGCAAAATATCAAATAGCATCGCACTCGTTGTACTTTTTCCTGATGTACCAGCAACAGCAATTGTTTTTTTACTTCGTGCAATTAATGCTAACAAACCGCTTCGCTTGATAATCGGAATATTCAATTGCTTTGCTTTTTGTACTTCAGGAACCGTATCTTCCACTGCCGTTGAAACCACTACAAGATCTGTTTGCTCATTAATTCCTTCACCATTTTGTAAAAAGCAATTGATACCGGCAGCAACCAGCTTTTCCATGGTTTCATTTGGTTCGCCCGGCAAAAAATAACGGTCGCTCCCACTCACTGAAATGCCAATTCCTGCAAGATATTGTGCAATGGCACTCATCCCAGTACCGGCAACTCCAATAAAAAAAACATTTTTAAAATCCCGGATACTTTCAATCATTTTATTTTTTTTCAATTTTAAAAGGATGCGCCTCTGTATTGAAAACTATTTTGCTAAGATCTGCCGTAGCGGCCGGTGCAAAAATGAGGTAGGCGTATTTTAAAGTTTCCGCAAAGAAAAAGCTTTCCATTGAATTGGCTTTTTCAAATGTTCTCACATCTTTTAGCGCCGCAAAAGCCGTTTCAGTTTTACAATGTTTGAGTATATCCTCGGTCATTGTTTTCGCCATCCACAAATATTCATAATGATCTGTTGCCCTGAACAAGTAAAAGCAACTTTCAATATTCTCCGGCCTAAGTAAATATATGGGGCTGATGATCGAGTCTGTTACATAATTATATTCTTCCGGCTCCATGTTAAACTTTACCCACATGTGCATATTGGCGTCCTGAATGTGTTTGGCAGTTTCTACATCACCCGCATAAGCACAGAGGCCTGCGTAAAAAGCATCGAGTGCACCATAACTGTTTCCGGTTTCAATTCCTGTGTTCATATCGGCATGCCTCAAAAACCAGCCGTAGGGTGTTTTGTGCAGCAAGTAGGTTTTTATGGCAGCTTGGTGGTTATCAAAAGCCTGTTTAAAATCCTTGTCGGAAAAAAGTAACCACGATTTATAAAGATACTCATAGTAAGAATCAATATATCCACTTATATGCGTTTCGGTACTCACCCATTTGCCGGTCATTACATTTATCTTTTCGCCCACCAATTGCAATTTGCTTCTTCTTTTATACAATTGCATGATGGCGTTTTTTGCCTTGTTATAATATATTTCATTGCCTGTTAAACGGGATAATTTGCCAAATTCCAGCATCAGTGAACCAATTTCTGCGGGATTGTTGATTGAATCCCTCGTTTTTCCAGTTTGAAGATGAACATACCTGTAAGGCATACCCGTAGGCGTGTTAAAGGCCGGTAGCAGCCGGTTGGCAAGATCAGTGGCAAGTGCAAGAAATTTTTCATCTCCATCTATCTCATAAGCAGTTATCAATGATGCCAGCAAACGGATGGTTACTTCAAAAACCTGCACTTCATTATCTACATCAAATCGTAAAGAAGATAGTATCATTGATTTGGCTTCATCAGCCTCAGTGGTAAGCCCCATCATTACAAAACTATCATAAGCATCAACCGGAGTCATGAGCATGGAATGATTATACCAATTCTTCGGAGTAAGTGTTAAT
This sequence comes from uncultured Ferruginibacter sp., assembly GCA_964496585.1. Lineage (GTDB taxonomy): Bacteria > Bacteroidota > Bacteroidia > Chitinophagales > Chitinophagaceae > Ferruginibacter. Next base: position 9,973 of record CAZCAA010000045.1, read on the forward strand.
GGCTTCAGGTCATCAGACCCGGCGGCATATGTTTTATACCCATTCCATGCGTGCTTTGCAGCTGCTTTTATTTTCAGGCAAAGCACCTCCTTCATTTCATCAGTAAATTTAGCCGCACGGCCCTGGCCCACCGATTCGGCAGCACTCAAAATGAGGTTAAAATAAAGTAAAACAACAGTTAATCTCACATGTTATAATTGAAAAGCAAATTTACAAGTTATAAATTGTTATCAACTGCAGTTGACGCTATTAAATTGGTCCGTATTTGGCATTGTTTAACAAAAAGATAAAACCTTATTTCACCAAAAGGCGTTAATATAGCTAACTAAACTCTTCAAGCGATGAAATCGTTCTTTTCCACGGTAACAGCCCTGATTTTTTTCATATCCTGTGCACAAACACAAACAAACAAAGTTAAGATACCTGTTGGCAGCAAGCAACCTACGGGTAAATTAGAAGCCGTGGCTACTTTTGCCGAGGGTTGTTTTTGGCATACTGAAATAGTGTTTCAAAGTCTGGTGGGTGTAAGAGATGCGGTTTCAGGTTATGCAGGAGGAAGAGATACGCAACCAACATATGAAAAGGTATCTGGTGGCGAAACCGGGCATGCAGAAAGTGTGAATGTATATTATAATCCTTCGGTGATATCATACGAAACTCTGGTTGCGGCCTTTTTTGCCAGTCAGGATCCTACTACACTTAACAGGCAGGGCAACGACCAGGGAACGGAGTACCGTTCAATTGCTTTTTACCGGACCGATAAAGAAAAGCAGATTATTCAGGCGGAAATAAAAAGATTAACTGCTGCAAAAAAATATAAGAATAGCATTGTAACAGAAGTGGTGCCATTCACAAAATTCTATCCTGCAGAAGGATATCACCAGGAATATATCAGTAATAATCCAGGCAATTCATATGTTCAAAATGTGTCGGTACCAGACTTTCTTGAGTTCAGGAGAGAATTTAAAGGGCCTTTCAAACCATAATTAAAGCGCTTTGTCTACCTGGCTGCCAATGAAATAACCAAATGCAGCTCCCAGTATAGCTCCAACGGGGAGCCATATCGGCGATAAGCCGGCTGCAAACCATGCAATGGCTATAGCTAAAAATGTACAAAATACAATGGTAACAGTTTTGGCACTACCCTTTTTCTTTTTGTGCGGAATGAAATCCTGGTGAGCATGTTTGTGGTTGTCTCTCTTTTTTGATTGCGGCATCGGTATTTTTTTTAGCGTTAAAAATCAGATGATCAAATCCAGTTCTCTTTTGAAGTCGTACTGCAGGTCTTCATGCATAGTAGCAATTGCGGATTTTATTTTTTTAATTTGAGATGCATAGAGGTTAACCAATGCTGTGCTCTTATTGATATTTATTCCGCAATCATTTACTTTGGTACAAAAGTACATTAGTAAACTGGCTTCCGTTGCTTTTAATCCGCTATACTTGTTATACCTGTTTATAGACCTGAGTATTTTTCGAAGGTTTTTCTTTGCTATATACATGTTTTTAGTGTTAAGCTCAAGGAAGGCCGTATCTATTTCATGTTTTACACTCTCGATGTACCCCGATTCATTTCCCTCTTCAAAAAGAAGGTAAGTCAGTAATTCTTTATTCTCCTTCTTAAACCTGACCAATCGAAGACACAATCATAACAGAACATTTTGTGGTTGCTGCTCTAACGCTGTTTTAATTTCCTTTAATGCTGCCGCTCTCATTTTTTCTGTTTAGGTTTATCATACATATTTTTGAATGCTAAATTTATCATAGTTTTAATCAAATGTAAATATTTTGCAGCTTGAATAATACTAACGTTGATAAATACCCTTTATGAAGAGGAAACTTCCATCGCCAATTACAATTTTGATGTTTGTTATTGTAATTGCAGCGCTCGCCACATGGCTTATCCCCGCTGGTAGTTACGATACGATTGCCTACAAAGAAGGAGAAGAATTTATATTAAAAAATGGAGAGAAAGAGTTGATGTTACCATTTAACCAGCATACACTGGATAGTGTAGGGATTAAAATATCGCTCGAAAAGTTTAATTCCGGAGCCATTAGAAAACCCGTTTCCATCCCTGGTAGTTATCAGCAACAGCCTGCCAACAGACAAGGATTTATCGAAATCCTGCAAGCTCCGATTCGAGGCGTTTATGAATCAATTGATATCATATTTTTCATATTGATCATTGGTGCCTTCATGAATGTATTTAATTCATCTGGAGCTATGATAAAGGGACTAACATCATTGTCGTACATCATGCAAGGCAGAGAAGCCTGGTTGATTATCATTCTCACTTTCCTATTCTCTTTTGCCGGGGCGTCGTATGGAATGGCAGAAGAAGGTCTGGCGTTTTATGCAGTAATGGTTCCATTGTTCCTGGCTGCCGGTTATGATTTGCTGGTACCCGTTGCGGTAATTTTTGCGGGTACGCAGCTAGGTACTCTTTCGTCTTTCACCAATCCTTTCTCTACCATTATTGCTTCCAACGCAGCCGGTATTAATTGGACAGAAGGATTACTGGAGCGGATAGTAATGTTTATACTTACAACAGCTGTAAGCATATGGTATATCGTACGGTATGCACAAAAAGTAAAGGCAGACCCAACTGCTTCGCTTGTTTATCGCTACGACAACGTTTCGCCGACTGTTTATCCTGTAATGGAAAAAAGCAGTATCAATGTACCGCTGGATAAAAAGACGAAATTATTATTGTTCATCTTCTTTGCAACTTTCCTGGTGATGGTAGCAGGTGTTGTTATGTATGACTGGTGGTTGCTGGAAATGACAGCCTTGTTCCTTGGAGCTACAATTTTACTTGCCTTTGTAATGCGCTCAACCGAAAGTGATTTTATGAAACATTTTATGGAAGGTGCATCTGGCCTGGTAAGTGTGGGAATTATTGTTGGTGTAGCACGAGGTGTTACGCTTGTTCTTAATGATGGCCACATCAGCGATTCTATCTTGTTTTATTCCGCAAAATTTGCAGGAACTATGCCGCCCGTGCTGTTTATAATTGTGATGCTTTTGCTGTATATGCTGTTTACATTGTTCATAGCTTCTTCGTCGGGGATGGCAGTATTAACAATGCCCATCATGGGTGGTCTTGCAATGCTTGTTAATGTGCCGGGAAGAGAGATCGTAAATGCCTATTTGTTTGGCATGGGTATAATGGGCTTTATAACGCCTACGGGATTAATTTTGCCTTCTCTGGCATTGGTTAATGTGAGTTTAAAAACCTGGTGGAAATTCATCTATCCATTGATGATTATATTATTTGTTATGTGCGCTATATGCCTGAGCATTGGTGTATTTTTTAAATGAGGTGACAGGAAACCATTGGGCATAAAAAAAACCTTCCTAACCAGAAGGCTTTTCATAGCGAGTGATTGAACTAAAAATAAAAGGTTGAATTGGAATTTTAAAGCGGGAATCGTGTGATTCGATCGAGTGCTAAGGTCTAAATAATTAGTATTACTTTTTGTAGTTAATCCTGCTAAATCTTTGTAGTAATTTCTACAGGAATGGCTACAATGAAAAAAACCTTCGTTAGGTTCGAAGGTCTTTCACAGAATGTATTTTTCCGGGATAATTGGAGAACGGTTTTTAAATAAGATATAATTTTTCAGCGATACTGGACAACATTGGTTTATAACAGGATCAGCTTTTTAGTGATATCAGGATTGGATGTTCTTAACAGGATGTTGCGCTTTTCA
>CAZCAA010000045.1:13788-17211 GCA_964496585.1 uncultured Ferruginibacter sp.
GCTTTTCACAAATATTGGAACTCGGTATTATTGGATTGTTCTTCTAGAGGTATTGGAGTATTGTTACACAAAGATAGATTGCGCATATTTGCTTTTTTGTAGCGAGACTATAAATCATTTGTAGTAATTATTCGACTTTTTGCCAAAATGCGGAGATTTACAGCAGTAAATGGGTATAAATACGTGGTAAAAGCCTCTCGAATAGTGATTTAGTGATGTTTGTTAGAATGACAACCTTAATAAGCCCACAGAGAGAAAATGGTTTTTATCATCAAGTTTCACAGAGAATTTTAAACTGATTTGAACGCTGTGAAAGGCTATTCTTAACTCTTTAGACACTGTGGTAAAAAATGCCAGATTTGCAATGCTTAAGTCGCCAGGATTAATAGCATAGCACATATAAACAATTATAAAGCATGGCAATACTGATAAAAAGCTAATTAATAGCAACTATTACTTTTTACGGGAAGTACTTTTGTTTGACGGATTAATTTCACTATTATAAGAATAGATTTTTACATTCCGGATATCTTCTTCAGTAATGGTATCATTGATGTCTGTGAGATGACGTTGAATTTTATTGTAAGTAGCTTCGTCTTTAAATGAATTTAAAGAAACCCATTTAGCTTCATTTAGGTTATTATTAGACTTGTCCATTACTTATAATTTGACATAATATTACGAAATAGATAGCACATTTCGGCTCATTTGAAGCAACTTCAAAATGTGCACCAACCTTGGGCCGATAATTCATTATATTTAGCTGATAATAAATAAATTCATAACAATTTAATAATATAGAGCATGACCTTCAAATCATCAATATTTTATGTTTTACTTTTAATAATAGTTTCCAACAGTCTCCTCGCCCAACCTCTTAGCTCTCACCAGATTGACTCTATCGTAGAAAAAACACTTAAAACTTTTGATGTACCGGGTATTGCTGTAGCTGTTGTAAAAGATGGAAAAATCATCCACGCAAGAGGTTACGGCGTGCGATCATTGCAAAATAATTTAAAAGTAGACGAACACACGCTTTTTGGTATTGCATCCAACAGCAAAGCATTTACAGCAGCGGCTTTGGGGATGATGGTGGATGAGGGAAAGTTGAAATGGGATGACAAGGTTACCGACTATATTCCCGAATTCCGCTTGTACGATCCATACGTTTCAGATGCTTTTACAATACGGGATTTGCTTACTCATAGAAGTGGACTGGGATTGGGTGCCGGCGATCTTATGTTTTGGCCTGACTCAAATACTTTTTCCAGAAATGAAATCATTCATAACCTGCGGTACCTGAAAGCTGTTTCGGGATTTCGAACCAAATTTGATTATGACAACCTGTTATATATCGTAGCTGGCGAAGTGCTGGCAAGGGTTTCCGGAATAAGTTGGGAAACGTTCATAGAAACCAGGATATTGAAGCCATTGAACATGAAAGAGAGTGCTGCAGCATTTAGCAGGCTCACTGATAAAAACAATGTGATTGATCCTCATGCACCTGTTGATGGGAAAGTAAAAGTGATACGTCGCGATTGGAGCAATAATGCCAATGCTGCTGGTGGGATCTATAGCAATATTACCGATATGAGTAATTGGGTGATCATGCAAATAAATGGCGGATTGTACGGCGATAGCCTTAAAAAAAGATTGTTCAGTGATGACGTACACGAAGAAATGTGGACACCTCAAACTATTATACCAACCAGAGGCCCATCGGCCTACAATACACATTTTTCCAGCTACGGGCTCGGTTGGTTTCTGGCAGATGCAAAAGGTTACAAACAAGTATCACATACAGGCGGATTAGCAGGAATTGTTACGCAGGTTACTCTTTTGCCAGAGTTAAAATTGGGCATCATCGTATTCACTAACCAACAATCCGGAGCAGCATTTACTGCCATAACAAATTCAATAAAAGACAGCTATTTTGGCATTACCGGTAAAGACAGAATTAAAGATGGCTACAACAGGGTTGTGAAAAATGAAGCAGATGCAAAAAAAATAACAGTCGATATTCAGAAGGATATAGATGCACAGATGAAAAATAGCCAAACAAAACCTGCTCCGGAATTGTTCACTGGTACTTATACCGATCCATGGTTTGGCGATGTGGTAATTTCTATCAAAAATGGTAAGCTTTGGTTTGATTCAAAAAAATCAATGTTGTTAACCGGTGAAATGTTTCCATACAAAGGAAATACTTTTATAGTTAGATGGAATGAGCGCAGTTTTGATGCTGATTCTTATGTAGTTTTTAACCTTGATAATAACGGAAAAGGTTCAGGCTTTAAAATGGAAGCAATATCTCCGTTAACAGATTTTAGTTTTGATTTTCAGGACCTCGATTTTAAAAGATCAAAATAAAATGTGCATCGTAAACGTCAAAACCAAAGTTTTCATTTTTTAAATTGTCAATAACAGTTACGAACAAACGTTCAACGTTTGATAGAAATCAGATTAATAAATAAACGCCATCTATTGATACTGAATATAAATCGGCTTGGGTGTAAATTTTAATAATTCTGCCGGTGTGTAAAGGCCTTGTGTATTGCGCTTTAGATCATTTTTATAAAATAATTTGAAGCCTGTAAACTGAACTGGTTCTTTGTAGATATACCGCAACCAGGTAGATTTTTTAAGGATCTTGCTCCCCCATCCATCCATATCTATTACTACCTGTACTTCAGGTGTGAGTTTAATTTTATCGTAACCCGTGATCATACCTTGTGTAAAACGATGTATCACTAAAACCTTTGGTGTCAGGTTATTTTTCTTTACTAACGTGGAAAGATAGTCGATAGCAAAATTAATATCATTTTCATTAAATGATCCAATTCTTGATCCTGGTACTTCACCGTTTTTTAAGGAGAATTCGGGATCAATACCGAGATGAACATTCGGCATTTTTAAATAAGTCTCCAGGTTAGGTATTTCCGCATTAACGGTACTATGAGCTACCTGAATATCCAAAAATACCTGCGCATCAATTTCCTTTGCCCAGCTAATGATAGTATCAATTTGCTTAAAAGGCATTCGAAGCCTGTGTTTAGCATCTCTACCGGCAGAACCCTGGGCTGTAACAGCAATATAATGTAATGCAGGAATAACAGGCACTGAACTATCTGCGGCCTGCCAATAAGCAACTTCGTCCTTTAATTTTTTCAACATGGCATCTTTTGGTAGTTCTCCTAAAATTCCCATTTTTTTGGAAAACAGGTTTCCATAAAACGCAATAATTCTATTATAAGGTAACAACGCTCCGGGTAATGGATATGGTCCTTTTACGGGCCACAATCCTTTGATATCGTTATTGGCAAGAGCCATCATTCGTTGGTTGTAATCCGCTGTGTCTATAGCCGAAAGCACAATTGTAGTGTCTGCTTTTGCCGTTTCCGTTTCAGCGTTTTTTATGGGCAA
>CAZCAA010000046.1:0-15483 GCA_964496585.1 uncultured Ferruginibacter sp.
GCAATTGTAGTTAGCCAGTTTGCAATTAATATTGTAAACTGGTTAGTAACTATTCTCGCCAAGCCTGATCTGTTGCCACAGATGGATTACGCCAAAGGAATTCCCGATGAACATCGCACCATGGTAGTAATACCAACGCTTATAACCAGCAGTGCCAATATTGCAGAGCTTGTTGAAGGTTTGGAAATTAGATTTCTTGCAAACCGTGATGCCAATATTGTGTTTGCTTTGCTTACAGATTTCAAAGATGCACCAAAAGAAATGTTACCTGGAGAAGACGCATTATTAAAGTTTGCGTCTCAAAAAATCGAAGCGCTTAATAGGAAATATGAGAGAAAAAGTAACGACATCTTTTTCCTTTTTCACAGAGTAAGAAAATGGAATCAACAGGAAAAAGCCTGGATGGGTTATGAACGAAAAAGAGGTAAACTGGCTTCTCTAAACGCCTTGATATCTGGAAAAGTTGTTGATGATTTCTCGGTGATAATTGGAGATGAAAATATTTACCGGTCAGTAAAATATGTTATCACGTTAGATACAGATACACAACTTCCGAGGGATAGTGCTGTTAAAATGGTTGGTAAAATGGCGCATCCGTTAAATCAACCTGTCTATTCTCCGAAAAAGCGAAGATTTATCGATGGCTACAGTATTTTACAACCAAGGGTTTCAAATAGTTTACCCGCCAGCGGTAGTTCTATTTATGCCAGGTTACATGGAAATGAACCTGGTACTGATCCATACACCAGGGCGGTGTCTGATGTGTACCAGGATTTATTTGAAGAAGGATCCTTCATTGGAAAAGGAATCTATGATGTGGAGGCATTTGATAAAGCATTAAACATGCAATTTCCTGAAAACCGGATACTAAGTCATGATTTGTTGGAAGGTGCTTACGCAAGGGCAGGTTTGATGACCGATGTACAACTATATGAAGCGTATCCCGATAACTATTTGTCAGATATGCAGAGAAGGCATCGTTGGGTAAGGGGAGATTGGCAAATAGCAGACTGGGTTACCCCGTTTGTGCCTGGATACAATAGTAAAATGCGGAAAAATCCGATTTCTCATCTTTCTGTTTGGAAGATTTTTGATAACCTGCGCAGGAGCCTTGTTCCTATCTCCATTTTGTTATTATTTTTTGCCGGATGGACGATACTGCATGATCCTTTCTTTTGGACAATAGCTGTGATCGCACTTATTTTTTTACCAGCAGCCGTTAATTTCGTTTGGCAACTTATTCACGTTCCTCAGGATGTTGTCTTTGTTCAACACTTCATCTTTATTTCCCGTTCCTTAAAAGACAACCTTGCTCAAAGTTTAATTGATCTTGTTTGTCTACCATACGAAGCATTTAATAACTTACATGCCATACTGCTTACACAATGGCGTATATTCATATCCGGTAGAAATCTGCTTCAATGGAATCCTTCTACTTATACACGTCCTGTACAAACAATTTCAGGTAGTTTTAAAAAAATGTATTCCGCTGTTATTTTTGCGATCGTTAGTTTTGTTTCTCTGTCGTTATATTTTCCCATTTCACTTTTAATCGCGTTTCCTTTTTTAGCTGGTTGGTTATTATCGCCAATGATTGTTTGGTATATCAGCCGTCCTGCTCCTCCTGAAAAAGCAGCAATAAACGAAACTCAAACATTGTATCTGCGTCAGCTCGCACGGAAAATATGGGCGTTTTTTGAAACATTTGTTACCGAAAAAGATAACTGGTTGCCACCGGATAATTATCAGGAAGAACCTGTTGAGCGGATTGCACATCGCACATCGCCAACGAATATCGGACTTTCATTACTGGCAAATATCACAGCCGGAGATTTTGGTTATATAACAAACACTGAAATTGTAAACAGAACTACCAATACCATAAATTCCCTCCAGAGAATGGAAAGATTCAGGGGGCATTTATATAACTGGTATGATACAGAAACACTGGCTCCGCTTAACCCACGTTATATTTCAACAGTTGACAGCGGGAATTTTGTAGGGCATGTACTTACGCTAAAGCAAGCACTGCTTGCTATTCCGGAGAAAAGCATATTAAGCATAAGCGTATTTAAGGGCTTGTTAGATACAGTGAGCATTTTACAATTGAATTCTAATGACAAAGACCTGCTTCAGAAATTTGAAAAAAATTGTAGAATCAATTACCCCTCACAGTTAGATGACCTTTTCAGCTTTAAAGATTACCTGGATGAACTTGATAATTCGTTAAAAGAAATACTTACTCAACTCGATTTTAATCCGGATACGGAAGAAGACTGGTGGGCAGAAAAACTTGTTGCACAATTGAAAGCATTTAAAAAGGAGTTGAAAGATTATTTGCCCTGGTTGCACTTATCGCCAACTCCCGAAAAGTTCAAAGTGCTATTGCCGCATTTTCCCTTGATGCCCAGTATCAGCCAGCTTTGCAAATTAGAGCAGTCCTTTTTGAACAGGATCATAGCTTCTTACAGTGATGACAATTCAGCTGCTGAAAACGAATGGCTCAATCAATTCAGGAGTGGAATTACGGAGTCGGCCAGGAGGTCGAAGGAAATGGTTTTAAGAATCGGGCAATTGGTTAACAGGTGCAACGAATTGTCAAACATTGAATACGATTTCTTGTATGATAAAGCACAACATCTATTAAGTATAGGATACAACGCAGAAGAGCACAGACGAGATAACAGTTTTTATGATCTGCTTGCCTCAGAAGCCAGGCTCACTACTTTTGTTGCGATCGCTCAGGGAAAATTACCACAACAAAGTTGGTTTTCCCTTGGCCGCCAACTTACCAATGTTGGCAACACGTCGGTATTACTTTCATGGAGTGGTTCAATGTTTGAATACCTGATGCCTTTACTGGTAATGCCTTCCTTTGAAAATACCCTGCTCGATCAAACTCATAAAGCAGTTGTGCAAAAACAGATCGAGTATGGCAAAAAAAGAAATATTCCATGGGGTATTTCTGAGTCGGGATATAACATGGTTGATGCTCACCTTAATTACCAATACAAGGCATTTGGTGTACCTGGCCTTGGATTTAAGCGAGGCTTAGGTGAAGATCTTGTAATATCACCGTACTCAACAATAATGAGCTTAATGGTAATGCCTTCAGAATCCTATGCTAACCTCATGGTATTAAAGGAAGCTGGCTTTGAAGGCAAATATGGTTTTTATGAAGCAATAGATTACACAGCTTCAAGGTTACAACGCCGGCAAGATTTTTCGATAGTTAAATCGTTCATGGCGCATCACCAGGGAATGAGCTTATTGTCTATCAATTATCTTCTTTGCGATAAACCGATGCAGCAACGATTTGAAGCAGATGTACAAGTTAAATCAGCACTGTTGCTGCTGCAGGAAAGAATCCCCAGAGTGACTACTTTTTATTCGCCTACCGTACATGAAGGCGACATAAGTGTTGTGCCAGGTGGTACAGAAACAATGCGTGTTATCAATACTCCACATACCATTATGCCAGAGGTGCAATTATTATCCAATGGCCGGTATCACGTAATGCTTACAAATGCCGGCGGTGGCTACAGCCGTTGGAAGAATATAGCACTTACCCGTTGGCGTGAAGATAGTACCTGTGATAACCGGGGAACATTTTGCTATATTCGAGACCTGGATACCCAGGCTTACTGGTCCAGTTCCTTTCAACCTTCTTTGAAAACAGGTAGTAATTATGAAGCAGTATTTTCACAAGGTAGAGCAGAATTCAGACGGGTGGATGCTTCATTGGAAACACATACAGAAATAATAGTTTCGCCCGAAGATGATATTGAATTAAGGCGATTACATCTTACTAACAAGTCAAGGAAAAAAAGATCGATAGAAATTACAAGCTATGCAGAAGTTGTAATGGCAAATTTATTGTCAGATGAAGCTCATCCTGCATTTAGCAACCTTTTTGTGCAAACTGAAATTGTTAAACACCGACATGCAATCATCTGCACCCGCAGGCCGCGATCTGACGAGGAAAAAAATCCCACGATGTTTCACCTGATGAAAGTGCATGATGCAGAAATTCAGGAAGTCTCCTATGAAACTAACAGGGCTGAATTTATTGGCCGTGGAAATACTATTCATACACCTTCATTTTTAAACAGGCAAACAGCTCTTGGAGCTAGTGAAGGATCTGTTTTGGATCCGATTGTATCTATTCAATACAGAATCGTAATAGAACCATACGAAACAGCTACAATTGATATGGTTTTCGGTATTGCTGAAACAACTGAACAATGTAATAGTCTTATAGATAAATACCAGGATAGGCACAGCAGCAACCGAGGCCTGGAATTATCATGGACGCATAGTCAGGTTATTTTGCGCCAGATAAATGCGGTTGAAGCAGATGCGCAATTGTATAATAAACTAGCCAGCTCGATCATATTTCCTAACGCATCTTTGCGCACAGAACCTTCCGTAATTTTCAAAAATAAGCGTGGACAATCAGGATTATGGAGTTACTCCATTTCCGGAGATTTGCCTATCGTACTATTGCAAATAGAGGATGCAGAAAATATCGACCTTGTTAAACAATTGTTACAAGCCCACGTGTATTGGAGGGTGAAAGGTTTAATTGTAGACCTGGTAATATGGAATGAAGATCATGGTGGATACCGGCAGGAGTTGTCGGACAGGATCCACAGTATGGTCGTTCCGGGATTGTCGGCAGATATTAAAGACCAGCCTGGTGGTATCTTTATCAGGTCTGTGGATCAGATATCAAATGAAGATAGAATTTTATTTCAGTCTGTTGCCCACGTTATTATCTCTGATCAGCGTGGTACATTGGAAGAACAGGTAAATCGTGGAAATAAGATTAAAACTGCAATACCCAATTTTAGTCCAACAAAATTTCACACATCTGCTGATTTTGAAACTACTGCTGAGCCTTTATCGAATATGCTGCAATTTTATAATGGCATCGGAGGGTTTTCAGCAGATGGAAATGAGTATGTAATTGAAACAACAGCTGAAAAGCCAACACCTGCACCCTGGGTAAATGTGATGGGAAATCCTGGATTCGGCTCCGTTGTTTCAGAAAGTGGAATGAGTTATACCTGGGCTGAGAATGCACACGCTATTCGGTTAACTCCCTGGAATAATGATCCTATCTCTGATCTCAAAGGAGAAGCTTTTTATATTCGCGATGAAGAGAACGGCAGGTTCTGGTCTCCTTCACCGTTACCATGCAGGGGTAAGCCTTCTTATATTACAAGGCATGGCTTCGGGTATAGTATTTTTGAACATTGGGAGGATGGTATCACGTCTACCATGACAGTGTTTATTGATACCAATGCTCCAGTAAAATTTATTCTTATAAAAGTTCATAATATTTCGGGCAGGCCGAGAAAGATGTCTTTAACCGGATATGTAGAATGGGTGTTAGGTGATATTCGAAGCAAATCGGCGATGCATACACTAACTGAATTGGATAAACGCAGCGGCGCCATTCTGGCAAAAAATGTTTATAGTTCCGAATTTGATCAACGGGTAGCTTTTTTTGATGTTGATGATAATAACAGAACCTACACAGCAGACCGCTGGGAATTTCTAGGAAGGAACGGCACCCTGGCAAACCCCGATGCAATGAACCGTTCGCGTCTTTCTGGTAAAACAGGTGCTGCGCTGGACCCTTGTGCTGCATTGCAGGCAACATTTGACCTTGCTGAAGATGAGGAAAATGAAATTTGCTTCCGGCTCGGTGCAGGAAAAGATATGCAGGATGCTTTGAACATTATTCAAAAGTATCAGGGTTTGCAAGCTGCGAGAGAGTCGCTTAAAAAAGTTAAGGAATTTTGGAAAGATACTTTAGGAAGGGTAGTGTTGAATACTCCGGATGCCGCTACCAATATACTTTCTAACGGATGGTTGAATTATCAGACACTGGCTTGCCGGATATGGGCCAGAAGTGGCTTCTATCAATCTGGCGGTGCATTTGGATTCCGTGATCAGTTACAGGATGTACTTTCATTATTGCATTCACGTCCGGCGCTGGTGAGAGAACAAATTCTGCTTTGTGCATCCAGGCAATTTAAAGAAGGAGATGTACAACATTGGTGGCATCCTCCCAAAGGACGTGGTGTACGCACAACCTGTTCTGATGATTACCTGTGGCTTCCTTATGTAACTGCCAGGTATGTGGAAGTAACGGGAGACCAAACAATTCTGGAAGTACAGGTTCATTTTCTGGAAGGTCGTTTACTAAATGAAGGAGAAGAAAGTTACTATGACCTTCCAATAAAAAGTGACCAACAGAAAAGTCTGTATGAGCATTGCGTTACTGCAATCAATCACGGCTTATCCTTTGGTGTACATGGTTTACCGCTTATTGGATCTGGCGATTGGAACGACGGTATGGATAAAGTTGGTAATCATGGCCGCGGTGAAAGTGTATGGCTGGCATTTTTTCTTTATGATATTCTTCAAAGATTCTCAGAAGTTGCAACTATAAAAAAGGATAATTCTTTTAAAGACATTTGTTTGCAACAGGCAGAAAAAATTAAAATGAATATTGATAAAAATGCCTGGGATGGCGAGTGGTTTAAACGGGCATATTTTGATAATGGTACGCCACTTGGTTCAAAAGAGAATGAAGAATGTAAAATAGATTCCATTGCACAAAGTTGGTCTGTAATTTCAAAGGCAGGTGAACCATCGAGGGCTATCACAGCCATTAATTCTGCCGGAAAATATCTGGTGAAAAAAGAAAGCGGCATCATACAATTATTCGAACCTCCTTTCGACAAATCGTCTCTTAATCCGGGATATATAAAAGGTTATGTTCCTGGAGTTAGGGAGAACGGCGGACAATATACACACGCAGCTATCTGGCTTATCATGGCTTATGCTGCCTTAGGGAAACCAGATGAAACCTGGGAATTGTTGAAAATGATCAATCCGATTAATCGGGGAATAGATGCGGATAAAATTGCCGTATATAAAGTGGAACCTTATGTAATTGCTGCAGATGTTTATGCTGAGCCGACACATTTGGGAAGGGGAGGCTGGACATGGTACACAGGGTCGGCAGGATGGATGTATCAATTAATTATTGAATCATTCGTGGGCCTTAAACGCAAAGGAAATTCGTTAACTTTTAAACCATGCCTGCCTTCTGATTGGAAAACATTGTCGGTAAGCTATAAGTTCATGGATACGCTGTACAATATAAAACTGGAAGCAGATAATAAGGCGTCAGACGGATATATTATAGAAAACGGCGTCCGGGTGAATGATGCCAGGATTACTTTGGTGAATGACCTTGCCAGTCATGAGGTAACGGTCTATTTCCAGAACAACGAAAAATAAATTGAACAATGGAAACGTTAGATTTTTAAGGATCTTTTACGTCGTATAAAATATTGATAAGGTTATTCTGACCAAGATTAGTGTCAATCATAAATGATCGTCTCTGGCGGCCATCAATGATTTCTAAAATAGTAGTATTGGGTGGGATAGATCCCAGATTATCAGCAATAAAAATAATTTTATTAGGGCCGCCATCAAGTTTTACTGAGATGAACTGCGGTTGTTTTTTTACCGGGAATCCCTGTACAACCCACTTCCCATTTATATTTAATGAAATGCTATCGCCATCTTCCACGGCATCATCCCAAAGTGCAAGAATAATTTCCCTGGCTGAGGCTTTTATATTTCCAACGGGTATGGCTGTCCGCAGTAAAGCAGTTTCTGCCCGAGCTTTTGCGGTGTCATTTTTTAAGAGATTTCTACCTGTAATATCTGGATAGTAATACAATTCAATGTCTCTCAGAAGATCTTTCTCCGACAGTTCTCTTAAAATGCTATTTTCGGAAGGAGTTGTATTTTCGTTTTCTTTACCAGGGCTATAATAAATCTTTGCTACAATATAGGTAGCTGCAATGTCTCGACTTGATCCAAAATCCATTGCGAAGGAACGGTCTTTAAAACTAACCTGCAGATTGGCAGTTTTTGCCGGATTTTTTCCAAATTTATCAGCAAAAAGAACGAGTATATTTAAACCGGTATCCAGCCTGATATCTTCCTTAATTTTTTTAACTGTTAAATCACTAAGGTCGATAATTGTATTACCATTTAGCGTTACTGAAACAACTCCGGTATTATTTTTTTTATTACCGGCAAAACTGAGTGTTCCATCGCGTGAGGTTACTATTATAGTATCCATAATACTGAAATAGGCCGGAGAGATTTGTGGTGATAAAATACTGTCAGTATAAGGACTTTCCCAAGCCTCACCAGAGGCTTTTTTTAATATAAGATCAGTCTGCATAAACAAATTGCGAACATGGGTAGCCGTTATCTTCTGTTCAGCCGGAAACGTATCTGTTAAAGGCATATCTAATGGAAGCTGCCTCGTTACCAGCCTTTCTGTTTGTAACTGTAAATTACCTTTTTGATCTCTGCTTAAATCAAATAATCCGTTTAAGTAAATTGCCCAGTTGCCAATAACAAATGGTGATTCTGAAGATGGAAATTTATTTTTTCCAATGGCGAGTTGACGAATATTTCTTTTCACCAGCAGTAAATGGTAGGTAGCTGTAAAACTATCTGATTGAATGATCAACTCTGCGGGAAACAGGAGGTTATTTTCTGGAGCAGCAATGTTAAGGTCAATGCTAATGGTTGTATTTGCTGCCGGTGAATAATCCATATGCCAGTTTCCGGAGAAAACATCAGACTGAGCAAAAACTGTGGCAGACAAAAGCAGCCAGCTGCAAATTAAGATAGTAAATTTATACTTCATGCAATCTAGTGTTAGAGTGAAATAGATAATATTTTTACTCAAACAATTCCAATTTATTTTTGGGCCTTCTGTTATCTTCCCAGATAAAGTTCTTCAAATATTTTTGATCTTCCGGTATTTGCCGGATTGGATATAATATTCCATCAACATCATTTATGAATTTGATTTTATTCAGTTCTTTATTTACAAAAAAGATATCAATTACATCTCCTTTACTTCTGTTTAATCCTACATAAGCACTGTCATCATCCTGCGGATAAAAAATAGATTCTGCAGGAGATCCTTTTACTCTTATATAATCGATTGTGCCTTCTTTAAAATAGCCGTTTATGGTTCGTCCGCCGATCTGGTTAAATAAACCTTCTCTTGTTTTGTTTACAACAATTCCATTAAAATAAACATAGAGCCTTTTTGCTTTCTGCTTTTCCGTGTACAGGTACATAGTATCACCTTTTACCTGTGTTTGGTCGTTCCAGAAAACAGGATGTCCAAATAATTTAAACGTTGAATCCTCTGTGGAATAATGCATACTATCACTCACAGCCTGTATCGAGTCATTGTAAATTCTTACATTATGGAAGCCTAAAAAATACCTGATACTATCTTTCGGTATTTCATCTATGTTTATTGCAGTTGGTTTTTTTAAAGTATCTACAGCAACCTCTGTTTTGGTCGGAATAGAATCTGATAGTAGCATCGAATCTTTTCCGGGTGGCAAAATGAGTAAAGATTTAGCAATGCTGTCCTGCCCTATATTTAAATCAATAGCATCTTTTTTGCGTTGCAGTTTTGCCAGTGAATCTGTTATTGGATTCTGCAGTTTCAAAGAATCATTTCTTAAACTATCAATTAAAGATTCCGGGCTAATTTTCAGAGCGTCTGCTGGAAGAACTTGCATTGTGCTGTCTCTTTTATTTCCACCCACCGTAATTATATCGGAATTTAAATGATCATTTTTTCTCAATCCCGAAAAAAGCGTGTCTGCGGCAATGTATGTACTGTCATTGCCTCTAAAAAGTATCATAACAGGTTTTCTGGTGGCAAGAAACGTACTGTTGGTTTTATCGATTAGTAATTGGTTGCCCAATACAATCACATTATTTACACTATCTACAAATTTTCCATTTCCTTCTATCTGAATAATTCCTGTTTTTTCTTCATAAGCAATCTTGTCCCCGCTCATGAACCTGATGCTATCACGAAAAGAACTACGGCTATCAAAAATAGCATTGCCGGTTTCAAGATTATAGGTTCCCGATTGAGTATCAATTATTCCATCTTTACTTATGATATGTGTAGGAGAAATAAAGTAAGCAGTTTTAAATTCAGTATTATACCTCAGGCTGTCTGCTGTCATGTTATACTTCGGATCTACCAGGTGCACATTTTTCTTAAAAAAAACGTCTTTCGTGTCAGAATAGTAAGTAGCATCCTGGCTGGTTAAAATTGTTTTGCCATTGATTACCTTTCCGCCATTTTTATAAGTTGCAATACCTGTAGCCAGGTTATACTCCAGGTCTTCCGTAGTTAATACTGCTTTCCCATCAGTTAACTTTACATTTTTTTTTAGGTAAGCTATCCGTTCATTACCGATATATTTAAGGTATTGCGAATAAGTATGAACACTATCTGCATCATTTATATGTACGTTGCCATAAACTTCAGCGATACCAAGTAATTGATTGATGATGATACTATCTCCATTTAAAATTGTATTGCCTTGCCTTACGCTTGCATTGCCCGCGAGCGTTTGCAAAACAGTGGCAGAGTCGATGGTAATCTGGCGTTGATTTTTAGCCCTGATAATTTCAATGGTTCTGGTAGTGTCAGCAGGAGTAGGAGTAATCTGTGCAATAGAAAATTGCAAAGAGAACAGAAAAATACAGAAAAAAAATATTTTGGAAAAAATTGACAACAGTTTGATTTAGGCTTTATAATATAATGCTGCAATTTGCATCATTATATTATAAAGCTATCATAATTTTTCGCTTCTTACGGTGCTTTCTCAATAATATAAGGAGAATTAACGGTATCTACAACCGGGTAAGTTAACGTTGTAGGTTTTTGCTTTTTGCCAAACAAGGATATCGACACATACCTTTTCGGGTTTATCCTGATGTCGTCTATTAAAAGGTTTAGCTTATTAGCAGTAGAGGCAAGGTTTTTATAAAGTGCAGGATCATTCAGCAGCATGCCTGCAGTTCCATTATTGCCATCCAGTTTGGCGGTTAATCCCTTTAGATCATTAACAGTTGCATCTAAAGTAGTGAGCGTTTTTTGAATATCTAATTGTGCAAGATTAGAGGTCGTTTTATCCAGATTGGTAAGTACACTGGTAACTTTCTCATTATTTGCTGCAAGATTGCTTGTTACAGAATTAGCATTGTTAAGTGTTTTGGCAAGTGCTCCCGTTTGTGCATTTAGTAATAAATTCAAGGAAGCGCTTGACGTTATCAATGCAGCTGTGATCTTGTTAAGATTAGCTAAAGTTGCACTAATATTATTTTTCGCGTCGGGGTCTATCACGCTATTTACTTTTACAAGCAGGCTGTCTATAGAGGATACGGCTTTTGTAACTTCGTATAAAACGGGATCTACTTTTTTAAGGATGTCATTAAAAATACCGGCTGTTGCTTCAGTAAAAATTGTATCGTTGCTATTGAGATTATTAACGTCATCTCCCAGTTTAATTTCTATGCTTGGGGTAGAAAGCAGATCGGGTCTTATAATGGCAATAGAATTTTTAGGAATATTGATGTCTTTGGTGATGTTCATATTTACAAGAATACGACGCATATCTTTATCAGTACTAATTTTATAAACAGTACCAACCTGCAAGCCGTTTATTATTACCGGGTTGCTTGGTGCCAGTTTTTGCACATTGCCGTACACACCATAAATAGTGGTGTTATCGCCAAAAAAGCGTTTGCCTTTTAAAAAATTAAAACCAAGTATCAGTACTACGATTGAAACAACGGCAATCATTCCAACCTTAAATTCATTTGAGATTTTCACTTTTGTAAATAGTTTACATTAAAAATGTTTATAAAAATAGGATAACGCATTAAAAATTGGCAGCCGTTAATCAAATATATAACAAGCTGATGCTTTATTTTCAAAAACCATTCCACAAGTGGTGGGGAAATTAATTGGCAGCAGATCGGGGAGTTTCCGACATTGCTTTGTATCGAATAACTGCTTCTGTAATAGCTTCAGCGAGTTCCTGCTGGCCTTTTTCGCTATTCATATACCTTTCATCATCGGGATTATTGATAAAGCCTGTTTCGATAAGGATAGCAGGCATATTTGTGGCTTGTAATACCCATATGCCCTTTTGGCGTTGATTTACTCCTAGTGCCGCACGGCCGGTTTTTTCCACTTCCTCGTTTACCATTGTTGCAATACGATCGCTTTTTATCTGATAACGTTGGGCGTAAATCTGGGCAAGATTCCTTCCTTCAGGACTACTATAATCAATTGGCGAAAGGGTAGAATCTGCTTCAGAACCTGCTTCAACTTCAAATTCACCTTCATCCTGCATGATGGCTTTCAGTTTATCACTCGTTTTGTGCGCCGCAAATATCCATACACTGGTACCTTTTCTTGTTAGTGGCTCCTTGTAATATTCATAAACAGGCTCTTCAACAGTATAAGGCGTTGATTTCTTTTTTCTTTTTTTTCCTTTTCCTGTGTAAGTAATGTGATGCCTGGTAACTGTTCTGGTACCAATTTTTCTCCTACCGGTTTTTAGCGGACCAGAATCAGCATGAATACAAAGAAAAAGGTCACCGTGATTTTCATTTGCGATGCGTGCTTTTTCCCTCGGATCCTGGTAAATATCTGTTGTTCGGGTTGGAATTGTATTCACTTCAGGCAACCTCTTTTTCAATTCAGCCACCAGTTTTAGTGAAATGGCTAGTGTAATATCCTTCTCTTTTGAGCGAAGAGAATTTTCATATTGCCCTGTTGCACCTACATCGGTACCACCATGGCCTGCATCAACAATGATTGTTTTTAGTTTTTTTGTGGCCTGTGAAAAAGCACTTCCGGGAGCAATAAGAAATATGAAAAAAAAGAAGATGAAAAATATTTTATTCCCACTCATACGTATCAGGTTTATTAAAGAGGTTTTGCATTTGTGTAATTATTCACAATTACATTATACTATTATAGCTATTTTTGTCAATTACAGCTATGGACCATCACTACAAAGGTAAGGCAAAAAATATATTAGCTTGGCTTCCTGCTTCTGTTTTCGTTTTTATAACGTTGTGGAGCAGTGCCTTTGTTGCAAATCAATCTTTTTTTCACATTAGTTTAACTGCTGACAGCTCTCTTACAGCGATTGATACCTTGCCGTTGAAGATAAAAAGCGATTCTATATTGCCTCCATCAACCATTCCGGTAGTTAGTTCAACAGCTGATATTGTTCCCGGAATTGTTGAAATAAAAGATACCACTAAAAAAGATTCAACAAAACAGCAAATAGATACCTTCAATTTTAAAACTTCTAAAGATAGCCTTGATGCACCTGTAACATATCATGCAGATGATTCAATGGTTTTCGATATACCTGCAAAAAAATTATTGTTGTATGGTAAAACGTCTACAGTAAAATATACAGATAACGAACTAGGCGCACCACTTATTGAATACGATCAAAGCACCAGCCGTGTAAAAGCTATACTACAAAAAGACAGCACAGGCAAAGTCATCGCTTATCCAACATTTATCCAATCAGACTTTAAGAGTATAAGTGACACGCTGGAATTTGATATGAAATCAATGAAGGGCATCACCAAAGGAACGTACACCCAACAGGGAGAAATGTTTGTTTATGGAGAGAAAATAAAAAAAGTTGATGAGAACGTTTTCTATGCGCTACGAGGACGGTTTACAACCTGTAATCTGGATACACCTCATTTTGCATTTGTAAGCAGCAAGATAAAATTTATTAACAAGAAGATGGCCTTCAGTGGCCCGGTTCATCCGGAGATAGAAGGAGTGCCTCTGCCAATAGTATTGCCTTTCGGAATTTATCCGTTAACTCAAGGAAGACATTCGGGTTTAATTGCACCTTCGTTTACTGCCAATGAGCAATACGGCCTCGCATTGGAAGGGTTAGGATATTACAAAATACTTAGCCCTACATGGGATGCTGCTATCAGGGGAACCATTTATTCTTACGGAGGCTGGTCTGCGTCTCTTAGTCCACGTTATTATAAACGCTATCGTTATACAGGTAATTTTAATGTTGATGTGCAAAGCACCAAAATTGGGTTTAAAGGAGATCCTGATTATGCTTTAAGAAGAACAACGTTAGTGCAGTGGAATCATACCGCCGATACAAAAGCACGACCTGGCGTAACATTTAGCGCAAATGTACTTGCGGGAAGCAGTAAGTTTAATGAAAATATTCCTAATAGTCCGCAAAGGAATTTTACAAACCAAATGAATTCTGCCATTACCTATGCTAAGATATGGAAGAATAAACCATTCAATATTTCAATTGCCGCAAACCATAATCAAAATACGGCAACCCGTTTAATAAATATCAGTTTCCCGGATGTTTCTTTCAATGTAAACACTTTGTATCCTTTCCGCAAAAACGAAAAGATTGGTGCATTTAAATGGTACGAGAACCTGGGCATTGCATTAAACACAAACGCCCGGAGCCTTTCCTCTTTTTATGATACATTGGGAGGTGCATGGAAACAGCTTGCAAAGAATTATCAATGGGGCGCACAACACAATGTGCCGATTACGCTATCACTTCCATCACTCGGGCCCTTGCAGGTATCCCCATCAGTTAGTTACCAGGAAAGATGGTACCAGGAAAAATTAGTGTACCGGTGGAATGCAACAGATAAAAGACTGGATACAATTGAAAATAAGGGATTTTATTCCTCCCGTGATATGAGCTTTGCAGTGGGTATATCTACCAGGATTTTCGGTTCCTATCTTTTCCGAAAGAAAAGTAAAGTGCAGGCAATACGACACGAAATTCGGCCAACCCTTTCCGGTAGTTTCAAGCCCGACTTTAACAGCCAGAATTATTATACGGTTCAGGTAGATACTTTTGGCAACAAAGTTCAGCATTCAGTTTATGAAAGTAGTGTTTATGGCGGCTTTAGCAAAGGAAGGTTTGCCGGCCTAAGCTTCGGCATCGATAACAATATCCAGATGAAAGTGCGAAACAAAAAAGATACTTCGGAAGATGCAGTAAAAAAAATAACCTTGATTGACGGACTAAGTATCAACGGCAGTTATAATTTCCTGGCAGATTCATTCAAGTTAAGTCCATTGGCAATGTCGGCCCGCACCAACCTCTTCAATAAAATAAACATTACTGCCAATGCCAGTTTTGATCCCTACCTCACTGATGCATCTTCCGGGAGAAGGATAAATAAACTTGTGTGGACTGAAAAAGTAGCAACACTGGGCACACTTACTTCAGGAGGGATATCATTGTCCAGCCAGTTTAAAGGTGGAGATAAATCCGGAAGTACAAAAGCAGAACCAGGCAACAGTAGCATCAACAGAACGAACATTAATGCGTCTGGCTTGCCATTGGATGAGTACCAGCAGGAAGCACTTTATATGCAAAACAACCCGGGAGAGTTTGCAGATTTTTCGATTCCCTGGAGTGTTGACTTCTCTTATTCTTTGCGGTTTTCACAATACAGGGTTTTAACGAATGGTGTGTACGAATTAAGAAAAACATTTAA
>CAZCAA010000047.1:0-3275 GCA_964496585.1 uncultured Ferruginibacter sp.
AACCAGGTGGCGCATCTACTGGTCTTTCTAGACGACGTGGATCAGCGCTTTTGGAAGATTTTGTAATTACAAAGAAACTAGATAAAACCTCTCCTAAAATGGCAGATTTTTTATTAAAAGGACGTATAATTCCGACAGTTACATTAGAGTTAGTAAATTCTGGAAAAAGTCCATATTATAAAGTTGTAATGTCAAACGTAATTATCAATAGTTTTAAAAATGGCGGCACCTGCGGAAACCAATGTCCGGTAACCGAAGAAATTTCTTTGAGCTTTGAAAGAATTACATGGACTTATATAGATGCGAGTGGAAGCATAACAACTTCTACGTATAGTGTTGAAAAAGGGATGTAGACTTAAAATAACAATGTTTAGTCGCCGGTAGTCCATTTTAAAAAAGGCTACCGGTGATTTATTTATTACTATTCAAACATAAATAAGCTAATTTTCATTATTCATAATTGATTACTATAAAGAATGAAAAAATCGGCTACACTTATTGATGAACTTTATTCAATCCGGAATAAATTCGGAAAAGCTGAAATAGAAAGAAAGATTTACTTATTACAGAACATAAATACCGATTTTGTAAAAGGAAAGAATGCTTTACAGCTATTTTATGATACAATTTTATTTTTAATTGCATACCCCGAAAATAAATTGCTGTACTCGTTGGCAAATCTTTCCTTGCAAAAGCTGGAGCAATCAGTTTCTTCGTCTGAAAAGCTACAATACAGTTTATACAATTCCGGTGTTACAAAGTCATCCGTTTGTGCAGCTTTCAGTTTCGAAATTGTAAAATGGCTCCGACAAAAACACCCATTAGATATACGACTTGTTTCATTGGAAGCCGCTGACGAACAAATACGATCTATACTGACGGTAGTAATGCAAAAGGTGGAAACGGAAAAAATGCAGGAAACAAAGGCAGCATGGAAAGCCTGGATAGAAAATTCCCTAAAAGAAGGAGAAGATTTGCTTGATGGCTTCATCAATATATTTGAAAACTCAACACTGCGGCCGGAAGTAAAAGATGAACTCTGGAATACAATTGGCATAAATACGGAGATTGATTTTTCATCGCATTGTTCTCTTTCCGGCAAACTAGTGCAACCTTATTTTCACCGATCCATTATCCGAAAACTCTCTAACCAAGTTGAATTTAAACCTAAAAAAGTAAAGCTAACAACAGCAGAGGCTGAACAAATTATTGATAGCAGCAGAATGATTCTTATCCGTCAGTTGAGGGAAATAGATCCAATTAGTTTTACTTATCCCGATGGGGTTGTCTATTATCATTTACAAAGAGGATATAGTATTACTTTAGTGAATATGATTCCTCAGCGGCAAGTCCCAAACGACTGCTATCTCGGTTATACCGTTTTTAAAAACGGATTGCCGGTTGCTTATGCCGGTTCTTGGATTATGTTTGACAGCAGTCGTATCGGTCTTAATGTATATCCTTATTACCGTGGTGGGGAGTCGCAATATATTTTTCAATTAGTGTTACAGGTGCATACAAAAGTTTTTGGATTAAAAAGGTTTACTGTTGATGCTTACCAAATAGGAAAAGAAAATTATGACGGTATACAATCAGGAGCATTCTGGGTTTATTATAAAGCCGGTTTTAGGCCGATAGAAAAAATACAAAAGGAATTGGCTGCGGCCGAGGAAATAAAGATCAAAACAACTCCCGGCTATCGAAGCCCAATTACTGTTTTGAAAAAATTAGCAGATAGCCGCATGGAGCTAATCCTCAATAAAAATGCATTGTCTTTTGATGCCGTAGATTTAAGTGATATGTATGCAACTATCCTTAAGAAACAATATAAGAATAACAGGATGCTGGCAGAAAAAGGAAAAGCAATGAAACTTGCAACAATACTCGGAATTAAAAATGGAAATGAAGCTCCGATGAATTACATTCTAAAAAACTGGGCTTTGGTTCTTTTATATAAGGAAAAAGAACTGCAAAATAATCGTCTTTTAAAAAAAGAGTTGACTCTTCTTTTTAAACTTAAAGCTGCTGGTCTTGAAAATGATTATATCGTTGCAATGAATAAAGCAAAAGCATTTAGAAAATATTTAGTAGAAATATATAATGAGTTTCATTAAGCTATATAGATTTATGTGCTGCAGCAATAATCATCAGATAATTACTTTTTAGCAACCATTGCTGGCCTCACTTCTATTTTACTTGGCAATGTTCTTGGATTCATTTGTAAAAGATCAACTACCATTTGTCCTATATCTTCCGGTTGTATTTTCCATGCATCTGCCTCATCGGGCACATGATTATTAAAGTAAGAAGAAACAGAACCGGGCATAATAGTAGAAACCTTTATACCATATTTGCGCAGGTCCAGCATGATGGCTTGGGAAAAACCAACAAGGCCAAATTTACTCGCATTGTAAGCGGCGCCATTTTCAAAAAAATTAGCACCGGCCAGGCTGGCAATAGTAATGATGTAACCTTTGGATTGTTTTAGTGATTCAACAGAAGCTTTTACACTATTAAAAACTCCTGTAAGATTGGTGTCAATCGTTTCTTTCCATTGCTCTTCTGTAATACTATCGATAGGAGCAAAATGCCCGATTCCTGCATTAGCAATTACTACATCCAATTGACCAAAATAATCGGTCACAGCTTTTATTGCCTTCATTTCGGCTGCCAGCGAACTTACTTCAGATTCTATAGCTAATATTTTTGAAGAATCATTGCTCAATGATGCCGCCGCTTCTTTCGCTGCACCGAGTGAACGGCTGGTAATAGCCACTCGCATACCACTATCTAATAACGATTTTGCAATTCCTAATCCAATGCCTTTGCTGCCACCTGTTATATAGGCCACTTTATTTTTAATATCATTCATCGTTTTTAAATTTAATTAGTAAACATTCTCTGTTGTGTTGAAACGAAAATAACAAAGAGTTGTTCACTAAGAATTATAAATCAATCTCCATTCCTTCTGCAGCCAGTTCAAATACTACATCGCTTTGTTTGTTAACTGCAGCGACAAGTGCTTCAAGCATTTGATCTGTATGGGATGGATCATGATGCGCAAGAAGTATTTTTTTTGCACCAGCCAGTGATGCAAAATAAACAGCATCATCCATTGAAGAATGTCCCCAACCCATTCGTTGTTGATATTGCTCTTTAGTGTACTGTGCATCATGTAATAAAATATCTGCTTCATTCGCAAGGTCAATACCTGAAACCCATTTTTTATCTGCTACTATTCCATGTAACCCAAGTGCAGGTTCATGATCAGGAAT
>CAZCAA010000047.1:3285-11447 GCA_964496585.1 uncultured Ferruginibacter sp.
GTTTGCATGAGAAATTCTGAAACCTACCGTAGGCCCCGGATGAATAACGTATCTTGATTGAATACGAAATGGTCCAATATCAAATTCGCTATTATCTATTTCATGCAGGCTTAATTTACATGGCAGGTCACGGATATGAACCGGAAATAGTGGCGGCGAAAGATATCTGCTTAATCTTGAGTGTAATGATTGGCGGCTACTGGCAGGTCCCCAGATATGTACTTCCATTGAGGGGTCGAATAAAGGACTGAAAAAACCTAGTCCTTGTATATGGTCGAAGTGTAAATGTGTTAATAAAATATCTATCCGATTGTTTGCAGGCCTTTCTCCTGTATTGGAGTTGCGCATTCCAGAACCGGCATCCAGCAACAATTGCCATCCTTCTGCACTTATATCGGTGCAGGAAGTATTTCCTCCATACTTTTCTGTTGCAGGGCCCGAAGTAGGTATGGACCCACGAACACCCCTGATTGTAACTTTCATAGTTCCTTTTATTCGTCTTTTGAATCCCAGAATAAAGCCACTGCTCCCAAAAAAGTTGAAGATCTTCCTAAAATGGGATAAGAAGTAACTGATATCTTTTCAATGTTTCCGTTCAGGTTTTCAATAAAAAATGTTTTGTGATAAGGCTTGCAATTCATCAGTGTTTTTACCAATGGTAATTCGTCGGGTGGCAAGGCATTGCCTTCCTCATCCATTGGTTTAAAAATAGTAGACCATTCTGTAGCAGGCATTTCACCAGTGTCATCGTATCGCTTTCCAAGAATCAGTTCTGCCGGTTCGTTATAATAAATAAGATTGCCTTTTCTATCAGTAATAAATACAGGGATAGAAAGACAATCAGCCAGCTGGCGGTTTAATATAATCTCTATTTCATAAGCCATATTGGTGGCAAGTTTTGCTTTCCTTAAATATAAACTAATTATAATAAGGTTTAAAATATTATGATTTAATTGTTTTAAATGGAATGCCAGATAAATACTAACGGTATATTTACCAAAAGGTTAAGGTATGAAAAAACAACTTCTTGTATTAGCAGCATTTTTTTTATTTGCTACAATTTGTCAGGCGCAGCAGGAAATTAAAATGGAAGATCTGAGTAAGCATGTTGGCGACTCAGTAACAGTATGTACAAAAATATATGGCGGCATTTTTCTTGACAGGAGCAAAGGCACTCCTACTTTATTAAACGCAGGAGCAAGCTATCCAAACTCTCCATTAACTATTGTAATTGGACCAGAAGCCAGAAAAACGTTTAAAGAAGCTCCTGAAGTTTTTTACAAAGAAAAAAATGTTTGTATTTCTGGAAAAGTGATTCTTTATAAAGAAAAGCCAGAGATTGTAGTGTATGATGAAAATCAGATTATTCTGAAGTAATTTCTGCAGAATAAAGCCGTACTAGTATTTATTTAAGATAATAAAAAAGAAAGATTAGTTTCATTTCTTAGTACTTGCTTTGTTACCGAATTATCTTTCCATTCAAAAAAGTAAGCAATATTATTACCTAGCAATTTTAATTTTTCTTCTTCTAATAACAAGGCGGTTCCTTCTGGTAAAGCAACTATCTGCTTGGTAGGGTTCAGTTGCAAAAACTCTGTGAGGCGCTGATCTCTAGTTTCTCCATTAAAACCTGTAATGGGTTGATTGTAATAATGCGGATTGATTTGAAAGGGAAAAAACTCCAACGCTATAAAATTACCGGGGTTGACGATGGGCATATCATTACTTGTACTTATCGTTTCGCCAGCAAGGTTTGCGCCAGCACTCCAACCGATGTAGGGTATGCCAGATTTTACTCTTTCTCTTATCAGCTCCATCACTTCTAGTTGATATAAGTCATGCAATAACTTAAAAGTATTACCACCGCCAACCATTATTACTTGGGCATTTTCAATTATCGTTTTTGCATTTTCAGGATTTAAAGTATGTATTGTATATGGCAATCCTTGTAATGCAATACGAACTTTATTGGAATAAGCTTCGTAATCGCCATCGACCGACGCAAAAGGTACAAACGCAATTGTTAGTGGCTTATCCCCAAGAAAATTTTGTATTAGAGGTGCCGCCGTTTCCAGATAACCATAGTTGCCCTCTTTGGAGCTGCTGAATGTCAATACTCTTATATTCATGTATATTTTTTTAAACCTTTCAAAAATAAAAGATGAAAGAAGTTGCTCTATTTTTTGACTAAAACAAATACACTTATATCTTCCTGTTTTTCACGCAGCAGCACAGGTATAGTTGCTTGATTTATACATTTGACCAGTACTTGTTCTATAAAATTTTTCGCCATCAACCGTTGTGGTGTACTTAAAATAATAGTACAGCTATTTTCTAAAAGATGGTTGATCATTATCAGTAATGGAGCAAAAGCATCGGGTTCGTAATTAATATCGCTGAGCAATACTACTTCCGGTATGGTAATGTTTTCAATTATATCCCAATCAATTACTTTACAGCTTACATTGTTTAACTGGTGATGCAATACAGATTTTTCTACAATAGCTATAGCTTCTGCTGATTTATCGCTGATGCAAACATCCTTTGCATTAGCTGCTGCTGCAATACCGGGTAACCCAAGGCCTGCTCCTAATTCCAATACAGTTTTATTCTTGATATACTCTGGATGTTCTTGAAGAAAAATACAAAGACCAATTGCAGCATGCCAAACCTGCCCCCAATAGGGAGTGTGTTGATGTTTATATTCTTTCTGTATTGCAAAACTATCTGGCACAAAAATGCTGATGGCCTTTTTACCGATTGTAAAGGATTGTAACCGAGTTTGCATGGTGGCAAAGATGAGTAAAATTGGTTAGCCACAGATTACGCAGATTGACACAGATTAATTACAAATGGGCCATGAAAGCACACTAAATAATACGAATAAATTAAAGTAAAAAAAAATATCTATACCCTCTGTGGTAAAGATTTATTCCCTCATCTTATATACCATAAGAATAGAGTAAGTATGATGCCACTGATGGAATACACAGTCTTAATACCTATCAGAAAAAATAAGTCCTGATTTTATATAACCGGGGGAATTTATACTGACTAGCTTTAGAATGAAAGTACGGGTATAAATACAACTGCAACATATTCCTACCTTTATACTGATAAATTAATTTATACTCACATGGAATTCATCGACTATTATAAAATCTTAGGGATTGGTAAAACGGCCTCGCAGGAGGAGATTAAAAAAGCATACCGTAAGCTGGCTCGCCAGTTACATCCCGACTTAAATCCTAATGATAAAGATGCACATAAAAAATTTCAGCAGGCCAACGAGGCCAACGAAGTATTAAGCGATCCAGAGAAAAGAAAAAAATACGACCAGTATGGAAAGGATTGGCAACATGCCGATCAGTTTGAGCAACAACGGCAGCAGCGAGGCCGCACCCAACAAGGCAGCTCACAGGATTACTCCAATTTTGGTGACCAGGATTTTTCCAGTTTTTTTGAAAGTATGTTTGGCCAAGGCGGTGGTCGGCAGCAGCAAACAAAATTCCGTGGACAGGATTACCAAGCTCAATTGCAGCTAAGCCTCGAAGCGGCCATGACCACACACCAGCAAGTACTAACAGTTAATGGAAAAAACATCCGCATTACCATTCCTGCCGGAGTTGAAAACGGCCAAGTTATTAAATTGGCAGGGTATGGTGCACCCGGTGTAAATGGCGGACCTTCCGGTGATCTCTACATCACCTTCAACATTTCTACACATCCAATTTTTAAAAGGCTTGGTAACGATTTGTATATGAACGCCACGATTGATCTCTACACAGCTTTGCTCGGTGGCGATACTACTATTGACACACTGAATGGCAAAGTAAAACTGACCGTGACACCAGAAACACAAAGCGGCTCCAAAATACGGTTGAAAGGGAAAGGATTTCCGGTGTATAAAAAAGAAGGAGAGTATGGCGACCTGTATGTAACCTACACTGTACAGTTACCCGTTAATCTTTCAGACAAAGAGAAAGCATTGTTTACTGAATTGAAAAACTTAAAATAAGTAATTATGGCAACGCAAGACATGATAACCGCACAGGATTTCTGCATACACCATAATGTAGAAATAAGTTTTATCCAATCTCTAAATGAATCTGGTTTGATAGAAGTTACACAGCAAGAAGAAACATTATGTGTGCCGCTACACCAGTTGCCACAGCTGGAAAAAATGGTTCGCCTCTATTACGAAATGGATATTAATATGGAAGGACTTGAAACCATCACTCATTTACTCAACCGTATGAATGAAATGCAACAGGAGATTGTAAAGTTGCAAAACAGGTTGGGAGTGTATGAGGAGGAATAAAAAAAGAGAATTAATTTTTTATAGTTAATTAAACCCTTGTCGTTTAAATTGAATGGTGAAGGAAAAGCATTAGTGGGTTTTTTAGTACAGGAACTGATTGTAAGCAAGATAGTAGTGGCAAGGCATCATTATTTTTTATCATCATATGAGATTTGTCAGGATAAGTAAACTCCGGAATGAACTGTAAGGCAATCAATGGCACTGCAGGTAACAGAAATGGGGCTAAATTATTTGTTGTGAAGAGATTATAAAAAATAGGTGGGAGGATGTTTAATGTATTGTGCGTTTAAATTAATTTGCTTTTGACATATAAATACACGGCCTGTTGTTTTATTTTAAACAAATAACATAACGAAAATAAAATTTTGTTTAAGGTTCTTTTCGGCAAAATGGTTATAATCTTGCATAGAATTTAGAATATGGGATTGATACCAAAAATTTCGGTTTTGCTTACGGTTTATAATACGCCTTTTTACATGTTTAAAAGGGCCATCGACTCCGTATTAAAGCAAGACCTGCAGGATTTTGAACTAATATTGATTGATGATGGAAGCGATGATGCACTTGCGGATGAATATGCAGGCTACGTACATTTTTTTCGGGAGAAAATAAAATACCTGTGGCATTCAAACTGTGGCCAATCTGAATCCATAAACCGAGGAATCGCATGCAGCCGCGGAGCATATATTACTATTTTAGATTCGGATGATGAATTTAAAACCAATCATCTTAGCAGTTGCCTAGACGAAATGGCATTTGCCGATTTAATAGCCTCGAATACAGAAACAGTTGTGGATGAAGAAGCCGATTATTTTGTACCGGACCGCCACGACAACAGCAAAGTGATTCATGTAGATGACTGTATTTTGTTTGCCACACTTTTCGGAAAAAGACAGGTTTTTAGCCGGTATCGTTTTAGCAAGAGTTATGCTGCTGATGCCCATTTTTATGAACAAGCTGCAGGGGAATACATTGTACGGAAAGTGAACCTAAGAACTTATGTTTACTACCGGAATATTCCTGGTAGCACCTGCAGCATGCTAAAACAGAATACGATTGCACAGTATCTGCAGCAACAATTATCATAATGTCCCCGGAGAATAACAATACCGAATATGTGTTTTGTTGCCATATTGCCGGAGTATTCGATGTAAACCGGCAGGCTATTTTACCCGCAAATGATTTTTCAATGCTGGAACCCTGGTTGGCTTCTATTGTGGCACAAGGAGTGAAAGCTATTATTTTCCATAACCATTTTTCTACAGATACCTGTGCCCGTTATGCTCATCCGTTGGTAAGGTTTGAAAGGGTGCTATATGATGATACCTATAGGCCGAATGTGTTTCGGTATTTTGCTTACCGGAATTATCTGCAACAGCAGGGCCATTCTATCACATCCGTTTTTATGAACGATGCTACTGATGTAGTGATGCGACGTAACCCTTTTACCGATCCGTATTTTTTGAAGCATCCAGATAATTTATTTTGTGGTGATGAACCCAAGCCGCTCGATAATGAATGGATGCGTAACCACGGGAAATATTTCAGGGAACAATCGAAAGCCTATATCTTGTTTGAAGAAACATTCGGACATCAAACCCTGCTGAACTGTGGAATTATAGGAGGAAAGAAGGAGCTAATCTGTAATTTTTTAGAAGCACTCTGTACTTTTCACCGGGAGTGCAATCAACATAACCCAACTGCCTACACCGGTGATATGGGGGCTTTTAATTTTATAGCCCGTACGCTGTTTGGTAAAACACTGCTACATGGAGAACCTGTAAATACAGTTTTTAAGCAGTATGAAGATGAACGAAGGGACTGCTGGTTTCAACATAAGTAATATTATTAAAGAAGGAAATTCATCGATCCTTTCTCTCAGCCGAAAAAAACACTACTCCACTTTCATTAATTCGATAGTTGACAATAATACTTTTCGGAGATCCATTTCAACTGTAATTGGTTTTTTTGAAACTGGAAAAACAAATGTTTCTGATTGTTTTTTGGTCGTCACATTTTTCAAAACGGATGACTTGCTACCGGGTAAAGTAGTAATAGCAAAATCGAGTGGGAAATTATACAAGCTTTCCTGATCCTGTAGTTGATTAATAATCAAAGATTATTTATTGCTGATATTTTTTATCTCAGGGTGAAGAAAAAATTATTGGATAGCAATAAAATTATCATACAAGCAATTCACTGTTTTCTTAATTACTGCGTTAAATCCATCTGTGTAAGCAGGATGGCAGCCGTTAGAAATAACAACAATCCCAAATTTCTCTTCGGGATTAAAAAACATAGCACTGTATAGTCCATAGGCAGAGCCTGTATGTCCTGTCATGGTTTTACCGGCAATTAATTTGTCCGTTTTCAATAATGCTAATCCATAACCTTCTTTGTCTGACAATTTTGTTTGCATTTGTCTGGCACTCTCTTTTGATATTATTTTTTTGCCTTTATACTTGCCCTGGTTCATGTGCATAATCATATACGCCGCAAGGTCAGGTGCAGAAATTTTCATTCCTCCTGTGGGAGAAAAGATGGGAGTGCTGTAGCCCATTGTATAATTCTTTATTTCTTCGCTGCGAGGTGCATAGGCTGCAGGCGAAGCCGTAAACTTCTTTAGCGAATCATTGTATTCATAAATGGTGGCAAACTTTGATTTATCTAATGAGTCCACACAATAACCGCCATATAATTTTAACGGGTCGAGAATATGATGTTTTACATACTGGTCAAATCGTTCACCTGATTTTTTTTCTATAATGGTACCGATCATATTATAATTCAAGTTGCAGTATTGATAACCGGTACCGGGTTCATAATCATTATAGCATTTTGCCCAGTCCTTATTTTTATCCGGATTAATAGCATTGAGGGTGAAATAGCCTTGCTTGTCATTAATAGATGATCGGTGCGACATGACCATTCGGAGTGTAATAGCAGTCTCAGGAAATTTTGGGTTTCTTATTTTAAACCCAACTAGATCACTTATATCATCTTCCAACGAAAGCTTTTTCTTTTCTGCCAATTGCATAATGGAAGTAGCCGAAAAAGATTTGGAGATAGAAGCAATTCTAAACAGGCAATCATCTGTAAGCGGTGTATTTGCTTCTATATTTTTACTACCAAACGAGTGAGTATAAATAATCTTCCCATTTTTTACAACCGCTACCGAAAGCCCTGACACCGGTGTTTGCTGCATTATGTTTTTAATGCACTCTTCTACGTTGGTGGATTGTGCAGTGCTTTGCACTAAAAAACAACATAAAAGAAAGAATATTGTTATTGTTTTTAAAATTGCTGAACGAATCATTTTAGTAGAATTAGTATCTAAATATAAGCAAAGTGTCTGTTTACAGAGACACATGAATGAAATGCAGCAGGATA
This sequence comes from uncultured Ferruginibacter sp., assembly GCA_964496585.1. Taxonomy (GTDB): domain Bacteria; phylum Bacteroidota; class Bacteroidia; order Chitinophagales; family Chitinophagaceae; genus Ferruginibacter. Next base: position 10,997 of record CAZCAA010000047.1, read on the forward strand.
ATCGCACTAAAATGACATGAAAGGCTTGTTAAGTAATATTGGTTGACCAAGAATAATTAAATACAAATTGAACTGCCTTAGACGAATTAAAAAGCCCCATCCCTTTTACGGGGATGGGGCTTTGGTAATAGATTGTAATATCCTTATTAGTTCTTATCTGTTATAAACAATGATCTTCCTTGAGCCCATCAATCTGCCATCGGCTCCTCTTACATCTACAACATATGTACCGTTAGCCAGTAATCTGCTTGTAGAGAGGTCTACATTGATAGTAGTGTAAGGTATTGTTGTCAATACTTTTCTACTATACACTTCGGCTCCCTTCGCATCAAATACCCTTACCGTTACTTGCTCATTGCTTTGGTTGTAGAACCGCACATTGAACACTCCCTGGTTTGGTACTGGATACACATACAAGTTATCTGATGGCTGACCAGTTATCGCTATCGTA
>CAZCAA010000047.1:11457-14226 GCA_964496585.1 uncultured Ferruginibacter sp.
GACGTAACCACACAACCATTACCATTTGTGTACACTACCCGATAAGTTCCGATATCACTCACCGTGAGGCCTGCTAAGGTATTGCCTGTTGCACCTGGTATTACCACTCCATTTTTGAACCATACATAACTACCACCTGATGGTGCTGTTGTTGCCGTAATCGTTAACACTTGTGTTGGTAACAAGGCTGGAGGTATCGATGTTGTTAAGTTGATTGTTGGTAATGGATTTACATACAAGGTTGCAAAGCCTGATGTGATTGTGGTACAAAGACCTATCACCTGTACTCTGTAACTGTTTGTATTCATCGTCTGCGTTACACTGTTCAGCGTTAAGGTTGCTGCGGTGGCACCTGCTATATTATTCCAAGTGCTGCCATTCCACAACTGCCACTGATAGCTTAACGGACCGCCTGCACTTGGCGCTGTTACTGCTGCTACTGTAAACGTTGCGTTGCTGCCTGCACATACTGTTCTGTTCGCTGGCTGTGTATTGATTACTGGTAACTGGCTATCAGTTACTGTTATTGTGAATGAACAGGTTACTGTTGCACAAATATTCGTTGCCGTTATCGTTACCGTTGTTACGCCAACATTAAATTTCAAACCACTTCCGCTACCTGCGCCGCTACCTGTTGTTGCGCCTGTTAATACATAGCTCAATGTAGGTGCTGGTGTACCGGTTACCGCTGGTGTGTAATTAACGGTTTTGTTACAAACCCCTACATCACTAGCTGTTGTAATGTTTGCAGGACAAGTGATCGTTGGTAATGGATTAACAGTGATCGTAAATGTTTTGGATGGACCTGTACAGATGATCGGACAGCTTGCTGTTTGCAAGTTTAGTGACCAACTGTCTAATGATCCACCATCACCTGCAGCATCATCACTGATTGTTAATGTCCAAGTACCGTTTGGATTCTCACCAATAAAGGCTGCTAACGCTTCTTCTGGTGCTAATGGTGAAGCCAGTGTCAAGTTAGCATAGGTATGATCAGTTGCTAAACCATTGTTATTGACGTATGGAACCTGACCACCAGGATTGGCTTTGTCATTCCATACGGTTCCGTTGAACACATCATCATTTCCACCACCATTGTCCGTAGTTAATGTTACTACCGTTCCGGCTGGGGATTGTATCGTTACATCCAGATCTCCAGCAAAAGTATGTTTGATGAAAGTCGTTACATCAACATCATGCAATACTGTACCTGCTCCTGATACGTTAATCGTAGACGTTATGACCGATGCAGCTCCGGTGGAAATAACTACTGGTGTAGTATTATTATAGCTTGCACTGGCCAGTGTTGGTGGTGCGGATAAGCCGCTTACTATTACAGACCAGCTATTTAATGAACCACCGTCGCCAGCAAGGTCATCACTGACTGTGATCGTCCAAGTACCATTCGGATTTTCTCCAATAAAGGCACCTAACGCTTCTTCGGATACTAATGGTGTGGCCGTGGTAAGGTTTACATAGGCATTATCTGTTGCTAATCCATTGTTGGTAGTGTATGGTACCTGACCTGACGGATTGGCTTTATCATTCCACAATGTTCCGTTGAACACATTATCGTTAGCACCTCCATTATCAGTGGTCAGTGTTACTATTGTTCCTGCCGGTGAAGTAATCGTTATATCCAAGTCCGAACTAAATGTATGGGTGATACTAGTTAATATATCCACATCATACAGATAGGTTGGTGCACCACTTACTACTACCGTGGAGCTTATTACTGCAGGACCTGTTGGGATAGCCACTGGTGTACTATTCGTAAATGTTTGCGGAGCAGATACACCACATAAACCACCATCAATAGTTACGATTGGCGTTACTGTTATCGTGGCCGTTACTGGTACCAATGTAGCATTGGTAGCAATGAATGATGGTATATTACCTGTGCCGCTGGCTGCAAGACCTATCGATGTTGTATTGTTCGTCCAGTTATACGTTACACCGGCTACAGGGCTGGTGAAGTTCACTGCCGCAGTTGGTGTACCAGTACATACCGTCTGGTTGACTGGCTGATCTACCGTAGCTGTTGGCTGTACTATTACCGTGGCCGTTGTTGATGGACCAGGGCAACCGTTAGCCGTTGGTGTAATGGTAAACGTTACCGTTACAGGTGCCGTTGTTGTATTAGTTAATGTACCAGTAATCGGTGTGCCTGAACCACTGGCTGCTATGCCTGTTACCGTTGCATTGTTGTCTCTTGTCCAAGCATAGGTTGTACCTGCTGTTGTATTGGTTAATACAATCGGCGTTATCGCTGATGCATTACAGATAGATTGGGCACTTGGTGTTGCGACTGCATTCGGTGTAGGATTAACCAATACTGTTGCTGTACTTGTTGGTCCAGGGCAACCATTAGCTGTTGGTGTTATGGTAAATGTTACTGTTATTGGGACTGCAGTAATATTGGTTAGTGTACCGCTGATATTGCCGACACCATTACCTGGTATTCCTGTTACCCCAGCTGTATTATCCCTTGTCCATGTGTAAGTTGTTCCAACTACTCCACTTGTTAACACTATCGGTGTTATTGTAGCACCTGAACAGATTGTTTGGCTAGCAGGTGTTGCGATAGCATTTGGTGTTGGATTAACTGTTATTGAAGCTGTAGTAGTAAATAAAGGACAACTTCCTGCCGCCGCAATAGAATAAGTAACCGTGTAAGTACCTGGTGTACTTGTTCCTAAAGTTACCGCACCAGTTGCCGCATTAATATTTAACCCGGCTGTTGAACTGTAAGTTCCACCTGCACTACCT
>CAZCAA010000048.1:0-14161 GCA_964496585.1 uncultured Ferruginibacter sp.
ATCAAAACCTGGAGTCGCAGAAGCACAATTACTCCTGATTTTGTAGGTCAAACATTTGCAGTGCATAACGGAAATAAGTTTATCCCGGTGTATGTAACAGAATTCATGGTTGGTCATAAACTAGGTGAATTTGCCCCAACAAGGAATTTCAGAGGTCACTCAAGTAAAAAAATATCATAAAAACAGATACTAGATGCTTGTTCCTGGATATTTGATCCAGCCTCCGGCATCCAGCATCCAGAAACTAAAAATAAAATGGAAGCAGTAGCAAAACTTAATAATTATCCCACATCGCCGCGTAAAATGCGTTTGTTGGCGGATTTGATTCGTGGAATGAAGGTTGAAAAGGCTTTGGCCGTACTAGATCATAATCCTAAGCATCCGGCTGTTCCTTTACGCAAATTGGTAGTATCTGCCATCAGCAACTGGAAGCTAAAGAATGAAGGAGCTGATGAAACTTCGTTAGTGGTAAAAACAATATTTGTTGATGCTGCAAGGGTTATCAAGCGTATGCGTCCTGCTCCACAAGGTCGTGGTTACAGGGTTCGCAAGCGTAGCAACCACGTAACATTGATCGTTGATATCGCAGGTGGTTCTTCTATGGCTGTTAAAAGCCTGGCTGCTGAAGAAGTTATTGCAGCGCCGGTAGCAGAAAAAAAGGCAACAACGAAAAAAGCAACAACAGCAAAAAAAGCGGCTGCTCCTAAGAAAGAAAAAGCTGCAACAAAATAATAATCAGGGTTAAACTCAAATAATTAAAAACCGAATATGGGTCAGAAAACAAATCCGATAGGTGCAAGATTGGGAATCATTCGTGGTTGGGACAGCAACTGGTATGCTCACAAAAAAGACTATGCGGGCAAATTGATCGAAGATGATAAGATCAGGAATTACCTGAACGCACGTATCAATAAAGGCGGTATCGCTAAAATCGTTATTGAGCGTACGCTTAACAAATTGATCGTAACTATTCATACTTCTAAGCCAGGTATCATCATCGGTAAAGGTGGTGGAGAGGTTGACAGGATCAAAGAAGAATTGAAAAAACTTTGCGGTAAAGATGATGTTCAGATCAACATACTTGAGATACGCAGGCCAGAACTTGATGCTAATATAGTAGCAGATACTATTGCCCGTCAGTTAGAAAATCGTATCAATTACAAGCGTGCAATTAAAATGTCTATAGCGTCAGCATTGCGTATGGGTGCAGAAGGAATTAAGGTTAAAGTTGGTGGTCGTTTGGGTGGTGCTGAAATTGCCCGTAGCGAAGAAATCAAACAAGGCCGTACTCCATTGCATACACTTCGTATGGATATTGATTATGCTAATGTATTTGCACTTACTGTTTATGGTAAGATCGGTATCAAAGTTTGGATTTGTAAAGGTGAGGTTCTTGGTAAAAGAGATCTTAACCCTAATGTGATTGCAGGCGGTGGTAAAAATGATGGCCCGGAAAGAGCAGGTGGCTTCGAAAGAAGAGATGACCGTGGTGGTCGTGATGACCGCAGAGGCGGTGGACGTGGTGGAGATGATCGTCGTGGCGGTGGCGGACAAGGTGGTGGAAACCGTGGTGGCGGCGGTGGTGGAAGAAGGTAATTAAAAATGTATGATGTAAGATGGAAGATGTGCGATCGTCACCATCTAAATTAATAATCGAATTGTAAAAGCTGTCTGGTCTAGAGATCAAAAAATCATAGATCAAACGTCATAAATCAGAAGAAATGTTATCACCAAAAAGAAGCAAACACAGAAAGACCCAGAAAGGAAGAATGAAAGGAGACACTAAACGTGGTGCTACCTTAGCTTTCGGAACTTTTGGATTGAAAGCCCTTGATAGTGTTTGGTTAACAAACAGGCAGATTGAAAGTGCTCGTCAGGCTTTAACACGTCACATGAAACGTGAGGGTAATGTTTGGATCAGAGTTTTTCCTGATAAACCTATTACTGCTAAACCTGCAGAGGTGAGGATGGGTAAAGGTAAAGGTAACCCTGAAGGTTGGGCGGCTATTGTTCAGCCAGGACGTATCCTGTTTGAAGCAGATGGGGTTCCTGAGCAGGTAGCAAAAGAAGCATTTGCTTTAGCTGCGCAGAAATTACCAATACTTACCAAGTTTATAGTAAGCCGTGATTTTGTAGCATAAAATAATTAGTTGACCTGGCGTTTGAATTTTTTGAATTAAAAATTGATTACAAACCAGGACTTCAAATTCTAAATTTTCAAATAAAAGAAAATGTCTAAAAAAGTAGATTTTGTAAAAAGCCTTAATGGTTTGAGCGAGGCGGAACTGGTTTCAAAAATCCAGGAAGATGAACTGCGTATTAAGAAGTTAAGCTTCGCACACGCTATTGCGCCTTTGGAAAATCCGCAGAGCATACGCTCTTTAAGAAGGGATATTGCCCGTTTAAAAACAGCATTAAGAAAAACACAAATTGGAGCATAATCCAATAAAATAATAATGATGGAAACAACAACAACAACAACCGTTGACAGAAATTTAAGGAAAATAAGGGTAGGAGTAGTATCCAGTAATAAAATGGATAAAACTATTACCGTAAAAGTAGAACGTAAGATTAAGCATCCGCTTTACGGAAAGTTCCTTAAAAAAACTACCAGCTTTCATGCTCATGATGAAAAGAATGAGTGCAGTATCGGAGATACCGTGAAGATCATGGAATCACGCCCGATGAGCAAAACTAAAAGGTGGAGATTGGTAGAAGTGGTTGAAAAGGTGAAGTAATATGTATGATGTATGATGTGAGGTCAATGATTTCCTTTATGCTTAAATACACAACAAATAATTAAACACTGGTTTAGATTGAATGATAAATTATATCATACATCATAAATCACAAATCATAATAAAATGATTCAGCAAGAGAGCAGATTAAACGTAGCGGACAACAGCGGTGCTAAAGAAGTACTTTGTATACGTGTTCTTGGAAACAGTGGACAGGATTATGCAAAGATCGGCGACAAAATTGTTGTTACCGTTAAGGATGCAATGCCTGCAGGCGGTATCAAAAAAGGTACAGTAAGTAAAGCAGTTATTGTTAGAACTACAAATAAGCTACGTCGTAAAGATGGTTCATACATTCGTTTTGATGATAATGCAGTTGTATTGTTGAACAATTCTGATGAACCAAGAGGTACACGTATTTTTGGACCAGTGGCTCGTGAATTAAGGGACAAAGGTTACATGAAGATTATCTCCCTTGCTCCGGAAGTATTGTAAGCAGGGTGCTGATAGTTGATAGCTGTTAGCAATAATAATAAAGATTTAAACAAGCTAAAAGCAAAAGCTGATAGCTAAAAGCTAAAAATAAAATGAGTACAAGATTTAAACCGAAATTCAGCATCAAAAAAGGCGACCAGGTAGTGGTTATTACCGGTGAGGATAAAGATTTGAAGAAGCCTCGTAAAGTGCTTGAAGTAATTATCGAAAAAAGCCGTGTGTTGGTAGAAGGTGTTAACATCGTTACCAAGCATACCAAGCCTACAGCGCAAAATACAAAAGGTGGCATCCAGAAAATTGAAGCCCCAATTGCTATCAGCAACGTAATGCTTTGGGATGCAAAATCAGGTGGCCCAACTAAAGTAAAGCGCACCCGCGAGAACGGTAAATTAATAAGAATCGCTAAAAAATCAGGGGAGGTAATCAAATAATGAGCACAACAACTAATACTCCAAGATTAGCAGATAAGTACAAGAAAGAAGTTGTACCTGCTTTAATGAAGAAATTCAGTTATAAAACTGTAATGCAAGCTCCTAAGCTAACCAAGATTTGTTTAAATCGCGGTGTTAATGGTGCTGTTACAGATAAGAAACTGATCGATGTAGCTATTGATGAGCTAACTAACATCACCGGTCAAAAAGCCGTTGCTACTATGTCTAAGAAAGACATTTCAAACTTTAAGCTTCGTAAGAACATGCCGATTGGTGCAAGAGTTACTTTACGCGGAGTGAAAATGTATGAATTTTTAGACAGATTGGTTTCAGTATCACTGCCTCGTGTACGTGATTTCAAAGGTATCAACGATAAAGCGTTTGATGGCCGTGGAAACTACACTTTAGGTGTTACAGAACAAATAATTTTTCCAGAGATTGATATTGATAAAGTAAATAAGATCACAGGACTTGATATCACTTTTGTAACTACAGCAGGTACAAATGAAGAGGCTTTTGAGCTCTTGAAAGAATTAGGAATGCCGTTTAAAAATGTTAAAAAATCAGAAAGTTAAATCATGGCAAAAAAATCAATCATAGCCAGACAGGCTAAAAGGGAAAAGATCGTTGCCCGTTTTGCAGAAAAAAGAGCCGCCCTTAAAGCAGCTGGAGATTATGCAGCATTAGATCTGTTACCAAAAAATGCTTCTCCTGTTCGTTTAAAAAACAGGTGTGCATTAACTGGTCGTCCAAGAGGTTATATTCGTCATTTCGGTGTAAGCCGTAATATGTTCAGGGATATGGCGCTTGCAGGAAAAATTCCTGGAGTTACTAAAGCCAGTTGGTAAAAATATCGATACTGGATTCAAGATACTGGATAAGAACAACTGATCCAGATTCCAGAATCAAGTATCCAGCATCCAGCAGGATATCGCATTGTAAAAAATTATTCAATTCATTTAACACAACATAACAATGGTTACTGATCCAATCGCAGATTATTTAACAAGAATTCGTAACGCTCAGATGGCTAATCACCGCATCGTGGAAATTCCTGCGAGCAACTTGAAGAAGCGCATCACCGAAATTCTTTACGATAAAGGTTATATTTTAAAATATAAATTTGAAGATGATAGCAAGCAAGGTGTAATTAAGATCGCACTTAAATACGATCCAACTACCAAATTGCCTGTAATTCAAAGCCTGGAAAGAGTTAGTCGCCCAGGTTTACGTAGCTACGCAAAACCGGAAGATTTTAAACGTGTGAAGAATGGTTTGGGAGTTGCTATCGTTTCTACTTCAAAAGGTGTTATGACTGATAAAGAAGCAAAAGCACAGAATGTAGGTGGAGAAGTGCTTTGTAATATATTCTAATCTTTTTTAGAGATTAGGTTTCCCGGAAAATCTGAAAATGAAGTCTGGGAAATAACAAAGATTGAATTAAGCTTTCTATACATAGCTGACCGCAATCAATTCATTTTCAAAAAATATTTTTAAATTTTTCAAATTAGAATTTATGAGTCGTATAGGTAAAAAGCCGGTTGACATGCCAAAAGGAGTAACCTTTAACGTTAGCAACGATAACGTTGTTACTGTGAAAGGTCCAAAAGGAGAATTGAAGCAGGCAATCGACAGGGATATCAAAGTTGAGATATCAGAAGATAAAATTGAATTTAAGCGTCCTACAGACCAGATCCGTCATCGTGCTATGCATGGTTTGTACCGTTCATTAATCAGTAACATGGTTAAAGGCGTTACAGAAGGATATTCTAAAAAATTAGAACTGGTGGGTGTTGGTTATAAAGCCGCAAACCAGGGTAATTTATTAGACCTTGCTTTAGGATATTCTCATAATATCATTTTTGAAATACCTAAAGAACTTTCAGTTAAAACTGAACAGGAAAAAGGTAAAAATCCAATGATCATTCTGGAAAGTATCGATAAACAATTGCTTGGCCAGGTATGTGCTAAAATCCGCAGCCTGCGTAAGCCAGAACCATACAAAGGTAAAGGGGTTAAATTTGAAGGCGAGATTCTGAGGAGAAAAGCTGGTAAGTCGGCAGGTAAATAATTTGCAAAACAATTCCCGGCAGTATCGGGAAAATAAATAAAAGAAAATGAACAACAAATCAAGTGCAAGACAAAAAATAAGGTATCGTATCCGCAAAAAAGTTAGCGGAACCACTGGTACTCCACGTCTTACTGTATTCAGAAGTAACAGCGATATTTATGCGCAGTTGATTGATGACAGCACCGGTACAACGATCGCCTCTGCTTCATCAAAGCAAAAGGATATCAGTGCGCAAAAAGCGCCTAAAACCGACAAAAGCAAAATGGTTGGTGAAGCTATCGCCAGAAAAGCAGTTGATCTTGGTATTTCTAAAGTAGTATTTGACCGTAGTGGTTATATCTATCATGGCCGTGTTAAAGCGGTTGCAGAAGGCGCAAGAGAAGCAGGGCTGGTTTTTTAATTTTTTGAATAAATTCTAATAAGAACGTACATGTCAAACGTAACTGTAAATAAAATGAAGGCTGGTGATCTCGAACTTAAAGAGAAAGTAGTTGCCATTAACCGTGTGGTAAAAACAACTAAGGGCGGACGTGCATTTAGTTTTTCTGCCCTTGTGGTAGTAGGAAACGAGGCAGGTGTTGTAGGCCACGGATTGGGAAAAGCTAAAGAAGTTCAGGAAGCTATTACTAAAGGAATCGAAGATGCTAAAAAGAACCTTATTAAAGTTCCGATTATGCATGGTACAATTCCTCACGACCAACTTAGCAAAGAAGGTGCTGCTAAAGTTTTAATTAAACCAGCTGCTCATGGTACCGGTGTTATCGCCGGAGGTAGCATGCGTGCTGTATTGGAACTTGCCGGAATTACTGACGTTCTTGCAAAAAGTCTTGGGTCTGCCAATCCACACAACGTGGTGAAAGCAACCGTAAAGGCATTGGCTACTTTGCGTGAACCAATTGCTATTTCAAAAATCAGGAATATTTCTTTAAAGAAAGTTTTCCACGGATAAGATTATAAATGTATGATACCGGATGGATGACGCTTTGTATTAATTACAACTCATTATTCAGGATCATAAATCATAAATAATAAGAATCATGAAAAAAATAAAAGTAACCCAGGTTAAAAGTGTTATCGACAGATCTGAACGTCAGAAAAGAACAATGATCGCTCTAGGTTTGAAGAAAATGAACGCTACCGTAGAAGTAGAAGCTACTCCACAAATACTTGGAATGGTAACTAAAGTTCATCACCTGGTGAAAGTAGAAGAAGCATAATGCTTCTCCTGAATTTCATTTAGTTGAAATACATTAAAAGAAATTCAACAGTTTAATTAATTAATCAAGCGAGGGGTGATACCCCGTAAGTCTAAAATCAACATATAATGAATTTACATACACTCAAGCCTGCGAAAGGCGCAACTCACAAAGAAAAACGTATCGGACGTGGTGAAGCAAGTGGTAAAGGCGGAACTTCTACAAAAGGTAATAAGGGTGGACAAAGTCGTGCCGGTTACAAGAGCAAAAAAGCTCATGAAGGTGGACAGATGCCTATCCAGCGCCGTCTTCCAAAGCGTGGGTTTAAGAATATTAACCGCATCGAATTTAAAGTAATCAACATCGGACAAGTAGATCATTACGCAGAAAAATACGGTATTACCGAATTTAACCTGCAAAATCTATACATTAACGGTCTTATCAGCCAAACAGATGCTGTAAAGGTTCTTGGTAACGGCGAATTGAAAGGTAAATTCACTTTCAAAGTTAACGCTGTGAGCGACAAAGCAAAAGCTGCTATTGAAGCTGCCGGAGGTACTATCGAAATAGTGAAATAAATTTCCGATATTTGCCCACCTTCCTACAGGAAGGCAGGCGTATGAAAATGCGTCCTTACTTTTTAGCGCAAACAATTAAATCGATTTAATTCTGTGAAGAAGTTTATAACAACAATAAAAAATATCTGGAGCATTGAGGAATTACGTAATAAAATAACATTCACTTTATTGTTGTTATTTATTTACCGTCTCGGTTCATTCATTGTTCTTCCTGGTATTGATCCAAATGAATTAACTAACCTGCAGGACAGTTCTCAGAGTGGAATGCTCGGCTTACTTGATGCTTTTGTAGGTGGAGCATTTTCAAAGGCTTCTATATTTGCATTGGGAATCATGCCTTATATTTCTGCTTCCATCTTTATGCAACTCATGACCATCCTGGTTCCCCAGATGGCAAAAATTCAAAAAGAAGGTGAAAGTGGCAGAAAGAAAATCAATTCATGGACGCGTTATCTTACAGTAATCGTTACAGCCTTCCAGGCAGCAGCTTATATTGGTTATCTTAGAAGCCCGAGTAACGCAGCTGCGTTAATTCCAGGCTACGGTGCAAGTCTTTTCTGGATTTCTACTGTAGTTATTCTTACCGTGGGTACCTTATTTGTAATGTGGTTGGGTGAAAAAATAACTGATAAAGGTCTTGGAAACGGTACTTCTATAATTATTATGATCGGTATTCTTGCCCGTCTTCCACAAGCTTTCGGACAGGAATGGTCTGCAAGGATTGCTCAAAGAGGTGCTGGAGGATTGTTGATCATGTTGATAGAGATCCTGTTCTTAGTTGGAATTATCATGGGCCTAATCATGTTGGTACAGGGTACGAGAAAAGTTCCGGTAAATTATGCAAAGCAGATCGTAGGTAACCGCCAGTTTGGGGGAGCCCGTAATTTTCTACCTTTAAAAGTGAATGCTGCAGGTGTAATGCCAATCATCTTCGCTCAGGCAATCTTGTTTTTACCAACAATATTCACTGGTTTTACAGGAGATGGATGGGCTAAATATTTTACAGACCATACGAATGTTGTTTACATGATTGTGTATTCAATCTGTGTAATCGCTTTCACTTTCCTTTATACTGCACTTATCTTCAATCCAAAGCAAATGGCTGATGAATTAAAGCGTAACAATGGTTTTATTCCGGGTGTAAAGCCTGGGCAACCAACCGCAGATTATATTGGTACAATAATGGATCGTATTACATTACCTGGTGCTGTTTTGTTAGCTTTCGTAGGTATTTTACCTGGTTTATTTGAATTGACATTTGGCATGACGCAAAGTTTCTCAACCTTCTTTGGTGGTACTTCATTGTTGATCATGGTGGGTGTTGTATTAGATACACTGCAACAGATTGAAACGCAGTTGCTGATGCGCCAGTATGATGGATTAATGTCTAGCGGAAGATTACAGGGCAGGCAAGCAGTTGCCTCCGGGATTTAATAATAAATTACTATCTTTTTATAAAGCCCCGACGACAAAATCGTTGGGGCTTCTTTTAATTCTAAATTTCTTAACTATCGTTTAATTTTGTATCTCCAATAGAATATTAAGTTGATAAGCCAAGGGGTGTTTTTACCGAAGCGAAGTAGATGGAGATAATTTTAATATTAACACAGAATAATAATTTTATTAATGATACAGTACAAATCAAAAGAGGAAATTGAAATTATGCGCCATAGCTGCCTTTTGGTAGGTAAGGCTCATGCTGAAGCTGCAAAAATATTGAAAGCAGGAATTACCACTTTAGAAATTAATGCCCTTGTTGAAACTTTTATTTTAGACAATGGCGGATTACCTTCTTTTAAAAACTATAATGGCTTCCCGTACGCTACCTGTATCTCAATGAATGAAGCTGTGGTACATGGCTTTCCCGGTACACATTTGCTTAAAGATGGCGATATAATTTCACTGGATATCGGCGTTTACAAAAATGGCTTTCATGGCGATAGCGCATATACGTATGCGATAGGAGAAGTTGCAGATGATATCACTCAGCTTTTAAAAGTAACCAAACAATCTTTATATCTGGGTATCGAAAAAGCCCGTCAGGGAAACAGGGTAGGAGATATTGCCAATGCCATCCAGGAATACACAGAGCGGAAGCATGGTTATGGAGTAGTAAGAGAGCTGGTTGGTCATGGTTTGGGAAGACAACTTCATGAAGATCCGCAAGTACCAAACTATGGTAAAAAAGGAACAGGCGCTAAGTTGAAAGCAGGAATGGTATTGGCCATTGAGCCTATGATAAACATGGGTGTAAAAGAAGTAGTACACTTAAATGATGGCTGGACAGTACTTACAAAGGACAGAAAAGTATCTGCTCATTTTGAACATGATGTTTGTATAACCAGTGGCGATCCTGATGTACTGTCTTCTTATGTTGAAATTGAAGCAGCAGAAAAAGCTAATAAGAACTTGAGCTGGAGTTACGCTTGATAAATAGGTTATAAGATGAGTTACAATAGCCACGGAAGTTCTGATTCGAAACGAAAAGGCGATCGGCTAAAACCGGAAGTATGAATAAGAAGAAACTTGTTGTGGTGGGTGGCGGAGCAGCGGGTTTTTTTTGTGCCGTAAATGCAGCAAGACTATCTCCCGATATGCAGGTGACTATAATTGAACGATCATCGAAATTATTAAGCAAAGTTAAAATAAGTGGTGGAGGAAGATGCAACGTTACCCATCAATGTGATAGTATTGCGGAGATGATAAAAAAATACCCAAGAGGCGCCAATTTTTTAAAGAAAGCATTTTATCATTTTTTTACAGTTGATACAATAAGTTGGTTTGAAGAAAGGGGCGTGAAGCTTAAAACAGAAGCAGATGGACGTATGTTCCCCGAATCAAACGATTCTCAAACCATCATCGACTGCCTGTTAAGGGAAGCCAATAAATACAAAGTTGAAATTTTGATGAATGCAGAGCTTGCTACGATCAATTTTAGTGATATTATAAATGATGGTCTGTTTGAACTGCAATTGAAAAATGGGAAAGCAATTACAGCTGAGTATGTTTGCATAGCCAGTGGAGGATATCCCAAATCCTCCCAATTTCAATGGCTTACGAAAACAGGACATCACATCGAAGATCCTGTTCCCTCATTATTTACATTTAATATTCCGCAAAACAATATCACAGCCTTAATGGGAATTAGCCTTGAAAATGTTTCCATTAAAATAACAGGTAGTAAATTATTGCAAACAGGGCCATTACTCATCACACATTGGGGATTAAGCGGGCCGGCTGTTTTAAAACTTTCCGCCTGGGGCGCAAGGGAATTTGCCGGAAGAAACTATGAGTTTGGTATCGTTATAAACTGGCTGCCGGAATTTAACGAGAACAGCCTTAAAGAAAAAATTCAGCAGGTAAGGTTTACCGTTGCTGCACAAAGAATTTACAATCGAAATCCTTTTTCTCTACCGTCGAGATTATGGGAATACTTTTTACAACAATGTGGCATAGCCGAAGAAATGCGTTGGGCAGATCTGCCGGCAAAAGAACAAAACAAACTGGTGAAGATATTGTGTGCGCAGGATTTTTCCGTGAAAGGAAAAACTACATTTAAAGAAGAATTTGTTACTTCAGGAGGAATAAGGCTGGAGGAAATAGACGTAAACAGCATGCAAAGTAAAATATTGCCGGGACTGTTTTTTGGAGGCGAAGTAATAAATGTAGATGGCGTAACAGGCGGATACAATTTTCAAAATGCCTGGACAACCGGGTGGATTGCCGCTAATGGAATCACTGCCTTGGCGAAGCAGTAAAACAACCTCACTTTTGTTTTTTCGTATACCCTTAATCAGTTCTTTTGGCTTGAATAATTTTTAACAACACTGTTTTCCGTTAAACATTCATATTTAATTTATCTTTCCATTTTGGATGAAGAAAATTGACAAATACATATTATCAAAATACCTGACTACTTTTTTCTTTTGCCTATTATTGTTTACTGCCATCGTTGTAGTAATAGATATCAGTGAAAAAACGGAAGATTTTGTTAAGTCGAAACTCCCTGTATCAAAGATTATAGTTGATTATTATTTTGGATTTATTCCCAGAATAGATGCGATGCTTTTTCCACTATTCGTTTTTATTTCTGTTATTTTTTTTACTTCAAAAATGGCTGGCAGATCAGAAGTAATAGCCATTTTAAGCAGCGGCGTCAGTTATCGTAGATTTTTATTGCCTTACATCGTTGGCGGATTAATTTTATCTTCTTTGCTATGGTTAGGTTACCAGTATGTAGTGCCAAAAGCCAATAGAAAATGGGCCGATTTTGAAAAAGCTTATATAGATGTGAACAATGCGCCTGATCCTACACGGTCTACCTACAAACAGAATATTTATTTTAGTCTGGATGCACACAGTATGATTGGCATTCGTGGATACGATACCATTTCTAAATCCGGATCTAATTTTTTTCTGCAGAAGTTTAAAGACAATAAGTTGGTGTATAATCTCCGTGCCCTTAGTTTTAACTGGGATACGGCTTCCCGGAAATGGGCATTGAACAACGTGATGGAAAGGGAAATTCATGCCATCAATGAAACCGTAACCATGAGCAAGAAAAAGCTGATGAACTACGATTTTAAGCCAATTGATCTGCGAAAGGATGATTACTTAAAAGACCAGATGATAACGCCGGAGCTGAACCGTTTTATTGCAAAAGAACGTATGCGAGGTTCGGAAATGCTGAGTACATTGTTAGTAGAGCGCTATAACCGAGATGCAATACCTGTTTCAGTACTGATACTCACTATAATCGGAGCAGTATTGGCTTCCCGGAAAGTACGCGGTGGAAGCGGATTCCACCTTGCATTAGGAGTAATTTTAAGTGTGCTCTATATACTCTTCAGCAGGCTGACGTTGGTATTTGCCACCAAAGGTGATTTTACTCCCTGGCTGGCAGCCTGGATTCCCAACATAATTTTTGGGGTACTTGCCTTTTATCTTTATAAAAAAGCCCCTAAATAAGTTATCCTTAATCATTTCCATAAACTTTCTTTTAAAACTTTTGTTTTGCAGCAGGAGGCATCGTAATTTTAAGGCAATTAAAAGATGCTGCCATTTTGCAGCCTGGTACAAGAGTGCGACGCAAGGCTGGTGCCATGAAATACAACTGCCGGATACCGGAAAATAAAATTCAACTATATATAATATAACATTTCTATTATGGGCATTATCAAAGACAAGTTTAAGGAAAAGGCAGATGCAACTGCTGCAGAAATTAAAGATTTATTGAAGCTACACGGCGATAAAAAAATAGGTGAGGTTACCCTTAGCCAGGTTTATCAGGGGATGAGGGGAATGACGGGGCTTGTTACTGAAACTTCATTGCTTGATGCACAGGAAGGAATACGTTTTCGCGGATATTCTATACCAGAGCTAAGGGAAAAACTTCCTAAGGTAGCCGGAGGTTCCGAGCCATTGCCGGAAGGTTTATTTTATCTGATGTTAGTGGGAGACCTTCCAACAGAAGAAAATGTTCAGCATTTAAGTAGTGTTTGGCAACGCAGAAGCCATGTGCCCAATCATGTATTTGCCACCATTGAAGCCTTGCCGGCTTCCACTCATCCAATGACCCAGTTTGTGGTTGCGATCATGGCACTGCAAACAGAAAGTCAGTTTGCCAAGCGTTATGCAAAAGGTATGAGCAAGAAAGATTATTGGGATGCCGTGTTTGATGATTCTATGGATCTTATTTCCCGTTTACCAAGAATAGCAGCGTATATCTATCGCCGTAAGTATAAGAACGGAGAGCATATTCAGCCAAATGGTTTGTTAGATTGGGCTGGTAATTTTGCTCACATGATGGGGTTTGAAGATGAGGGTTTTAAAGAATTAATGAGGTTGTACATGGTGATTCATGCCGATCATGAAGGCGGGAATGTTTCTGCCCATACTACACACCTGGTAGGTTCGGCATTGAGCGACCCTTACCTTAGTTTTGCTGCAGGCATGAATGGACTTGCGGGCCCGTTACACGGACTTGCTAACCAGGAAGTGATAAAGTGGATTTTTGAATTGAGAGAGCAGATTGGTTCAGATGCTCCAACAAAAGAGCAGATAGAAGAATACGTGAAGAAAACACTTAGTGAAGGGAAAGTGGTTCCAGGCTACGGCCATGCAGTGTTGCGTAAAACAGATCCACGCTTTACAGCTCAGATGGAGTTTGGTAAAAAACATATGCCAGACGATCCTTTGGTGCAAACTGTTTGGAATATTTATGAGGCAGTTCCGCCGGTTTTACAATCAATCGCGAAAATTAAAAATCCATGGCCCAATGTAGATGCGCATAGTGGTGCGTTATTGGTTCATTATGGCATGCAGGAGTATGAATTCTATACCGTACTTTTTGGTGTTTCAAGAGCACTGGGAGTTTTAGCCAGCCTTTGCTGGGACAGAGCCCTCGGTTTCCCACTGGAAAGGCCAAAATCTGTTACTACCAATTTAGTAAAAGAATGGCTTGAAGGAAAGGAAGAAATTTGGGGTGACTAATAAGATTGTTTAAAGACTGAAAACAATCATTATTTTTCAAATACATTTTGAAGCGTAGAGCAATGCTTTTATATTTGCAATCCGCGGGGGGTTAGCTCAGTTGGCTAGAGCGCTTGCATGGCATGCAAGAGGTCGTCGGTTCGACCCCGATACTCTCCAC
>CAZCAA010000049.1:0-14045 GCA_964496585.1 uncultured Ferruginibacter sp.
GGAAGCGGCGTTAAAGGATTTGATGGGTTTATCAGCTATGCAGAAAAGATGAGTCCGTTAGGTAACGCGACCGCAGAGGATTGTGCCAATTACTGTGTTGTGATGTTCAGTGATATGACGAGAATGGTAACTATGCAGAATTTATTTCATGATGGAGGATTTTCTTTTACGGGTGTTACACAGGCTGTAGTAGAACAGATGGAGAAATAGTAAATTAATTTTTAGCAGTATTTAATAAGATTATCCAAAACGATGGACTGGACAGAAGTAATAGGTTATATCGGTTCGGCCTTAAGCAGTATCACTTTTATGCCCCAGGTTTACCAGGCATGGAAAACAAAAAGTGTAGGCGACCTTAGTTTTGCCATGATGTTTATTGTATTTCTAAGTACAGTTATTTGGCTGATCTATGGTTTTGGCAGAGGTTTATTGCCGGTTATTATCTGTAATGGTATTATCTGTTTGTTATCATTGGTACTTATTTATTTTAAAATGACTTTTGCTAAAAAGTAATTTTATTCAAAACATGTTTATATAAAAAAGACAGCCTTTTTAGAAAGGCTGTCTTTTTTATATGTTGTTATTTTTTTAGAATCCCAAACCAATGGCCAGGCCATTTATTTGTGTTGAACCGATAATGCCTCTTCCTGAAGCAGCACCTGTTGTTAAATTAATTGTATACAACCTTGTTCTGTTATTAGCGCCACGGAATAAAGAGTACGCAGTTCCTGAGGTTCCGCCGATATCAAAACCATTGTTACTGAATACACTAATTCCAAGGTTACCAACTGGTACAAGTGTGCCATTGTTTGGAGGAAGAACTCTTACCAGTTGACTAGTTGTAGAGTCAATTGCAAACAACGTTGTAGAAGTGGTACCCGCAAAATTGTTGCTGTATGCTGCTGATGATACAAAAGGAGTTCCCGGATTTAAGCTGCCGTCAATGATCAACGATCCATCATTTGGATTGAATCGCAAATTTTGGCCTGTATTGCTTACAATACGAATCCTGTCTACCAGTGGATTAAAATCAAATCCAAAACTTGTACCTTCTAAAGGAGTTGATAATACTCCTGCAAGAGCAGCAGCACCTGAAGCTACGTTTATCGTGTATACGGAACTGTTACTACCCAAAGCATACAGTTGTCCATTTAATGGACGGAAATCAATACCAGATAATGTAACGCCTGCAGCAAGTCCGGTAATTGGTTTGCTTATGATAGAACTTGTGTTATTCATATCATAATAAGTTTGAGGATTAAAGATCATCAGGTTGTTTCCTCCATCGATTGCATAGGCAACTGCTGGTGTTGCGATGGCCAATCCACGGTAAGAAACCGGGTAATCATTGATAATATTTGCTTGTCCTGTTGTTAGGTTGATTGCAACAAGATTAGAAACGTTGTTAACATTTACAAGTCCAAATGCATCTCCGGAACCAGCAATGTCAAATCCACCTTCTTCCACATCAAGTCCTAACGGTCCAACTAAAGCCAGTGTACCATTGTTTGGAGGATTCTGAATAAAAAGGTTATTAGACGTTGCATCGATATCATACAGAGTTGTAGCGATTGCTCCTGAAACGCTATTGGTATAGGCTGCACCAGAAATAACTGCGCCAGGCTGTCCATTAATATCACCATCTATAACAGCGATTGCACCTGTTTCAGGATTAGCTCTAAGATTTTGGCCGCTGCTGGTAACGATCCTGATACGATCAACGGTTGGATTAAAATCAAAGCCAGCCACGCTTCCAACGATTGCCGGCGTAAATGGTCCGGCGCCAATTGCCCTTGCAGTTCCTGCAACAGGATCAATCACATAAATTCTGCTGCTGCTACCCAAACCGTACAACTGACCGGTAGCAGGCCTGAAATCAATTGATAACAATGACTCTTCAGGTTGCAACCCGGTGATACTTGCAGAGTTAAGCAAACGTTTAGGGATAACTGTAGAATACTTATCTATTTTATTGTCGTAAGTAAGAGCATAGAAAGTAAGATTTCTATTGTAGTTAGTAAATCCAAGTCTACCTGCTTCATCGGCATTCATTGCCTGAGCATCAGCTAATTCATTTGAAGGATTTGTTTTTTTACAAGCATTAAAACCGAGTAAAATGCCCAGTGCTGCAACTGCTGCAAAATTTTTGGCGGATAATTTTTTCATGTTATGATTATTTAAAGTTTTATAATACGATAACAAACGAAGAAAAGATTAACCTGGTTTTAACGATTGTGAAAAATTGTTTATTGAAGATTTAATTTTTTAGAAATTTAATGTAGACAAGACACAAAAAAAACCGTTTTATTAAAACGGTTCATTTAAAAATTTATGAAATATACACATCAATATTCATCTTCGTTGAAGAAGAAATCCTCCTGGCTTGGATAATCGGGCCATATATCATCCAGGCCTTCATATATTTCGCCTTCGTCTTCCAGTTCCTGAAGGTTCTCAATCACTTCAATAGGGGCACCGCTGCGTATGCTATAATCTATCAGTTCGTCTTTTGTTGCCGGCCATGGAGCGTCTTCCAGGTGAGAGGCTAATTCTAATGTCCAAAACATCTGCTAATGGGGTTTAATTTTTTGCAAATGTATAAGTTAGTACGTAATAACCAAAAGTGTTTTTTTAAACATTGCATCAACATGGAGTTAAATCTCAGTTTTAGTTCCATTTTGGCTTGTAATATTTGTGTTAATAAGCCAAGATTCCTCAGAATCAAGTTGGAATTACCGAAAATTACAATAATTGGTTATTTTCGACCCATGTTAACAGCAAAGAATATTTACAAAAAATATGGTTCTTTAGAAGTACTGAAATCGGTAGATATCAGTATTAGCAAGGCTGAAATCGTAAGTATTGTAGGTTCCTCGGGAGCAGGAAAGAGTACCTTTTTACATATACTTGGCACATTGGATAAGCCCGACAAAGGTGAAGTAACATTAAATAATGAACGTATTGATAAATTAAACGGAAAGGCATTAGCAAAATTCCGAAATAAGAATATTGGTTTTATTTTCCAGTTTCATCATCTTTTGCCTGAATTTACTGCTCTTGAAAATGTTTGTATACCAGGCTGGATTGCCGGAAGTAAAAGGAAAGAAACCGAATTAAAGGCAAAGGAACTGCTTACAACTCTTGGTTTAAAAGATAGGCTGGAGAACAAACCTGGCCAATTGTCGGGAGGAGAGCAACAACGGGTAGCCGTTGCAAGGGCATTAATTAATAATCCGGCAATAGTTATGGCGGATGAACCTACAGGCAACCTTGATTCTGCCAATGCGAGGGACCTTCACCAGCTTTTTATTGACCTCCGCAATAATTACGGGCAAACATTTTTAATTGTAACACACAATGAGGAACTGGCAGCTATGAGCGACCGGATATTACATATGAAAGATGGAAAAATGAGTGAAAATTAAAGAGAACTATCACCTGCCCGTTTTTATTTCGCAGCCTCCACATGACGCCAGTTTTCTCCTTTCCTGATGCGAATTATCTGTGTATCTGTAACCCGAAATTGCTTAGACAACTGCTTAATGGATTTATTTTCATTTAATAATTTTTTCAGCAACATTACTTTCGTTACAGAAAGTTTGGTATTTGGACTTACCTTTTTTCCTGATTTCCAGTTATTTTTTTCTTCAATCACCTGCGGACTGGATTGTTGATGCGTATAATTTTCTTCCAGTGTCATCCATTTCAGATTGTAGGCCTTGTTGTTTATTTTGTTATAATCAAGATGCCCAACAACCACCTGATCTGGTTTTGCTGGCTTAAGAAAATATTTTGCTACAAGCCGGTGTACCAGAGCCTGGTAGAATACATATCGCTTTTTATCGTCTGCTTTAACTTTTTTCGCTAGTTCTTTCTTTAATTCTTCCAAGGACTCCATTAGGGCATTGGCTTCCCTTTTTTTGGTTGTATTTTTTATTTGTTTCGTAATCGTTGCAACTTCTTTTCTTAATTTGTCTAGTACTATCTGTTCTTTCGCTGGTCTAGGTGTGCGAAACGTCATGCGAAGAATCTTATATCCATTAACAAAAGATCCATTTATCAGATGACCATCTGAAAAAGAACTATAACTTTTGAGCCGTCCAAAATTTGAAACTTCTAACCTGTAGCCGCTCGTGTACTCAAAATCAAAATCAACATTTTTCCAACTTTCGCCAGGATAATTTTTTACCATAATAAATGTAAAATTTAAAGGATGTTATTAAACAACATTTTCATTTGTCATGCTGTAAACTGTGTCAGACTGACTTAAAAATTGGTAATCAGTTTGCAGGTATGTGGAGGGACGGGATAATGTATTTCACAAATTTAAGAAGAAATAAGTTTAGCCAGTAAATGTTTAACTTTTTCCTCGTTTGGAAGCATCGCCTTTTCTAATAACATGTTCATGGGAACAGCAGGCAGATTTAATGCACCGATTACTTCTATCGGAGCATCCAAAAATCTGAAGCAGGCATAAGAGATTCTTCCGGCTAGTGCTTCTGCAAATGAATTGTTTTGTTGTTCTTCGGTTACGATCAGACATTTACCATGCTTTTTTACACTGGCGAATATGAGTTCTTCATCCAAAGGAAACAGCGTGCGTAAATCTATCACTTCTACCTTACCAGGAAAGTGTTTTGCTGCGGCAGTTGACCAATATACTCCCATTCCATAAGTGATCACGCAGCAGGATTCTCCGTCAGCTATTTTTTCTTCCGCTGCAGCCAAAAGGATGTTGGCTTTGCCGAGCGGTAATATATAGTCGGCGGCAGGTTCAATAGTTTTTGCTTCTTCCGTTCCCGGCACTTTACTCCAATATAATCCTTTATGTTCAAGCATTACAACCGGATTAGGGTCCAGGAAGGCAGCTTTTAAAAGGCCTTTCATATCAGCAGCATTGCTGGGATATACTATCTTAATGCCTTTAATGGTGAGCAAGGTACTTTCAACGCTTCCGCTATGATAAGGCCCGCCGCCGCCATAAGCGCCTATAGGAACCCGTATGAGTGTTTGTATAGGAAATTTGCCGCAACTTAAATAGCAGCTTTTAGAAATCTCTGTAACCAATTGGTTTAAGCCAGGATAAATATAATCTGCAAACTGAACTTCAACAATTGGTTTTACCCCAACAGCACTCATGCCAACGGTAGAGCCAATTATATAAGCTTCCTGAATAGCCGTATTAAAAACGCGATGGTCACCAAATTGTTCAGCTAACGTTGCAGCTTCGCGAAAAACACCGCCCAGTCTGCGTCCTACATCCTGGCCATATAAAACGGCTTCCGGATTAGCTTCCATGATTTCTCTGATGGCAAAAAGTGCTGCATCCACCATCAGCACTTTATCTTTATTAGCAGGATTTCTGCTCCCGGTTTCTACTGTTACGGGCGTAGGAGCAAATACATGATCGCTCACTGTATTTGGATCAGGTTCCGGAGATGCAACGGCACTCTCAAAATCTTCCGCTACCATATCAATTTCTTCCTGATCTATCTTATCAATTATAACTTCATCAATCCCAAGCTGCAACAGATAACTTTTCAATTTTGGGCCGGGATCATTTTTATATTGATCTTCCAGTTCCGCAGGATCCCGATAAAAATCTTTTCTTACACCACTTGTATGATGCCCCAGTAAAGGAACTGTGGCATGCACCAGGTACGGCTGCCTGTTTGTGCGTACATCATTTACCACCTGTTGCATACTGTTGTAACAAGTTTCAAAATCGGTACCATCAATACTTATTCTTTTAATTCCTTTAAATCCTTCTATGAATTCGTATGCATTTGATGTTCTTGCTTCTGCAGCGGTAACACTAATGCCCCAATTATTATCTTGTACAAGATAGATAACCGGTAATTGGTGTAAAGCAGCAAATTGAAACGCTTCGCTCACTTCACCTTCTGTTACAGAGGCATCACCGAGGGAACAAATTACAACAGGAGATTCACCATCAACACCATTGCGAAGCAAGGAAGATTTTATTCTTTCCAGGTATTTTATGCCTTGTGCCACGCCGGTGGTTGGAATGGCCTGCATGCCGGTGGCGCTGCTTTGGTGAATGATAGTAGGCTTGTCGTTACCCCGAAAATTGGGATGATTGTAATACTCTCTTCCACCTGTAAAAATATCTTCTCCCTTTGCCAATAGTTGTAACATGAGTTGGTAAGGCGGAAAGCCAAGTCCCAGCATAATGCTTTCATCACGGTAATAAGGGCTTACGAAATCGCATGGCAAAAGCTGAAAAGCCGTTGCAAGCTGAATGGCTTCGTGGCCTCTGGACGTACTGTGAACATATTTGCAAATTGGCCTGTTAGCTTCATAAATGTTTGCCATCGCCCTGGCTGTGCACATTAATCGATAGGCTTTAAGAAGTATGTTTGTGGAAAGGGCCATTACACTCTGTAAATGATTGATGTTGTAGAATGATCTTTTAAAAAAGCAGGCAGTTTTTAGTAAAGATATTTAACTGCCAGTTATTAGTTGAACTACGATATTAAGTAAAAGTAAGTTCCCGAATATCAGGAATAGCCTGATATAAAGTTGCTGCAATATTTAGTCGGCCTGTAAAATGTATCTATAGTAAAATTAAATATTACTGCATTTTAAATCCTTCCAAAAATTTTGTTGTAAAATTTCCTGAACGGAAATTTTCGTCTTTCATCAGTTGCAGGTGAAAAGGAATAGTTGTTTTAATTCCTTCAATTACATATTCACTCAAAGCCCTGCTCATGGTGTTTATTGCTTCCTCACGGGTTTGGGCAATCGATATAAGTTTGCCAATCATACTGTCGTAGTATGGCGGAATGATATAACCGGCATAAGCATGACTATCTACTCTAACACCATGGCCACCAGGTTGGTGCAACACAGTTATTTTTCCGGGTGAAGGCCTGAAATCGTTGTAAGGATCTTCTGCGTTTATACGGCATTCAATAGCGTGCATTTGCGGATAATAGGCTTTGCCTACAATCTTTTCGCCCATGGCTATTTTAATTTGTTCTTTTATAAGATCATAATTAATCACTTCTTCTGTAACACAATGTTCTACCTGAATACGGGTATTCATTTCCATGAAGTAGAAATTACGGTGTTTGTCTACAAGGAATTCGATTGTTCCCACACTTTCGTAATTGATGGCCTGTGCTGCCTTGATTGCGGCTGCACCCATTTTTTCACGAAGTTCTGAGGTCATAAAAGGAGAAGGAGATTCTTCCACCAGTTTTTGATGACGGCGTTGAATCGAGCAGTCCCTTTCGCTAAGGTGGCATACGTTTCCGTACTGGTCACCTGCTATTTGAATTTCAATATGCCTCGGTTCTTCTACAAATTTTTCCATGTAGATACCATCATTTTTAAAGGAAGCTGCAGCTTCAGCTTTAGCGGTATCATAAGCTTTTTCAATTTCGCTTTCTTCCCAAACCACACGCATTCCTTTACCACCGCCACCGGCAGTAGCTTTTAATATAACAGGGTAGCCAACAATTTTTGCCGATTCTTTTGCATGCGCTACGCTTTGTAATAAACCTTCCACACCAGGCACAACCGGAACACCTGCTTTTATCATGGTTGCCTTGGCGGTAACTTTATCGCCCATGGAATTAATCATATCGGGAGTTGGCCCAATGAATTTGATACCATGATCTGAGCAGATTTTAGCAAATTTGCTATTTTCCGCTAAAAAGCCATAGCCCGGATGAATAGCGTCTGCGTTGGTTATTTCTGCAGCGGCCATAATATGGGCCATGTTCAGGTAACTATCAACGCTGGCAGGTTTTCCTATACAAACTGCTTCATCTGCGAATTTTACATGAAGACTGTCTTTGTCGGCTGTTGAGTACACAGCAACAGTTTTAATTCCCATTTCCCGACAAGTGCGGATGATGCGTAGGGCAATCTCTCCGCGGTTGGCAATTAGTATTTTTTTAAACACGATTGATCAATTAAGAATTAAAAATTAAAAATTAAAAAAAAACAAATTGGCTACAGGGCTGGTATGAATTTTTAATTTTTACTTAAGAAGGATCTACTAGGAACAAAGGTTGGTCGTATTCCACCGGGCTGGCATCTTCTACCAATACTTTAACGATGGTACCTTTTACCTCACTTTCAATTTCATTGAATAATTTCATAGCTTCTATGATACAAACAACTTTACCAGGGCTTACTTCATCACCTACATTTACAAAAATAGGTTTGCCCGGGCCTTGCTGACGGTAGAATGTACCAATCATAGGGCTTTTTATAGTAATAAGATTATCTGTTTTTGGCATGTCAGCTTTTGGTGCTGCTGGTGCTGCTGCAGTGCTATTGGCGGCCGGTGCCTGAGTATAAACCGGTGCACCCGAAGCTGCAACATTAATATGCTGAACAGGGTCTTTTTTTTGTTTAATAGTAATCTTTCTTCCGTCTTCTTCTATTGTAATTTCTCCTATGGAAGTTTTATTAATAAGCTTTACAAGCTCCTGAATTTGTTTGATGTCCATGTGATATTAGTTAATTGTTATTTTGGGAATAGAAACGGGCAGCTAAGATAGGAAATCATTATTCAAATAAACAAGAATAAAATATTCAGATCGCCGGAAATTTGGTTAAAATGGCCTGAAATAAGCCCAAAAGGCTTAAAAATTGATAAAAATCATGCAATTATCATAAAATTAAAAAAAGCTGACCAATGATCAGCTTTGTATAATTCTCAATCTTTTTAATTACTCTTTCACTCTTTCTACATATTCACCCGATTTCGTATTTACGCGTATCAGTTCACCTTCGTTTACAAAAAGAGGTACGTTAACGGTGGCACCAGTTTCTACCGTAGCAGGTTTAAGTGTTCGTGTAGCAGTATCACCTTTCATGCCTGGTTCGCTGTATGTTACCAGTAAAACGATCTTGTCTGGTAATTCAACTCCCATTGGAAGATCAGTTTCGCCATTGATCAATACAGATACTTCCTGACCATCTTTTAAAAACTTCGGTGCATCTATCATTGTTTCAGGAACGGTGATCTGCTCAAATGTTTCTACATCCATAAAGCTATAGCCTGTATCATCTTTGTATAAGTATTGATAAGCCTTTTTTTCTACCCTTACCGGATATATTGTTTCGCCACTGTTCCATGTAATTTCAATAGTTCGGCTGTTATCAACTCCTTTTAATTTTGCCCAAACCTTTGCAGCAGCACGTGCCGTCTTATTTTGTCCGAATTCAATAACGGTATAAAGGTTGTTTTCAATTTTTAGTATCAGCCCTGAGCGCATATCTGCTGTAGTTGCCATATTAATATATTATTTATTTGACCAATTTTTTTTGGTCAGGCTGCAAAAATAGTGATACTAATTATAAATGCGAAATTGTATATAACGTTAATATCAAATAAATATAACAGGGATTTTACTTTCTGAGACTTGAAATATAGGTAGAGTTAAAATATAAATCCCGGGTGAAATAACAATAGAAAGAAAGTAGCTTTATGAAAAAATCACAATGAAAACTTTTTTTATTGCTTTATTGATGTTAATGTCTGGATATTGTGCTGTTTCACAAACGAGCAAAGATAGTTTACCTGCTTATGCACGTATTGCCACCATACCTCCCTTTAAATTAATGACTGCACCAGACAGTATTGCCTTTGAAAAATCTGAGTTGAAAAAAAAGAAGCCTGTTATAATGGTTGTTTTTAGTCCCGATTGCGAGCATTGTAAACACTTCACAAAAGAATTGCTTCAAAAATACAATCTTTTAAAAAACGCACAAATAGTGATGTCTTCGGCACTGAACTATGATCAGATAAAGGATTTTTATATCAGAGATCAGATAGCGAACTATCCGCATATCACCATGGGTAGAGATGGCACAAATTTCCTAAGTACTTATTTTGAGGTAAGAAGTTTTCCTACAGTAATTGTTTATAACAAAAAAGGACGTTTTGTAAAACGTTTTGATGGGGATGTAACAATAGATAAATTGGCAGCTGTATTGTAAAGAAGAAAATATTTAGGTATAAAATTCTAAAGCAGCTATTTAATAAATCATTGGTTTTTCATCAGGATAGTCAAATCATCCGTGTAAACTAACGGTGTTAAATAAAACATCGATTAAAAATTAAAGTGTAAAGACAATAAAATTTATTTCATTTACTCCACCATTAAAAAGTATAATGATTTACATTTGCGGCGCAAACAATATTCACTTTAAATAAATAAATATTTTATGAAAGTAACTGTAGTAGGTGCGGGAGCGGTAGGCGCCACATGTGCTGATAATATTGCACGTAAACAATTATGCGATGAACTCGTGCTGGTTGATATCAAGGAAGGCGTTGCAGAAGGAAAAGCAATGGACCTTATGCAAACTGCCCAGATAGAAGGGTTTGATACCAAAGTAATTGGCAGTACCAACGATTATTCAAAAACAGCCGGAAGTACCGTTGCTGTTATAACCTCTGGCATACCGCGTAAGCCGGGAATGACGCGTGAAGAACTGATTGGAATTAATGCAGGCATTGTAAAAACAGTCACACAAAATTTATTACAGTATTCTCCTGATGTAATTATAATCGTTATCAGTAATCCGATGGATACTATGACGTACCTCGCTTTAAAATCGAGCGGCCTGCCTAAAAACAGGATCATTGGAATGGGAGGCGCATTGGATAGCGCCCGTTTCCGCTTTTTCCTCAGCCAGGCAATGAATTGTTCACCAAACGATCTTCAGGCAACTGTAATTGGCGGACATGGAGATACAACAATGATTCCTCTTACCCGTTTGGCAACTTATTGCGGAACACCTGCAGCTAATTATCTTTCTGCGGAAGCGCTTAAGAAAGTAGCGGCTGATACAATGGTTGGAGGCGCTACGCTAACCGGTTTATTAGGAACATCTGCCTGGTACGCACCAGGAGCAGCCGGAGCTTCTCTGGTTGAGGCAATCATAAGAGATGAGAAAAAGCTGATTCCTTGCTGTGTTTTCCTTGAAGGCGAATACGGATTATCTGATATCTGTATTGGTGTACCAGTAATCATAGGCAAGTCAGGCTGGGAAAAAATTATTGATTATAAGCTGAACGATGAAGAAAAAGCTGCCATGGTTAAAAGTGCTGAAGCTGTAAGAAGTATGAATAGCGTGTTAAGCACGTTAAGTATCTAAACTCATAGCAAATAGTTGATTATTGCTTTTAATAGATATAAATGAGAAAGCCCGGAGTGTTCCGGGCTTTCTCATTTGGCGAATACTTGTATGTTAAAAAAATAATAATTATCTTAGAAGCCCCTTTGAACTTGTTTAACTGCTTATTTCAATCGCATGAAGTTTTTGCCACTATTATTGTGTTCATTGGTTCTTTGTAACATTTGCACTGCGCAATTGGTTATTACAAACCAGGCTAATGCCCAGGCGTTAGCCCAAAAACTGGTAGGTGATGGCGTAACTATCAGTAATGTAACCTTCACGGGAGATTCGCTCGCTACAGGTTTTTTTAAAAATATTTCCGGAACACAGATTGGATTAGATAGTGGAATTGTTTTAACCAATGGAAAAGCAAAATCAGATTTTACCGGTTTTTTTGATGAGTTTGGCCTGGATGGCGATGGTGTAACGCAGGCTAATCCTGATGCTTTTGCCAGTTATGAACACTTTCCGTCGGCACGAGATAGCGATCTCGCTAATTTATTGAATATTGATGTTACCGAAACAAACGACGCTTCTATACTTGAGTTTGATTTCATACCTGTAGGCGATTCTATCAAGTTCAGGTATGTATTTAGTTCAGAAGAGTACCCTGAATATTCTTGTCCCGACCCAGCTTTTCCAGAATTTAATTTTAATGATGCGTTTGCATTTTTTATACAAGGGCCCGGTTTTCCTGTTAAAACTAATATTGCATTAATCCCCGGCACTACAGATCCTGTTACCATTAACAACATCAATGGGGAATCCTGCAGTGTATATCCCCAATATTATATTGACAATTCAAACAATGTAAATTTTACGCACAATGGCCACACTACTGTACTTACTGCAATAGCACAGGTGCAACCCTGCCAGACCTATCATTTAAAACTTGTAATTGCTGATATTGCTGATCAAGGTTATGATAGTGGTGTATTTCTGGAGGCAAAGAGCCTGACTTCAAATGTTGTTTCGCTAACCAATAATTCTCAAACAGACTCGCTGAACAACAGTTATATCGTAGAAGGTTGCATTGCAGGTTCGTTTACAATTAAAAGGCCCAATGCACCTAATTATCCGCTTTCTGTAAATGTAAGCTATGGTGGGTCGGTAGTTAACGGTGTTGATGTACAAACACTCCCAGCGGTGGTAACAATTCCTGCGAACGATTCTGTTGTTACGGTAAATATTGTTCCCCTCGTAGATAATATTACAGAAGGTATTGAGTGGTTAAAAATATTTGTTTCCTCTTTCTGTGGAAATGGAGCGCCAATTGACAGTACTGTTTTTCAGATAAGAGATTATGATACGTTGGGTATACTTCCTTCTAACAAAGCTTTTATCTGCAAAGGAGGGACTTTACAATTACAGGCTTCAACCGGCAATGCAACCTATCAGTGGAATACGGCTACAGGCCTTGATAATTACCACATTGCCAATCCTATTGCAACCCCAATTGCTAATGGAGTAACTTATGTTTGCACGGCTTCATTGGGAACCTGTCATAGTCGAGATTCTGTGACGTTGTATTGGAAAGATCTTGAGTTTAACAGCCTGGTAAATGTAAACTGTAGGGATGCTGCAAATGGTCAAATCATCGTATCCGGTGGAACCGAATGGTCTACAGCGCCTGTTCAATATCAGCTCAATAACCAGGCTCCGCAGAACACAGGTGTTTTTAATGGCCTCACAGCAGGAAATTATATGGTGCACATCAGCGATGGAAGTGGTTGTCGTGATAGTCTGCCGGTTAATATTGTTCAATCTTACCCAGATCTGCTGATAACTGATACTGCTACGGTTAATGCAACCTGCACGAGTATTTCTGATGGAAGTATAACTATTACGGGTAGTGGAGGAAAACCGCCATATAAATATTCAATAAATGGTTCAGTTTTTCAAGCCGGGAATACTTTTAACGTAGGCGCAGGTACTTATAATGTTTACATTAAGGATGATAATAATTGCCTGACCGTGATGAATGATGTTGAGGTGAATTTTATTAATGGCATTGATTTGCAAACCGGTACTGATCCTGTTATTTGTGAAAGTGATAATACTGTACTGCCGGCAACAACCAATGTAAATATTGTAAGATGGTCTACGGCAATAGCATCGCAAATAAGTACTTTAAATAATCCTGTTTTATTAAATCCAATTGCCAATCCTGTTGTTACTACCATGTATTATATTACTGCTACATTGGGTGTGTGTGAATTAAAAGATTCAGTAACCGTAATAGTTAATCCAGCACCAGTTGCCGATGCGGGAGAAAATCTTACTGTGTGTTTTGGCGGACAAACATCGTTACATGGAAATGGAGGATTGATCTATCATTGGCAACCGTCAACTTTTTTGTCGGATGTATCCGTAAGGGAACCTATTGTAAGTGGCGCTTCTGCCAGCATTACTTATCAGCTGGACGTAACGGATGCAAATGGATGCCATTCACTTATCAGTGATCCTGTTTTACTAACTGTGCTGCCGCCTGCAAAACTTTTTGCTGGCCGTGATACAGCTATCGCAATCGGCCAGCCGTTACAGTTAGCAGCTATTGATGTTAATCATATTGGTTTCATACAATATTCCTGGCTGCCGCAGGAAGTATTTAACAATGCTTCTGTGAAAAACCCGGTGGCTATATTAACAGATGCTATCAATGAACTTATTGTAACTGCCAAAACAATTGATAACTGTATCGGTATTGATACAATTAAAATAAAAACTTATAAAGGGCCGCAGATTTATGTTGCCAATACGTTTACACCGAATGGAGATGGTACCAATGATGTGTTGAAAGCATTTCCCGTAGGAATAAAAACATTCTCTTATTTTAATATCTATAACAGGTTTGGCCAACTGGTATTTAGTACGAGCAA
>CAZCAA010000050.1:0-13550 GCA_964496585.1 uncultured Ferruginibacter sp.
GGCGGCGGTTGTGGATACGGCGGCGGCGGCGGACGTAGCAGCGGCGGTGGATACGGCGGGGGCGGCGGTCGTAGCAGCGGCGGTGGATACGGCGGCGGTGGCGGACGTAGCAGCGGTGGCGGCGGTGGTCGTAGCAGCGGCGGCGGCG
This sequence comes from uncultured Ferruginibacter sp., assembly GCA_964496585.1. Classification (GTDB taxonomy): domain Bacteria; phylum Bacteroidota; class Bacteroidia; order Chitinophagales; family Chitinophagaceae; genus Ferruginibacter. The sequence continues at coordinate 149 of CAZCAA010000050.1, forward strand.
GCGGTTATAACAGGGATTATTAATATTAATTAAGTTATCTCCTAATAAAAAAATCCTTCACTGAAAAGTGGAGGATTTTTTTGTGGTTAACTTTTTGTCAATCCTTGTAACTCGAAAAGCAAGCAATTTATCAATACATATTCATCATATTTCTATTGGCGCAAATTGAGATATCAGATAAATCCTTGCAAAAGTTTATGCTATCATCAAAAAATTGTAGTTTTTTCAAGACGGCAAGAAATTAATAATTAGCAGCGCAAGTAACGCCACAAAAATAATTGCGTGTTGCCGCTGCATTATAAAAACGTTTACCTGCTGCATTCAGGTCGTTTCCAAGGCTGTATTTTTCATTAGAAATATTGTCAATTCCTGCAAAAAAACTTAGTTGTGCATTTTTAATTTTAACCGGGTATCCCAACTTCAATTGAAAAAGGTTATAAGACGTTGCAAACACATCATTGGCATCATTTAACGGTATAGCAGCACTATATTGATGCTGTAGAAAAAAATACCACTCATATTTAAACCTCATCAGTAAATTACTTGCAATATTTCGTGCAGGCACTCCCGTTACTTTATTGCCAGAATAATCTGCATTACTTACCATATAATTTTTAAAAGTAAACTTGTTGAATGTACTGCTGTTGTTCAACTGAATTTTTTGTAAAATACCAGTGGCTTGCTTCGCTGAAAAAGCCGTGTAAGCCACCTGCCATTCTATCCCATTTTGTCTGGTGCCTCCTGCATTAATAAAATATTCCGTTCCAGATAAATTCTGCTGACGAACGATGGCATTTTTCAATTTGTAAGAAAACGCAGACAACTCTATCCATAATTTATTTTTTAACGCATACCTTATCCCAGCTTCCAGGTTAAGCCCGGTTTCCGGTTGCAAGCCTGTATATAAATTATTGTCAGATGGTCGTATCTCTGCTGTGGTAGGGGCCGAATAACCTCTGCTAACGGTACTGCGTAACGCAATATTTTTTACAGGAAAATAACTCATAGCCAGTCTCGGCATCAATTGTGGCTTAAACCTGTTTTTCAAAACAACAGAATCACTGAAACGATAGCGATAGTAGTTTATGCTTAATCCGGCTTCAAACAATAACTTCTTATTTAAATCTATCTTTAACTTGTTAAAAAAGAAATGCTGATCAGTCAAAATATTCCCGGCAGCAAGTAAATCTGCTTTTTCTCCCTTGTTATTTTCAAAATTAGCAATATCAGAACCAGTTTGCTGCCATTCTAATCCGATATTATACTCCCATTTTAATCTTTTAGCAACAGGTTGTTTACTAAAGAAACTGAAGTAGGTTCTAACACCTGCAGTATTTTCCTTTCTGGTTTCAAAATTAGTTATAAAGGGATTTTTAAAATTCACCTGCGAAGCAAACAATGCAATAACATGTTCTAGTTGACTGTTGATCTTTGTTTCATGCGTAATGCCAGTAAATAACATTTTATTATAAACCGCTGCCTTCTGTTCTTTTGCGCCAGGTAATGTTGCCGTAGCCAATCTGGATTTTGAAGGATCATTGTCGTATTGCAGTTTTGTTAAACCCCCTGGCGTTTGATAATACAGGTTACTATAAAACACTAACGCTTTAATTGAACGGTTTTCAGCATAACGCCAATGCTCATCCGCTTGCAGGTAAAAACGATGAAGCTGGCTGTTTTCCCGGTATCCATCTGATCGCTGGTAAGATTCTGTAATACGAAACGAATGCTTTGCCTTTTCTACACCCAGCTGCATATATTGATTTAATAATCCGTATGAGCCACCGCTAATACCTGTTTCAATTTTGTTACTGCCAGGCGTGGAATGAAATGTAATCACACCGCCGGAATTTGCGCCAAACAAACTTCCATCTGGTCCTTTTAAGATATCTATTTTTTTTACCGCATTCAACGAAAGCACATTGATATAAGTATTTCCTCCTGCATCGGTGAGAGGATAATCGTTCATGTAAACTTTTACATTTCGAACACCAAAAGGAGATCGCAACAAACTTCCCCGGATAGACAACCTGTAACTTCCTGGAGAACGTTCTTCCATCTTAACTCCTGGAATAGCATTAAAGGCGGGCAATAAAGACACAATAGTTTGCAGCGAAAGCTGCGTGCTGTCTATTACGGCTGCAGCTTCCGGCGTGCGAAACAAGGTCTGCTTTACAATAGAAGTAGTAATTCTGATCTCTTTAAATAATAGGGTATCCTGCGCCATTGCAGAAAAGTAAATATTAAAAATAAATAGCAGCAAAAAACTAAAAAATCTCATATTTATTTATTGACAGAAAGTAATTGCAAAAATCGGGCATCATTTTAGATAAAAGAATCATTTTTAAACAATTCCCTGCATTGAACGAAGATCAGCTATTTAATAATACGCCTTTATTGATAGAAAATATCATAGGGATCAAACAATGGGTAAGGTATTATATTTGCCCCTTGATAAAAAATATTGATCAATTGTGCAGAAAAATTTTTTTGGCAATATTCTTTGTGAGTAGCATTGTTTTTTTGAATGTAAAAATCAGCAACGCTTCAGCTTTTAACAGCCCTTCTCTTTTTGGGAAGATTAAAGATACCGGCAGTATCTCCCAGAAACAAGCTGCACTTCAGTTATTAAACGAAATGGATACCAGCCTTGCAAGCCCATTTTGGCCAAACGTAAAACCGGGTAAATTTTATAAGAACGTAACAGCTAATTTAAAAAATCCTGATAGACTTCATCAGGGAGGTATGACCAATTTCTGCGGTTATGCTGCATTTGTGAATTTCATGATGTTAAAAGATCCGGTAAGATATGCTCATCTTATCTTGGATCTGTATCGCACTGGTGAAGCCTGCAGTAATATTACTCATCTCAAACCTTCGGCAGCTGTTAGAAATGCGGCAGGCACCTTATTTGGAAAAGGACCATTAGACATCAATTATGCTGACCAGATATTATTTCTTTCTTTGGCAGATCATTTTAAAGGGTACATGAATATTTTTAACATGAAGTACGATGATGGTGATGAAGACAATTTATGGGCTTCCACCACACTTGCCAAATTCAACAGGATGATGAAGCATATACTTAATATAAAATTATATGCAAGGGGATCAGATCTTTTAAGACCAATGTTCATGAGCAGGTATAGGTATATAAAACGAAAACTGCCTGAAAATGATGTAATACTTTATGTAAACAGTCACTTTTTGAATCCCTCTTTTAAACGGTTTATCACATTAAGGGTGCCAACACATTACATTCACTTGTATAGTATCGAAAAAAGAAAAAAAGGCTACATTATAACTTATTGGGATTATGGTTTAAAAACTCAGCAGGCAGTTACACAAAAGATGTTTGATAAACTAATATTTGGCATAATCTGCATTAAAAAAAACGGGCAGCTATGAAAATCTTCAGAAACTTATTAATTGCAGGCTCTTTACCATGCTTGCTTATGATGAGTTGCAATGTGCAGGAAAAACTTTCAAGAAAATATTATTTGTCTAATAAATCTGCCCTAAAGCAGATCAACGATGAGTACGATAAACTGTATAAAATCAATCCTTTCATTCTCAATTTTACCGATGCCCAATTTAAAAAATATTCTGTAGAAGTAAGCACAGATACAGTAAGGTATGTGTACAATACTTCTATCATGAACTTTTCTGTAGCAGATTCTCTCAAGCGCTTCGGACTTACTATAACTGATCTAAAAAAATTGGGAGAACAAATGTTCCGCTCCAAATGCATTTGTGTGGCAAAGCATTCGTTTTACCTGGAGGAAAAAGAATACCCTGCCAATTGGCTTTATTTTAAGCAATCAAAATCCGGCATGTTCAAGGAAAGTCGTTACCATGTGCTTATTTTTTTTCAAAAGGGATTAACAGATAGTAATCGTAAAACCTTTTTAGAAAAGCAGAAATTAATGCAACTGGATAAAGATGTTTTTTATACGATCAGTAACAGGTTCAAATAATTGAACAAATGCCTTACGTTAAATTTGCTTTTTAGGAGGAAGATCAAAAGCAATTGCTTCATGTTCAAAATGATCACGGTGCGATCCGTCGCAGAATGGCTTATTTTTAGAGAGGCCGCATCTGCAAATGCTAACTACTTCTCTTCCTTGTAAATTGTAGACTGATCCTTGTTTATCAACGATCTCAAAATCACCTTCTATTTTTACTGATCCATTAGATAAGATCGTAAGTTTTGTTGCTGGCATATTTCCTTTTTAATTAATCTCAGCAAATATAGCGCTTCGAAGATTGACATCAGCAACTACCTTAGCAGCAACCGGGGTTTTCGTACTATAAATAAAGCGGCCATTTCAGTTGTTGAAATGGCCGCTGCTTGTTTATAAATTTTATTGAATATGATCTTAGTTTATAACCAGGTCAAATGTGCAACCTGTAGTTGTTCCATTAGAAGGAACAAACGTAGAAACGCCGCTGGTAGTTGGTGTACCCTGCCCGATTAAAGTAACGGTTTGAGCGCCTACACCGGTGAAGGTTCCACTACTTGCAAAACTAATTCCATTAACAACGTTGGTACTTATTGAATAGGTTCCGGGTGATGAAACATTCACAAGAATTGAAATATTATTCTGGGTATTAAGGGCTACGCCTGCAACATAACTACCGGACACATTTGTATTGCAAACACCTCCATTTCCAAAATCAAAGACAGCAATACCCAGATCCACTACTGTTACCACAATTGGACAGGTAGAAATGCTATTGGCCGACTGTGTAATAAAAGTATATGAGCCGGAATTAGAAGGCACGCCACTAGCCGTAAGTACAACTGCCTGGATACCTGTTTGAGTAAATACTCCTGTTGCAAAAAAACTAATTCCATTGATGGCTGGGCCGGTTGATATTGTATAACTCCCGATACTATCTACATTGATTATCATAACTATATAATTTGAACCATCAAGCGGAGTACCAACTATATAATTTCCCGACACTCCATTATTCGGGCAACTTACTGGATCGTTCAGGTTAAAAACCGCCATACCTGGTTGTCCATTGGTAACGTTGATATTAAAGCTACATCCTGTTGTAGTGCCAGACATTGCTGTAAAGCTTGTTACTCCAACGTTTGCGGGTGTACCAGTACCAACTAAGGCTACTGTATTATTTCCAAATGTTGTGAATGTTCCGCTTGCTGAGAAGCTAAATCCATTACTGCTGTTGGTAGTGATTTGATAATTGCCCAATTCGGTAACATTTACACTTAGTAATACCACTGCGTTAGGCGAAAGTGGTAATCCTACTATATAACCTCCACCAGGTGATGATGTGCCGCATAAACCTCCCTGTGCACCAAAAGTAAATACTGCATTCTGAGAACCTCCACACACATTAATATCGGGAACGGTTACACTATTTCCTGTAACTGTAACCGTACCGGAACCATTTACTGTGCCGGCGCTGCTATCTATAATCGTTACTGTAAGCGATGTAATAGGCGAACAATGATTAATGGTTGCTGTATATATCCCATTTACAATATTTACATATTGGTAATAATTTTGTCCCGCATAAATTAATGCAACGCCATTTTGCAATGGCACATTGTTACACCCGGAAGCTGTTCCATTTACGGTTAACGCCTGCGTAGCACCTATATTAACCGTTACGGTCTGGCTTGTGTTGGTAGTAAAAGGTCCGATGTTCTGCGTACCCAATGGCGTATTGCAGGTATAAGGATTAGGGAATACATTCATTTCTATTCCGAACCCAGATGGAACAAAACCCGAAACATTTCCTTGGTTGTCTGTATAGCCATATGTGCTACCCCACCATGTATTGTTATTTGGAATACTAAGCTCCACTAATGAATTCGTGATTGGGTTACCATTCTGATCCTGCACATGCAGTGTGAGATAAATGGCGTTAGTTGGTACATCCAGGTTCCAGAAAGAAAAATGCGTTGCCTGCATTTCATAATTGTTACCAATCCTGGTAGCCCTTCCTTCTTTGCTCCAAACACCCTGTTCATTAAGGCTCCAGGTATCCATAGAAGATGGTGCTTTGCTGATCAGAGAAGCAGGTATCGGCATCTGAATCGTAGCAGGTTTACTTGCATCTAACTGCAAGGCTTCTCCTGTTGCTGATTCCAATTCCACGGCAATCATGCCTGCAGATTGAAGTGCGTACAAGCTATTACCATCGCGACCGATAAAACTACCAGGCAGCGTTGAGCGAATATCATAGGCAGTAGGATCAATGTAGGCTGCATATACGTTCACTGTTCCAGAATAGGCAACGCCGGAACTTTTTACAACAATACTATTTGCCTGGAACAACAATTCAGTACCATTGGATAAACTGGCAGTGCCGCCGGCATTACTACTAATGGTTCCCGTAAGTGTTTTCGCAATCAGCTTTACACTTAAAAAACTCCTCGCCGTACTAGCAGAAAAACTTCTGTAGGCTTTAAAAAAGCCAGGCATCGTTACTGTTACTGCAGAGAAATATTTGTCCAACGGTACATTCGTAAAACTAAACAAGCCGTTCACATCGGTAGTAACCATATTTGAACCTATCCGAACCTCAGCTCCATTAACTGGTTGATTACTGTTGTTTACTACTAAGCCGCTCACCGAACCTGTAACCGGAGAAGCTGCAGGCACCTGGTAAGTGTCTCCTGGTAAAGGTTCTGTAACTACTGTATCCAAATCCTTCTTACAGGATCCAAGTGAAAACAATAGGGAGCTAACAATGAGTAACCAGAAAGCAGATAAAGAATTAATACGTTTCATGTAGAATGATTTTATGAATTGTTTAGTTTGGGTGAACCCCGGTTTTTCGGACCTAAAATATATTCAGGATTATCGTTCTATACATAGATACCTTCAAAATAATATCTGTTGCCTGAACAAATTATTATTTTTAATTAATCAATTTCCCTTAATAAAAGGGAACAAATATTCGGAAAGTAAGGATTATGTGTTGATTCTTGACATACCGATTTAATTAGGATCACAGTAAAGTTCGCCACAATGGCTCAAAGACGCTAAGAAAAACGCTTATTCTATCACTAAAGATTCTATTGTTTTTGCACCATCTTCAGCAATTACGATTACACGGTAATAACCTGCAGGAAGTTGCGCTACATTGATAGCTTTACTTTCATTTACACCCGCAACTGCAACTGTTTGCGCCAACACGATCTGTCCTGCACTGTTTAAAAGTTGCAATTTATAAGTCCCAAAAGCTTTATTAATAAAACTAATCTTTACAATATCCTGTACTACCGGATTAGGATAAACGCTGATGCTACTTTGAATTTCAGCATCTTCTTTTACCTTTTCATTTTCCGTTTTCTGTGAAAGTACTATCGGAGACATTGTTACTGGCCGGGATATCTTTTTAAATATGATAAAGAATCGGTTGGCAGCAGTAGAACCCAAGTCTGAATTGATTGTAAAATCTACAGTAGAACTATCCAGCAGGTTCAGCATAGTTTGTGTACGTAGGTAGCGATCTTCCAACCAAGCCACCAGGCCGCTGACATTCAACTGCTCTGGCGCAAACCGGAACTGATAATTACCCATGCGAAGGTTGCTAACATTGAACTGAATCGTATCCATCCTCATTACTGGCTTCCTCGCTTCAATAGCAAGTATTTTTCCATTGCTTTCTATATCAAAATTTTCTCCCGCATGCTTAATTTTCAGTGCATCGTTGGCTTCATAACTATTATTGAATCTATTATCGAAAGCCACCACGTTGGCATCTGCTATTATACCATCTCCCGTATACAATTGTGAACGCAGGTATTGCCTTCCCGGCCTTTCCTGACTTGCCTGACGGAATAACATATCGCTTCCGGTAACTTTTGCAGATTCTGTGAAAGATACGGTACCCGCCGCTCCTGTTGAATGAACCATAAATGCCTGACCGCTTTGTATTTTGGTATAAGGAAGCGCATTGCTATAATTAGCAGTTCCACCCGGCGATGGTATGTAGGAATTTACACTGCTGATGGTCTGAAATCCACCTAACAAATATGATCCGGGCAATAATGGATCCCAAACATAAAATACATCATCTACATCCGGTGCAGCCGATTTCGTGACATTTAAAAAATCTATTGACGACGCATACGGGTTACCGATAGACTCAAACTGGCCTGCAGGAACGGTAGTTGTCTGCGGTGGATTTGAAACTGGCACGAATAATTTACCCGTTGTTCTTAATGTTGTTGTGTTGGCGGTTGCATTCCAAACGGAAACATTCCTGTCGCCCCTTACAAAAAGAAAATAACCTTTTTTATTAAACAAAGGTTGAATAGTAGTATTAGGCACTCCGACCCAGGTGCTGGTAGCCGGTACAAAAGATTTAATAGATGGCCCAACGCCACCAATGATATCAAAACCCGAGCCTGCGGTAGCATTGGAAATTACTGTTCCATAATTACTGATTCCGATCGTTGGGAGCGTAAATCCTTCCTGCCATCCTGCATTGATCGTTTGCCCGCCATTATCTGGAACTGCCAGAAATTGCCATGATTTACCATGCTGCCCACCAAGAATACCCGTAGGAATATATCTTTCTACTACAAATCTTCCAACGCCTGAATAAGTAACGTCTGCCGCTGCACCCATCTGGCCAAAACTGGCAGTACCAGAAACATCTGATTTTAAAGTGGCATTTTTTGCCGCCAATTCAAATTTCCCAGTGATAACGCTAAACTCTTTGCTGATACTAATATCATCAATCAATGAAACAGTGTTGGCCAATGCATTCTTAGTTATGTACAAATAAGGGAACAGTTCTCCGCCATCCGCAGTAATGGTAGAATTTCCTGCTCCATAAAAGAATACAGCGCGGTCATTGGGTGTAAAAACTCCTGAGGCTGTTCTGTTAAAGTTGCCTGCTATGTAAAGGTCGCCACCAATAGCAGTAGGTAATGTGAGTGTACCGGCCATTATAACGTTACCCCCAACCGTTAGTTTGTTAGCCGCTGTGGTACTCAGCAACAAACTGGATCCCGATACTATTGATAAATTACCTGCAATCGCCCTGTCAGCATCTCCATTAATAGCAGGAGTATTTAACCTGATGTTAGTATTGTTCTGGACTACTACATTCCACGGATAACCCGGTCCACTGGTAGCTCCCCACTCTACATTCCTATCGAATAAACCGCTGGAATTATAAACCAAAAAGGAATTATTACCATAAGTTGGTGCAAAGCCTGTTACAAAACCGAAACTATTAATTTGTAAAGTTCCGTTTACCGTTGTGAGTGTATTGCCAAAATTAACACCACCACCGCCCGCTCCCACAGCCCCGGTTGTAACGGTTACATTGGTAGCAAATACCAATAATGACGCTGCGGCAGACATTCGGTTAATAGTTACCGTATGGGTAACAGCATCTGCATTAAAAATGGCAAAAGTACCCGTTCCTCCAGTGCTGCTAACGGTACGCGTTAGGTTACCTGCAGATCCATCTATACCCAGATCATTCTGGTTTCCGGCAAACCAGGAAGTAAAATTAAATGTCTGTTGATTAAGATCAAGGTCACCGCTGGTAAACTGTAAAATATTATTACCGCCAAAACCGTTTAAAGTTACATTAGTTGCGTTTGGGGCAGCAGATAAGGCAAGACTTTGACCAGTTGGTTTATCGATGGCCATATAAGCAAATGTTTCTATGCCCCCACCCGTTCTCGTTATAGTTTGAATTCCTCCGCTGCCATTAAATTTTACCAATCTTGTATTGGGATTGAACAAACCAGTTGCGGTACGTGTCCAGTTGCCTTTAATATACAGATCTCCACCAAAGCCAGTGGACAAAGCAAGCGTACTTAGATTATTAATAGTCATGTCGCCCCGCATTTCATGCACAAAATTATTTGCTCCAAAATTTAATGATGTACCTCCTTGTAAAGTTACATGATGTGGCACGCCGGCGCTGGTGCCAAAAGTATTGGGATACCACTCATTACCGGCACCATAATTACATCCGCAGGAATATAATAATGTAGAAGCCGGTGATGAGGAATAAGTAGGTGCCGTGCCGCCATTTACAAAGCCGTTGATGGCTATTTCAAAAATGCCTTTGATGGCAGTATTTCCACCACCCATTAATACACCGCCATTAATCCTAACATTGGTAAGTGATAAACCTGTTAAAGGATTTACTGTGCCTGAACCTACAAAATTAATGGTGCCTGCGGCTGGCGACTGGCCCTGGTTACCACCTGGGCTTACGCTATTAACCGTACCCGTTGCAGCTATTTTTAAAAATTGTGCGGTTCCAGCTTCAAATAAACCATTTATTAAATTTAAAATGGGTGTAGTGGTATTATTCGTTGTTAATGTTACGGTATTATTACCTGCTCCACCTGTATTGGAAATGTTGAGGCTACCACCGGCAACGATGGTTGATGGTAAACCACTTCCGGTAACCTGGTTAGCTACAGCGCTATTGTATAAATAATTAGCAGCAGTTCCATAACTCCTTGTTGCGGCAACCTGAATATTACCTACAGCTCCCGAAGCAAGCGGCGTGATGCCATTTGGATGCCCGATGCCTAATGTAGCCGCATTAGAAAGTGTAAAATTTGAAGAGCCTGAAACTATGTTGGCAGCACAAAGCAACGTGCCGTCAACAACTATCGCACCAAAATTAAAAGTTTTGTTGTTGAGCAAAGTAGTTACCGAAGAAGGTGCCACTGTTAAAGTACCTCCCGCAACAAGATTTATAATGCCTGTTCCGCCGATTACAGCCGTAGCACCATCTATCACAATGTTACTTGCCGCAGTCTGGCTAAGATTTGCCGTACCAATAATTCCATTGCGAAAAGTTTTTGTTCCTGTATTGCCCAGGTTTAAATTGGCATTTACTTCCAGCAAACCGTTGATCGTGGTGGAAGTACCTGCACCAATACCAAATCCCATAAATTGGGATACCCTGAATGTAGCAATATCTGTAGCCGCTGCACTGGGAAAATAAGTAGCAGAAGCACTTTGAAATGAAAGGGTAGTATTCCATTGAAATACTGCGCCAGTAGCAAATAAAACCGTTGTTAAACGGGCGAAATCATCGCTCGAAGTACCTACAGCATTGCCATCTGCCCGTACGATGCCGCCATTATACACCTGCACGGTAGCGCCCACCGCAAGCGTGGGCATCTTGCCAAAAATTACATAAGTTCCTGAAATTTTAAAATCAATGTCGGAAGCATCGGCAGCAATATCAAGATCCCAGCCGCCGCCTGCTGTGTTGTTGTAAGTAAGTGTAGCACCGGATGCAACAGTTAATAATTTGGCTGTTTCATTGCTAGTAATTGTGATTGTGTGAGGAGATTGTATTAAAATACCGCTCGAAAAAAATGAGGGCTTAGCCGTTGCCGTTATCCACGTAATATTATCAGATGAAGACTCCCAATTAAAACTATTGTTCCAACTGCCTGGTTGACGGCTTCGAAAATAATCCGTGGGTGCGGTTGCTGTGCCGATATCCGTAGCCTGGCTGGCGGTATTGCCCGGCACTCTATAACAGGGTACGGTAACCCCATACTCGAAAATGAAAAAATAAATAGTAGTAGAAGGCGGAAGACCGGTAACTATAGTTGTAGCAGCAGCTCCAACGCCATTTGCCGTTCCGTTATACACAACAAAACCTCCGCCGATGGGATCACCGTTTCCATAGTTACTGTTGGAACTATAGTTTACGCCGCTTATTGGATCTGAAGAAAGTGTGGCATTAGTGCTCGCTACGAGCAGCACGCCGCCGGTTCCATTTCCCCTGGTATAATCTACATTCATCTGTGAGGAAAGTATACCAGAAAAACTATTGATCACTGCCTGTGTACTAGGTCCTGTACAAGGACCACTATAGGTAGCCGTTATGTTAATGTCGTCTAATCCTAATTCGTCTCTACTCCCCGTACTACCAACTGTTGACAAATGCGACCAACGCAAATAGATCATTTGTCCAGGTGGTATATATACCCCTGTGCTGATGGTGGCGGACCTGGAAGGAGAAGTTCCCACTTGCACCCAACCCAATGCATCAGGGGCAACCGTTGAACCATAATCCATTGAAGGCACAAGATTATCACTGTTCACAAAATTATCTGACGAATAGGAAAAGTTTAAGCTATCGCCGCGGGATTCATTATTCCTAACAAAAAGATTATATGAAATATCAAGAGAAGTAATGATCGTGGTACCATTGTTAACTACCCTTAAGGTAAGTGAACCTGGATCAAAATCGCCTCCACCTGGCTGTATCATCAGTGTTGGATTTGCCGCAGAAGCTGGGGCACCGGTATAAGCATATATTCCGCCGGTGCTAACCGGTACATTAATTCCCAAACGTGCTAAATCTCCGTTAGTAATTATGGTTCCATAATTTTGATCACCATCACTCCATCCGAGAAACGACCAGGCATTAGAATTTAATCGGCCGGGATATGTAACACCGTTGGGATTGGGTCTTAAACCTGTTGATGTAAAAGCAGTAGATGGTGCGCTGGTTCCCACAGTGCCGGGCATCGTATTGGAAAAGTCAATAAAAGCATTGGGTGCTCCATTAGTAAGCGAAAGCTGTGCCTGGCTTGTATTGGAAACCATCGCAAACATTACTGTAAGCAGTATGATGATACGCAGCGAAGTTATTTTTCTGATAGTATGCATAGCAGTTAGACTACGTTTAATACTCTTTTTCATATGAGTAATTTAAAATTGGCGGCGGGTTAGCTGGGAATTCAAAGGGCGGACACCAAAAATATAGTATTTTTTTCTTTATTAGAAGAATACAATATGTATTTTTTACACATTATTACGACATGGACAGTTTTTTTAGGTATAAGTACAATCTGACTGTAAAATAACACAATAAATAGCCTACTGTAGTGTACTTTTTAAAAATCCCTTGCTGCAATTAAAACATTATTAGCGTGTATTTGTTTGATTCATTTTATTAATACCTAAGGGGCGATGCAGTTAAAAAAGCTTGAAAAATTGATTGTCGAGATAGAAAGCCATATCCCTCAACGCGAAATGATAAATAAATCCGTATCCAGCGTATCGGTTGGCTGGCATATAGAGCATATTTTGATGGCGACTGTTGTTATTACAGAGCAGTTGTTACGGTCGGATCCGGCACAATACCAATGGAAGTTAAACAGCAACCGGCTCCTGATCTTTTTTTTAAACAGCATACCACGGGGAAAAGGAAAAGCTCCTGCTACAGTTATACCAAAGGATAAAACAAGTTTAGCTCGTGTTGAAAAATACCTGGAAATCGTGAAAGAAAAACTTAGAGCCATCGAAAGAATACAAGCAAATAGTTTTATCCAGCATCCTTATCTTGGTATGCTTAACCGAAATGCCAGTGTACGTTTCATGTGCATTCATGTAAAACACCACCT
>CAZCAA010000051.1:0-13475 GCA_964496585.1 uncultured Ferruginibacter sp.
AATAATATTTTTTTCATACAACTTAATTAAAGCGTTTATTAATAACCGTCATTTTGAATAAGGTTGGAATTTTTATCTATTTCACCCTGTGGAATTGGCATGTAACGATGTTTGGGCTGTATATTGGTTTTTCCTGCCGCCGTCATCACATTAATGAAATAATTTGTATCAGGATGACGGAGCAAATCGTACCAACGGTGCATCTCAAATCCAAACTCAAGTCTTCTTTCTTTATACATTGCTTCCAGCCATTGTGCATCTGTTAAGCCAGCTGGCAATGCTGCCAGGCCCGCTCTTACCCTTACCTCATCTGCGTAAGGCTTACCTGCAGCCGGACCTGCAGCCTCAGCGTAAATCAATAAAATTTCAGCATACCTCAGCAACGAAACATTTAGTGCACTTCTCCACTGTCCATCGTCACCAGGAATATTATCGATTGGTATAAAATATTTTTTCACATTAAAACCAAAAGGAGAACCAACTAACTGCGACGGTTGTGTGTAAGTACCGTATGTATCTCCGGGCAACCATATAGTGCGTTCCCTACGTGTGTCGATAATTGTACTATAATCGCTACCTGTTTTTTCGTACTGATCAACAAAATTCCTTGTTGGCACATTCCATCCATAACCCGAAGTTTGAACTACATTCTGAGCACGCGGCCCAAAGAATGTATTCATTTTACTTCCTGCACCAAAATCCTGGAAAGTACCGCCACCGCTACGATATTGCACCTCAAACAAAGATTCTTTTCCATTCTCATTTTCAAGTTTAAAGTTATCTTCATAATTAGTCCAAAGATTATAACCATACAATGCCTTGTTATCTATTACTTCCTTTGCTTTTAAGGCGGCATTTGCTTTATCCCCTAACGTTAGGTAAACGCTGGCGAGCATTCCTTTTGCAGCACCAGAAGTAGCACGTCCTTCATTTGGAAAAGTAGATCCGCCGGAAGTGTATGGGTTGTTAACCGGCAATAATAATTCTGCTTCTTTCAGATCGTTGATGATTGTATCATACACCTGTTGCTTTGGAGAACGTGCAATAGAAGATGCTTCTACGGCAGTGATTACATTTGTATATAATGGTACGTCACCAAATAAACGAACAAGATGATAATAATATAATGCTCGTAAAAACCTTGCTTCGCCTAAGCTTCTCTTCCGTACGCTCTCTGTCATTACCGGAACCAGCGGAACCCTATCCAACACCAGGTTTGAACGCAAAACTCCATAGTAACACTGCGCCCACATTAAGTTAATGATGGGATTAAATGAGTTCATATTAAAGTTATCCAACTCAGCAGTTTCAATTCCATCGCCTCCTCCACCACCGCCAAGGTCTGCATCATCACTCATAATATCTCCCAGATGCCATGCTGCTCCATTGTAGATGGCAGACAACGGCGTATAAGCAGCGTTAACTGCCGCAACGGCTTCCGTTTCGTTCTGGTAATAATTATCTACCGAACTGATCGGTATGGTTGGTTCAATATTTAACAGTGATTTTTTACACTGGGTAAATGAAACGCCTATCGCAACGATAAGAATAAGGCGTTTAACAAATTTTATATTCATAAAAAATGAGTTTAATAATTAAAATTCAACTGTTATACCTGCAAGGAATGTGCGGGCCTGAGGATAAAATCCAATATCTACTCCGCCACCAACTTCAGGATCCATTCCCGTATAGTTAGTAAAGGTGAAGAGATTTTGTGCACTAACGTAGATCTGTGTACGCTTAAGCCTGAGATCACTTGCCCACTTAGCCGGTATCACATAACCCAAACGCACATTCTTCACACGCAGGTAAGAAGCATCTTCAACAAAACGATCTGATACACGGTTATTACCGTTAGGATCATCCAATACCAGCCTTGGCATTTTATCACTGCTTCCAGGTGAGGTCCAACGTTTGATCACATCGTTTGAATAGTTACCATTGCTCACTCCACCTTCGGTGTACCAGCGTGTAAAATTCAATACTTTGTTTCCCTGCGATCCCTGAATGAAAATATTGAGTTCGAAATTTTTGTAGATAAATGTATTCGTTAGCCCGTAAGTAAAAGTTGGATTTGCATTACCAATATTTCTGCGATCTTCACTATTGATAATACCATCACCATTCAGATCTTTAAATTTAATATCTCCCGGCGCTGTACTTTTTGTAGGATCTGTTCCTGGAGTTTGCACTGCATGATCTGCAATCTCTTTATAAGATTGAAAGATTCCTTCTGTAACAAAACCGAAGAAATAATTTGCAGGCGCACCTTGTGTTGTTCTTAAACTACCTCCTGTTATCCGGGTGAAACCATTGTCTAACGGTGCTGATAGTCCGAGTGAATTCACTTTATTACGATAAGAACTAACTACAGCATTTGCATTCCATTTAAGCTCACGACTGTTTACGATCTTTCCGTTTAAACTAAGATCTATACCCCTGTTTTGCAAAACACCTGTGTTAAATGGAACTGATTCGTAAGTGCCGGAGATGAATGGCGGCGCTACATATAATATCAGGTCTTTAGAACGGCGCTGGTACCAATCGATAGAGAATCCTAATTTATTGTCGAACACGCTACCATCGAAACCGATATTGAACTGTTCATTTTTTTCCCATTTAATATCAGGATTATAAGATCTGCTAGGTGCCGCACCACCTACAACACCACCAGAACCTGTTGAATTTCCAAACGTGTATTGAAGCCCCTGGTTGATCGCCTGGATATATGCGTAAGCAGCAACAGTAGGATTTCCTGTGTAACCGAAACTAGCTCTCACTTTAAGGTCATCCAACCATCTTACACTGCGCAAAAATGGTTCTTTAGATAAACGCCATGCAGCTGACACAGACGGGAAATAGGCAAACTTATTTTGTGGGGCAAAATTTGAACTTCCATCCTGGCGAATAGAAAATCCAAAAAATCCTCTGCCATCATAATCGTAACTAATCCTACCAATATATGAAATGAAGCGGCTGTTTATACCATCTTCGGCAGCATTATAGGTTTGAGAAATATCCGTTGGCCTGAAGATCTGGTCGTTGAGCACCGGAATATTTTTTGTAAAATTACCTCCTCGTCCGGCCAAAACATAAGAGAACCTGTTTTCCTGAAATGTGTAACCAACAAGCGCATTAAATTTATGTTTTGTGCGAATTGTTTTATCATAGGTAAGTGTATATTCAGCCAGGTAATCTGGATATAAACCTTTTTGTACTGAATAACCCGTTTGGCTAAATGGCCTTCCACCTGAAGATGTAATCGCCGGACTGAAATTATTTATTTCCTGGTAATTGAAGTCTCCGCCAAATAATGCTTTAAATTTTAATCCTTTAATTAAATTGATCTCAGTAAATATGTTTCCTGTTATGCGGTATTTTACAAATTTATTTTGAGGAACTTCAAGTTGATAAATTGGATTAGGCTCATTAAAACCATCTGTGCTACCATTCCCGCCGGCATAAGTGCCATCTGCATTTCGTGGCGAAACAGTTGGTGGTGCCATAAGTGCCAGCAAGATCACACTGTTGAAAGGAGAATAAGTATCAGTTCCATGCTCTGTGAACTTATTCATGGATAAAGAATTTCCAATTTTTATATGATCGTTTACTTTTATATCGCCATTGAAGCGCAGATTAAATCTTTCTACATCAGTTTTATAAATGATTCCATCCTGTTTAAAATATCCTGCAGAAAAAAGATAAGATGCCTTGTCTGAACCGCCAGTTGCTGTAATATTTACATTTTGAATAGCTGCCCTTCTAAATATTTCACCAAGCCAATCGGTTCCTTTGCCATATTCTTGCTCAATAGCATTAAAGTCACTTAGCTTAGAAAGTACTGGAAGTCCACTTGCTATCCTGGCTTCACTATTTAACACAGCATAATCCCTGGCATTTAGCATTTTCGGTAAACTCCACGCTTCCTGTAAACCTCTATATACATCAAAATTTAGTGTTGTCTTACCAGCCCTTCCTCGTTTAGTGGTGATAATTATTACCCCATTAGAAGCCCTGACACCATAAATAGAGGCAGCAGCAGCATCTTTCAATACGTCGATAGATTCGATATCGGCGGTACCAAATGAGTTTAAAATATTATCAGAACCCTGATCAGGTAAAGGATAGCCATCCACTACAATAAGCGGGTTATTGGTTCCTGTTAATGATGTGATACCACGAATTTTAATTCCGGTTCCGCCTGTTCCCCCTGGAGCGCCGCTACCCTGAACGATCGTTACGCCGGAAACCCTGCCTTGCAAGGCCTGCGCAGCATCAGCTACCGGAGTTGCAGCAATTTCTTTCGCGCCTACAGAGGAAATCGAGGTTGATAGGTCTTTTCTCTTTTTTGATCCATAGCCTATCACAACTACTTCGTTCAGACTTTTATTTACTTCCTCCATCTCAACATCCAAAACAGCTGCTTTGGTTACCCGAATACGTACAGGCCCCATGCCGGTATACGTAAATGATAAATCGGCAGCTTTTGGCAACTTGATGGTAAAAGTACCAACAGGATCGGAAATTGTTGAAACGTTCGTACCCTCGGCAACAATGGAAACGCCGGGCAATCCCTCGCCAGAAGTCTTGTTTTTAATCTTCCCGGAAATAGTAAAATTCTGGGCTTTGGCGCTGTGGAGAAATGATGCCAAAAATACACCCATGCACAGGACTGTGATTTTTAATCTCATAAAGCAATCAATTTAAATAATAAATATATATAGCGGTAGTAAGTAGTAAAGTTATCTTTTGGCATTACGAGTAAAAAATAAATACACACTTCAATTCTACATCAATAATTAAAAAATCAATTATTTTAAGCTAAAATCAGTACATCATTACTACATCAACCATTTTTTATACCTTCACAGGCCATTCTCATCCCGCATAATGAAACAACTGATATTATACATTTGTTTACCACTTAGCTGCCTTTGTCAAAACACTATAGGGATACCTGATGTAATTAATTATTCTAAAGACGCATATAATGCTGGTTTGCAAAATTGGGATATCAAGCAAGATAAGAATGGCATTATATATATTGCCAACAATGAAGGATTGCTAAGTTTTGATGGTAAGTATTGGAACTTGTACAAGCTTCCAAATAAAACAATTGTACGATCTGTTGAAATTGCTAACGACAATCGGATTTATGTAGGCGGCCAGGATGAAATGGGCTATTTTAGCCCCACGGTTAATGGAAATCTAGGTTACCATTCTCTTACAGAGCTTCTCTCTTCCAAAAACAAATCTTTTGGTGACGTTTGGGATATTGTTTCTTTTAATAAAAGTATCTTCTTTAGATCTACCAATAAGATTTTTAAGTTTACCAATGGGCAAGTAGCAGAATTTAATGCCCCTTCCGAATGGTCTTATCTCGGACTGTGCAATGGAAAACTATTTGCACATGATTATGTAACCGGCATAATGGAGTTTGAAAATGATGCATGGAAAGCATTACCGGAAAAAAATTCACTTGCTATAAATGACCCGGTTACAGCTTTATTACCAATTTCAAAGGACAGTGTATTGGTGAGTACACTAAAGAACGGTTTATATGTACTCGCTGCAAAAGGGCTCTATAAATTATCATCGCCCAACAACAAATTGTTTGAGCATGAAAGGATCTATGCTGCCACTATGATCAATGCTAATCTGATGGCTGTTGCAACCAATAATAATGGTATCTACATTACCGATCTGAAAGGGAATATCGTTCAAAGTTTTTCAAGAACAGAAGGATTGCAAAATAATAATGTACTTAGTATTTTTCTCGATGATCAAAGTAACCTATGGCTGGGGCTTGATAATGGCATCGACCTCATTGCCTACAACAGTGCCATTAAACATATTAGTCCTTCCATAGAAAACGGATCGGGATATAGTGCGATAATTCACGGCGATCGATTGTATGCCGGAACAACAAATGGCGTTTACAGTTTATCGTTGCAACCCATTGAGGACTTAAGTTTCAGCAAAGGTATTTTTGAACCTGTTGGCAATACGATGGGACAAACCTGGGGCCTTGCGGCCATTAATAACCAATTGTTATTAGGGCGGCATGAAGGAGCTTTTTTGATAAAAGATAATGTTGCCCAACCCATCTCTGCAAATACCGGTTTCTGGAATTTCGTGCCACTAACAAACAGTTTTCCAACACAACAGATGATCGCGGGAAATTACAAAGGTTTAGTGTTATTTGATTACATAAATGGACAATTTAAACAAGCGGGATTTGTTCAGGGATTTAACGAGTCGTCAAGATTTGTTACTATTGATAACGAAGAAAATATTTGGGTCTCTCATCCTTACCATGGTATTTATAAAATAAAAAAAGACGTAAATGGAAATTATAAATGGAAAATATATTCTGATAAAAATGGCCTGCCATCAGTATTAAATAATCATATTTTTAAAATAAAAAATGAAATACTTGCAGGAACTGAAAACGGAATCTATAAATTCAACAGTGAAAAAGATATTTTTGAACCATTTGAATTTTACAAAAAACTTTTGGGCAGGCAAAGCATACGTTATCTGAAGGAAGACATCTCCGGAAATACCTGGTTCTTTCATGAAAAAACATTGGGCGTTATAGATATTTCAGGAAAAGAAGCCTCTGTTACTTATTTTCCTGAATTAAAAAATAAATTGCTTAGCGGTTTCGAATTTATTTATCCGGTAGATGAACAAAATATTTTCCTCGGAGGAGAAACAGGTTTCTATCATATCAACTATGAAAAATATAAGAAAACAATTCCCGATCTACATGTGCAAATAAGAGTTGTGCAGATTACAGGAAAGACTGACAGCGTCTTGTTTGGCGGATATTTTAAGGAAATAAATGCGAAACAAATACAGGAAGCAACAAATATACCTGCGGTGATAGATGGGTGGAAAACTATTCGCTTCGAATTTGCCTCTTCCCTATTTGGTTACCAGGCAAACCTTGAATATAGCTACCGTTTAAAAGGCTATGATGACAGTTGGAGTAGCTGGACAAAACAAACTGAAAAGGAGTACACAAACTTATCAACTGGTAACTACCAGTTTGAAACCAAAGTAAGAAATAATCTCGGCGTAGAATCAGATATTTCTGCATATAGTTTTAATATTCTGCCTCCCTGGTATTTATCAATTTGGGCTAAAACACTCGCTTTACTTTTAGTGTTATCGGGTATTTATCTTTTATACAACAGGCAACAAAAAAAATTCAAACGTCAGCAGGAAATCTACGAAGAAGAACAAAAACGAATTCAATATATTCATGAGCTTGAATTAAATAAAACTGAAAGTGAATTGGTGGCGTTAAGGAATGAAAAGCTGGAAGTGGAAATTAATTACAATAATTCTGAAATGGCTTCAACAGCAATGCACCTGGTAAAAAAAGGTGAACTTTCTTCTAAAATAAAAGCGGAGCTTTCGCAACTGATTAAAAGCATTGACAATCCGCAGGCGATTGCTGAAATTAAACGGATTATAAAAACTTTAAGCGAAGACGACAATCTGGATAAAGAATGGGAACACTTTGCCATCAACTTCGACAAAGTACACAGCGATTTCCTTGCTGTCATCAAAGAAAAACATCCCGGCATTTCGCCAAATGAATTAAAACTCTGTGCTTATTTAAGATTAAATCTTTCAACAAAAGAAATCGCTCAAATGATGAATATTTCTGTACGAGGAGTAGAGATCAGTCGTTACCGGTTAAGGAAGAAACTAGGTATCTCCACAGAAACAAGCTTATTCGATTATCTTATCAGCCATTAATACAATATTATTAAGAATGCATTACTAACACTTCGTGAACATGAAATCAGTATAGCAATATTTACAACTATTGCTTCAACTGAAAAACCGCACCTTTGCATTTACTTAACCAGCAACAATGTTAGTAGTAGGTTTTATTCTCGCGGCACTTATCGGCATCTCCCTTGGGTTGATTGGCGGCGGCGGGTCTATACTCACCGTACCCATACTGGTTTACATCATGGGGGTTGATCCTGTTTTGGCTACCTCCTACTCATTATTCATTGTTGGCACAACCTCGCTCTTTGGTACAATAAATAATTATAAAAGAAAACAAGTAAATTTTAAGATAGCACTGCTGTTTGGAGCTGTATCTATAACTACCGTTTTTTTAACCAGAAAATTATTAGTCCCAAAAATACCTGCTTTCCTATTTTCCATCGGCAACCTGAATGTTACGAAACAGATGGGCACTATGATATTATTTGCCTTGTTGATGTTACTGGCATCATTCGCCATGATAAGGAAGAGAAAGGAACTGCGTATTGACTCCATAAATAATAGTGAAGGAAACAACATTAAACTACTGTTATATGCTGTTGGCATTGGCCTTGTTACAGGATTATTAGGTGCCGGCGGCGGATTTCTTTTAATTCCTGTATTAGTTTTGCTCGTTAAAATGCCCATGAAAATGGCTGTAGGAACCTCGTTGTTTATAATTGCGCTGAACTCGCTAATCGGTTTTAGCGGCGATCTTGGTCACTTTATCATAGATTGGAAATTTCTTTTAACTTTTACGAGTATCGCTATTGCGGGCATTTTTATTGGAACAGCGATTTCTGCAAGAATTGCGGGAGCGTCACTCAAAAAGGCATTTGGCTGGTTTGTACTGAGTATGAGCATCTACATTTTAATAAAGGAGATCTTCTTTCACACTGGTGCGGTTTAACAAAAATCCATTTGATTTCTCTGCATAGATTACATCTGTGTAACTTATGTTACCGGTTCCTGTCTGTTTAATTCCGAAGTTTGCAAAATAAACGAAGGACTGGTGATCTGATAAAAACAGCACCTGTTGTTTTTAGCAGGCCATTTGTGTAATTTGTTATCGGCGGGATATTTGCTACAATTAAATTTAATAAATGATTGATATCACTTAGGTCGCAACTTAAGTTCATCAGATAAAAAAGTATTAGTAAATTAAAACAATCAAATATGATTAAGTGGCTAAATAAAAATAAACTTTATGTTGCAGGTGCTATTTTAGGTGCATTGGCTGGATTCCTTTATTGGAATTTTGTAGGGTGTTCCTCCGGAACATGTTCTATAACCTCAAAGCCTTTAAACAGCAGTCTCTACGGAGCACTTCTGGGAGGTCTTGTATTTGGAATTTTTCAAAAAGATAACAACAAAACAATCTCTAAATAAAAAGCTGAACTTATGACTTTCAACGAAATGATACAATCAGAAAAACCTGTTCTGGTAGATTTTTTTGCAGAATGGTGTGGCCCTTGCAAAACAATGGCGCCCATTTTAACAGCAGTGAAAGCAGAAATTGGTGATACAGCAAATATTGTAAAAGTTGATGTAGATAAAAATCCACATTCAGCACAGGAGTTTCAGGTACAAGGCGTTCCAACATTGATACTATTTAAAAAAGGAAAAATTGTATGGCGACAAAGTGGTGTTGTGCAGAAGAACGAATTAGTAAGTATCATTAAAAAAGTTGCAGGCTAACGTTAACATTTTAATATTGCCAAATTGATTGCTGGCAACTACTTCAACAATCCATTGTAACTAAGAATAATCTATGCAGCGTTGAAATTCCTTTTCATTTGGAATGTCAAATATTTCCGGTCTACATATATAGTAGTGATTGGCTGCGCTATTTTTAAAATATCTATTTCTGTAATATTTGTTAGAAGGTTCAATTATTTGTTGTTACTTTATTGAGTTACGTAACGGATTTTCCTTATCAATAAACTAACAGAAAATGAAACCGGTATTCTTATTCACTTTTATTGTAGCTCTTCATCTAAATAGTTTTGCCAATCGTGATTACAATTGTACATCGCCGGATGGTTCACTACAACTGACGGTTTCTCAAAATGATTCAGGATCCATTCATTATAGCCTTTTGTACAAAAAAAAGGATGTTATTAAAAACTCATTGCTTGGTTTAGTGCTGTCAAAACCAGCAATTTCACTTTCTCAATTCGATATTACTGCAATAGATTCATTATTATATGATGAAAGCTGGAAACCAATATGGGGAGAGGTTAGTACTATCAGAAATCATTATAAACAAATCCGTTTTACAGTAAGAGAAAAAAGTAAGATGGGGATTGTTATGCAAATTGTTTTCAGAGTTTTTAATGATGGCATCGGCTTCAGATATGTTTTTCCTGAACAGGCTGCTATTAATCATTTTATTATATCGGATGAACTAACTGAATTTAATGTGGGCCAAAATCACAAGGTATTTTGGATACCAGGAAATTACGATACAAATGAATTTCCATATAATACAACAAGACTGATTGATATAGATGCTGAAAAAGCGAATGATATAGACGACGGACTATCCCGCGAATCCCTGATTGCTAAAAATGCGGTACAAACGCCTTTGATGATGAAATCTGATAATGGTTTGTATATAAATATTCATGAAGCAGCGCTGGTTAACTATCCTGCAATGCATTTGCTAATCGATAAAAACAATTTTAATTTTCATGTACAGTTGGTTCCGGATGCTTATAACAATAAAGCATACCTGCAGGCTCCTTCCGTATCGCCCTGGCGTACAATAATCGTATGCGATAAAGCCACAGAAATACTTTCATCAAAAACAATTCTGAATTTAAATGAACCTTCTGTGATTGAAGATCCATCCTATATTAAACCACAAAAAATGGTAGGCGTTTGGTGGGAAATGCATGTTAACAAAAGTACATGGGATAAGAAAAGTGGTAAACATGGAGCCTATACAGAAAATGTTAAACGCTACATTGATTTTGCATCTCTTCATAAAATTGATGCTGTTTTAGTAGAAGGGTGGAATGTTGGTTGGGAAGACTGGTATGGCAATTGGAAAGAAAACGTGTTCGATTTTGTAACTCCTTATCCTGATTACAATATTGATGAATTGACTGTTTATGCAAAATCAAAAGGAGTAAAAATTGTTATGCACCATGAAACATCTGGCTCGGTAACTAATTATGAAAGGCACATGGATACAGCTTATCGTTACATGCTGAATCATAATATGAATACGGTAAAATCCGGTTATGTAGGTAAGATAATTCCGAGAGGAGAACACCACGATGGGCAGTGGATGGTAAACCATTACCTGAGGGTGATAAGCAAAATGGCTAACTACAAGATAATGCTGGACGCACATGAACCCGTTCGCCCCACTGGATTACACCGCACCTACCCTAACTGGCTTGCATGTGAAGCAGCAAGAGGTAATGAATTTAATGCCTGGAGTAAAGGTAACGTACCCGACCATGAAACCATTTTACCTTTTACCAGGCTAATGGGTGGACCAATGGATTACACTCCTGGCATTTTTCGTATTAAATTAAATCAATTTGATACTGCCAGTAAAAACCAGATACATACTACACTTTGCAAACAACTGGCTCTTTATATTACGATGTACAGCCCTCTGCAAATGGTATCCGACCTCCCTGAAAATTACAACAAGCACCTGGATGCCTTTAAATTTATTGAAGATGTTGCTGTTGATTGGGATGATACTAAAATTCTGGAAGCTGAACCTGGCGATTATATTACCATTGCAAGAAAAGAGAAGGGAAAAGATATCTGGTTCATTGGCGGCATCACAGATGAACAGGCAAGAAAGTCAAGTTTTATATGTGATTTTTTAGATGCTGATAAAAAATATACCGCAACAATTTATCGTGATGCCGCAAATGCAGATTGGAAAACCAATCCTGAAGCTTATGTAATAGAGAAGAAAATAATTGGCAAAAACGCCAGATTAAATATCCCAATGGCTCCTGGCGGCGGATTTGCAATTAGTATTGTTCCGCAATAAAAAACAATCAGACTAGGTTTGATGAGGCATGCTGTCCATGTTAATTTCAAGGATCAATACAAAACACACTGATACTTGTTGTAAAGCTACACTGCGCCTTACTCTTAAAGGCTTTTAAAGTTATATTCAGCAAAACTAAGATCGTATTCTAAAATTATTTTTCTCTTTTTCAAATAATTTTATACTTTTATGCAAACGATTGCACAAATTGAGCCTGACTATTACGATTGCCGACATAGCCAAAAAATTAAATACCACTTCAGGTACCGTTTCCCGTGCGTTGAACAATCATCCTGCCATCAGTAGTAAAACAAAAGAGAATGTTTTAAGAGTAGCAGCTCAATTAAATTATAGGAGAAACACGATTGCCTCTTCTCTCAGATCGGGACAAACGGGTCTTATAGGTGTGATCATTCCTAGCGCAGAAATTAACTTTTTTGGATCTGTTGTACATGGCATCGAAAGTATGGCCAATGAAAACGGTTACAATGTGCTCATCTATCAATCAAATGAATCCTGGGTACACGAGAAAAAAGGAATTGAAACATTTCTAAATGCAAGGGTTGATGGCATCATGGTATCTATGGCAAAGGAAACAAATAAGTATGAACATTTCCTGGCAGCTAAGCAAACCAAAACTCCTATAGTTTTATTCGACCGGGCAAACGATGATCTTAAAATAGACGAAGTCATCATTAATGATCATAAAGGTGCCTTCCTGGCAACAACTCATTTAATTGAGCAAGGTTACACCCGCATAGCCCATATTTCCGGGCCACAACACATACATATTTTTAAAGCAAGGCTGGAAGGATATAAAGATGCACTTAAAAAAAAGGGTCTGAAATTTGACAAGCAATTGGTTTTTGCAGGCGATGTTTCTATTGAAGCAGGAAGAAAAGCTGTCAGTTATTTTCTCTCACTAAAAAATAAACCTGATGCTGTATTTGCAGTAGAAGATTTCACAGCACTGGGAGCTATTAAAGAATTAAAGAAACAAAATATTGCCATTCCTCAGGAATTTGGGGTTGTAGGTTTTGCGAATGAAAATTTTGGTGAACATATTACTCCTTCCCTTTCAACTATTGATCAACAAACAGTAAAAATGGGAAAGGAAGCTTTTGTTATGATGCTAAAACTGATTGAGAATAAAGGAAGAACAAAGAAGAAATTTGCGAAAATGATATTGGAACCCATCCCTGTTTTTAGAGAATCTTCTTTAAAAAAAGGATTAAAATAAATAAGGACATTTAAATAAATAATTATTTTTTATCATTGTTGCCCGACTAAAATCATGCATATTCGATATAATCCTTTCTTGTCGTGAGTTTAAAGCCCCCTCTCCCTTGGAGAGGCCCGCCCGGATGACTGGTCGGACGGGGGGTTGGGGGTGAGGTCAAAGTAGATAATTATTTGAAAGCATTAACCGGACAATAATTATTTTCTATCAGTTTTAATTATATAAAAATATGATGATAAAAATTATTCAAATTATTTTTCAATGCCTGCTGGTTTGCACGCTTCCCGCTTGCAAAAAAGCACCTGCAACTTCAGATACTTTAATAACTCCGGTGCTCCCACCGGCAACAACTTCTTTCTTTGCAAAAGGTGCCGATGTAAGCTGGGTTACACAAATGGAAAGTAACGGTATTAAATTCTA
>CAZCAA010000052.1:0-2564 GCA_964496585.1 uncultured Ferruginibacter sp.
GGCCTTGTTTCCGATATAATTCTGCCAGATTACTGATTGCCGAAGAATAATCTTCATGTTTGTTACCAAAGTTGTTCTTAATAATTTCAGCTCCCTTTTTATAAAAAGATTCTGCTTGGCTTAAGCGGTTTGTAAGACTATATAAATAACCTACATCATTTAAAGCACCTGCATATTCAAGAGTAGTATTACTTTTTTCTTCCTCGATTGATAAAAACTGAAGAAGAAAGGGTTCAGCTTTTACAAACTCTTCCATTGATAAATAAAGCTGCCCGAGATTTCTTATTATATTCCCGTTGGCAGACTGATTCTCTTTAAGATTTTCTTTTACTATAGCCGATGCTTCAAGTAATATTTTTTCCGCTTCCTCGTATCGAAACATATTACTGTACAATTCACCAATATTAGTAAGACAAGTAATGTAAGTTGAGTTTGATGTACCACTAATTGATTTATATATAGCTGCTGCTTTTTTATAATAATTTTCTGCTTTTTCGTTTTGTCCCAAAGCAGCATAAAAAACTGCTACATTGTTTAAGCTGTTAGCATAATCTCCACTATTTTCTCCGCCAATTATTTTTCTTATTTGCAAAGCAGCTAATAATAAAGGTTCAGCTTTATCCGGCTTACCCATATTCTTATACAATAAACCCAGGTTGTTTACTGTAGTTGCATATTCAAAGTTCTCTGCTCCGGCAATTTTTTTTCTTATTTCCGCAGCAGAAATAAACAGAGGTTCGGCTTTATTGTATAACCCAAGGCTTTCATATACTTTGGCTAATTTATTCAAGCTGGCCGCATAATCAGAATCAGTTTCACCTTTTTCTCTTTTGTAATACTCCATAGCTTTTATTAGAAATGGAATCGCCTTATCATCCTCACCAAGTCCATTGTAAACTATTGCAAGCAATATGTAACCTTTAATAAGTTCTTCACTTTTGTCACCAGCAATTTTTTGTAGCACCTGATTTGCCCGAATCAATACTTCTTCCGTTTTTTTTAGTTGACCTTTTTGAAGATAAAGGCCTGCAAGCATATTCAAATAAGTAGGATAAACCTTATTCTCTTCGCCATAATTTTCTTTTACAAACACCACTAATTTTTCTGCAAAGGGAATTGCCCGGTCAAAGTTTTTGCCCTGATAGTAATAGATGAGGCTATCATTCAAGTCCTTAAAAGTTTGTGATTGGGCATTTTTTATACCCCAAAAAAGTAAAAAGAGGATTAAGAGTTTCTTCATTGAATTATTATACGTCTTTAAAAGTACGGCATTAGGACGTTCCTTATATACCCAATAGTTGGTAGGAAAAAGAGGTGCTACGGTTTTCGTCGAAGACTTTACTCCACTAACACAAATGCAGCCCAATAAAAAGGCGAATACTTCTTCCGCATATCTGCCTGTGCCTGAGAAAAGGATTCTTCAATTGTTTTTCCTTGAATCCAGTAAGTATAAAATGCAGTCATCAGTTCAGCTGTTTCCTTATCGGGTACTTGCCAGAGACTTACAATCAATTTTTTTACACCTGCCATTTTAAATGCTCTTTGTAAACCAAACACACCTTCACTTCCTATTACATCACCCAAAGCTGTTTCACAAGCACTGAGCACTACTAGTTCGGTGTTACTTAAATTCAATTGTGAAATTTCATAAGCGGTTACAACACCATCTTCTACTCCGGCTATTGGTGCCTTACCACTCCAGGCATAGTTACCGCCTGCTAATATTAATCCGCTTCGCATTAAGGGGTCATCTGCTAAAGTATAAGTATTCACATTATTTAAATTATTTTCCTGTCTCTTTTTATCTGTCTGTGGTAAAAAAAAGCCGTGTGTAGCAATATGTAAAACTTGGGGAGAGTTACCATCTAATGCCTTTAGATTTTCCTCAGTAGCTACTGTTTGTGTAAAAACCTTTGCAGTAATCTTTTTTTGATCAAACAACCCTTTGATCATTTTAACTTCTTCAGCTGTACCAGGAAGTTGGGACCAGCTATAATTATTTTCACCCCGAATATTGGGTGTATAAATGGAAGAAGATGTATTTGCTTTGCTTAGATCTTTTTGCTTCACCAATTGTAAACTATCCATTGTAAAACTGGCGTTGCCGAATAATGCTATGCCAGATGGTTTTGTAATTTGTTTTTGCTCTTCTCGTAGTGCTACTTGTCTTGAACTGGTGTATTGCCGCAGTTCGTATTTATCCATCAGTACAATATTGCTATCAGCTGGTAAAGCTTGAAAAGCTATACTGTATAGTTTTCCGGCAGGCGAGTAGCATATTTTATTTATTCCTTTTAAATATGGTTCAAGAGGTTTCCATAAAAGGTTATAAAGTGCTGTTCCTAAAAATTGACTGCTATTCGTATTTCCTAATTCTATGCCACGATAAAAATTATTGACCATGCTTGTCGAAGTTGTACCCGCACTGTCGAAGAGTTGTTGGATTTGTTTTTCCTCACATAAAGGAATGAATAACGGCTGTTGTTCATTTTTTCGCAGGACATAAGCGGCATATACAATACTGTCAGTCCATTTATTATTATAAAGGTGAAAACTTAAAAATT
>CAZCAA010000052.1:2574-5876 GCA_964496585.1 uncultured Ferruginibacter sp.
TTAACAGATAGACGGCTAAGCTCTTTCTCAATTTTTTCGGTTCTCGCCTCTACATTGTGCATATCAGCCACTCGTTTAGTTGCCGGCATAGAGTATTGTTTTGCTAGAAAGCTTTTTGCAGACAGCCAGTCGTTAAACATTCTTTTTACAGCAGTATCTTTACTATTTCGAATTGCAGTAATCATATTTTTGGTATCGGAGAGGGCTAACGACTTAAGTGTAAGCTCCAGGTTGAAATTATTTACTCGCAAAGAAGCGGATGCTTTCGGATAATGATAAATAAGATTATTATTAATTTCTGTAATTGCAGATTTGTTGAACAAATAATTTCCTTTTTCTTTTTCAGACAAAACAGAAAATGTATTAAGAAGGATCCGAAGGGTAATACTACTACCTAAAACAGCAAGCGGTTCTGCCTTAGTATATTCTCCCATTGTTCGCCTTCGGAAAGTTTGTAGATTTCTTTTGCCTGAATAAAAAACGTCTCTGCCATTTTGTATTGCTTCAGTTCCTTATAAATATAGCCGAGATTATTCATGCTTGCTGCATAGTCGGAATGATTGTTTCCTAGTATTTTCTTTCGAATTGCTGCTGCTTCGGTACAATAGGGCACTCCCTTTGCGTATTCACCAATAGTAGAATATAATACACCAAGATTGTTAAGGCTGGTAGCATAGTCAGGATGGTTTTCTCCCAATATTTTTTTTCGGATTGCAATAGTTTGTATGCAAAGAGATATTGCTTTTTCATACTGTCCTGTTGCAGAATATACCTGAGAAAGATTGTTCGTACTTACAAGAAAAGAAGGATGGTTATCTCCGAGTAGCCTTTCCCGAATATCAATCGACGTTATAAATAATAATTCCGCCTTGTCGTATTGGCCGATTGCAAGATATAAAGCTCCGAGATTGTTAAGACTGGTGGCATATTCGACACTGTTTTCACCATTTGTTTTATTACGGGCAGAAGCTGCCTTTAAATACATTGGCTCTGCTTTACTATATTCTCCTTTTGATAAATACAAAGAAGCAAGATTGTTAAGGCTACTTATATAATCATCGTCCGTTTCTCCTAATACTCTTTTCCGGATATCCATTGACTGAATGTAAAGTGATTCGGCTTTTTCGAATTCATTTATTGCTGCGTATAGAGCTCCAAGATTATCAAGACTGGTGGCATAATCGGGGTCATTTTCACCCAACACTTTTTTTCTTATGGCCAGCCCTTCCGAATAAAGGGTTTCCGCTCTGCTATAATCAGCCATATAATAATAAAGTATTCCCAGGTTGTTAACTATTGTTGCATAATCTGGATGATCTTTTCCTAATAACCCTCCTTTGATTTTAGCCAGCTCGGTATAAGCTGGCACTGCTTTAGCATAATAACCCGCTGTTAAATAAACCCACCCAAGGTTTTCAAGATTGGTAATATAATCCGGATGATTTTCACTCAACTCTTTCTTTGCCATTGCAAATGCTTTTTCTGCATAAGGAATAGCTTCTTCATACTTTCCTTGTTGAAAAAGTTCAATAAATTTTTTATTCAGTTCAAGTAGAGTTTGTGAGTGACCTACAGAAGGAAGGAAAAATAAAAGATATAGCAGGAAAAGAAATTTCATGCCTGATAAAAATAGTTGTCATTAAATATAAGAAATTCCCGGCGATACTTTATTCTACCAACACAAAAGCCGCCCAGTAAAATGGGGGGTATTTTTTTCGCATATCAGCCTGTGCCAGTGCAAAAGACTCTTCAATGGTTTTTCCTTTCATCCAATAAGTATAAAATGCAGTCATCAATTCTGCCGTCTCTTTATCGGGTACTTGCCAAAGGCTTACAATCATCTTTTTTACACCTGCCATTTTAAATGCCCGTTGTAAACCAAACACACCTACACTACCTTTTACAACACCCAAAGCTGTTTCACAATCACTTAATACAACGAGTTCTGTGTTACTTAAATTTAATTGTGATATTTCGTAAGCTGTTGCAATTCCATCTTCCACACCATCTATAGGAGTTTTACCACTCCATGCATAGTTACCACCTGCTAATATCAATCCGCTTCTAAGCAAAGGATCGTTGGCTAATGTGTACGCATTATCATTTCTAATATCAAATTCTTTTTTCTTTTGTTCCGGATCTGGCAAAAAGAAGCCATGTGTAGCGATATGTAATATTTGAGGTGAGTTACCACTTAATGCTTTCAGGTTTTCTTCGGAGGCTGTTGTTTGTATAAATGTTTGTGTACTTATTTTGTTTGCATCAAACAACTGCTTGATCTTTTTTACTTCTTCTGCCGTACCTGGCAAGTCATTCCATACACCACTTTCATTGCTTCTGTTTTGTGGCGTATATATTGAATTGGAAATATTTGATGCGTTTGCCGTTTTTTGTTTTGTTAGCTGCAGGCTATCCATCGTAAAATTGGCATTGCCAAATAAAGTAATGTTAGTTGGTTTTATATTTTGTTTTTCTTCTGTTCGCAATGCTACCTGTCTTGTACTGGTATATTGCTGCAAATCATATTCATCCATCAGCACCGTATTACTATCTACCGATAATGCCTGAAAAGCAACACTAAATAATTTACCTGCCGGAGAATAGGAAACTTTTTTTATTCCTTTTATATAGGGTTCAAGCGGTTCCCAAATCAACTTATAAAGTGCTGTTCCTAAAAAACTGCTGTTATTAGTATTCCCTAAATCTACACCACGATAAAAACTATTTACCATGGTCGTGGCTGTAGCACCGGCACTGTCAAAGAGGTTTTGCATTTGTTTCTCTTCACATAGCGGAATAAACAGTGGTATGCTGTCGTTCTTTTTTAAAATATAGGCGGCATATATGGTACTGTCCGTCCATTTTCTATTGTAAAGTTTGAACCGCACAAACTCAATAGTTACTTCATCCTGTTGCAATCCCTTTTGAACATCTGGCATGGAAATACTAATAGCTTTTTGCTGCATGCGGAATTCGGATGATCTTCGGGTAAGTTCTTTCTCAAGAGTTTCTGCTTTTGCTTCAATGCTGTCTAATTTCAGCATGCGTTTATCAATCGGTATTGAATATTGCTTGGCTAATATGCTTTTATTACCTTGCCATTCCTTAAAGATTTTTTGAATACCGCTGTCGTTGCTTCTATTAACAGACTCAAGCATATTTCGGGTGTCGGCGAGAGAAAGTGATTTAAAAAAAATTTGTAGGTTAAAATTACTGATAAGTATAGGAGAAGAAGCCTTCCTGTAATTAAAAAGGAAATTATTGTTTTTTTGACTCAACGAAATATTATTGACTAAATAATC
>CAZCAA010000052.1:5886-9098 GCA_964496585.1 uncultured Ferruginibacter sp.
AATAATCTCCTTTTTCCTTTTCGGAAAGAATAGAAAAAGTTTTTTTTAGATTTTCTAATTCAATACGGGTTGTTTCTAAAATTAATGGCTCAGCTTTTTGAAATTGTCCCATCCTGACATACATTGAAGCTAAATTGGCCAGAGTTGTTATATAGTAAGGATGATTTTCGCCTACTGTAATTTTCCATATTTCTGTGGCCTGAAAATACATTGGTTCTGCCTTTTTATATTGATCCATATCTCCATACAATTGTGCAAGATTATTAAGGCTTGCGGCATAGTCAGTATGATTCTCACCAAAAGCATTTCTTCGGATTTCTTTAGCTAGGAGATACAAGGGTTCTGCCTTTAATTTCTGGTTCATGACTGCATATAATGCGGCCAGGTTGTTCAGACTTTGGCCATAAAGCGGATGCGTTTCCCCCAATATTTTTTTTCGAATCTCCATTGATTCAATAAATAATGGTTCGGACTTTTTGTAATAGTTCATTTCTTCATACAAAAGGGCAAGGTTATTTAGTTTGGTTGCATAGTTGTCGTTATTTTCTCCTATTGATTTTTTTGTGATAGCAATTGCTTGTTTATAAAATATTTCCGCTTTTCCAAATTGTCCTATTTGGGCATACAAATTTGCCAGGTTATTCAGGATCGAAGCATAATCAAGGTGCTCCTTACCCAATGCTTTTTCCCGTATTTCTTTAACTTGGATAAACAGTGGCTCTGCCTTTTCGTATTGTCCCTTGTTATTATAAAACAAAGCAAGGTTGCTAAGATTGCGGGCATATTTGGGATGATTTTCTCCCAACGTTTCTTTCGCTATTCTATTTGCCTGAACATACATAGGTTCCGCCTTTGCATACTGACCCATAATTTCATATAATGCTGCAAGGTTATTGAGGCTGGCTCCATAGGCCGGATTATTTTCCCCAAATATTATTTTCTGAATTTCTATGGCCTGAAGATGCAAAAATTCTGCTTTTTTATACTGTCCTGTTGTAGTAGACAATTCCGCAAGGTTATTCAGACTCGTCGCATAATCCGGATGATATTCCCCCAAGTTCTTTTTGAATAATACATTTGCCTGAACAAACAAAGGTTCGGCTTTTTCATACATCCCCATGATTTTATATAATAAACCTAGGTTATTCAAGCTGGTCGCATAATCCCGGTGATTTTCTCCAACTATTTTTTTCCAAAGTTCCTGTACTCGTATATACAACGGTTCGGCTTTTTTATATTGCCCCATTTCTTTGTATAAGACTGCCAAGTTAACCAGGCTACGGACATAATCCGGATGCCCTTCCCCCAATATTTTTTTCCGCATTTCTATGGCCTGTATAATTAATGGTTCTGCCTTTTTATAGTTGCCCATTCTCTCGTACAATCCTGCTAGGTTATGCAGGCTCCTTGCATAATCAAAATGCTCTTTGCCCAATACTTTTTCCCTTATTTCTTTAGCTTGTATGTAAAGTGGCATGGCTTTTTCGTATTGTCCCATATCTTCATACAACACCGCCAGGTTATCAATCGTGTTGGCATAGGATGGATTTTCTTCCCCGGATACTCTTTTCTTTATTGTCATGGCCTTGATATACAATGGCTCTGCTTTTTCATATTGGCCCATACTCTTGTATAATGCTGCCAGATTATTCAAACCGGTAGCATATGATTGATTCTCTTCACCCAAGATCCTTTTCTTAATTTCCAAGGCCTGAATATATAAGGGTTCTGCTTTTTCATACTGGCCCAAGGCCTCATAAACTCCTGCCAGGCTATTCAGGCTCTTTGCATAACCAACATTTTCTTCTCCTAATATTTTCTTCTGTATTTCGATTACCCGGATGTATAACGGTTCTGCTTTTTTAAACTGGCTCTTTCCTTCATACAACATCGCCAGGTTGTTGAGGCTTTCTGTATAATCAGAATGCTCTTCACCTGATATTTTTTTTTGTATTTCTATCACCTGAAAATACAAAGGCTCTACCTTCTCATAAAGTTTCATTTTTTTATATAACCCTGCCATGTTGTTCAGACAATTAACATAATCGGGACTATTCAAATCAAGTAATATCCATACAGCTTTGGCTTGGATGTACAATGGCTCTGCTTTTTCATATTGAATAAGGGTTTCATACAACACAGCCAGGTTATTTAAGCTGTTGGCATAATCCGGATTATTTTCACCCAATATTTTTTTTTGGGTTTTCAGTAGTTGAAAATAGAGTGACTCTGCCTTGGTATACTCTTTCGACTCTTCATAAAAATCGATTAGGTTTTTTAAGCCAATAATATAATACGAGGTATCAAGTACATTCTCCCAAATCTCATTTGCCCTGATATAAAATAATTCAGATTTGGCGTACTGATGCATATAGGAATACAGGTTAGCAAGATTGTTCAAACTTTTTGCATACTCTGAATTATTGTCACCATATAATTGTTTTCGTATTTCTGCGGCCTGAATATAAACAGGTTCTGCTTTAGCAAAATGTCCAAGTTGAATATAAAGAGATGCGAGGTTTTTAAGCACTGTAACAAAAGACTCGTTGTTTTCTCCTAATTCTTGTCGTACAGCTTTAATCGTTTGTTCTGCAATAGGGAGTGCTTTTTCAAATTCTTTATTTTTATATAGTTCTATAACCTGTTTATTCAGGTCTTTCCATGATTGAGAAAAAACTGTCAAAGAAAAAAAGAAGAATAGAGGTGAGAGCAGATATCTTTTCATAGCTGACCGGTAATATACCTTATACAATATAAAACAATATCACTGAAAGGAAATACCCAATACGGGGTATAAAAAAGGGGTCAGTAAAGCTGAGCCTCAATTAAATTATACAAACTTATATTTAATCCCTTCGTTAGGCTTAGAGGAAATTAAAACTCCGCACTTCCCGGCGTTCTTGGAAAAGCAATTACATCTCTAATATTTGTCATTCCAGTTACAAACTGCACCATTCTTTCAAATCCTAAACCAAAACCTGCATGTGGTACCGTACCGAATCTTCTAGTGTCAAGATACCACCACATTTCATCAGCAGGAATATTCATTTCCGCCATTCTTGCTTCCAACTTATCTAATCGTTCTTCTCTTTGAGATCCACCAACGATTTCTCCAATGCCAGGTGCAAGAATATCCATTGCTGAAACAGTTTGCCTGTCTGGCTCGCAACCATCATTAAGTCGCATATAAAATGATTTGATGGCAGCGGGAT
>CAZCAA010000052.1:9108-12429 GCA_964496585.1 uncultured Ferruginibacter sp.
GTTTTTTAAAATGCTTCTCTACCAGATATCTTTCATGTTCACTTTGCAGATCCATTCCCCAGCCTGTTATTTCATATTGAAATTTCTTTTTCTTATTCTGGTTACTGTTTTTTAAAATATCAATTGCTTCAGTGTATGTCAGTCTTTCAAAACTATTGTTCAATACAAATTCAAGTTTCTCAATCAACCCCATTTCACTTCGCTTATCCTGTGGCAATTGTTTTTCTTCTTCTGCTAATCGCTGCGCTAAAAATTCAAGGTCTTCTTTATTATTATCAATTACATATTTGATTAGGTATTGAATAAACTCTTCCGCAAGGTTTGCATTGTCTTCCAAATCGTAAAAGGCCATTTCTGGTTCTATCATCCAGAATTCAGCAAGGTGTCTTGCCGTGTTACTGTTCTCTGCACGGAAAGTTGGTCCGAATGTATAAATATCACCGAAAGCTGTTGCGCCAAGTTCCCCTTCTAATTGTCCGCTTACCGTTAAGTTCGTTGCTCTTCCAAATTCAAGACTATGTTTCTTTGGTTGAAGCGGATATTTTTCTGCATCACTATCGCCTAATACTTCAATAGTAACAGCTTTTAAATCCATCTTCTGGCCTTTGCCTAAAGAAGCTTCTATAATTCCTGTTACTTTCAGCGAAGCTGATGTTGTTATTCTTTTCAATAACTCATCATCAAATTTGCCCAACTCTACCACTACCTGCAGGTTATTATTGGTGCTGCCATCATTCAACGCAATAAACTGGTTATTGCGAAAGGTTCTTACCCAGCCCATTACAATAACTTCTTGTCCCTGTGGCTCCTGCGACAGCAGCTCTTTTATCTTAATTCTCTTGTTGAACATAGTTCGATTTTTGGAGAGCAAAGATAATACTGATGGATTGAAAAGGTTACGGGTGACTAATTATAATAGAAATAGGAAAAAGAAGGGCCTTATTAACTTTAGTAAACTTCAACTGTAGTTTGAGAAGAGAGAAAGTAATCGATAGGATAATCTCTAAAAATATAGATGCAATGAATTAAATAGTCTTTAATAGTTCCTCCACCTTTTCTTTTATCAGGTCCCGAACTTTTCTAAAATCCTCTTCATTCATATCTCTGGGATCGGGAATTTGCCAATCAATAAATTGCTTGGCGGGCATCCATGGACAGGCATCGCCACATCCCATTGTTACCACTGCATCAAAAGGAGCAAATTCTTTTACTTGCTCTAAATCTTTTGAGCGGTGTTTTTTTAAATCATACCCAAGTTCTTTCATTGCTTCAATGGCTTTCTGATTTATTCTACCAGATGGCTTGGAACCTGAACTATATGCTTTGACTTCACTTCCGCCTATCATTTTAGCAAAAGCCTGACTCATTTGAGATCGGTTACTATTTTCAATACAAACGAAAAGAATTTTTTTTGGCATTGTGGTAAAGATAAAGAGTCCCGCATTGGCAGGACTCTATTAATTTTTAGCAACACCCACTTCCAGGTTCACAACAATTGCGGTCATCTTTTGCAGGCTTTTCTGCATATACGGTAATACTTGAAATTTTTACTGCGCCGTTTTTATATGCAGTAATTTCTTCAGCACTTAAATAATTTGCCAGCACATCATCCGGTAGGATAATCGCTTTGTCTTTTTGCAAAGTGATGTTTGTAAATCCAGTCTCTTTGATAGTATCGAGATATTCCTTTTTTTGAATAGCGCCGCTTACACAACCTGCATACAGTTCCGCTACTTCTTTCCATTTTTCTGGAAGTTCACCTTCCAACACAATATCTGATATGGAAAAGTGCCCACCGGGTTTTAGTACACGAAAAATTTCGCTGATCACTTTATGTTTGTTGGGAACAAGATTCAATACACAGTTACTTACAATTACATCGGCATAATTTGCAGTTACTGGCATGTCATCAATATCGCCTTGACGAAATTCAACATTCTGTAACCCCAACTTTTCTGCATTTGCTCTGGCTTTAGCAATCATTGCTTCAGTAAAATCAATGCCGATTACTTTTCCTTTTTCTCCTGCAAACTTTCTTGCAATAAAAACATCGTTACCTGCACCGCTTCCTAAATCAATTACAGTGTCGCCTTCTTTTATTTTGGCGAATTCTGTTGGCAATCCGCAGCCTAATCCCAAATCTGCATCAGCATTATACCCTTCAAGTTTGGTATAATCTTCTGACATAATATTGTACACATCTGTCTCGCCGCAACCGGTAGCGCCACAGCAGGACGTTTCATTTTGTTCTTTTGATTGATTGGCGATGGCCGTATATTTTTCACGGACCATTTCTTTAATTGCTGAGTTTGTGTTCATGGTAATATTTTTTAAATGAATAATAATTTAACAACAGGCTTTTTCGTTATTTACTTTCAATTTTGCAAATAGAAAATTGAACTCACTATTAAATTTTTCAAAGGCTTTCCAGTTAATACAATAACAACTCCTCGGACCGTCAACAGTCCCGGTTATTAAACCAGCAATCTTTAATTCCTTTAAATGCTGTGATACGGTGGACTGCGCCAATGGTAACAATTCAACTATTTCGCCACATATACATTCGTTACGCTGTGCCAGTACTTTCAGAATTGCAATTCTGGCTGGATGGCTCATCGCCTTGGCAAAATTGGCAAGATCCTGTTCCTTTTGTGTAAACTCCTCTTTCTTATGAATGCCCATAATTTAATCTTATATCGCAAATATACGATAAGATAAATCAAAGTGCCAAATTTCGTTTGAATTATTTTTTATCCAGAAGGGGTTCTTGTCCGCCACTTGACA
Source organism: uncultured Ferruginibacter sp. (assembly GCA_964496585.1). Lineage (GTDB taxonomy): Bacteria > Bacteroidota > Bacteroidia > Chitinophagales > Chitinophagaceae > Ferruginibacter. Next base: position 11,893 of record CAZCAA010000052.1, read on the forward strand.
ATGGAGATGATAACTCCACTTGCAATGATGCAAAGCATGCCAGTTGCAGAAATTAAATCGGGAAACGCATCGCCCAATGCCATGCCGATAAAGACGGAGAAGATAATATTAGAATAACCTATAGCAGAAACGATACCTGCTTTATCTGCACCGTAAGATTTTGTAACAAAGTATTGCCCAAAGAAAGCAGCAAGACCAAGCCAGCAAACATAAAACCATTCAATGCCTATCGGCCACCTGAAATTGATAAAGAAAACGTTGTCAGGTTCTATTTGAAATGCATAACGGATGATCATAAATATAGAAGGAACAATAAAACCGCTCCCAATAAATGCAAGCATAATAACACGGTTGTCGTAGTAAGTTGCCAATCTATTTACAGACATATAAGCGATGGCAGAAGAAATACCAGAGATCAGGCCTGCCACATGATAATACCAAGGAAAATCAATGGCGGGTTTATATACCATCAACATTCCGATAAAGCCAAGTAAAACAGCCAACAAAACTATACGGCCATGATATTCTTTAAATAAC
>CAZCAA010000052.1:12439-13355 GCA_964496585.1 uncultured Ferruginibacter sp.
AAGAAAATATGGCAATGAATATGGCAGAAGTAAGATTGTACGTCATTGCAGTTCCTAATGGAAGATGAAGGATGCAATAGAGTAATGAATACAATGCTGTAGTTCCCATTATTCCACGAAAGATGAGTAGTTTTAGTTTTCCTCCTTTGTTTTTTGGTGGTTTGGCTATAAAGCCTGCAAACAAAACCAATATTCCAACTGTATTTCTCCAGAAAACTAATTGCCCGGCACCAAAACTTCCTTTTAAGATTTTTGCAGCTCCTCCCATAACAGAAAAGCCAAGTGCTGCCAGTAGCATAAATAAAATTCCTCTGTATCTGGAGTCAATTGTCATTAATAGTTAACTAATTTTTCTACTGCGGCTTCCAACGTTTCTTTTTTCTTCGAAAAACAAAACCGTAAAACTTTGTCATCTTTTCCATTCTGATAAAAAGCAGAAACAGGAATAGTGGCAACGCCAGCTTCTTTAGTTAAGCGTTTTGCAAAATCCTTATCTCCTTCATTGCTTATTTTTTCATAAGTACCACAGATAAAATAACTACCGTAAGATTTCTGTAACGTAAATCTTGTTTGCTCCATCAACTTAATAAAATGATCCCGTTTCTCCTGCATGATGGAAGACAAAGACAAGTACGCCTCTTTGTTTTTTAAAAAAGTAGCCAATGCAACTTGTGTGGGAGTGTGACAGGTAAATGCATTGAACTGATGCACTTTTCTAAACTCTTTGGTTAACTGAGGTGGAGCTATACAATAACCCATTTTCCAACCAGTACAATTATAGGTTTTACCAAAAGAGAAACAAACAAAACTTCTTTCCATTAAATCAGGATACGAAGTAAACTCTGGTGTGGAATATTATCAAATATTAGGTGTTCTTACTCTTCATCACTGATGATAAAAATATTTGTGCCATCGA
>CAZCAA010000053.1:0-358 GCA_964496585.1 uncultured Ferruginibacter sp.
TATCTGAAATTATTAATAAAAACCTGCAATATCAGAGTCTTAAAAAAGACTGGCGTTTTCTGTTTGTTAAATACCCTAAAGTTTTGGAATATTGCGAGGAAGGAAATATTTTGTTTGAGGAGGAGGGCAACTCGTTTTTCATCCATCTTTTGAAATCAGAAAAAAGAACAAAGTGGGTAGCAAAAGAAATTTACAATTTAATTATGCATGAATACCTGTTTAAAGCGCATTCAGATACTGCATTTTGCGATTACGAGTGTTTAAATATTAGAATAGGATTCAATAATAATGAAGAATATTACTTAGCAGTCGACCCAGAAGAAGCGGATTTGTTATTACGTTTTTGGAATGAAGGTGC
>CAZCAA010000053.1:368-5019 GCA_964496585.1 uncultured Ferruginibacter sp.
ATGATATAACATCGTTAGTAAACGGTAACTTCAAGTCTGTAAAAAACCTAACCAATTTTGGATGGGAAAGAAGAGAACAGGATGTATTTGAAAGGAATGGCAAATCAAAATTGCTAACATTGGGAGAAAACTTTGAAGAAAATATATTACTTATCGAAAAGGAAATGTTCAAATTGTTAAAAAATGGTCTTGGAATAAAATTATCATGGATAACGTAGGCCAAATAGAACGCATCACCCAATACCGAATCGTCAAGCTCTTTAAGAATGAGCTTGGTTATACCTATTTAGGTAATTGGGAAGATCGTTCAGGCAACAGTAATATTGAAGAAGAGATCCTACAGGCCTGGTTAATGGAGAAGGCTGGCTATCCGATCGAGCTGGCAAAGCGTGCTATATATAAATTGCAGGCTGAAGCACGCAATTATGACCGCAATCTGTACAATAACAATAAAGAAGTTTATAAATTGCTTCGTTATGGCCACGAGGTAAAGGCAAATGCTGCTGATAAATACCAGCGTGTTCATTTCATAAACTGGGCAGAGCCAGAAAAGAATGATTTTGCAATTGCAGAAGAGGTAACTGTGTTGGGTAACCGCGAAAAGCGGCCGGACATTGTCTTGTATATCAACGGCATCGCTATTGCGGTTTTAGAACTCAAGCGTAGCACAATTTCAATTGGTGATGGTATCCGGCAAAACATTGTCAATCAACAGGCAGAATTTATACAATCTTTCTTCCCAACTATTCAATTGGTCATGGCGGGGAACGATACCGAAGGTTTGCGTTATGGCACCATAGGCACGCCGGATAAATTCTTTTTGAGTTGGAAAGAAGAGGAACAGGACAACAGCAGGCTGTTACTGGATAAGTATCTTTTAAAAATGTGCGATAAAACCCGGTTGCTGGAACTCCTGTACAATTTTGTTCTGTATGATGCGGGACTAAAAAAGCTTCCCCGCTATCACCAGTATTTCGGCATAAAAGCAGCACAGGAACACGTACGCAGGAAAGAAGGTGGTATCATCTGGCACACACAGGGAAGTGGCAAGAGCATTGTTATGGTGTTACTCGCAAAATGGATATTGGAAACCAATCCAAAAGCCCGGGTTATTATCCTGACAGATCGCACAGAACTGGATAAACAAATAGAACGGGTTTTCAATGATATCGGTGAACCGCTAACACGTACCTCGAGTGGTAAAGAATTAATGGATCAGCTTTCCATGCCTTCCCCGAGACTGCTTTGTTCACTACTGCATAAGTTTGGAAAGAAGGACGTAGAAGATTTTGACCGCTTTATTGAAGAATTGAAAAATGGCCCTACTAAGGCAATAGGTGAATTGTTCGTATTTGTAGATGAATGTCACCGTACCCAAAGCGGTAAATTGCACAAGGTAATGAAGGCCATGCTGCACAATGCTGTTTTCATCGGGTTTACCGGCACCCCATTGTTAAAGCAGGATAAACAAACCAGCCTCGAGGTGTTTGGTAAATACATCCATACTTATAAATTCAACCAGGCTGTAGAGGATGAAGTGGTACTTGACCTTATCTATGAAGCCAGGGATATTGACCAGAAACTTTCTTCTCCAAAACGGGTGGATGAATGGTTCATTGCAAAAACAAAAGGCCTAAATGATTTTCAGCGCTCAGAATTAAAGAAGAAATGGGGAACCATGCAAAAGCTGTTAAGTTCCAGGTCGAGGATGGATAAAATTGTAAACGATATTGTTTTCGACTTTTCGGTTAAGCCCAGATTAAGTGCTCATACCGGGAATGCCATACTCGTTGCCGGTAGTATCTATGAAGCCTGCAAATATTATGAGCTTTTTCAGCACACGGAATTTAAAAATCGTTGTGCAGTGATCACTTCTTATAACCCTTTAACAAAAGATATAACAACGGAGGATACAGGTGCGAATACAGAAAGCGATAAGGAATATATTTATAAAACTTATACAGAACTGTTGAAAGATGTTGTTCCTGTCCACAACAAAACAAAAACCGAAACATACGAAGACCTTGCAAAAAATCTTTTTCTCAAAGAACCTGTAAATATGCGGCTACTCATTGTAGTAGATAAATTACTCACTGGTTTCGATGCACCTGCCTGCAGCTATTTGTACATTGATAAAAAAATGCAGGATCATGGGTTGTTCCAGGCCATCTGCCGGGTGAACAGGCTGGATACTGACGATAAACAGTTTGGTTATATTGTAGATTACAAAGACCTGTTTAAAAAGGTAGAAAATGCTGTAGCTGTTTATACTTCCGAACTGGATTACGATGAGTTTAAAAAAGAAGATTGTGAAATATTACTGAAGAACCGTTTCATCCTCGGCAGGGAAAGATTGGACAATGCCCTGGAAGAAATTGCCTTATTATGTGAACCAGTTCCTCCACCAAAATCAAAACTCAATTACCAGCATTATTTCTGTGGAAATACAGAGATAGTTGAAGCTTTACAGGAAACAGAGATCAGGCGGACTGCCTTATACAAAGCTACTGTAGCGTTGGTAAGAGCTTATGCAAATATCGTTGCCGACATGAGTGATGCAGGTTATTCCGCAGCAGAACAGGAAACAATAAAGCAACAAGTAGATTTTTATCTTAAACTGCGTGAAGAAATACGGATGGCAAGTGGTGAAGTGTTGGATACTAAACCATATGAAGCAGACATGCGTCACCTGATAGATAATTTTATCCAGGCAGAAGACTCCAGGCAGATTTCGCCATTTGGTAATCTCTCGTTAATAGAACTGATTGTAAAAAGCGGCATTGCCGATGCCATTAATAGCATGCCACAAGGAATACAGGGAAGTAAGCAGGCCGTGGCAGAAACCATTGAAAACAATGTGCGACAAAAGATCATCAAAGAACATCTGACAGATCCGGCATTTTTTGAGGAGATGAGTACGTTGCTTGCAGCAGTGATTAAGGAACGTAAAGACAATGCCATTGACTACGAAGAGTACTTAAGGAAGATAGCGGCCTTAGCCTCGAAGGTCCAGGACGGTAAAAAGGACAGTATGCCTAAATCCTTAAACACGCCTGCATTAAGGGCTTTATACAATAACCTTGGAGATGATGAAGAACTGGCGCGCCAGCTTCATGAAAGCATTATAGAATATAAGCCAAATGGTTGGCGGGGAATTGATACCAGGGAGAACGTGGTGAAAGGTGCTATTTATAAAGTGCTCAACAACCCCGAGGAATAAGAAAGGATATTTGAAATCGTGAAAAAGCAGGCAGAATATTAATGAGCAAATTGAAATTGGGAGATATTGAAATTGATGTGGAGGTGAAAGCAATTAAGAACGTTCACCTCAGCGTTTATCCGCCTGCGGGTCGGGTCCGTATTGCTGCACCTTTACGGATGGACCTCGATACAATCAGGATCTACGCCATCTCGAAACTCGGCTGGATAAAACAGCAGCAAAAAAAGTTTAGCTCGCAGCCACGCGAGGCACTAAGGGAATACCTTGAAAAAGAAGGACACTATTTCTTAGGAAAACGTTACCTGCTCAAACTGGTGATTCATGATGGTCCGCCTAAGGTAAACCTTACGCATAATCGCATCGAACTGTATGTTCGCCCCGGCACCGAAATGCTAAAACGAAAAGCCATTATAGACGAATGGTACCGGGAGCAATTAAAACTATTGGCTACACCCATCATCAAAAAATGGGAAAAGCGTATGAAGCTTTCCGTTAGTGAATTTGCTATCCGAAAGATGCGCACCAAATGGGGCACCTGTAATATTACTGCAAAGCGAATTTGGCTAAACCTGGAACTGGCAAAAAAACCACGGCAATGCATTGAATATATCATAGTTCATGAACTGGTGCATTTGCTGGAAAGAAACCACAATGAGAAGTTTATTGGTTACATGAATCACTACCTGCCGGAATGGAAACAACTGAGGATGGAATTAAATAGGTTACCGGTGAGTCATGTGGAGTGGGGGTATTGAGGATGGGTACTTGGAAATTTGAGGGAATAAAACATCAATATATTATTTCTATTGATCATTCATAAATATTTTCATTAAATTTATTTGTAGTTCACTGATAATTAAACATTAGGTAATTATATTAATATAATTCTACCAAATAAAAAAGCGGTAGAAAATATTCTGAACAACCATTTTCCTATAATGAAAAAATCATAATAAGAGTATTATCCGTTTAAAACAATTTTTATGTCACAAATTGCAAGATCAAACAGATTTTTTAACAGAGCAAATGAATATGACATAGCTATATTAGCAGAAACAATTCCAGTTAAAATAAGACGCTGCGTCCGCGCTGCTGGAGGTCTTGGCGGTTTAAATCCAGATGAATTAGATATGCCAGATACTGACGATCTGAAAGTAAACTATAAGTTTACCAATAAGAATTATGATAGCCTTTTTACAAGGTTTAATAGACTGCTATTAAATGAAAATGCCACTAAAAGAGTCTTCATAAAAGAAGTCAATGATTGTAAAACTATTGCGGATTGTGTTAAGCTTATTCAGAGTAAACTGGTATAACATGAAAAATACTTTAACTCTTGTTTTTTTAATGATTAGTTCATCAATACTTGCACAGGCTAATAAAGCTAAATGCAATTGTGAATGGGAAATGAAAACTGATACGTCTAGAGTT
>CAZCAA010000053.1:5029-8252 GCA_964496585.1 uncultured Ferruginibacter sp.
GAGGCTTTTGAAGATGTGAATGATAAACAGAAGCCTGCAAAAGGAACAATTACCTGGCCTGATGGTGAGAGTCCGCTTTATATGGTTAACGCTGGATTAGCATTAACAATTAATAAGATTTGTAACAGAGGTAAGGATTACGAAAGCCGTTTAAGTTTTTCAGCATTTTCAGTCTATAACCGCAATTCGCTTATAAAGAAGTATCAGGATTTGTTCAAGGCTGGCAGTGGTATTGAATACCGGTTTGGTAAAACTACAGATAACGTATCATTGTACGGATACTGGAATACAGCAGTTCAGTATGTAAATAATAGGAAAGACACCTCTAAGTCTTTTTTGGTTACATCATATATTAGTCCATTCAGAACTAAAAATGAAGGCAGACGGGGTGTTTTTTTTAATGACCAGCAACGGCTTTTTGGAATCTTTGATTTTATGCTTTCACCACAAGCAGGATTTGAATATCAAAATACAATAAGGGCAAAAAACATTAAGTATGAAGGGAATATCTTACGCTCACATTTAAGTGCAACAATAAGTTTGTTTATTCTTAAGAAAGAGAAGTATAAAAAGTCTGACAAATGGCTAAATATGTTTGAGATTAAAGCCGGCTACACTTTACGAAATGAACTATTAAATAGCTCGGATGTGAAGGATAAGTCTATACCGCTTTTCAAAACAGATTTTATTTACTATCCATTTTTTAATCCTAATGTTTCCCTTGCCTTGTCATATAATGACGGAGCAGATCCAGTTGCAGGTTTGCCAGATCAAAAATTTTGGATGCTGACTTTACAAATAAGAAAATAAAAATATTATAGTACTGAATATCTTTAATCCACAAACTCTGCATTAAATTAGAATGATTAAGATTGACAACAAGACAAATATTCAAACACTTGAGGACGCATATAATGAATTGTCAAGAAATGATTCAATTGATATTACTATTTCAAAAGGATTATCAGCTAAAGACTTTGGACTAGTTCCGGCTATTATTCAATTTTTTTCAACCTGGTTCCAAAAAAATTTTGAAGGTAGAATAATATTTAATTTGAAAGATGAAAAAGAACTGCCAGAGTTTTATGATTTAGATTACTTATTTCCGTCGGTTGTGTATTGTTGGAGCAGAGAAATGGTGGACATAAACGGTAAAGACATAAAGCCATTTCTGAAAGTACAAAATCAGATTAGGCATGATAAAATGAAAATGCAAACTGAAGGCGGTGGCCCTAAAGTATTGCTTTCCTGCTTTGACCATCTTTCTGTAAAAAATGGCTTATTAAATGCCTTTTACACCGATGGAATATTTATTTCAAATGAACTCCAATTTGATTTTGCACTCGAAAAATCAATAAGGCAGGTAACTGCGCTAAATAAAAATCTTCGTGTTGCTAATTTAGCCCCGTTCTATAATGAAATTATCGCCATCATTTATGAGCTAATGAAAAACACGGATGATTGGGGAAAGACAGATGAATTTAATAAACCACTTAATCCCAATTCAAGAGGATTGTTTTTAAAACTACACAGGAGGACAAGAGAAAGTTTCTCCGCCGGTTTTGAAAATAATAAAGGGCTTAAAAATTACTTTTCAGTTGAAAACTTTGAAGCAAATGCACAAGATGAATTGTATTTTTTAGAGTTGTCAGTTTATGACACAGGTATTGGTTTTGTAAAAAGAAATTTGGGAGAATCACAACAACAATTAAATGCAGCGCAGCAGGTAGAGATAATTAGAAAATGTTTGGTGAGAAATAATACTACTGCCACAGGAATTGACAAAGGCATCAAAGGCCAGGGCTTAGATAGAATTATGCGGATTTTAGATAATAGGGGATTGTTCTGGCTAAGAACACAGAATGTTTCAATATTCAGAAACTTACGGGAGAACCGATATAAAGAAGACACCAAAAGTAATGACATTGAGTTGTTCGATTGGTTTAATAACTCCTCTTCGGATTTTGCCGATTTGAAGTCCGCACAGGGCAGTGTCATTACTATGGTTTACCCAATCTCAAACATCAGCCATGCCTAACTTTTATATATATACATCAAAATATTATAAAGAAAACGGTCATGACGAAAAAATGCCTTGCTCGGTAACTGTTATCTTTTGTGACAGGGATTCCATTGAAAAAGCAAGTCTTCAAAGTGAAATAAAGAAATTTTATGAGTCCAATTATCAAACGGACGAAATATGTGTAATTGGCGGTGAATATAGTGATGCTTTACTAACAAAACTTTTCATTACAGACCAATTAGATACATTTAAAGATATCCCTAAAATACAAAGAGGTCATTTAAAAGAAAGCCTTTACTTATTCACCTTCGATAAAGATGGAAATTTAGATTGCTCCAATAGTCCTGGAGTTATCACTAAGGAAACAACTGATTTAATAATTAATGATGGCCTTGTACACATCTTTAAAGAGAGAGGCGGTCTGATTGAGGCAAAAGGAGATGCCCATCATTTCGTTTTTCCATCCGGCAAACACTGTAATAAATTTCTGCGAACAGGTAATATCCTGCTACATAGTTCCGAAATGTATTTTATTGCGTTCACTTTGTTGTCAAAATACAAAGAGGAACAACACCGGCAGATATATTGTGACACTTCTTCTATTAATACACTGGCGTTTGCACTTTTGGAATTAAAAAGGAAATTAGTTGGTGGTGGTTTCAGAATAATTCCGGTGGAAAGTTTTTCCTCTTACAAGGGTATATTTTCTAAATCAATTAGGTTTTTTGAAAATTCCTTAATACTAATTTCATCTTCAACTTCGGGCAACATCATAGAGAAAATAACTAAACATCATACCAATATTGATATTGCAAACCTTGTCGTTCTCTATTTCTTAGGCAGCAATTCAGATTACTTAAAAAATAAGGCCAACATCTTATGCAACTTGACCAAATCGTCAACAAATCCTTTAGGCTTGCAGTATTACGATACTTATTCAGACAGGGATTGTGTTTACTGTAAAAAGGGTTCATATGCTGTTGAAGTAAAGGGTGATGTTTTTCTATTAGAAAAACCTAAAATCAACCGTATCACAATAAAGGTTACAGATGCACCCAAAAAACTGTCAGCTTTCGTAAGGCAATTTAAGTCTACAAATATTAACGAAAACAATGTTCTAAAAACCAACTACAAGGAAACGCGTATCACCAGTAGTAAATACGAGGTTTACTTTGATATGCACCATGTACTTTGTAAAAT
>CAZCAA010000053.1:8262-10874 GCA_964496585.1 uncultured Ferruginibacter sp.
GACCCGAAAAACAAATTATATAAAGACTACAAGCAAAGGCTTTTCAATTTTATTAATCAATACATACCGAGCAACACCAAATACTTTATCACCCTGCCGGATGAAGGCTCTATCAAACTTGCTGAAATAATTACGAATCATATAAAGTCAAATTATGCTGATGGCAAATTACCTGAGACGGTAAAATTTGACGATGTAGCCGAAAAGATTAAAGATGTAACAACAGAAGGTGCAGTTGTGATTCTTGGCTCATGTATTTCAAATGGTAAAAACCTGCTTTATTTGAGCAGGACACTCCGGCCATTTGATAAATTACGTTTGGTATATTTTATTGGCTTAGCTAGAACCAATACTGAAGAATATTTAAATTCCCTGAAAACTAATTTAAAACAGGGAGCTTATGGTAAAGAGAGTAACTCATTTGTAGAAGTAGAAAATCTGTTTTGTAATAAGGATTCTAAAGGCACTTCTTGGTTAAAGGAAAAGGACTTTATTGCAGATCTATTAGATACGATAGAGGAAGAAAAATTACCTGTTGCAACAGCATTTTTCAAAGACCGCATAGAGTTAATTGATGAAAGCGTAAGCACTAGACAAAAAGGGTTGGCCAATTCATTATTCTATCCCAATACACAGGCAATTGCACTTGAACTGAGAAAGGGATTTGCTTTTTTTAATTTCCCCGATTACACAGATGATGTAAGTCAGGCAGATATTTATTTTACAATAAACACCGTTATCACCAATTTACGAAATTGCGATGATTATGAACATTGTTTACGGCAAACTGAATTTGTGAGGAACATAATTGACCCACATAATTTTAATAGGTATAACGATGGTATCATCCAGGCATGTATTTTACGTAGTGCATATCCAAGTGAGTTGTCATATCATATAGATGAAGAATTAAGCAGTGACATGAAAGCCATACTGGAAAAAATCATCGAACAACATAAAACACCGCAGGGCGAAGGACTACTTGAATTTCTATATGCCGTCTCAACTGAAAAACTTACTCTAAAGAAGGAACACCTTTTTGAATTATCTACTAAGCTTGATTCAATCACCGATAATGAATTGGTAAAAGCATTGAATTTTCATATAAAGAAAAACATTTTAGACGACAAACCAACTTTACAGGAACAAATTGAAGTTCTTCGGAAAGAAATTGAAGATTTAAAAGCAGCTTACGAGATTAAATCCGAATCGACCAAATGAGTGCAACCATAACTTTAGCAAAATAAGATACAACTGAGATTATACGGCATATAAACTATGCTGAAAAGGATAAAGGGCTTTTTTACCGTTGCATTGGCTGTGGTAAAGAAATGATTATTGTAAAAAGCAAAGCAATGAAGAAAGAGTGGCATTTCTGGCACTCAGAAAAAACATTATGTACAGGCAGCAGGGATACTGCATTACATAATTATGCAATGCAGGTTTTGATGGAACGTAAAGTTATTATGATTACAAAGAAATTAAGTATTACATATATCGAACCAAGACGGGAAGTGGTAATTCTTGGTATGCGGTCCGATGTAGCAGTAAAATATGAAAATGAAGATGTACACTTTGAGATTTTTGTCTCCCTGGCCGTCGCAGGCGGTCATTGGTGTCTTTTATTACTACTGGTTGCTATAACGATCAGGTTGTTTATGTTACCAATTGCTGCCCGGTAGTTAAGGGCGTAGCACAGGTTCATTTGGCCTGGCAGCATAGGGTAGTTCTTGCGTAAGGTGGCAATTAATGGCTAGTCAATTTATGGCTAGCCTTTAATTTTATTAAATAAACAAATCCCATCTTTTATTGCAACTTGAAAGTTAATCTCCTCGGATTTATTGATGTTTTCTCGGCAAATATGCACAAAAATGAATGCAATCATAAGATGTTGTATATTGAATAGCTTTTATTTTTTCTGAGTGTTACTGTTGAATCATTTCAAATATTAATTGCATGAAGATTCTAAAAACTACGATGCTTTTTTTATCATTATTTTTAATTTCAAAGGTTTTATATAGTCAGACTTGGCAAATATATGCTGATAGTGTACAGCATTACACCGTTGAAAAAAATCGTGAAAAAATCTTTGAATTTAACAAAAAACTTAAAGATGAATTATCTAAAGATTCGTCTGGTACGTTAAGGTATGCAAGAGTCTGCGATGATGTTGGTTTGGGTCTTTCTCAGAGGAAACAATATTCACTCTCAGAAAATTGTTTTGAAGAGTCAAAAAAAGTAAGAGAATATATTTTCGGAGCAGGGAATCTCGGATGTGAGGATTCATATTATAATCTTGCAATTATTTTCAGTAATCAAAATAAATATGAAAAATCAGAAGTACAGTGGTTGAAAGCGAAGAAGGCTCTCGAAATGGTGGGAAGAAATGATACAATTTATTCCCTATTTTGCCGTGAATTCGGAATTTTTTATACTAGCTATGGACAACTGGAAAAAGCTGATGCTGTCCTATCGGAGGCAAATGAAATAATGCTAAAATTATACAAGGAGAAAAATAATTCCATGTACGCAGCGGTCTCTTACAGTCGTGGAAATCTTTACGAGAAAAAGGGGAATTACGATTTGGCTCAATCACTATACCTCGAGGCAAG
>CAZCAA010000053.1:10884-13001 GCA_964496585.1 uncultured Ferruginibacter sp.
AAATTGAATTTTAAAGCTTGGCGGACTTAACAGACGTGTAGGAAATAATAACCAAGCAGAATCACTAATTAAAAAGTCCATGACCTTTTATAAAAGTGAAAGCTTGGGATATGCTGAAGCTTGTAATAGCCTTGCCATTGTCTACAGGAACAAAGGCGATTTTGCGAAGGCAGAATTTCGATACAAAGAATCTCTTCGAATCCTAAAAATTAAGTTGGATGTAAACAGCAGCCGATACGCAAATGCATTAAATAACCTTGGCAATTTTTATAAAGAAATAGGTCAATTTACCAACGCAGAATCCTGTTTGACACAATCGTTGGAAATTCGCAGAAAAATAGGGGAAAAGAATCTAGATTATGCAAACAACTGTTTAAATCTCGCTAGGTTATACCAACAAACGGATGAACTCGGAAATGTGAAACAAATGTATGACACAGCCCTGAAAATAATTGAGAGGTCAGTAGGAACAAGACACCCCGATTATGCAATTGCTTGTGCAGGACTGGCAGCATTTTACCTGGCATCGGGAGAAAATGACAAAGCTGAAAACCTTTATTCCGAGGCAAAGGACATTCAAGATAAGATTTTAGGCAACCAAAATCCTGACATAGCCGGAACTTATAATGGCCTCGGTATAATTTGTGAGAAAAATGGTAATTATGACAAAGCTGCTGAATATTACAAATATGCAAAAGACACTTGGAGTAAAGTTTTAGGCAAACAGCACCCTTATTACCTGGCTGCCTGCGCAAACCTGGCAAACCTTTACTGGAATCAAGGTAAAATAGCAAAAGCTGATTTAGAATTTAAAGAAGCTTTTAGTTCCAGTTCAGATAACTTGGATGCTGTTTTTCAATTCACCAATGAAAAAGAAAAAATTGATTTTGTAAAAAATATATTTGGTGAAGATGACAAAGCCTATTCTTTTTATTATGTGAACAAAGCTAAATCTGAATTGCCTTATGAATTATCCCTGTTTCACAGGAACTTAATCCTTTCTTCTTTGCAGAGTTTAAAACAAGAACTGGCTATTATTAATGATAGCAACCTATTGAAAATATTCGATGAGTGGATCAGTCTAAAAAATCAACTTTCATTTTTATACACGGCATCTCTTGAGGAAAGGGGAAAGCAAAATGTTGCTACATTAGAAGAAAGAACAGGGGAACTAGAAAAGGAACTGGTTAAAACTGTGGGGTTTAAAGAAAAACTGGTGCATTGGAAGGATATCCAAGCTAAGCTTGAAACCAATGCGGCAGCTATTGAATTTGCATCTTTCCGATTTAATGCTGGAGCAGCTTCGGCAATCGGTAAAACGGATTCCATTATTTACGTAGCGCTTATTCTGCGGAAAGACAATGAGCTACCTGTGATGATACACCTCTGCAGTGAAAAGGATTTAAACCACTTATTTTCCGAATGGGAAACTGAAGAAGCCACTGGCATAACGAAAGGGCTTTACACTTTTAAGGCGCATACCAATTCGGGCAAAAACGTTAAAAGCAATTCGTTGTATGACCTTATATGGAGACCGATGGAAAGCGAATTGAAAAAAATCGACAGTATTTATTACGCACCATCAGGGCTGTTGCATACTATTGCTTTTGCAGCAATCCCAATTGATGAAAAGACTACATTGAGCGATAGGTACAAACTTATACAACTTGCCAGCACAACTTCAGTTATGGATCAGAAAAATTCTTTTATCAATGCCAAAGATCTACTGGCCCTTTATGGCGGAATAATCTATGATGAAGATAAAGCTAACCTACTGGACTATGCGAAGCATTTTGACTCAAGTAGTAAAAGCCGGATGACAATACCAACAGATCTAACCCGTGGTAATTGGAGTTACCTATCTTCTACCTCCGATGAAGTTAGTAACATTGAGGCAATGGGTAAAAATGCAGGCTATGAGAATATTGATATAAAAGATGGTAGTACAGCTTCTGAAGAATCTATAAAAGCCATGAACGGTAAAGCTTCGCCGGCAGTTCTTCACACGGCAACACATGGTTTTTTCTACCAAAAGGATAAGTCAGAACAATCAGATACTTCCATTTCTGAAAAAGCAAGAGTGTTTTTACAGTCAGACGATCCTTTGATAAGATCAG
>CAZCAA010000053.1:13011-13313 GCA_964496585.1 uncultured Ferruginibacter sp.
GGAAAAAATTGAGAAGTACGGATGATGGAATTTTGACGGCATTCGAAGTATCTAATTTGTGGCTACCTAATACAAAACTTGCAGTTTTATCGGCTTGCCAAACTGCTTTGGGGGACATCCAGGGAAACGAAGGTGTGTACGGGTTACAGAGAGCCTTTAAAATTGCTGGCGTTAAAAACCTGGTAATGAGTTTATGGAAGGTCCCCAGCAAAGAAACGGCCGAATTTATGGAGCAGTTTTACAAAAATATGTTTGCACATCAATCTATCAGTGATGCTTTTTATCAAGCACAAAAGGATCTG
>CAZCAA010000054.1:0-13237 GCA_964496585.1 uncultured Ferruginibacter sp.
ATAGTTTATGGCCGGATTATGCTGGAAGGCATGATCAACAAATGGCTCTTTACATATACCAACTCATATAGAAAGCAAAATGGCGTAGCGGAACTTGCCGTGTCTACATGCTTAAACGCAGGAGCAAGATATCATGCTTCCTACCTTTGTAATACCTCACTTCAACAAAAGAAATTTATACTGATGCACGAAGAGGATTCAAATTCAGTGTGGTTTAAAGGGTTTGATCCTACGGCGCGAGCCGCAAAGGCTGGATGTAAAATATCCTGTGGTGAAAATGCTTTGTGCACTGGGTTACAAGTATTTCAGGCTTCAGATTTCAAGGATCGCAAAAAGTTAGAAATTACCGCCCAGGAAATTGCCCGTAATATGGTTTATAATATTTGGCATCATTCAAAAGGGCATCGGCAGAATATGCTCTCAAAGCAGTATAATTTTTTAGGCACATCAGTAATAACCATCAAACAGAATTTCAATATTTGCAATAATGATAATGAAGACAAGTTTATTTATTTGGTGGCTTTTGCGATACAGGTGTTTGGCTATTAAAATTTTAACTGGTTAACAAGATGATTTGAAAGCATCCACTGTTATCAATAATATTATAAGGTTCAATACATGTTAAATCTATATTCATTATTTACTTGGCTTCTCCATGGTTTCCTATTTAATAATCACGTTTCTACCCTTCAAATCAATATAGAATGATTGCATGCGCCAGTCGTGTCCTAACATTAAACCTATCATTCAAAAAATCTTTGTAAGGAATAGCAGTATTGTCTCAGTAAGTTTTAAAACATGTCATCCAATGCTATACGCACATACTCATCAGTAGGATCCCACCGATACTCTCTAGCCAACGTATCCAAAAATGGCAAATTTGAAGTCTTTGTATTTTTTATCCGGAAAAGAAGATCCATAACCTCTTTATAATTAAGACTTTCGCTTAGAATCCATGTTTGGTAAATATGGGGCTGCTTTGTCGATAACTCTTTAAAATAAGACATTAAGTAGCTGCCCTCAATCACTTTAAAAGTGAAAAGTTGTGCCAGGAACTCTTTATAAACTACACTTACATCAGGGAATTCAGACCAGCCTATGTGATGATATGCATGCATGCGTTCATGTATGGTTACAATCTGTTTGATTTCATTTGGAGCTTCATAGAAACCCTGATAATATTCAATTTTAGAATTTCCTGAGTTGTATATAGCAAATAGTTCATCTTCTGTTCTTCTCTTAAATTTAAAATAGTTTGATTGGGCAACGTGATCAATATTTTTACTTTCTGAAAATTCAGGGGATTTACCATGTTTGATAAAACTGACTTCTCCACTTAAATATTTATAAAATAAATTCTCATCAGCCAAGTCCCAATAAAACGTGTGCTTCCTCTGAATCGCTATATATTCATTAATTTCTGTAAGAATATTTCCTCTATATCGGGTTGTTAGATAGTCTTTACTCCACTTATTGCCTAAGTTTAGTTCACTTGCATCTACTGAAAAAAAATCTTTATAATCCATAATGAAAAAGTTTAAATGTTAAAAATCGTTTCTTAATGCTTGCAATTTTATTTATTATACAACTTCCCCATCTCTCCAACCAAATCCCTAACCTGTTTCTTAAGTTTATCAGGCGCTAAAACCTCTACCTGCGCTCCATAAGAAAGTATCATCATGATCAATTCCTGTGTAATAAAAAGCTTCATTTCGATATGTACTTCTTTTTCATCCTCAAATATTTTGGTCTGCGAATGGTGCATCGGCTGACTAATGATATATGGAGCCTGGTAGGAAGTAAAAGATAAAATAACTGTTTCGGGCTCCACTTCATTTATCTGCGTAATACCTAAAGAGTATTTAAAAAACACATCGGAATCAAAACCTTCTTTCCAAAAATATTTTTCTTTAGAGGTTTCAATATCCTGTATCCTATCCAATGCTAAAATGAGGATGTTCTCTGCCTTCTTCGAATAGCCTATGGCATACCAACGGTTTCTGTATTCTTTTAATAGATAGGGAGAAAATTCATGTAGCTTCTTTTGTTTATTGAAGCCCTGATAAGTAATTGCAAGAGGAGTCTTGTTCAATATAGCTTTCAATATTCTTTCCAGCCATTTATTGGCTTCAGTTTTTATAGGTTCTTCAACCTGTAAGATCTGTTTTTCAGATTTCCCGATGATCTTATTTATACGATAACCTTCTATTACTTTATTGATCGCGTTTTCAAACTGTTCGAACATGGTAGTTCCCTTCAATTGGTTTAAAAGTGCAGTGGAAAAATCAAGTGCTTCTATCTCATCTTCCGTAAGTGGGAATTTTTTTATTGAGAAATCCGGCTCACTATAGCAATATCCACGATGATACCGGTCGTAATGAATGGGAGCATCATAGATCTGCTTCATCGCAGCAATGTCCTTGTTTAACATGGATTCTGAAAGTCCAATATTGAGTTCATCATTGATCTTCTGAATAATAGTTTCCAACGTTGGGTATTTCTTTAAACTGTTGGTAAGGCAGGAATCGATAATATGGTATCTGAGCAGCGCGCTTTTATTTACAGGCATCGGGTTAGTTTGGCAAAAGATAGAATAAATTTTTAACTCTGCAAATTGATTGATGAGTCAGGTAGTAAGTTTAAGAATAATTTTGAAACTATGGGATTACTATTAATTGTGCTACCTCTCCTTGCCGGAAGATTAATTTGGAAAAATATAGATTTCTTTCTTTCCACCACAGACTATTACAGCAAGAGCGATTACGAGTTATTAGCAAAGCGTTTCTCCATGTCCTTTAGTGCAGCTTTTGGCGTATTTATTTTGTTGTTGTTCCTATTCTCATGATAAATCATTAATGCCCGAAGAAAGTTCATATCATGCTCTGTAACTCTCTACAGTAGTCTATTCTGGCCCCTCTCTTTTGGAGAGGGGTTGGGGTGAGGTCAGGCAAGCCTGATAAGTAGTTGAGATATTGAATAGAATGAAACAATTATAGATATTAGAAGTGCCCATCGTAAACGACAAATGCTCAAGCTCCCCTTCGCTGAAGGAGAGGGGCTAGGGGGTGAGGCACTAATTTACCATTTAACAAAAACTAAACTTATGACAACACTACATTTTTGCAATGAAGAAATCAGTAAAAAGAACAACATTCTCGCAATGGTTAGAAATCAGTTGAAACTGGAATTTCTTGGCATTGATCATGTAATTGATAAAGTGATTGATTCAATGAGTAATTGGTTTCTATTCCCCCAATTACAAGAGCGCCCGGTTATCATTAATCTTTGGGGAATGACAGGCGTTGGTAAAACCGCATTAATACTTAGGTTGGCGGAATTGCTTGATTTTGGTAAAAAGTTATTCCGATACGATATGGGCAATAACGCTAAAGGTCATTCAAGTTTGAAGGAGATATTAAAAGAGTTATTTAAAGATTATGATGGATTGCCTGCAATGATCATGTTAGATGAATTTCAATATGCAAAAACAAAAAATGAAAACGATTGGGAGATCGATAATCCATTTTCAAGGGTTGTATGGGATTTATTGGATTCCGGTAAATTTCAATCTATGCAGCATACAGTCGATTTAAATGAATTAACCAAAACAAAAGATTGCCTGGAAGAAGCGCTGCAGAATGGTGTAGAAGTTGAAAAAGGCATGATAGTAAATAATGCAGAGATCTTCCTGGAAATAATGAGTCATAAACCTGATGAATTCTGTGAAATTGAATTCCAACACAATCTTATGGTAGATGGGAAAGAAACTTTTCAATTTGTTCCTAAAGATTTAGTCACTGAATTATATTATTGCTTTTCAAAAAAGATATCCATCCTTAATTTTAGAAAGCAACTATTAAAACTCGATGGTCCGGGAACCGTTGAATTATTTGTTAAGGCCATAGAAGCAGGAAAAGCCAACAGGTGGATCGATTGTTCTAAAACAATCATTTTCGTTTTAGGTAATTTGGATGAAGCTTATACAATGAGTTCAAGTTTTAACCCGGATATCAATGCAAATGAGTTTCATGAGGCTTCCAAACTTATTAACATCAATCACATTAAAAGAGCCCTAAGAAAAAGATTTCGGAATGAGCAAATTTCCAGACTTGGCAATAACCATATTATTTTTCCTTCATTCAATGAAGCCACCTTCTATAAATTAATTGACCTGGAACTCTTACGAATTACCAAAAAATACAGCGATCAATTTGGCATAAATCTTCATTGTTCAGACAGGTTTAAAGAACTGATTTATCAGGAAGGTGTTTTTCCAACCCAAGGTACGAGGCCATTATTCAGCACGATTTACAAATTAGTTAATACAAAAATACCGTTGATCCTATCAGAAAAAATCTTGCAAAATCTGGAGGCAGACACAGTAATATTTGATTATATTGAAGGAGCTATTAAATATGAATATCATAAAAATGACCAGCCATTGTACAGTTTTACTGAAGAGATTCAGTTAAACCTTACTGAGCTCCGTAAACCGGCAATGGATGATCTGCAGGCAATTACAGCGGTTCACGAAGCTGGTCATGCAGTAATTTCTATTGCTGCGTTGAAAGTAATTCCTGAATACATTTGTTCCACTTCAGCAGATGTTTTAAGCGGTGGAATGGTAGTTACAAAAAGAAAATGGAAATACTTTTCAAAAGAGGAAGTCAGCTACCGTATAGCAGAATATATGGGAGGCATCATCGCTGAAAAAGTTATTTTTGGTGCGGGTAAGGTTACCCGTGGTGCAGAGCAGGACATAAAAGAAGCTACGGAGTTAGCTTGTGAAGCCGTTAAATCATTCGGCATGGGAAGTATTTTTGCAACCATTGATACAGCGTCCCCCAATACAAATGAGCGCTTTCATGACGAAGATGGCACCTACAATGCTGAAGTGAAATTGCTGCTGGAAGAAGGTGCAAAACTGGCCGAATTACTATTGACCAGAGAAAAAGTACTATTACTGCATTTGGCAAATTACTTAAGTGATGAAAGGATAATGAAAAAGGAAATGATTGAAGAAAGAGTTAGAGCTCATGGTACAGATATTATAAAGAATGTAGTTTTTGTAGAAGATGGAAGCAATTTATTTTATCGCAATAAACTTAAACAGCAATTAATAGCTATCGATAAAATAGGTGTAAATGCTTTGAGTGATGAAGGGCAAATAACTTTCGCATTAAATAAAAAGCAATAAACTTCACCACTGTTGATAGTGGTTACAAAATAAATAATTAAAGGGCCAACAATTTGGTTCTCTTCTTTTTAATGACCATACCGCTAATCATAGGAAAAAATAGCAATGACGAAAATCAATTGATCGATCTGAGTGAGACGGCTTTGTTAATGGTTTCTTTTAGTGATGAAATGCAATTAAAGGATGTTTTCAAAGCTGCATGCCTGGCTGATCATCCTTATAAAAACATCAATTATTTATTCAGCAGTAGCAGAAGGCTTAAAAGTTGGGATATCAACTGTGATATTGGTTGCGTCTATTTAAGAGATGATCCGGATTCGGGTAACATTAAATCAAGGCAAGCCTTGCTTAAAATAGTTATCGATGAAATTATAAGAAGAACGAAGATGTTGCGGCAAAAGAAGATTGCTACATTTAAGCGCTATCATGATTTGAATTTATGAAACGAGGAGAAATTGCCTTACCAGTTTTTAATGATGGATGATATATGGGATATTGTTAGGTCAAAACCAAAAAACCTTGCGCAGAATTTGGTAAGGATAATATTAGATGAACCGGCTGTGGGAATTCATACAATTTTTGCCAGTGAGATCTCTTATCACAATCTACTACAACAATTAGTTTATAGCCATCCTGTTATAACAAAAGCGTTGCAAAAAAGGTATGGTGTGCCTGAACCTAAGCATCTAAGGATATTGGGCTCCGAATTGATCTTTACCAGCGAGAATTTTATATTTTATAGAGCCATGAGAGAAATTGATATGCTTATATTATACAAAATGCCCGATTAATTTTGAATGGTTATTTTACAGATTATAAAAAGAATTATGAACGTATAAATGCAGATTGTTGCTACTTTTAAATTAGTACGGCACCCAACAACATCATCATAAAAGTCCTTGTCATTATAGCCGCCAACAATAAATATCCTTAACACATGATCTAATAAAATGAGAGAAAACAACATTAGCCAGATTGGATAACTCAGTACTTGAAAGGTGATCTTGCTTAGTTTTTGTTTTAGCATATTTCGGTAAACCAAATGGCAAACTACATGCCGAATATTCTCGAATACTTAAGGCCTAAAATTGACGTGCTGGCGGATTCTCTTGTTATATTTATAACCAATTAAACCAAACTCTTTGGTCAATCATTGGAATCTTATTTTGTTCGCAAGTATTCATTGTATGTCCTGTACCGCCAGTTTGTGGATTGCTTAGATTATCGTAAAAAATACCAAATGTTGCAGGAGGAATATTTTTTGCTCCAATTACTTTTATGGTATCCCTTATAATATAGGCAGATTTAATCGAAAACCTGTTTTTGTCTCCTGAAACGTATTGGTCAATTAATTTTTCTGTTTTTTTATTTTTTTTTGATTGATAAATTACGTCTGGTTCTGCAGCAATATTGATGTCATCCAATGATATTGTTTCATAAGCCTGATTAGTTTTTTGTCTATGATCAGTGTAAGGTGTGATTACTTGTAAGCGGGTATTGTCAACAGAAACAACTCCCAGGGAAAAATAATAGTCAGCGCCATCAGCATTGCCACTTCTAAAAAACATATTTTTTGTTTCGCTTGCTACAAGCTTTCCAAGTGCTGTAAGTTTTTCTTTGTCATGCTCTGTTACATCGCGTTTACCTTCAAGAAGAACTATGGAGCCTTTATAATCATATTGTGTCACAAATTCTTTAAGCGTTATTGTTTGCATATTTGCTATTTTGCCACCGGCAATTTCGGGGCTATTTTCAGCCATCGACATGAAAAAATGGATTTAATTTTAAAGTTACAAAAACTTATCCTGGTTAGTACGAATCAATCTACAGAACATTTAGCATCGCGTCGGAGAATTTGAAGATGGAATCCCACAGTCTGTTCATTGTTCTTGTTCTATCCAACAGAAACAGAGTAACAAATAAACCCAAATAATATCCAGGGTAGTATTGAAAAATTTCATAAGTTGTAAACTTAACTATTAAATTAATTATTTACACATTTACCATATTGAAATGGAAAATTTAATTAAAAAATATTGCAACGCCTGGAATAATTTAACTACTGAAGATATTATAGATGATATGCATGATGATATTGAACATCATTCACAAATAGTTCTTAAAGTACTAAAAGGGAAACAAAAGGTCATTGAATTTTTAGATAAAAAATTTACGCGGATAAAAATTGGAGATGAGCCTGTAAAAATGTATTTGGTCAAATATCGAAATGTACTTTATGCCGGGCTGTTTCAATTAATCGATAAACCAGAAGTGAACCCTTATGTATCAGGCGAGGTAAGGAAAAAGCAACCGTATCGTTTTGTAGTTATTGATTTTAAATTTAAGGAAGATAAAATTGTTCGGACTTGTCTTTGTATAATACCAACATTGGAGGAAGTTGAGTTTTTGTGAATATTAATAAATAATCTCACGGCGCAAACGCTTAACTTCAATTGAAACAGTGTCAATAATAGGATGCTTATCCTGTATTGTGACTGCCAGATGATCTATTCAGCCATAAAACTGGTACTATCAAATTCAAGCAATTGGGTTCACGTCCTGCCCTCACTTGCTGCTGTTTGCAGTAGTAAAAGGTATCAGGCTCTAAGAGCTGGTGTCTAAAGGGCTAAGTTGCAGAACTGCTGACATGAGCATTTTTTGATCACTTACCGTTATTTCCATTTACTTCAAGGAAACGAATGCTGGTAAACGTTTTGATGTATTATATCGCACCATTAGAAAAAAAGTTTGATAAAATTGTAAAGATCCTCCAAGTATTTTTGAAAACTTCATAAGATGAAGAAGTATATTGCTTTATTTATTCTTTCGCTATTCCATCAAATTATTTGATTTTTCTGTTACAAAATAACTTACCTTTTTAAATTATTTAATGGGTTAGCCGAAAACCATATAGAGTAGGCCCAATCAATTTATAAATTAATAATCATGAAAAAGCAATTATTGCAACTCTTGTCACTCTGTACTTTCGTCGCAGTGCTTTCATCCTGTAAAAAAGAAAATTTTAGTGAAACCAATCCAATAAATCAGCCTATTAAATCATCGGAAATGTTACAGGCTAATGTGATTCATTCAGATCCAGAATCAAATATTTCAGCGAGATGTCCTACAAACATCGGGGGAGCCGGAATTGCATATATGTTGCAGCCAGTTGGATCCGGTGGGCTTGTTTTGCTGGCTGACATTACTTATTTTAATACAGCACCAAACGGATTTTTAAACATGTTTCTTCGCCAGCCGGGCGTAGTACCCAGCACTCCACTTTGGAAGGTATTAAATGTAAGACCGCCGGAAACAGGAACAGGGTATGATGTACTTCATTACAACATTATTTTGCCTGCAACCGTAACATTGCCACTTGAGCTTGTTGTACAGGGTTCTCCTGGAGCCGGTGGATGTCGTACAACGAAGATTGTTTTTTTGATTCAGTAATTTGTTTTGAAAATAATAAAATGAAATATGACCGCGCTTGTGAAAAGGTGCGGTCATTTGCGTTAATAGAAATGCATCTGTACACGCGTGTCAGTTTTTGTGATTAACTGTGAACTTATTCCATTATTATGAGTTTTTCAATGACGTTTTTTTTATGCTTAGTATTTATAAATCCATCCGCCTTTTAGACGAAGTCTTACCAAAATCAGTTCATTTTAAAGCAAAAAATCAATAATATACCTTCAAGGGTATAATCTAATATATTTAAGATAAATTATACCTTATTAGGTATAATATCAAATATTTTACTATCTTTATACCCTAAAAGGTATAAAATGGATTTATCTCAATTCCTCAAACAAAAGCGAAAAGAAAATAACCTTACTCAGGAAGAGTTGGCAGCCAAAGCAGGTATTGGCCTGCGCTTAGTAAGAGAAATTGAGCAGGGAAAAGCTAGCATGCGCATGGATAAAGTAAACCAGGTACTAAGCCTCTTTGGTGCTGAACTTTCAGTAACCTTAAAATCAAATACCAATGGCTAAAGTAGCAAAAGTGTTATACGATGGGGTACTGGCAGCATTGCTTTCAGAAACCGATGATGGATACACATTGCAATACGATGATCAGTACTTGCAGCAGCCTGGCAGCAAACCCATTAGCCTAACATTGCCAAAGCAAACGGAAACGTATAGCAGCAAAACATTGTTTGCTTTTTTCGATGGACTTATCCCCGAAGGCTGGTTATTGGATATTGCAGTTGACTACTGGAAAGTAAAACCCAATGACCGTTTTGAATTGCTGCTAACAACCTGCAGAGATACCATTGGTGCTGTAACGATATTACCTGAAAATGAAATAGAATAAAATGTCAAATTGTTGGTTTTGTTATAAAGATGCCGGTGAGATGAACTATCACCCTGCTTGTGCTAAAAAATTCTTTGGCACAACAGAAGTTCCAACTTTAGCACTAGATGATCAATTGTTGGATGAGTTAGCCAGACAAACGATAAACCAGCGTATAGCCGTTACAGGGGTACAGCCAAAACTATCAGTAACACTGGAAAAGCAAAAAGCCAGCCTGCCGGACAGGCAGGGAAAAAACAGGTTAACTATCGTTGGCCTTTGGGGAGAGTATATTTTAAAACCACAGCATCATCAATATGCATTGATGCCCGAAACAGAAGATCTCACCATGCACCTGGCAGAACTTTTCAAAATCCCAACCTGCGAGCACACATTAATGCAGGCAAGTGATGGAAATATGGTTTACCTGGCAAAACGTTTCGACAGAAAGGAGGGAAAGAAAATACACATGGAAGACCTTTGCCAGTTATCAGAATTTCTAACAGAGAATAAATACAAAAGTAGTTATGAAAAAGCCGGCAAACTGGTAGCAAAATATTGCAATAAGGGTTTGGATCTGCTGAATTATTTTGAGTTGGTATTATTCAGTTATTTAGTTGGTAATAATGACATGCACCTGAAAAACTTTTCTGTATTGCACCAGCCCGATGCGATAGTACTAAGCCCAGCCTATGATTTGCTCAACGTAACTTTAATAAATCCAAAAGATAAAGAGGAGCTTGCGCTTACCCTAAATGGTAAAAAGAGGAATGTAAAATTAACCGACTTTAAAGAATTAGCAGAAACCCTGGGCATCAATGAAAAAGTGTATTACAACAGTTTTAAACTTTTTAGCAGTAGAAATGCGGAAGTTCAGGAATTAATTAGCCATTCCTTCTTAAGCAAGGATTTGAAAAAAAGGTATGCACAGATCTGGAAGGACAGGCAGCTTATTTTCGGATAATATAAAATGATTGTTATTAAATAACAATATTAAAAGCACTAAATATTTTTTGCACTGACATTTTTTTGCCGTCATCGCCATCGCGTTTACTCAGAGGAACGAAGAGTCACTCACCTATACGGTAAACAAATACTCAACCACAAAAAATTTCAATCCAAATCCCATCAGAAGATCTTCCAACCAACTCTCCATTTCAAAAAAATAAGATAACCCGCAAGTTAGCAGCGGCACATCCAGTTCTGCCTAACGGCAATCAGCATCAGTAATCTATCGCTGCGCAGCATAAACGCATCCGCAATTGTTCGAGCCTCTCGAAGCATTTTTGCATTCCTCTAAATAGTTTCTTATGAAGTTCTAAACATTTAGAAGCTTCGCTCAATGCCGCTGCTGCCTATTTGCAGGTATTTTATTTTTTAATATAAAATGTTAGTTATGTTATCAGCAAAGTTTTCTTTCGGCATTGGTTTATGCAATATTCCTTTATCTGGTTTCCTTGGCCGTCGCAGGCGTTCATGGGTTTCATTTATCACTACAGGTTGCCACAATGATCAGGTTGTTTTTGTAATCAATCGCTGCCGTGTAGTTGATGGTATTGCGCAGGTTCATTTAACCTGGCAGCATAGGGTAGTCCCGGTATAGGGTAGCAACTAAAGGCAGTTCAGTTAATGGCTGGCCTTAGATTTTATTTATATACTTCAGAAAAGAAGCGTATTTTGGCGCATTGCCGTTATGTTCCGCATTTATCTGCGTAAATACAGAAGTTATACGCAAACGCAAATAAAAATTTGGATGAAAATTGGCATTGTAATTGTTTTCCTGATATTTCACCTCTCAAATGTCTTTGGACAGAACAACGATAGCTTATATTCTGAATGTAACTCATTAGATTCTCAATTAAGAAATTTTCCAATAGCCAGGTATCTGCGAAAACCTATTGATTCGCTTATTGCCCATTTGCCTGGTGGTTATGATACATCTTTCGTAGTAAGTAGTAGTGGAAATATTAATAGAGGTGCTTCTTTGCAAATTAATTATCCTCCCAACAACTTGTTTTGGGTTGATATTTTTATCACGGACGCACATTATATAACAATTAATAAGCAAATAAATATTCGCCCAGAAATTGCCTGGCCGTTCCATCTTTTGAGAAAGGAAAAGCTGGGTAGAATTACTATTTACACTGGAGCTTATGAAATTATTAACGAAGCTGACATTTACTAAGCCGTGATAGGTTATATTTTCAAAATTATTTCATTACTCACCAGCAATATGAAATAGCTGAATAATTTACCAAACTTCCTAAAAACAAAAAGGCTATAAACCTTTAATTTATAGCCTTTTGATTAAATCTGATGAAAGAAAAGTGGAGCTGCAGGGAATCGAACCCTGGTCCAAACATATTCGCCATAAGCTTTCTACATGTTTATTTATGCATTGATTGTCGGGAAACAGCCGGAGCATAACAAACCAACTATTTCCTTAGAAGAATGATCTTAAGCAGCCGTCACTTCATTCGGCTACAGCATCCCGTTTTTGTTTTGAGTCGGCGGAAGAACATGGCAACAGGAAAGCCTGTTCAACGGCCCTAATGGATACCTAATTAATAATTAGGCAGCCATGGCATACTGAGTATTGCCATTTGAAGTTTTGAATATTCAGATTTAAGTGCTAATTATCCAACGCACTACATGCTTACACTTACAAAGATCTATGCTGTCAAAACCGGTCAGCCCCGTTTTAATAATTTGTAAAATTACACATTCTATTTTTTATTTGGAGATTTATTGTGATAAGGAAATCATAATTATAATGCTCGCTGTTATAAAAGCTACAAACGTTCTAATTAAATAAGTATAACCTAATCCCGTTAATTTTGCAATATATCGAAATCAGAAAAATTTACATGGAGGCTAAACAGTATTATTCAAACAGGCTGCGGGAGTTAAAGATAAAGCAACAATCACTTCAAAAGAAAAAACGTGTATTCGGTGTCGTTAGATTTGGAGCAATTGTCGCTATTATGGCTGCCTGGTACCTACTTTGGTCGATAAATATATGGTACGCAATTGTTGCAGCTATTATGTTAATAGCCGTTTTTATAAGGTTAGTGTATAAAGATCTGGCAAATAAAGATGCCATAAAACATATAGGAAACCTTATTGCGGTAAACGAAAGTGAAATTCAGGCATTAGAGGGAAATTACTTTCAGTTTCCCGATGGAGCAAACTTTCTGCCCAAAGATCATTTGTATGCTGCTGATATCGATATTTTTGGTCATGCATCTTTATTTCAGTTTTTAAATAGAACAAAGTCGGAAATGGGTGCTGAGTGCCTGGCTGGTTGGTTGTTAAATCCTGCAGAACGATCTCTTGTATTATCAAGACAGGAAGCAGTAAAGGAACTTGCAACAAAAATGGAATGGAGGCAGGAACTACAGGCTGTGGGTATGGAAGCAGGTTTGAAAACAACAACTTTAACAAGGTTACGTGAATGGGTAAACGAACCTACTTTGTTCCTGCAATTTAAACACTGGAATTGGTTAAGAATTGTTCTTCCACTTATCAGTATTTCAGTTGTTGTTGCTAAAATTGCCGGACTGGTATCCATCAACTTTCTCTATATAAGTTTATTCATTTTTGCTGCTATTGCTTATCAGTTAAATAAAGTTATTTCTCCGCTGCATAATAAGTTATCAAAAATGGTTGAAGAAATGGAAACGCTTTCTAATAGTGTTGCGTTGATAGAAAATGAATTGTTTAATACAGAGCTGCTGCAGTCATTAA
>CAZCAA010000055.1:0-12949 GCA_964496585.1 uncultured Ferruginibacter sp.
GACGCATTGTTAGTAATAGAATCAGGAAAGAGAGGAGGATCATTGATAACGGCTGAACTGGGCAATAGCTATAATAAAGATGTATTTGCTATTCCAGGCAGAACCATTGATACAAAAAGTGAAGGTTGCAATTATCTCATAAGAAACAACAAAGCTTCAATGGTAACCTGCGCAGGAGATTTACTGGATTTTATGAATTGGAACCCAACTATACTTCCCGTATTAAAGAAACAAAGAGAACTATTTATAGAATTAAATGATCATGAAAAAAAAGTTATTTCAGTTTTACAGGAAGCCGGCAATTTGCACATAGACGACTTATATTTTAAAAGTGGCCTCAACAGTAGCTTTGCCGCAGCGGCTTTGCTTTCGCTGGAAATGCAGGGAGTTATCGTGTCATTACCCGGCAAGATATATAAAATGGATCTGTAGCATTTTAAATCAGCCTGGTTAAATATAATACTATCTGCAAGCAAGAATGGCAGCTTGTTTATTAGATTATAAATGTGGGATCCTTTCTGATTTGTTAATTCCCATTTTCAACATATCTTTGCCTATGGCAACAATAAATAACCCCTCCGGCAATAAAAGTTCAAAACAATTTTTCGGCGAAGGCTTAACGTTTGATGACGTTTTACTAATGCCTGCCTATTCGCAAATACTTCCCCGCGACGTAGATATTTCGACAAAGCTTACGAAAACAATCAGCCTTCATGTACCGATGCTAAGTGCTGCCATGGATACTGTTACAGAAGCAGCACTGGCCATTGCTTTGGCTCGGCAGGGCGGATTGGGCATACTTCACAAAAACATGAGTATTGAGCAACAGGCCGAGCAGGTTCGCAAAGTAAAGCGAAGCGAAAACGGCCTAATATTGGATCCCATCACGCTTAAAGCAGACGCCAGCATAGGTGAAGCAATCCGCCTGATGCATGATAATAAGATCGGCGGTATACCAATCATCAACGACCAGCATAAACTGGTAGGTATTCTTACCAACCGTGATCTGCGGTTTGAAACAAATCCCGCACAAAAAGTAAGTACAGTGATGACAGTAGAAAATCTGATCACTGCTCCCGATGGTACAGATCTTAAAAAAGCTGAACTGATCTTTAAAAAAAATAAGATCGAAAAGTTACCAGTTGTAGATAAATCAGGAAAACTAATTGGGCTGGTAACGTTTGGGGATATACTAAAATTAAAAAGCCATCCAAACGCAATTAAAGATTCGTTTGGAAGGCTACAGGTTGGAGCTGGCGTTGGCATTACAAATGATATTCTAGACAGGGTTAATCTATTGCATCTTGCCGGCGTAGATATCATTTGTTTAGACAGTGCCCATGGCCATACCAAAGGTGTAATTGATGCGCTAAAGAGAATAAAGAAATCATTTAAGGGCATACAGATAATAGCAGGTAATGTTGCTACAGCAGCCGGAGCAAAAGCATTGGCAGATGCAGGCGCAGATGCTATTAAAGTGGGTATTGGCCCCGGTTCTATTTGCACTACCCGGATAGTTGCAGGTACCGGTGTTCCACAGATCACAGCAGTTATGGAAGCTGCAGCTGCTTTAAAAAACAGGAATGTTGGTATCATTAGTGATGGAGGAATCAGGTATACCGGCGACATGGTAAAAGCTTTGGCTGCGGGTGCCAGCTGCGTGATGATGGGAAATGTTTTTGCAGGTACAGAAGAAAGTCCGGGAGAAACAATTATTTATGAAGGCCGCAAATTTAAACAATATCGTGGAATGGGTTCATTAGGTGCCATGGCGCAAGGTAGCAGCGACCGTTACTTCCAGGATGTAGAAGATGATATTAAGAAATTTGTTCCGGAAGGGATTGAAGGCAGAGTTCCTTTCAAAGGGCATTTAAGAGAAGTTGTTCATCAGTTCACCGGAGGATTAAGAGCGGGTATGGGTTACTGTGGTGCTGCTGATATAAAAGCATTACAAAAAGCCAGTTTTGTAAAAATTACAAATGCAGGCATGAGAGAAAGCCATGCGCATGATATTGCGATCACCAAAGAAGCTCCTAATTATAGCCGATAGTAATTTAACGGGCTCAGATCACGAAGCAGAAGACGTAAGGTTTAATAAAATTGTTCTAATGAAATTTTCTTTTCAAAAATTATTGCTCTTTTCAATCTTTACATTAATTTTTTCTTTTCCTGCAAAAACATTTGCCCAGGATTCATCACACATAAGGATTTCATTACTTACCTGTACACCAGGAGAAGAATTGTATTCGATATTTGGACATAGTGCTATTCGAATTGTAGACAGCAGCAGCGTTACCGACTACGTTTATAACTATGGTACTTTCAACTTTGATGATGAAGGTTTTTATTTAAAATTTATCAGAGGAAAATTATTGTACTACATAAGTCTCGCCGATTTCAGCGATTTTAAATTTGAATACCGATCAACTAACAGAGGGATTACAGAACAGGTGCTAGATCTTTCTGCCAGTGAAAAAATCAACATCCAGCAAATATTAAATGAAAATTTAAAAGAAGAAAACAAGTATTATAAATACGATTTCTTTCTGGACAACTGTACCACCAGACTACGTGATATTATCATCAGGTCAAAAAGCCCCAATCCTGTTTTACCTGCAGTGATGCCAGTTACAACAACATTTAGAAATGTTATTCATCTTTATCTTGATAAGAGTAAACAATACTGGAGTAAGTTAGGCATTGATATTTTACTCGGCGCTCCAACAGATGCTGTGATGACCATCAGCCAGCAGCAGTTTTTGCCGTACAACCTGATGAAAGCATTAGACAGCACTAACAATGTAAATATCATTTCTTCCTCTAAAGAATTGTATGAATTACAACCATCTCAACAAACCTTCAGTTGGTTTACGCCAATGGTATTTTTTGCTATGCTCTTACTCCTATTTATAATACTTGGATCTTCCCGTAATAGCAAAGCCCAAATGATCTTAACCGGATTGGATGGAACTTTATTTTTCATTGTGGGAGTTCTGGGAATATTACTCATTTTTATGATGACAGGAACAGATCATAGCATGACAAAAGCAAACTATAACGTGTTATGGGCATTGCCAACACACCTTGTCATTTCATTTTTTTTCAACAGCAGGAAAAGGATAGTTAAATTATATTTTCTCATAGTTGCAATCAGCCTGGGACTTTTAGTGATAAGCTGGTTTTTCCTTCCTCAACAAATGAACAACTCGTTATTACTCTTGGTACTCCTTTTGTGGTATAGATCGGTAAGCAGGTATTTGCGGATAAACACTCAAAACAAGTCATAGTTGAAACAAATGCCATTTAAGATTGTTGATGTTTAACGATGTAAAAAAATGTATGCCATTCAAAGCATATGTTTTTTTTCAATGTGTGCGCTTTCTATCCGGGAATAACAGAGCAGGATCATTCATAAAAAGTAATTATCATGGATAATGCAGAGAATAAAAAGGTAGAGTACGAGAATGCAGAAATTAAATATACTGTAATCGGAAAAGGCCAAACCGTTGTACTCTTGCATGGTTTCGGAGAAGATAGCAATATCTGGGCGCATCAAATAGCTTTCTTAAAAAACCGTTTTAGATTGTTCGTACCAGATTTACCCGGATCGGGAAAATCTTCACTGTTAAAAGGAAAAGCTGTTAGCATGAGTGACTATGCTTCCTGCATTAAAAGAATACTGGAAAAAGAACAAATTGAAAAATGTACAATGATCGGGCATAGTATGGGAGGTTATATTACGATGGCATTTGCTGAAAAATATCCAGAATATTTAACTGCTTTTGGACTTTTCCATTCCAGTGCCTATGCAGATGATGCAGATAAGAAAGCAAACAGAGAAAAAGCAATAGCTTTCATCGCTAAAAATGGCGCTGCTGCTTTTCTTGCCACCAGTATACCAGGTTTGTTTAAAGATGATGAGATAAGCAGGAATGATATCGACAACCTACTTGAAAAAAGCAACAATTTTAGTGCTGAAGCGTTGATACAATATTACGAAGCCATGATAAGCAGGCCCGACAGAACCAATGTACTAAAGAATAGTAAAGTGCCGGTGTTGTTTATTTTGGGAGAACACGACAAGGCTGTGCCTTTCAAAAGCGGCCTGGAGCAGTCTACACTAGCTAAAACAACGTATGTAAATATCTTAAGAAGGAGTGCACATATGGGAATGCTGGAAGAAACTGAAAAAAGCAATAGAATTTTGGGAGATTTTGTAAGGAACAATATCAATTTATAGAAAACAGGTTTATAAGTCAGCTTATAACCTTATCTTCCTCTATAAAAATCACAAATCATGGTAACTAAAAAAAACTCACTTTATATTTTTGCTATTTTTCTTTTTTTCTCTTTCAATGTTCATTCGCACAATCTAATGAATCTAATTTGTATAGCAACGTTCATCCTGATATCGATTTTATTAATTTTCCCGGATCTAAAGTGGAATGCAACAAGGTGTCTCACTCTGGACTTAGTTTGATATCAAATAGTGGTTTTGAAACCATATTTGACATTAACGATACAAATCCATTTCCAAAAGGTTATGTTCATTCATGGGTTGAATCTCATGGTACTCCTTCACTTAATGATTTTCAGGTTCCTCTAACTACACCCACAGATCAATTTAAAAATTATGCATCGATGTATAGCTGGAGTGAACTTAGAGAGGTTAATGGAGAAGGAATTACACAAGCTCTACCAAAAATTAAAAAAGGTGATAAATATAGAATGTCATTTTTTAAAAAGCTAGCTCGGGAAGCGCATGAATTTAATGATCGAATGGATAAATTTTTAATAGTTTTAATCCATTGTAAAGACTATGAAAGAATTCACAAATATCCTGACTATAATATTCCAATTTTACCTGCCGCCTCTCAAGTCATTTATACTGAAAATAATATGCT
Source organism: uncultured Ferruginibacter sp. (assembly GCA_964496585.1). Classification (GTDB taxonomy): domain Bacteria; phylum Bacteroidota; class Bacteroidia; order Chitinophagales; family Chitinophagaceae; genus Ferruginibacter. Next base: position 4,905 of record CAZCAA010000055.1, read on the forward strand.
AAATAATCAATGGCAGGAAGTATTTAAAGAATTTATTGCGGAAGATGATTACGATATGATATGGATTTACCCAATCCAAAGCAATGAGATTTCAGAACTTCAAGGTGTCGATTTTACTGGACTTATTATTACTCCAAACTTTATTGATGGGAACTTTAATTGCAGTGCTGAACAGACAATATCTGGCTGTAATTATATTCCTAATCCAAACTTTCAACTTATAGACCCAACTTTACCGTCAAATGGGTATAGTGCATTTTTTTATAATAATGTAGTTGATTGGAGCGATACTCACGGGACTTCCGATGTATTAAATGCTCAACCTCCATTAACTTCTCCAAGTTCAAATTATGTTAGAATGATTGTTGGAGGAGTTAACATATCTCCAGATGGATCGGCGCCAGTGATATCTGGTTCATCTGAAGGCATTGCCGTAAAAACGAGAACATTGCAAGCAAATAAAACTTTTTTACTTTCATTTTTTATGCGATCTGACATTGTCAGTAATAATCAAATTCCCGCAGCGCAGAATGTAAACTTTAAAATAGCACTTGTCAAATGTCAAAATTTTCCAATTTTTACTTCCTTCGCGATTCCTCCATTAACAAATCCAAATCAAGTTATATACTGTGAAAATTTTAGCAATTTAGAGTCGACTCCGTGGAAGCAGATAGTTGTAAGATTTACAACTTCTGAAGAGTTTAACATGTTGAGAATCTTCCCTGAATTATTACAGTTTCCACCCACACTTTCTGGATCAGCAATTTATTTTGCCTTCCCAGAGATTATCGATATAACTAATTTTTCAATTGGCACGCCACCCATACCTACTTTAGGGAATTGTACAATTAATATTGGTCCCACTATTCCTAATTGTAGCATTGCAAATGCAATTTTTACTTGGAATGGACCAAATGGGCTGTCCATTATTCCACCCTCTAGTCAACAAATTTCAATTGATGCTTCGGTTTCTTCAAATGCAGGTATTTGGAACTTACAAATGACAGTTCCGAATTCTCAAATACCGCTAAATTCGTGTCTTAATTCTGCTAATATCCCCGTTAACGTATCAAACAGTTTGTCTGTAGCGGCTTGTCAACCTCCGTTTATAACTGTTGCAAGTTACTTTGAATATGGGGTTTGTTCTCCTAGCACTCCAAACAACTCACTTATAATTCCCAATAGTACCAATAATTTTTGTTACTATTGGGAGTGTGGCGGATTTGCACACTTTATTTCAAGTGTCAATAATGGAAATAATCAGTGGTATGTAAATGACATTTTAGTCCCAAGTGGGGCATTTGCTAGTTCACCCTTGACTGGTACTACTAATACGACCAATCAACATGAATTAATTCTATCTACATTTCAAAGTCAAATGTTTTATAAGGTTCAAGTACAAAATACGACAAATGGATTTTCACAATTATCTACAGCGACTTATATCTTCTTTGCGCCAACATGGGGAACCGTGAATTCTAGTGGGTTTGAACATGGTGGTTGGTATAAGGCCAATTATAGTAATACATTTTCGCCTCCAAATATCAATCACGGTCCAAATGCTATTTACTCTTGGACCCTCCCTAATACTTGTTCCCCGATCTTTTACAGTTCTTCTAATCCTTCAATAACGATAAATTTTGGCCCAAATGTTCCACAAAATTCAGGGGATTATTTATTAGCAAATTTAGCAATTACAAATTCCTTTTGTGACAGAATTGTTCCAGTTCGATTTTATTACAATGCAAATATTATCAGGCTTGATAGCTCAAAAGTATTTTCCCAAAACATTGAAGTAGAAAAAAATAATATCGATATTTTCCCAAACCCGGCAAATGATGTCATAAATTTCGTTTCACCTCTAGATAAAATATTTTCAATTGAAATTAGAAATATTTTCGGTCAAATAATAAATAGAATAAATCTCAAGTCAAATAAAAGAGTTACATTAAATATTTCTCATTTGAAACCGGGAATTTATATTTGCACTTTTATAACATCAAAAGGTAGTCAAACTGAAAAAATTGTTATTAATTAAAGCAATTAGCTGAATTTAAAATTGAAAATCGCTGTCTAAATAAAAGATAGCGATTTTCATTACCTTACAGTTTAGTTATTAAAGGTCTCAAATGAAGCAAACTCTTCTAGTAATAATATTATTATCTTCGTCAATTTTTGCCGCCAATGCAAGGCATGTAACTGGTGGGGAGATTATATACGATTTCCTAAGTGCAACTGCTACAACAAAAACCTATCGAATAACTCTTTTGCTCTTTCGGGATCAAGCTTGCGACGCGGCGCCTGATTGTGCTCAGTTACCCGTAACTGCAAAAATTAGTATTTTTAATAAAGACAATAACACAAGGTTTGGAGACTTTGTTGCTAATCAATCTTCCAATATACCTGTACCACCTGGCAGTATTCCAAATTGTATAACAAATCCTCCGTCGCTGAACTACAGAGTAGCCTATTACAGTTTTACAGTAACTTTGCCCAACAATATTAACGGCTTTGTTGCAGTTTTTCAAACCTGTTGCAGGATAAGAGACATTGCAAATATTGAAAATGACGAATCAGCAGGAGCAACTTATACAACAGATATTCCTGGAAGCAATGCTTTGGGTGCGTTAATTCCAGATAATAGTTCACGCTTTACACAAGGAATTTCCGTTGTTTGTTTTAATAAATCTTTTACGCTTGACTTTAGTGCTACTGACCCCGATGGAGACCAACTCGTATACAGTTTATGTAGCGCATATAATGGTGGTACGTCCACAAATGCAGACGTAACGCATGCCGCTGACCCTCCAAACTATGGTAGTCTAATTTATTCGTCTTCATTCGCCGGCAGTTTGCCATTAGGCTTCTCAGCAAATATCAATACACAAACCGGCATTATTTCAGGTATTGCTCCAAATGATGGGAAATATGTGGTGAGTGTATGTGTAAATTCTTATCGGAATGGCGTTTTTGTAGCCGTTCACAGAAAAGATTTCATCATCACAGTTGCTCCATGTGAATTGGCAGGTGTTTCATTGCAACCAGATTATATCACATGTGATGGATTTTCTTATACTTTCGAAAACCTTTTATCATCGCCGCTCAATCTTACAACATACTGGGATTTTGGTGATCCTGCATCTCCCAATAATATTTCTACTAATCCGGTGCAAACGCACACATTTACAGATACAGGCGTTTATACAATCAAGTTGGTTGTGAACCGGGGCAACTCATGTTCAGATTCTGCTTATTCTACCGTAAGGGTATTTCCCGGTTATTTTCCTGATCAGGGCAATAATTCCCCAAGATGTAAAGGTTCAGAGGTTCAGTTCGATGATCGCACAAGGGCCAACTACGGATTTCCTAATTCCTGGTCCTGGGATTTTGGTGATCCATCCACTGATGCAGATACCAGCCATCTTGAAAACCCTCGTTATACTTATGCTGTACCGGGAACTTATGTTACCACGTTAACGGTTGGCAGCAGTAAGGGTTGTATCGCTACTATTACCGACACCGTTTATATATTGGATAAACCTCCTTTTACCTTAACTAAGGATACACTTATCTGTTCTGTTGATAACCTGCAATTGGTGGCAACCGCTAATACAAATTGCTGTGTAACCTGGTCGCCAAATTATAATATCAGTAACATAAATAGTTTCACCCCAACCGTTAGTCCGGACGTTACAACCACCTACTCGGTTTTTTACAGTGACAATGTTGGATGTTCTACTACAGCATCGGTAACAGTAAGCGTGGTAGACACTGTTACTTTAAAGACAGGCCGAGATACAACAATTTGCAGGGGAGATGCTATCACATTAAGCCTTGCAAGCGATGCGCTTAAATATAGCTGGACGCAATCGCCGGCAGGCACAACTTTAAATGATCGGTTGATCAAAAACCCTATAGCAACCCCTACTGCCGCACTTACAACTTATTATGTTACCGGTAATATTGGTTCTTGCCGGGACAGGGATTCAATCAAAGTAAGAACGGTTCCCTACCCAAATGCAAATGCCGGGCCTGATCAAACTATTTGCCTTGGCGTTTCTACGTCGTTACAAGCCAGTGGTGGTGCATTTTATTCCTGGAGCCCTGGTACATTTCTGAGCAACCCAACAAGCGCAAATACAAATGTAACCTCGCCGACGGTAACGGTAAATTATAGTGTAACTGTTACGGATACACTAGGTTGTCCTAAGCCTGTAACTGATATTGTACGCATCAATGTAAACCGCATCATTGCCAATGCGGGCCCTGCTGATACTTCCATAGTGCTTGGTCAGCCTTTACAATTAAATGGAACGGGTGCGCCAATATATTCCTGGGCGGGAATACCAACTACACAGTGGTTAAATAATACAAATATTGCTAACCCTATTGCAACGCCCCAGGATGACATCACTTATGTATTAACTACCACCGATAATACCGGATGTTTTGATACAGACACAATTAAGGTGCATTTTTTTAAAGTTGCACCCGACTTGTATGTTCCTTCTGCCTTTAGCCCTAACGGCGATGGCAATAACGATATTTTGAAACCAATAGCGTTAGGATTAAAATCTGTAGATGCATTTAGGGTTTATAATCGCTGGGGACAAATGCTTTTTGCCACTTCAGAAATTGGTTTTGGCTGGAATGGTAAATTTGGCGGAAGCGAACAAAGCCCGGGCACTTATGTTTATTATGCTGAGGGAACCGACTTCAGGGGCAAAAAGATCGTTCGTAAAGGCTATGTGGTTCTAATCCGTTAACTATTGGCGTTCATCCAATATTAACCCGGTTAGGCCTATAACATAAGCCGCCATTTTTTTGCGTATATTTATCCTTCACTTTTTTGCTGATACGGATGAAAAAACTTTTACTTTATTTTTTACTTCTATTATTGTTTAACAGCAGTTTTGCTGCTCATATAATCGGGGGAGAATTAAGGTATGAGATAGTTGGCCCTGGAAGTTTACCTAATTCTAAAATTTACAGAATAATTCTCACGCTAGTTAAAGGAGATGCAACGGGACCGGGAGTGGCACTGCTGGCAAATTCTTACGTTATAGGAATATTTAATAATGATAATAACGTAAAACTGACTGGACCTGAGGCGAATAACATGTGGTTATTGGTACAAAATAATCCTCCAGGAATTCAAAGTATGCCAATCATTGCTTCTCCATGCTTAACCAACCAACCTACACTGCAATACACCTACGCAACTTACTCTACTCAGGTTGAACTTCCTGATAATAATAATGGCTACACCGTGGCACATCAAACTTGCTGCAGACAGGCAAATATGGCCAATGTAAATCAAACAGGTGCAACCTACACATGTATTGTTCCTGGTATTTTACAATTACAGAATGAGCTTGCTTCCGATAACTGTCCACAATATGGTTTACCCATTTCAGTCATATGTTTCGAAGCGCCGTTTACACTTAATTTTAGTGCTACTGATGCTGATGGCGACTCTTTGGTGTACAGTTTTTGTAACGCTTACGATGGAGGATTGGCAACAGATGCTTCGTATGTTGATGCAGTAGCTCCACCATATAATTCAGTAACTTATACCAATGGCTTTTCAGCTTCCAGCCCTTTAGGCAACCTTGCAAGCATCAATCCGCAAACAGGAATAATTTCCGGGATTGCTCCGGCAGCAGGCAATTATGTAGTTTGTGTTTGTGTACAAGCCTGGCGAAATGGAAGGTTGATTACAACGCACAGGAAAGATTTGCTGGTAAGAGTATCGCCTTGTATACCGACCGTTGCCAGCCCGGATCCGGGTTTTACAACCTGTGATGGTTTCAATATTCAGTTCAATCATAACAGCACCGGCGCAACAAATGTATTTTGGGATTTTGGCGATCCCACAACCGATGCGGATACTTCTTTATCGGATAACCCAACCTATAATTACCCAGACACAGGCATTTACTTTGTAAAATTTATTATAAACAAAGGGGGTAATTGTACAGATTCTCAAATCATTCGTATGGGCATTTATCCCGGGTTTTTCCCGGGCTTTAAAGCCAATGCTCCATTCTGTGCAGGGCAGCCAGTTCAATTTGAAGATACCAGCCGTACAGCTTATGGTGTTGTAGATAGCTGGAGTTGGAATTTTGGGAACACGGCCACCCTTGCTGATACCAGTCACCTTCAGCAACCACAATATGTTTATCCTGCAGCAGGAACTTACCAGGCTTCGTTTATAGTAACCAACAGTAAAGGTTGCACCGATACTATTTTTAAAGATATCGTGATAAATCCTTTACCTAACATCAGCGTTTCTGATGATACCACTTACTGTGGGCTCGATAGCATGCAGCTAACGGCAACGGGTACCGCAGGAGGAACGTATAGCTGGTTACCTGCAAGTAATATTACAGGGGCTGGCACGGCCACACCTACAGTTATTCCACCTGTGCCAACCACTTACTTTGCAACAATCAGTTTGCTGGGTTGTACAAAAAAAGATTCCGTTAATTTAATGCCAGCCTTTGACCTTACCAATTATATTAATGCCAACCCGGCCATCATTTGCCAGGAAGATTCTTTAACACTAACAGGGACCAGTAACCGAAGTAATGTAAGCTGGCAATGGTCGCCGGCAGCTTCTGTAATTTCACCGTTCAACAATATAACGAGGGCATTCCCTTCAGCAACAACAACGTATACACTATTAACTAAATGGGGAAATAACTGTGTTGCAACAAAAACAATTGACATAACTGTAAGGCCATTAGCCAACCCATTTGCTGGTGGCGATACCTATATCTGCAATGGTCAAACCAGCACTACACTGTCTGCCAGCGGTGGCGATACTTATTCATGGACACCAACTGCAGGCTTAAGCAATCCTTCTATTGCAAATCCAATAGCCAGCCCAACGGTAACCACCAACTATATTGTACATGTCGGCGTTAATAACTGCAGCAAATTAAGAACGGATACAGTACAGGTTTTAGTAAGACAGAAGCCTGCTTTAACAGCTACTAATGATACATTAATTTGTAAAGTTGATGGACTTCAGTTATCGGCAATCGGTACAGGAACAATTCAATGGTCACCGAATTACAATATCAATAATGTGACTATTTCGAATCCATTTGCAACACCGGCAATAGATACTACTTATCACGTACGCCTAACCGATACCTTTGGCTGTTTCAGAACAGATTCTGTAAAAGTGCGTGTAAAACCGAAGACAGAAATTTATGCAGGCCCGGATACTTCTATCTGCAAAACGGAGGGTTTCAGGCTTCGTACAACAGGAGATGCACTTCATTATAGCTGGACGCCTGCAACATTTTTAAGCAGCGATTCTGTAATGAATCCTATTGCTACTCCGCTTGTAACTACTACTTACCAGGTAATTGGAAATATCGGCACCTGCTCAGATACTTCCATGATAAAAATAGTGGTAGCACCTTATCCAGCTGCAAATGCAGGCCTAGATTCAACAGTTTGTATTGGATTTAATGCACAATTATTTGCAAGCGGTGGAAGTATTTATAGCTGGGTACCTACAACTTACCTGAGTAATCCTTCCATTTCAAATCCACAGGTTATAAACCCGCTGAGCGATATTACCTATGCTGTAACGGTGAGGGATACACTTGGTTGTAACAAAGCAATTTCAGACATTGTGAAAATTATAGTAATACCGCAATTAAATGTAGATGCAGGACAAGACACCAGTGTAGTTGTTGGGCAAACACTGCCACTTCATGCAACAGGCGCAACTAATTATTTATGGAGTTGGCTACCTTCGAACCTGCCTGGGTGGTTGTCGGCAAATAATGTTGCCACACCTACCGCTGCTCCCAATGATAATATTACTTATTACGTAACGGGTATTGATACCCATGGTTGCAGGGGAAGCGACAGTGTTAACATACTTGTATATGATTTAACCGCAGATATGTATGTGCCAACTGCATTTACGCCAAATGGAGATCAGTTAAATGATGTGGTAAAACCAATATTACTGGGAATGAAATCTCTGAATTATTTCAGGATATTTAACAGGCTGGGCGAAC
>CAZCAA010000056.1:0-1780 GCA_964496585.1 uncultured Ferruginibacter sp.
ATATTATACAAATGGTAAATTAATAGTAAGATAAACGTACGGTTTCAGAAATTATAAATAAGTTAGGGCTGTGTGTGGTTCCTCCCTTTTAGGGGAGGTTAGGTGGGGTAAAATCTACTAAGATACTTCATTTTTTCCTGTATACTTCTGATATAAAATTTATTATTTATTTCTTTCATTTTGTATGGAAATACGCAGTTATTTCTTTTAGTTTTGCCGGTTATCCTTTTTCGATAAGTAAGATTTGTTTTATTGAAAATCTTCAGTCGTAAATTTAAAATCTAAAATAGTTTGGCTTTACCGCACCTTGTTAAATTCGTTTACACCCATGGAACGGATGAAGTAATCCGCAGAGGAAAGAAAATTCATTCAATCGGTTTTGTAGAATTAGTAGAATACGATGACTTGTTTGGATCTGCCGTCTTTCGTGTAAAAGATGATAGCTACTCTACTTTTTATAAAGTCTATATTCAGAAATTTAAAGATGCAAAATCAACATCATTGCGATGTGCATGTCCGTATAATCTGGGTGATATATGCCGCCACGAAGTAGCCGCATTATTTCAATTACAAGATTTGATTGACAGAGGACATCTGCAATCAGAAAATTTGCAGTACGATCAGCGGCATACAGTTGTAAAGCTGAAAACAATTGACCTGAAAAATATCCGTCACTTTACATCGCAGGAAATTTTTTCTGATGCAGAAATATTTTTACGAACTAAAAAAGCCAAGATTGATTTTGCAGAAAACGAAACGGTAAAAGCAACTGTTCCTTTAAACGGGCAGGACTATAAAGTTATTATTAGTAAAAATGAAGAAAGAAGCTTTGATACCAGTTGTGATTATGAGGATACGGAGAATCCACTTTGCTTGCCTAAGGTGATTGTACTTACGCAATTATTAAATGCACATGGCGCTAATTATTTTGACAGCATCAGAAATTGGGATAAAGAAAAAAATAAATTACTGGAAGCATACGGCTATTCTTTGGCCGATAATCTGAAAGGGAAATTTGAATTTGTTTACAAAGAAGGAAAGCCCTTTTTAAGAGTGTTGGATATAAAGATTAAAAGAGTGGCTTTGGCAACTGCACCTGTTCGTCCTGTTTTGTTGCCAATGAAGGAAAGAGAAGCGGCTGAAGCAGCACCATTGGAAGTCGCAGTGCAGGAAGCTATTCCATCACAACGTTTGGGTGTCGTTTTTAATTTTAATAAAAAAACATATCCTCAATTTACGGTTGATGTAGTGGTTGGCGAGCCGAATGAAACGAATGAGAAATTTGCAGGGACAGTAGAAAAGGTAGATATAAGCCGTTATGTAAATTCAGACAGTTTATCAGAAGCAGATAAAGAACTTCTTACAGCATTAAGAAAATTACAGGAGTCGGAAATCAATAAATATATCAGCCGCAATTCACCTTTCTCTGGCATTTGGGAAAATATTATTCATGATGCGAATGATGATTTGCCAGAAGAAACAAAGGAATTAATGGCAGAATATTTATTGCCAAAACTGAAAAAAATATTTATTGAATCGGTAGACAATCCGTTTGTGTTTATTCTGGACCAAGGAAAAGAATTTAAAACAGCGAATCTAGAGGAGTTACAATTGCAAGCAGAAGCAGCTCAACCACATTTTATTGTAGTAAAAAAAGAAAAAAATTTTACTATTGAGTGCCGTGTAAAAGCTGGTCCGCTTGAATTTGATTTAGGAGATAATGAAACAGCAACTCCATTATTTTTTACGTATAACAATCAATCACATCTCTGGAGCAATA
>CAZCAA010000056.1:1790-4083 GCA_964496585.1 uncultured Ferruginibacter sp.
TTGATAAGTTTTTACCAACAGGTAAAATGGAAGTGAAGAATGAGGACTGGAGCAAAACATTAAATGAATTCTTATTGCCATTGGCAAAAGAACATAAAATTGATTTCGATAAATCGCTGGTACATGAAATAAAAGATGGCAATCCGGATGTTAATTTGTTCTTACTGGAAAAAGGTGAACACTTAGTTTTTCAGCCAAGATTTTATTATAAAGGATTTGAGACGAAAGTATCCGATAGGGATGAGTTAATTGTTCCGCAGGCAGATAAAGTTGTTGTGGTGCATCGTAACAGGGAAAAGGAAAATGAGTTTATTCAGAAATTACAAAACCTTCATTCCAACTTTGCTTACAACGAAGATTCTGGAACACTGGCATTAAAAGGTGCTGATGTATTAAAAAATAACTGGTTCTTCTTATTTGTAGATGCAATGAAGGAAATGAAGACGCCGGTATTTGGATTTGAAGCATTAAAAAATTTCCGGTTTAATACAGCAAAACCTTCAACAAAAATTTTCATCAGTAGCAATACAGACTGGTTTGATGCAAAAGTTGATATACTTTTTGGCGATCAGCAAGTGTCGGTGGCAGAAGTAAAAAGAGCTTTAGCCAATAAGCAACAGTTTGTGCAATTGAACGACGGCACATTAGGCATTTTACCAGAAGAGTGGTTAAAAAAATATTCATTGCTCTTTAGAGTTGGCGAAGGAAAATCTGATACATTGAAATTGTCCCGCTATCATTTAAGTGTGGTGGATGAATTGTACGAAACAAGAGATGAAGAAGAACTGGTAGTAGCGTTGGAAGAAAAGTATGAAACTTTAAAAGAGTTTAATAAGATTAAAGAAATTGAACCTTCGGAGCATTTAAAACCAATTCTTCGTCCGTACCAGGTGGCCGGCTATCAATGGTTGAATTATTTAAAAGATATTAAGTGGGGCGGTATTCTGGCTGATGATATGGGTTTGGGTAAAACAGTGCAGGCACTTTCTTTTATGGAGTATTATAGAAAAGAGAATAAATCATTAAAAGCATTAGTTGTTTGCCCGACAACATTGATCTATAACTGGGAAAACGAGATAACAAAATTTACTCCTGAACTTACTTATCGTATTCATCATGGTGCAACAAGAACAAGAACGAAGGAAGAAATAATGGATCATGAAATTACGATTACTACTTATGGCACATTGCGTAGTGATATAAAACTATTGATGAGTGTTGATTTTGATTATGTAGTACTGGATGAGTCGCAGGCAATAAAAAACCCTGGAAGCAAAGTAACTAAAGCACAGAACCGTCTTTGTATGAGCGGTACACCTTTGCAGAATAACACATTCGACATTTTTGCACAGATGAATTTTCTGAATCCCGGAATGTTGGGTACCATGGAATTCTTCCGGCAGGAATTTTCTACACCTATTGATAAATTTGGCGAGCAAGACAGAAAAGATCATCTGCGGAAAATCCTCTTTCCATTTATTTTAAGAAGAACAAAAGAACAGGTAGCAAAAGACCTTCCGGAAAAGCAAGAAATGATTCTCTTCTGCGAAATGGAAAGCAAGCAGCGTAATATTTATGATGCGTATAGAAATGATTTCAGAAACCAGATTTTGGGAACGATAGAAACACAAGGCATTCAAAAATCGCAGTTGACCATTTTACAAGGCTTAATGAAGCTTCGTCAGATTTGCGATTCACCAGCCATTTTAAATGAGCAAGAAAAATTTGAAAACCATTCCATCAAGTTGGATGAACTGGCAAGAGAGATAACAGAAAATATCGGTGATCATAAAGCATTGATCTTTTCTCAGTTCCTCGGAATGTTGGCTTTGATAAGGGCCAAATTGGAAGAGTTAGGTGTTAAGTATGAGTATTTTGATGGAAGCACTTCTGCACCAGACAGACAAAAAGCCATTGAAAGCTTTCAGAATGATGAAGAAAAAAGAGTGTTTCTTATATCACTAAAAGCCGGAGGTGTGGGCTTAAACCTTACCGCTGCCGACTATGTATATATTGTAGACCCTTGGTGGAACCCGGCAGTGGAGCAACAGGCAATTGATCGGACACACCGCATTGGTCAGACAAAAAATATTTTTGCCTACCGCATGATTTGTAAAGATACCATTGAAGATAAAATATTGCAGTTGCAGGAAAAGAAGCGGGCCCTGGCCAAAGATCTGATTTCCGATGAAGCAGGCTTTGTAAAATCGCTTACCAAAGAAGACGTGGAATATTTGTTTAGCTAAAGCCGCCTGAGTGCTTCTTTGTTGGCAATCGTTTTGATTTTGCTTGC
>CAZCAA010000056.1:4093-6879 GCA_964496585.1 uncultured Ferruginibacter sp.
TCGGCCAGACCAAAAACATATTTGCTTACCGGATGATATGCAAGGACACCATCGAAGACAAGATTCTTAAACTACAGGAGAAGAAAAGAGCATTGGCAAAAGACATTATTTCCGACGATTCTTCATTTGTGAAAACACTGACAAGGGAAGATGTGGAGTACTTGTTTAGTTAAAAGAATTTAAGATTAAATGAAAATATATATGAATGCTCGAATTAGAGTTTTGTTAACGACAACTACCATTTCGTTAATATGTATGTCATTATATAATCTTCCATCAAATAGTGAAATCAATAAAGTAAAAGGATTGCCATTAGTGATTTCTTTTCTTAAAACAAATCCTCCAGACAGTATTCAACGCATGCTAAAAAACTATTTTCAGGGTAAAAAATATAAAATAATAACGTTTGAGGAGTCGATGGACTTGTATCAAGCACAATTAAAATTTGATCTTACTCAATCTATAAATTCGGGTGATTTTAACGAGAAAACTGCAGAAACAATAGGAAAAAATATGAATCCTTATTGTAACCTGCTAGCAATTACAATTTTTCAAGACAGCACAGTTAATAGTGGCTATTTTATTGATAGTATTGTATGGCAAATAACCAAAATGCCTATTAAGGAAACACCAAAAGCACAAATTACTTTTGTTCCAGAAGCTTCTATGAGGTCGGATAGTTATTCTGTTATAAAAGAGTTTTCAGATAAAGTAATTTCTTCTGGTTTGTTAAAATAATAAAATGAAAAATTTATTTATTTGTATAGCTATCATCATTCTATTTCATAATTACCTGTTTGCACAAAAATCGGATTCACTAAATTTAGTTTACAACAACCAGACTATTTATAGATATGGTGGCAGTTTCTTAAAAGGAAACGAAAAGCTCAACTTTAAAGATTTAAGCAGGGAATTTAACATGTCCGATTTGGGCCAAATTTCTTACGAAAAGGCAAAAAGTTATAGAACCAAAAGTGTAATTTTTAAAGTGGCATCAATAGCATGTGGAATAGCATCTCTTGCAATTATCTCTAATAATAGCTCCAATCGAAATACAGCTTTGATTTTTCTCGGTGGACAAATTGTAACTGGATATGCAGGTGGTAAACTAAGCCAACTCTCTGCCCAAAACCTCGATAGGGCTTTATGGCAGCGAAACAAAGATGTATTATTTCCAGGTAGGCAATAAAATCATACTTTTCCTCAATTATTTAACATTCCCCGAAGGTTAAACCCTCTTCTTACGTCTATTTTCGTACACATTTTAAGTTTATGAAGAAGATATTTACCTTATCCCTCCTGATTTTAGTCTCTTTTGCTGCAGTTCAGGCGCAGAAAGCCGATGGCAGTATTAAAGGCAACTTGCTGGATTCCAACACAAAGCAACCGATTGTAGATGCTACGGTTTCTGTAATGAATGTTAAGGATTCAAGCCTGGCAACGTTTACATTAAGTAATAAACAAGGTGGTTTTGAGGTAAAAGGCCTCGCCGATGCAGATTATTTATTGATTGTTAGCCATAAAAGCTACGATCCGTTCAGCAAGTCGTTTACTATTTCTGCTGAAAATAAAACAATCAACTTCGGGAGTGTTTTTCCGGGCACAAGCGGAAAGTCTTTAGAAAATGTTGTAATCAGTTCTTATGTTCCTATTCAGGTAAAAGGCGATACGGTTCAGTTTAATGCATCTGCATTTAAAACAAAACCGAATGCAACTGTAGAGGATCTTTTGAAAAAATTGCCAGGTGTGGAAGTGGATAAAGAAGGAAATATTAAAACACAAGGTGAGGATATTCAGAAAGTATTTGTAAATGGAAAGGAGTTTTTTGGTAACGATCCGAAACTGGCTACAAAGAATCTTACTGCTGATATGGTAGAAAGCATTCAGGTGTTTGATGATATGAGTGATCAGGCAAAGTTCACCAAGATTGATGATGGTAGCCGCTCTAAAACAATCAATATTCAATTAAAGAAAGATAAGAACAAAGGAATTTTTGGAAGAGCATTAATTGCAGGTGGTACCGATGGTCGTTACGAAGGCAATCTGTCTTTCAATAAATTTAATAATGATAAAAGGATTTCTGTTTTATTCAACGGAAACAATATAAATAAGCAAGGATTTTCTTTTTCAGATATCATCAGCTCAATGGGCGGCTTTAGTGGTTTTGGTGGTGGAAGAGGCGGCGGCGGTGATGTTGGTGGTGGTTTCGGCGGTATGCAAATATCAGGTGGCCGTGGTGGTGGTATGGGAAGTTTCTTAAGTGGCGGTAGCGGAAGCACCGGAATTATTAAATCACTTTCTACAGGTATAAACTATTCTGATCTTTGGGCCAATAAAATTAAAGTAAGCGGTAGCTATTTCTTTTCTGATTCAAAACCACAGCAGGAGCAAAATAGTTTACGTCGTACAACCTATAAACTTAATGCAGGAGATTCTATCGCAATACGTACGAATGAAACATTTTCTAATAATGTAAATCAGAACCACAGATTTAATCTGAGAATGGAATACCAGATTGACTCTATGAATTCGCTTATCTATATCCCATCACTAACAATTCAAAAATCTGAAAATTACAGCGAGGATACTTCTTTTGTAAATTCTGATGATTTTATGGGGAAATATCTTGCCTCTACAAGTAAGTCTACAAATAGGAACTCAAGAGATGGATTTACTTTTTCAAACAATTTTATTTTCAGACATAAGTTCAGCAAAACAGGCCGCACACTTACTTTAGGCTGGAATAACTCTTTTGGGAACAGTAATAGCGATGGGTTTACTTTTTC
>CAZCAA010000056.1:6889-7344 GCA_964496585.1 uncultured Ferruginibacter sp.
GAATTGTTCAACAGGGATGGAACCATTTTCAGAAGTATTTTGCAGAATCAGCAATACTTACAAAAAACAAAAAATAACAATAATACCATAAGTGCTTCAATAACTGAATCGTTTGGTCTAAACAAACTATTGGAATTAAATTATGCGTACACTAATAATATGAGCACATCTACCAGAGAAACCTATGATTTCAATGGTGCTTCTGGTAAATACGATAATCCTAATTTAAGGCTGACCAATGATTTTGAGAACCTTTTCCTGGCTCACAGGGTTGGTGCTAATTTCCGTATTCAGGAAAAGAAGTATAATTATCAATTAGGATTGTCTGTTCAGCAATCAACTTTAGAAAGTGACAGCTATCAGGCTTTTACGGGCAAAGATTCTGTAACAAGAGCAAGCTATGTTAACTACTTCCCTACATTTAATTATAATTATACGCCAGGCAGAAATAAAAA
>CAZCAA010000056.1:7354-11655 GCA_964496585.1 uncultured Ferruginibacter sp.
AATCAGCCTAGCATATCGCAATTACAGAATGTGCTGGATGTTTCAGACCAGTTAAACCAATCAATTGGTAATCCAGATCTTGAACAGGAGTTTACGCATAGCCTAAATATGAATTACAATACATTCAATATTCTTACATTCAAATTTATTGCAGCTAACATAAGCTATACTGCTACCAATAATAAAATTGTGAATAGTATTGATTCTTTGGGCAGAGGCATACAGTTAACCAAACCGGTGAACTTAGATGGATATTCAAGGATAAATTCATTTGTTACATTAGGAATTCCGTTTAAAAATCCAAAAATGAAAGGCTCTAGTGTCAACTTCACTAACAACATGTCTTATACAAAAGATGTAAGCTTGTTATTTAAGCAAAAAAATATCGGCAAAACATTGATGGTTAGTCAAGGTGTTGGTTTAAATATTAATAAAGATAAAGTTGAGTTTGGTGTAAAAGCTAATCTTGCTTACACAGATAATAAGTATTCTGTTAACGCAGCACTGAATGAAAATTATTTGACACAAACATACTCACTAGACGCTTCATATACTTTTAAAGGAGATTTTATACTGGCAACAGATTTTGATTATTACATCAACACTGGCAGAGCCGAAGGTTTTAACCAGGCTATCCCTTTATTGAATGCAAGCTTTAGCAAGCAGGTGTTTAAAAATAAGAATGGCGAGATCAAATTCTCGGTAAGAGATCTGTTGAACCAGAACCAAAGCATTACCAGAACTACAGCAGAAAACTACATTCAGGATACAAGAAGTATGGTATTGCGCCGTTACTTTATGGTAAGTTTAATGTTTAACTTGAACAGGATGGGTGGAAACAAAAACACTTCACCAATGCAGGGAATGCCACGTAGCATGGAAAGAGGGATGAGAGATATGCGAATGAATTAAAACATTTAGTTTAATATAACGAAGGGCTTTCAGCAATGAAAGCCCTTTTTAATTTATTGGGGTAGTGTAATTCTCTTTTAAGGGTTACCTTTTTCTTTTATAAGTAGCATTTGCAGTAGCGCCATGTCCGGTAATAATAACTGCTAAAACTGATTTTAATAATCGCAAAGGATTTACAGTTGACTTGTAATAATTGCGGTAAATTTTTGCTGCTTCGTGATGATGAGTGAGATTTCTGTTTTTCATATGTTGGATATTTTACTAAGGGTTAACGAATAACTTTCAATTAAAAGTATATTTTAATTCGAAAATTTAATAATATTGGCAATTAATTCTAACCCTACAAATCCAGACTTATGCTAAAAGCAGTAAAACCACTTGTACTTCTTACTATTATTTCCTTTTTTTTCTTGAACAGCGATGCTCAACTAAAGTTGCCAATGGCAAATGGTATTGCAAATGATGTAAAGAAAGTAATTGAAGATTATCCTAACCGGTTTATCAACCTGATGGGCGAAGTACTTAATCAACATTCCCAATCAACAGACTATTACTGCAACTTTAAAGTGAACGGTGCAGAAGAAGCTTTTGTAACCCGCTACTCTGCTAAAAAAGAAGTGTGCAGTTGGGAAGCATTAATGCTGACTACCGAACATTTTGAAAAAGCAAAACAAAGGTTTAAATCGCTATACAATCAGTTGCAGAATATGGTGGTAAAGTTTGGCGACAATTCGTACAAACTGAAGGGAGAATACGATGCTCCTGATGAATCAAAGAAATTTACCAGTGTATTATTTTCATTTGAACCTGCCAATAACCCAGCAGCAAAACTAAAGATTGAAGTTTCAATGCAGTATATAGAACCGATGGAATGGAAAGTAAAACTGATGGTGTACGACAGAGACAGGGAAGATGATGAAAGAGGACAGACAAAGGAATAGCAAAAAATTTTAAAAATAGAAAGAAAAAGAGTAAAACAATTTTTCAGCAGATGGCTTTTCTATCTATCTATCAATTTTCTATTGGCATGCACTACTAAATTATATAACTTGATTTGAATTGCGCTACAATTGTTATTGGTGGTCTTTATAATGATTGTAAGAGCAATGTATTACAGCGTATCTACAATACAACGATTAATATTTTGTATTTATTACTATTGATTTTATCTGATTGGCATTGTATTGAAAACTTGCTTTAGAAAAAGTAGGAGGTCCGAAAGTACCCATAACATTGTTAGAAAATCCATACCCTTCTTTTGGCAAACCTAAGAAGTTGGTATTCATTTTTCCATCATCATTTTCATCATGGAGTATGGCAATAGCATAATTGCCAGAAGCAAGGCCTGCGAAAGAAATAGTTGCTTTTTTGTTGATGATTGTAAGTTTGGCCCTGCGTACAGCCTTATCCAATTCTTCAGGATAACCGACGCCATCTTTGTAAACACTAATCAATACATGGCCTTTGTTGTTACGTAAATCTGTAATGGAAAGGGAAAGTTTGTTTTCCGTTACCCGGCTGATGACGGTAAAAGAAGCAAACAAGAGAAGCAACAATAAAAGATACCTGTATTTACTGGACATATTATATTAACAGATTAACTAAAAAAATGTTCTCTAAGGCTAATGCCTCCTAAAAGGAATATTTACGAGAAAAAGCGGAGATTGTATTTTACTAATTACACCCTTATTGAGCCTCGAAAAGCTCTGCCACTATAATAAGATTCTGCACCATTGTGATAGGTGAATACATGATTAAAGCGGCGGTCGCAGAAAATAGCACCACCCAATTTTCTAATCTCGTCTGGTGTTTTTATCCAGCTTGATGTTTTGGTGTCGAACTCTCCAAGCTTTTGTAATTCACGGTATTCTTCTTCTGTCAGCATTTCGATACCTATTGCGATTGCCATATCCATTGCATTGTTTTTGGGCTTATTTTCTTTTCTTGCATCGAGTGCTTTACGATCGTAGCAAAAACTACGACGGCCTTTGGGGCTTTCGGCTGCGCAATCATAAAAAACATATTCGCCTTTCTTTCCTGCCTGCCGGCTTGGCAGGTTATCAAAACTAACCACATCGGGTTCGCCGCCGGTATTTTCCATTTCATTGAGCGACCATAATTTTTCAGGTTTGGCTTTTAGTTTTGTTTCTACTTTGATCCAGTCAATTCCTTTATGGCGATTCATGTTTTTCTCAAAACGAGTTTTCAATTTTTTGAAAAGTTTTTATGATACATTTGGTGATATTTTTGAATTCGATTTTTTCATGTACTTCATTTATTAATAAAGATGCTGCTAACATATAAATTTACAAAACTTCAGGAATAACGGGTTGCCAGTTTGTTAAACTGAAAATTATCAAGTTCATCTTTCTTGATGCTAATCATTTGTTGAATAACATGCCTGATTTGCTCTATTATTTTGTCGTAATCTCACCAATAAAGGTTGTTAGAACTTAATAAAGAATTTTAATAAAAGATTTAGTCAACAATTAACGCAAATTAATGTTTAGCATAACGATAGATTTATTTTGAATCAGCTATTTTATCTCTATAAACTTTTGTAAGTGTGTAAGGTTAATATGAAAGCAGCTGAACTCGTTCAGTAATCAAGTGATAGCTTTGGGTTTCGAAAAAATAAATATTTCTTTAAATAAGAAGCTTTGTGTTAATAGTTACTTTATAAGTAATGATTATTATTTAAATTGCCACATTACTATAAATCAATGTATAAATTTTCAGTAGCCAAATTAAAATAACAACAATGGAAAATAATTCACATGCAGACGATTCGATACTTGCAGAAGTTAATCATGACAGTGCAGCCAAATGTCCTTTTTCAACTGGTGCATTAAAACAAACTGCCGGTGGTGGAGCCAGAAACCGTGATTGGTGGCCCAACCAGCTAAAGTTGAATATTCTTCGTCAGAACTCTTCTTTGTCTGATCCGATGGATAAAGATTTTAATTATGCTGAAGCATTCAAATCACTTGATCTGAAGGCACTAAAAAAAGACATATTTGAATTGATGACAACCTCACAAGACTGGTGGCCGGCTGACTATGGCCATTATGGTCCG
This sequence comes from uncultured Ferruginibacter sp., assembly GCA_964496585.1. Taxonomy (GTDB): domain Bacteria; phylum Bacteroidota; class Bacteroidia; order Chitinophagales; family Chitinophagaceae; genus Ferruginibacter. Next base: position 11,343 of record CAZCAA010000056.1, read on the forward strand.
TTTTTTATCCGTATGGCATGGCATAGTGCAGGTACGTATCGTATTGCCGATGGCCGTGGCGGAGGCGGTTTCGGAACACAGCGTTTTGCTCCGCTCAATAGCTGGCCGGATAATGCGAATCTGGATAAAGCAAGATTTCTGTTATGGCCTATCAAACAGAAATACGGAAAGAAAATTTCTTGGGCCGATTTAATGATATTGACTGGAAATTGTGCATTGGAATCGATGGGTTTTAAAACATTTGGTTTCGCTGGTGGAAGAGCTGATGTATGGGAACCAGCAGAAGATGTGTATTGGGGTTCAGAAGGTGAAT
>CAZCAA010000057.1:0-1195 GCA_964496585.1 uncultured Ferruginibacter sp.
TCATTCGCTTTTCCGAGGTGATATTTGATGCAATCATCACAGCGCAATACCATGCTCGCAACCAGGCCCAGCAATTCTTTGGTTTTTACATCCAGTGCGCCTGCGGCGTAGGTATTGGTATCGAGGTTCCACAATCTTTTTATTACCAGGTTTTCTTTGTTCAAAATTACCTCGTTCATTTTTGTACGATAGTCGTTAAATTCTTTAACCAGTGGGCTCATGTAATTAAATTTTGCAGTAAAGTTAAATAAGTTGCTACTATTTACTTTTGCAACATGCCTGGGGTTTTACCTTGGGAGAAAAAAATGATTCAGGTTAATCAATATCTACTTCAACCACAATTCTAGTACCGCCATTGGAAGATATGTGTAGCTTTCCGCCAATTTCATCCATTCTCTTTTTCATATTTTTTAATCCATTTCCAAATTGGTTAGGATTTTTAATGCCGATTCCATCATCTTTTACTTCAATATGAAGCACATGATCAACAAATGAAATGTGCACTTCAATATTGGAAGCTGCGGCATGTTTTAAAATATTATGAAAAGATTCTTTCATAATAAGAAATAAATTTTTTCGCTGAACCCCTTTTAGTTGCACGCCGGGAGGAAGTTTGTTATCTAACAAACATTGAAATGCAATACCGGAATTCTCAAAGTAAGAAATACCATATTGCCGCACATACTCCACAAAATTCTTGAGTGTATCGTTCTCGGCATTGAGGCTCCAGATGATGGTGTGCATGCGTTGCGCAATTTCTTTTGCTGTTATCGAAATCTTATTGGCAAATGAAACTGTTCTTTCCTGATTTGTTGCATTATTTTGATGAGCCATCAGGTCGCTCATCATCCTGATGCTGCTAAGCCCGCCACCCACATCATCATGAAGATCGGCAATGATGCGTTCCCTTTCTACCAAAACTGCCTGCTGCTTTTGTAATGCCGCATTGATAAGCATCTTTTCATTGTCGGCGATCTTTCTCTGTAAGGCAATACTGAATAAAAACATATCTGCCAGGATACATATCTGAACGGGCAGGAATACGCGAATGCTTTGTGATAAACTCTGCATATTATGCTTTGCTCCGTAAATGGATATCAGCAAAGTAATAGAGCTTCCTATTAGAATAATCAATGTGCCAAAGATGATGTATTTGGAATACCGGATCTTGTTCTTCAACAGCGTGAGCACAATG
>CAZCAA010000057.1:1295-2487 GCA_964496585.1 uncultured Ferruginibacter sp.
TCTTTTTTAAGATCATGTATTGTATAAAAAAGAACAACATCATGAATATCGAAACACTTTCAAAGAATAATGCAACGTAAATATTAAAAGTGAGCATAAGGATGTTGCATTAAGTCTTGGTTGATTGCGTAGCCTATCTGTTTAAATATAAGTTAACGGCTTCTACACGTGTATTTACCTGTAGCTTTTTATAAATGTTTTGTACATGCTTTCGAACCGTACCACCAGAAATCTCCAACTCATCAGCAACTTCTTTTCCTATTAAACCGGTGGCCAGTTTATCTAAAACCATTTTTTCACGATCACTCAATGTTTCTATCAATGCATTTTCACTACCCATACTGGCAAAACTAGCAACTACTTTTCTGGCGATGATACTGCTCATTGGGCTTCCGCCGGCAATCAATTCATCAAGTGCCTGGATGATTTTTGCCGGACCTTCCGTTTTTAATATATATCCACTGGCACCTGCTTTTAACGAATCAAATATTTTTGTGTTGTCTTCATAAGCTGTACACATCATAAAAAGCATTTTGGGAAACATGGTCTTAAGCGCATTCACACATCTGATACCGCTGATTCCGGGAAGGTTAATATCCATTAACACGGCATCGGGCATTATGGACGGTATTTTTTCCATCGCTTCTTCGGCATTGGCAAAACTTCCGCCTAGCTCATAAGTATCCGTTAATTCTACCATCAGGTTCATTCCTTCCCTGAGATCGTTATTATCCTCTACCACACATACTATTTTCCTTGCATTTGCCATTGTTGTAAATCTACACTTTAAACACTATTTTTAGAATACTCAATTACGGGTATATTTATATACATTACCATGAAGCAGATTTACATGAATAAATAACTTTAATCTACCTCAACTGCCGGTTCAATCCTGGCTGCATTCCTTAATAAAATTCTTGATACCTGTGTTTATACTTTCCGCCAATTGTTGTTGAAATGTTTCATCCAGAATTTTCATTTCCTCTACCGGATTGCTTAGAAACATGGCCTCTACCAGGCAGTTTGGATATTCTGTTGGACTGTTCAGCATAAAATTAAAAGAGCTGTTATTGCCATATTCTTTTAAGCCCAATTTTAATAATTGCGTATAGATGGCCGCATTAAATGGCCTAAATCCCGGATAGCGATAAAAAGTAGCAGTTCCTCCCGATCTGATCGGATCTCCCGA
>CAZCAA010000057.1:2587-11238 GCA_964496585.1 uncultured Ferruginibacter sp.
GTTCTGCTTTTGGCAAGCCGGATTTTATAATGTGATCCAACCTTTCCAATAATTTTCAGTGGAATCATGCTATCAATATAACCCACTTTTGCACCTCCAAGCCTGTCGTCGCCAAGGCCATATTCAAGGTGAGCCAACCTTCCCTTTGTGATGGCAATATCAGAAGCCAGCGGCGACATAACAGAAAACTGGTTGGAAGTTTCCCTGGTAAGCTTTGCGCTGCCAGAATCTGTAATAGTTACAGGGATCTTTAAAGAGGAAAAACTATCGGTTGCTTTTACTTCATACATTCCCTGGTAAATACCGGGCATGCCCTTCGTTTCAGAAAGTGGTAATTCATACAAGCTTGTTGAATTAAAAACACTCATGTTTTTTCCCGGAAATGCTTTTACCCGAAACTGTATCTGGTCTCCTGGCAACAGCAGCAGATCGCCTTCGGGATATGTTTTGATACTTTCTATACCAAACTCCTTTACCGGTTCTGCCGGCTTTGTAATCGTATAAATAAAGTGAATGTTTTTTGATATCGATTTTCCTTCTCCGGAAATAGCCACGATGGTAAAGGAATTATCGCCTTCTTTTAATTTTGCTTCGTACGCAAAAGCACCCGTTGGATAAACTTTTATTTTATCAGCATTTATCAATACAGAACAGCTCTTACAGCTACTGCCTACAATAAATTGCTGAGATGAAGAAACAGCTGTTTTCTCTTTTAAAGGATCGGTTAATTTAATAAAAGGCTTATCTGCAGTTTGGGCCACCGCGTACCCTGACATTAAAATGAACAAAAATAAAATTGAAAACTTTCTAACAATCAAATTGGAATAAAACCAGCTAACATTCATACAGCAAAAGTATTACAAAAACTGAACAGTGTATGATTGACGCCTTATTGATGAAATTACTTTAATATGAATCGGGCTTTATATTAACATAATCGCAGCAATAAGAATTGTAAAGCCCATTGCAAGTAAGGCATTGGCTGCGGATAAAATAGTTGCACAGACCGAAAATGCATCTATTCGTTCAGGTTATGAAACAGCACTATTGAAAATATAAGCAGCTTACATCATAGTTACAAAACTGGTTACAAATACTTATCAAACCAATTAACAAACTTTTGTTCTTCTACATCCATATTTCGCCAACCGTGGCTTCCACCTTGTTTGATGATTAGATCATTTTTAACTCCTGCCGTTTGTAATTCTTTTATAATACTTACCGATTGCTGCAATGGAACAATAGGATCTGCATCACCATGTATTATCATTACCGGAGGGTCATCGGCACTTACCATGTAAATGGGTGAAACAGTTTTTGCAATAGCATAGTTGGTTGAATCATCTTTTATACTTTCGTAAATACCGAGGCTCTCATTCATTGTTTTAAAATCGAATGCACCCGCAACGCCAGCCCGGATGATTATTTCTTTTTGAACTTTGTTACTGGCAACGCCCCAGTTAAGGAAATCAGTAGGAGGAAAAAATACTGCGGCGGCCTGTACTCGGGAAGAAACCTGGTCTACCGGATCGTTGCCTTTAATATTTTTATCATCATCTTTCAATGCAGCCATTAAAGCTAAATGCCCGCCAGATGAAGAGCCTGTTATTCCGATATGGCTGGAATCTATATGGTAAGCAACTGCGTTATACTTTATAAAACGAATAGCTCGCCTTAGATCTGAAATAACATCGGGGATTGCGTACTTTGGTTGAGAACCGTGAATGATCAAAAAAACGGTGTAACCGCCTTTTAAATATGTATCAGCATTTCTGGAGGCTTTTTTTATCATCTTATATCCCGAAATCCAATTCCCACTAACTACACTCACAATAGCTTTTCCTTTTGCATTTTCTTTCGGAACCATTTTAATCATGGTAAGCGCCATGCCATCTTTTCTTCCATAAATGATCTCTTCCATAGTATAGCTCGTGCTATCCTGGGCAAAGGCAAAAGAAGAAACAAGGAGCAGCAATGCTGCAAAAATTATTCTCATATAACACGGCACAATTAGATTATTAAATTAGTTTAAGCAGCTAAAAAGATATCAATTGTACATACCTGCTACAATTCCCGCTGTTAAATTATTGATTGAAATAGCAACGACCGTTAAATATCCTGCTCTCGTTTGTAGTTGCAATGGCAGCTCCTGTGCTGCAACTGCTGTTCCGTTATAGTCGATATTTAATGCAGTTTCCTCACTTATGGTTTCTTTTGGATCAAATAAATTACAAGAAACTGCAATTGCTTTTATATTGATTTGTCCGTTAAAAGGTAGCGGATGAATTGGATTTGGCGAATCAAATGCCGGAAGCTGCAGATATAAATTTCCTTCTGATGACCTGCGAACAGGAATTACCGCATAAAATGGTACTGCACCTTCGCTGTTGTCAAAAAAAGAAAAGCCTTTTAGCAGGTTTACTTCGGCATAGGTATTCACTTCGGCAGGTTTTGTACGCAGCCATTGTTGCAATAAATTGTTGAGCCGGTACATCAATTTTCTGTTAACCGTTTCAGGAAATAGGGGTTTTAAAGCTCCTCTTAATTTTGCCGAGATGGCAGATGCCTTACCCATAATAGCGGCCTGTTCCTTAGCTTGTGGTGCCTGGTTTCCTGTTTTTCCTTTAGAACGCATTACGTGAATGCCTTTCCATTTATAAAATATCACATCACCAATAGTACCGGTGATGGCGGTTCCAATTTGTTTTGCCATAAAATGTAATTTATTTCAGCTGCGGTTTTACACTACAGATAAAAATTTATTGATCCGTGTTGTAATATTGTTTTAAGCACGCAAAACTAAGTTATGTATGCAGCGAAACTGAGAAATTGTAAATGGCAATATCCACGAATTATCAACAGGTAAAAAAAATATCCGTGTTGTAACACACGGATAAAATTTTATTAAGGAAATAATAGCATTAAATTATAACGCATACTTATTTTCAGCAATCAATTTGTCGGCTATTCTTCTCCTCGCATCTTTGCTGTTGAACGCAGCTGTTTTGGTAAATCTCTTTAATCCTAGTAACATCATTCTTTGTTCATCGCCGGTGGCAAATGCATTCAAAGCTTCCTTTCCGGATTTGTTAAGTTTATCTACTGCATCATTCAGATAACAATGCATAATATCAGTTTGCATTGTTACTGCTTCAGCTCCTTTCTTATCTGCCATTTTCATAACACGCAACAAGGCACTTTCAGCATTGAAAGTTACAATTGCCATATCGGCAATGTTCATCAGGATCTCCTGTTCGTTTTGCAGGTTCATCATCAGCTTTTGAACAGCTGCACCTGCCGTCATCAGGATCGCCTTTTTCATATTCACGATGGTTTTCCTTTCTGTTGCGAAAGGCGTTTCATCCTCTGATCCAAAATCAGGAATACTCATCAGCTCCTTTGAAACTGCCATTGCAGGTCCCATCAGATCTAACTTCCCTTTCATAGCACGTTTCAGCATCATATCTACTGTAAGCAAACGATTGATCTCGTTTGTACCTTCAAATATGCGGTTGATACGGCTATCGCGGTAAGCCCTGCTTACCATATACTCATCACTAAAACCATTGCCACCGTGTATCTGCACGCCTTCATCTACTATTAAGTCTAACACTTCGCTTCCATCAACTTTTAGCATGGCGCACTCAATAGCGTATTCTTCTGCCGCACCCAGCAAGGCTTCATTAAATGGTTTACCGGCTGCAGCCATAGCAAGTTCGGTATCATCAATCCATTTGCTGGTGCGGTATAAAGCACTTTCGTTTACCCATATCCGTATGGCCATTTCTGCCAGCTTATGTTTGATAGCACCAAAATTGGCGATAGCAGTTTTAAACTGTTCCCTCGTATTGGCATATTGTACGGTATCAGTAAATACCATTTTAGAGCCACCAATTGCAGCAGCGCATAATTTCAACCTGCCAATGTTTAAAATATTAAAAGCGATGATATGCCCTTTTCCAACTTCTCCCAACAGGTTTTCTACCGGTACTTTACAATCCTGAAAATACAACTGAACTGTAGATGAACCTTTAATACCCATCTTATGCTCTTCCGGACCTTGTGTAAATCCTTCCATCCCACGTTCTACAATAAATGTTGAAAATTTATCGCCATCTACTTTTGCAAAAACGGTGTACACATCAGCAAAACCGCCATTAGTAATCCAGCATTTTTGACCGTTTAATAAATAATTTTTGCCATCTGCTGAAAGCACAGCCGACGTTTTTGCACTCAGTGCATCGCTGCCACTATTGGGTTCCGTTAGTCCGTAGGCACCCTTCCATTCGCCGCTCGATAACTTTGGTATAAATTTTTTCTTTTGCGCCTCGGTACCAAAATATAAAATTGGTAACGTTCCTATTCCTGTGTGTGCCGCTACTGCTACGCTGAATGAGAACCCGCCACCGAGCCCTTCATTAATAAGGGTAGACGTGATAAATTCTTTTCCCAATCCACCAAGATCTTCGGGCACTGAAGCACCTAACAATCCCTGTTCACCGGCTTTCAGCAAAAGTGATTCCATCAATCCCGGTTCAGCTTTATCAATCCGGTCTATCACCGGCAATACTTCAGTTAACAGGAACTGGTGACACATTTCTTTTACCATTGCCTGCTCTTCGGTAAAATCTTCTGGGATGAAAGTTTCTAAGGCATTGCTTTCTTTGATTAGCCATTCGCCGCCTTTTAATAAAACTGCTGGAGTGGTTGTACTCATAAAAATTATTTTAAAGATGTTTAAATTCTAGCTTAATATTTGCCGTTGCAAGCTTTCTATTTCAAATTCTCATATACCTGTTGTAATACTTCTTTTGCTATTTCTATTTGCTCGTCGGTAACTCCTTCCAGAGCTTCATTCAATGTTTGATTGGCAATCAGCATCGTATGATCCTGCATTTGCTGCGCCTCAGGTGTGAGGTAAATCATATTTATCCGGCGATCGTCTTTACTGGCAACCCTTTTCACCAGTGTTAATTTTTCCAGGTTATCTACCAACCTTGTAATGCTGGGTTTATCGCGAAATGTAGCATCACACAATGCCTGCTGGCTCATGCCGTCTTCCTTCCACAGGTGGTACAATACACTCCATTGCTCAATGGTAATATCTACATTGTTCTGTTTAAAGTTTTTCTGCAACCTTCTGGCTATAGCAGTACTGGCCTTACCTGTGATAAAACTGTATAACTCGCTTTTCTTAAATTGGTTGTTTGGCATATAGTTGTTTAAACAACTATATAAAGATATGCATTCATTTCAATTTCAAAAAATTATTTTTGTGCCGTCGGCTGAAACAACACAGCTCATCATCGTTGTGTCACTCACTTGTACGGCAAATCAATATGCAGCTGATCATTTTACTTATTTCGGTGTTACTTTTTGCATGCTATGCAGTATTGCTTATGTATTACAGATATGCCTGGAAATCTATTCCGGCTTTTAAAGCAGCCAATGTTGCTACCCTTTCCACAACAATTTCGGTTATCATACCTGCCCGCAACGAAGCTGCTAATATTATTAATTGTCTGCAATCGATAAAAAGTCAAACCTACCCGGTTCATCTACTTAATGTTTTTGTAATAGACGATCATTCTACTGATAATACAGCTTCGCTTGTTCGCTCCTGTAATATGCCCAACGTACAGCTGATTTCTTTAAGCGAATTTATTTCAGCAGTACCCATCAATTCTTATAAAAAGAAAGCAATTGAAACCGGCATTGCACAAAGTTCGGCCACGCTGATTGTTACAACTGATGCAGATTGTAATTTCCCTGATAATTGGTTGCAAACGATAGCCGCATTTTATGAAACTCATCAACCTGCATTCATTGCTGCACCAGTGGTAATAGATAGTAATAAAAGTTTTATCGAAATATTTCAGTCGCTTGATTTTCTCAGTCTGCAGGGAATTACCGGAGCCTCGGTACAAAAGAATTTACATAGCATGTGCAATGGCGCTAATCTTGCGTATGAAAGATCTGCATTTATAGAGATTGATGGCTTCAAAGGAATTGATGGAATAGCCAGTGGTGATGATATGTTGCTGATGCATAAGATATACAAGCGTTACCCAGACCGTGTAAAGTTTCTTCTTTCCAAAGATGCCATTGTAAAAACTGAAGCGGTAAAAAATATTCGTTCATTTTTTAATCAACGCATACGCTGGGCGAGTAAGGCTGATAAATACGACGACAAAAGAATACTAGCTGTTTTAATTGCTGTTTACTTTTTCAATGTGGTTCTGGTTTTACTTCCTTCGATGGCTATATATTCGAACAGGTCGTTTTCTTTTTTTGAAACCCGGTTTTCAATACTCCAGGCCTGGTTATTATTGCTTGTTTTGAAAACCTGCATAGAGTTATTTTTCCTATTTCCTGTAGCATCCTTTTTTGGAAAAAAGAAATTGTTATGGTTATTTCCATTCATGCAACCCTTTCATATTATCTATACGATTACAGCAGGTTGGTTGGGCAAATTTGGCAGCTATCAATGGAAAGAAAGGAAGGTTAAATAAAACAACCATCGCTATTATTAATGGCAATACCGGTAACTTTTAAAATCAATTTGTACTTTACAGCATGCAGAAGAGCAACAAGCAATTTAGTAACCAAACCTGGCAAAGGTTAAAAAGAAATAAACTTGCTTTTGCCGGCCTGGTGGTTATTCTGCTGGCTGTATTTTTAGCGGTCTTCGGCTATTTGATTGCTCCCGATAACAGTCCCGATGCCGATCTTCAAACCATAGAAATACAGGCTCAAAAACCCGGTTACACGCAACTCTTTTTAAAAATACCTGATAAAAAAAATACGGCTTCCGGTTGGTTTAGAAACATTTTCTTCGGAAAACCTTCTCAGTTTCGTTACATCCCCATCAGCAGCTATCGTGTAGAAGCCAATAACATACTCATTAATAAATTTGTTGATGAAGATACCAGCGTATTGCAGTCATATTCTATAAACACGATCACAAATAACGATGCCGCTATATTGCCAAAGTTGCTTGTAACTAAAAAGTATTGGCTGGGCACTGATTCGTTTGGGAGAGATATAATGAGCAGGCTTATTATTGGAACGCGTATAAGCCTTGCCGTTGGATTGATCGCCGTAATTGTTTCCTTGTTTATTGGAATACTTTTAGGGTCGCTGGCCGGGTTTTACCGGGGATGGATAGACGAAGTAATCATGTGGTTTGTAAATGTAACCTGGAGTATTCCAACCCTGTTATTGGTATTTGCCATTACTATTGCAATGGGTAAAGGTTTCTGGCAGATATTTATTGCAATTGGCTTAACGATGTGGGTAAGTGTTGCACGATTGGTTCGGGGACAAGTAATGGTAATAAAGGAAATGGAATACATTCAGGCTGCGAGAGCATTGGGTTTTACTAATAGCCGCATCATATTAAAACATATTTTACCAAATATTGCAGGCCCGTTGCTGGTAATTGCGGCAGGTAATTTTGCAACTGCCATCATCATTGAAGCGGGACTTAGTTTCCTGGGCATCGGTGTACAACCACCTCAACCGAGCTGGGGATTAATGATAAAGGAGAATTATAATTTCATCATCACTCATAATCCATTACTGGCTTTAATACCTGGTATTGCCATTATGATATTGGTATTGGCATTTAACCTTTTGGGAAATGGCTTACGGGATGCCGTAGACGTAAAAAGCGAATGAACCTTTACTCAGCTGGTGCAACAGGAACATTTCTGCTAAATCCTTCTTCTAAAGAGATAAAGGTTTCCGTTCTTTCAATCCCTTTTATTTTTTGCAATTCATCATGCAAAACATACCGCAACTGGGTTATATCCTTGCATACGATCTCAATAAACATACTGTAGTTTCCGGTGATGTAATTCAGTCTTATTATCTCCGGAATCTTCATCAAATCTTTGGCAACAGTATCATACAAGGAGCTTTTTTCAAGATAGATACCCACAAAGGCCGTAATATCATAACCCAGCAATTTCAGGTCTACATTTAACCTTGTACCTTTCACTATATTGAATTCCTGTAATTTCTTTATGCGTACATGAATGGTTCCTCCGCTTACGAACAACTTTTTGCCCAATTCAGCGTAAGAAATTTCTGCATTCTCCATCATGGCATGAATGATCTGCAGATCGAGTTTGTCAAGATTTAATTTAGCTGCCATTTTATTATGATATTTTAATTGATATTTAATAATATATGCAAATATTTGAATAATTTCTATAATTTCAAAATATTTATTGAAATATTTTTAATTTAAAGCCTTTTCTTTTAGTTTTGTGATATCAAGCTTTTAATAAGCGGGTAAGTTCTTAAGCGATTTAATCGTTCATACTGTGGGGTGATGAAATTTTTGGCAGACATGCCTCCTTGTCTCGGAGGTGGGGATAACAGGACAAACGTTACATAGAGCCGTATTTGTAGCAATACAGGTACGACCGGGGTCGACCACCGAACTTTGTGTAATAGCTAACTGCCTCGTGAAGGTTCGATCCCTTCCCCTACAGCAGGTTTTTCTATAGAAACCCTTACAGGCTTTGCTTGTGAGGGTTTTTTATTTTTAAGAAAGAATATTTGGCAGCGACCTCCTTGTCTCGGAGCTGGGATAACAGGACAAACGTTACATAGAGCCGTATTTGTAGCAATACAGGTACGAC
>CAZCAA010000058.1:0-4377 GCA_964496585.1 uncultured Ferruginibacter sp.
CCGGTAAGATCATTTCGCCTTTCGACTGGACAGATACTTACAAACTAAACTATTCTAATAAAGAATTGAGGGATTCAATGACTGCAGCCATGAAATTCTGGTTAGTAGAAACAGGCATTGATGGATTTAGGTGTGATGTTGCCGAAGAAGTTCCTGCTGATTTCTGGAAAGATTGTATTGCTTCTCTTAAAAAGATAAAAAATGTTTTCATGTTGGCAGAAGGTGACAAACCCTGGCTTCATGAAGCAGGATTTGATGAAACCTATGGTTGGTCTATTGGTGCTATCATGACGGATTTATACGCAGGTAAATTAACACTGGCACAATTTGATTCAGCAATTAAGCATAACATTGATATCTTTCCCGCCAATGCTTATAAAATGTTTTTTACAACTAACCACGATGAAAATAGTTGGAACGGAACTGAATTTGAAAAATACGGTGATGCTTACAAAACCTTCGCTGTTTTTACTCAAACAATGTATCAAAGCATTCCATTGATTTATAGCGGGCAAGAAGTGCCAAATAAAAAAAGATTGAAATTTTTCGTAAAAGATCCCATTGAATGGAACAAATTTGAGATGGCTCCGTTTTATCAAACTATGCTCAAATTACGCAAATCAAATCCTGCTCTCGCTGCCGATGGAAGTTATAAGAAACTAACCTCAACAAATGATAATGCAGTATTTGCTTACAAACGCGAAAAGAGCGCCCGTAAAGTGGTTGTGATTCTTAATTTGTCTGCTACAGAGCAAAAATTTACCATTAAAAACAAAGACATTTCGGGAACGCCATACAATGTATTTTTAAAGCGATCCGAGAAAATTAATCCGGCGCACACTTATAATATTGAACCCTGGGGATTTATTGTTTATGATTATAAATAATGTTGGAGACAGATTTAATATCAATTTAACCGCGGAGGAATAGGAGCTTTTTCACAGAGTTACACAGAGTGCGCAATGTAAAATAAAAACTCTGTGAAACTCAACCTTTAACTCTTCGTAAACTCTGTGGTAAAAAAATAGAATATGTAATATTTCCAGTTGCAAAAAATTGTCAGATTTAATTTCAGCAATATCTCTTTAATTCATTTATAAATAATTCCCGACTGATCATTTCTGCACCAAGGCTTTCCAGATGCGTAGTTTGCTGCTGACAATCGATTAACCGTACACCTTCGCTTACCAGTAATTCCACAAATTTGATAAAAGCAAACTTGCTGGCGTTACTAACGGTACTGAACATACTTTCACCAAAAAAAACTTTTCCGATTTTAACGCCGTACAATCCACCAACAAGCTTATCTCCCAGCCATGCTTCTGCGCAACAGGCAAAACCTGAGAAAAATAATTTAGTATAAGCTTCTACTATTTCTTCCTGTATCCAGGTGCCATAACCATCTTTTCTTTTAACTTCCTTACAGCACCTTACTATAGATTCGAAAGATGTATTGATTTTGAATGTGAACTGTCCGGATGAAATAACCTTCTTCATGCTTTTGCTTATCCTGATATTTTCGGGATACAATACACAACGCGGATCCGGACTCCACCAGCAAATAGGATCCTCCTCATTGTACCACGGAAAAATTCCGTTTCGGTAGGCTAACAATAATCTTTCCTGGCTTAAATCTCCGCCAATGGCTAAAAAACCATGCTCATCAGACAGATTTACAGCAGGAAATTCTATTTCGTTTGAGAGTATGTACATATGCTTGCTAAAGATAGATTTTTTAGATACATGCGACGATAATCCTACTCATTGGATTAATAAATAAGCTAGTGAATAATTACTTTCCAGACATTACTAACGGATAGGAATACTTGATTTTTTTATACTTGTCGATCGTTATTTTTCTAAAAGAAGTCAATTTAAAATGGATAACAATAAATTGATTGAAAGAAAGAAGCCTTATTGAGAAATTATTCCGTAAATCCCCATTCTTCCTTTAACCTTAGTAAAGGTTCTCCCGTCAATTGGGGCGAATTATACTGACCAGCAAGATTTTTTTGCCTAAATGCCTCATAAAGTGACACTGCACAGGCAACAGAAATATTAAGCGATTTGATGATTCCAACCTGTGGTATTATAAAATTTCCATCCGCCATTTTAATGATCTCTTCACTAACGCCGTCATGTTCATTTCCAAAAACGAGTGCTACAGAGTCAGTAAGATCTAATTCATATAAACCAACGGCATCTGTACTGAGATGGGTTGTATAAATTTTATTATAGTGCTTTCTCAACGCTAAAAAGCATTCTTCTGCATTGGTAAACTGGTGTGTAGTGAGCCATTTGGCAGCACTCGAACTGCTCTTCGCTCCCCACTTTTCATGATTGTCGATATTGGTATTTAAAACGTAAATATCTTGGACTCCAACTGCATCACAAGTGCGCATCACCGCAGAAATATTGTGAGGATCTCTTACATTTTCCAACACAATTGTCAGGTTTGGTTGGCGCTTGTCCAATACATCCTGAAGTCTTTTTATTCTTTCTTCCGTCATAAATGCGAAAATCGGTAAATGTGATAATATAATACCTCTTATCAAAAATATTTTTTATAGCCTAAAATCCTTCCTACATTTAGTAACACAAAAATCTTCAAATGAAAAGAACCCTTCCCATTGTTATTTTAAGCTGCTATCTCCTCGCCTGTAATACTAAGCAGGAAAAAAAATCCGAGGTTGCCAAACCGGATGTATTGGCAGTTAATATTGACACAACTGTTAGTCCCGGGACTGATTTCTTTGAATATGCCAATGGCGGATGGATCAAAAAAAATCCTATTCCGGGCGAGCAATCCGCCTGGGGAATTGGCAATCTGGTAATTGAGGAGAACCTTAAACGCTTAAGGGAAATCAGTGAAAAGGCAGCGGCATCAAATGCAGCCAAAGGAAGCAACGACCAAAAAATTGGCGATTTCTGGACGATGGCAATGGATAGTACAAAAATTGAAGCCGATGGCTTGAAACCCATTCAACCACTGCTTGATAAAATAAATGCTATAACAGATATTAATTCGATGATGAACACAGTGTCCGACCTCAAAAAACTGGGCTCTTCTACCATGTTTGGTGAATTTGTATCGCAGGATGCTAAAAAAAGTGATGTGATGGCTTTTCAATTGTGGCAAGCTGGTATCAGTCTGCCAGAAAGAGAATACTATTTTAAAAATGATTCGGCAACGGTAAATATCAGGAATGAATATTTAAAATATATCACTACGATATTATCAATGAGCGGAGAAGATACTGCAATGGCTGCCACTGCCGCTAAGAATATTTTACAATTGGAAACAAAGCTAGCTACTGCCAGCAGAAAAATAGAAGACCTGAGAGATCCTTACGCCAATTATAATAAAATGGCAATTGCTGATTTGGGGAAAATGGCCAATGCTATTGATTGGACTAACTACCTTAAAAATATTGGCGTAAAATCAGTTGACTCTGTGATTGTTGGGCAACCAGAATTTTTTAAAGCACTGAACGTAGTTTTGATTAGCACACCAATAAATGTATGGAAGCAATACATAAAATTTAACCTTATAAATGATATGGCTGGCGTATTGCCGGATGCATATGGCAACCAGGCATTTAATTTCAATAAATTATTCAGCGGAGCGAAAGCAAGAAAACCAAGATGGAAAAGAGCCATCCAAATGGAAGAAGCAGCCATGGGCGAAATGCTGGGCCAATTGTATGTAAAAGAATTTTTTAATGAAACTGCAAAAAAGAGATATACAGATATGGTTGAGGCGATTCGTGCGGCATTAAAAGACAGGATCGGCAACCTAACGTGGATGGGTGATAGCACAAAACAAAAAGCTTATGCAAAACTGGCAAGCATAAAAAGCAAAGTTGGTTATCCCGATAAGTGGAAAGATATGTCGGCACTAGAAATTGGAAAGGAAAGTCTGGCTAAAAATTATATGAATGCAAACTTATTCTGGCACAATTACCAGTACGATAAATTAGGAAAACCAGTAGATCGCGATGAGTGGGAAATGACACCACAAACATACAACGCTTATTATAATCCGAGTAATAATGAAATAGTATTACCTGCCGGAATTTTTACCGTGCCTGGTTATAGAGATGAAGAACTGGATGATGCTGTTGTGTATGGTTATGGCGGCGCAAGTACCATCGGCCATGAGATAACACATGGTTTTGATGACGAAGGAAGACAGTTTGATGAGAAAGGTAATTTAGTTAGCTGGTGGACAAAATCAGACGAAGATGCTTTTACTAAAAAAGCTGCAGTTATGATAAAACAGTTCGACGAGTTTGAACCTGTTAAAGGTTACCATATCAATGGCAAAGCAACGTTGGGCGAAAACATCGCAGATCTTGGCGGTATTCTTTTGGGTGC
>CAZCAA010000058.1:4477-9297 GCA_964496585.1 uncultured Ferruginibacter sp.
GGGAGATGCTATGTACAGACCAGATAGCCTGAGGGTTCGTATCTGGTAATAGAGAGTTGACAGAAATTATAATTGAGGCACAATTGACAAATATGCTGGCAGAAAATCATATCGTTTTCTGCCGGCAATTTTATTCTTAGCTACTTTGATTTTTCACAATATGAGAACAGTATTAAAAAAAGACGAAAAAGTTTTATTGATCATAAGGCATCATTGGCTGCAGTTGATAATGCCATTTTTTTTATGGTTAGTTGTAGGAATATTATCAGCTATTTTTCTTCCCATTTCAGTTTCTGCCATAATAATTTTGATAACAGCTTTATATCCATTTATTGTTTATTTCATCTGGGTGCATAATATTTGGGCAGTTACTAATTTAAGAGTAATTGATGAAGGCGGTTTTTTTACGAGGTATGCCAAAGAAAGTCCGCTTGATAAAATTAATAACATCGAGTATGAACAATCATTCTGGGGACGTATTTTAGGTTATGGAAATGTTGATATTCAAACGGCTGCCGAAATGGGTGAAACTAATTATGAGATGATTCATCATCCAAAACTTTTAAAAGATACCATCACTCATGCCCAGGAAGAATATAAAAATAAGCAGGTTAGTAACCAGGCAGATCAGTTGGCGAAAGCCATCGCAGAAAACATAGGTTCCTCCAAACCTACTGAAATAATGATTGCAGATGAATTAAAAAAAATGTTTGAACTCATGCAAGCTGGTGCAATTACACTGGAAGAGTATGCGGTGGAAAAGAACAGGTTGTTAAGGAGGTAAGGGAGGTGGGATAGTGGATACTGGATGCGGGATACTGGATACTGGATACTGGATACTGGATGCTGGATACTGGATGCGGGATACTGGATGCGGGATACTGGATACTGGATGCGGGGGGCGAGTTGCGGGGGGCGTGATTCTGGATACGAGAGCCTCAACTCGTTTTCCGACCTGCGGTATTAGGAAATTTGGTACACGATAAAATTTTTCCTTAATCCAATTAAAAACTAGCTACCTTAAAGATTACCACATAACCTTTCCAAACACTTCCGCCAGACTTGGCTAGATAGGAATTAACAATCTATATTTACGATTAAATAATTTCACGTATCACGAATCACGAATCACGAATCACGTATCACGTATCACGTATCACGTATCCCAGTTTTTTAATAAACAAAAATGAAAAGAAAGATATACGCTCTATTGTTTTTGATATTAAATATTTCTTGCTCGAATAAATATTTAGTAAAAGAAGGCTTATTAAGTATCCGTATAATTAATTTAAGCAAACCTATTAACGCTGAATACTCAATACCCCTTATTAAAAAACAAATATGGTTTAGGGATAGCAGCGTAATTTATGAAGTGATCGCTATTATAGAAAATACGAATTACAATGATACGGGAACAGTCCATTCTATAATGCAAGAAGTGCTGAAATACACTTTTTTAAATTTGCGAAATTTTAGCTGCCAGGATTATTTAAATTTTAGTGATACCGCCACCCTATTTAGTAATTATTATCTTAAAGCTCATGAACAAATTGGCTGGAAGTTTTACAGGGAGAAGCAAGTGTTTGATTCTACAGGTGTTTTAAGTTCAATGAACGATACAACCATCGGTACAAAAAATTACAAAAGACTGATGTTGTTAAATTCCCAGAAAAACCTTGAGTCTGTATTTTATTTGGATTGTGAAAGTAAGAATACTATTTTCCATATAAACCGTTGGCTGGATGAAAAATATGCTCCTTGTCAGGTGGTAAAATCGGAGAGAAGATTTAATTTACTTAGCCAGGATAAGGAAACTTTTGAGCTTATTCTTTTAAAAAAGAGATTTGATGAAACAGAAAATAGGATATTTAAACAATGGGCGGAAAATGCTTTAAAAACAAATATGCCCGTAATAAGTGCTGAAGAAGCAGAAATGAAGTTGTTTCCTCCTGTAATAGAAAACGATTCTACCTTCGATTTAAGGTATAAAAAATAGCCTTTGCCTCAATTCGCTAATCTCAATCCTTACAAACCCATCTTTATAATCAGTGAGCTTAATTATCTGCTGTCCTTTACCATCTTATTTGTAAATAAATTTATTCGTGATAATTCGAACCAATCCTAATAAAACTCTGTGATCTCTTTCTTCTCTCCCCTAAAGTCTGTAGTAGAAAAATACTACTTTTTCTCTTTGTGCCACTTTGTGCATTTGTGCCTTAGTGGCAATTATATGAAGGCTATAAATCTGGTAAGCCCTTTTATTGGAGAACCAATAGGATGAATAAAATTTAAAGCTTTTTTTAAAAATCCTTCATTTCAACACCCAATCCATTTCCACCCCTATAAATTATTTTGCCGTTATCAAAACCTACACCAGTGGCGATATCTTCCGTAAGCAGCAGCGGGCCATCCATATCCACGTAATCGAGCAATGGCGCTAGTTGAGCGATCGCGGCTGTGCCCAAAGAACTTTCATTCATGCAGCCAACCATCACCTGCATATTTAGTTCCCTTGCTTTTTGTATCATTCTTTTTGCCGGCGTTATGCCACTGCATTTTGTAAGTTTAATATTGATTCCGTGAAAGTGATCGATACAGGATAAAATATCAGCTTCCCCAACACATGATTCATCAGCTATCAATGGAAGAACAGATTCTTTAAATAAAATTTTCATTCCATCCCAATTGTCTTTCGCCAATGGTTGTTCGATAAATTCAACACCCAATTCTTTCAATTTGGGTATTTTGTGTAACGCTTGTTCCAACGTCCAGCCGCCATTTGCATCTACCCTAAACACAGCATCTGTTTCTTTTCTCAAGGCTGTAACCATTTCGATATCATCCTCTGCTCCTACCTTAATTTTATATATTGGCCAGGGCTTCTCTTTCATTTTTTTTACCATTGTTTCAATTGAATCTAATCCAATGGTAAAATCTGTAAGTGGCGCATTGTTGAGATCCAGGTTCCATAATTCATGCAGTTGTTTTCTTTTCATTTTTCCATACAGATCCCAACCGGCCATATCGAGTGCACAAACCAAAAAAGAATTTTGAGGAAACAGGTGATGCAGGTAATGCCAATACCTTTCAGGATCTGAAAATGAAAATTTTTCTACGAACATTTTTTTTCCTTCAAGATCGGCTACCATTTTTTCCAGCGGTATATTGTAATAGCTGATTGCCGGAGCTTCGCCATAACCTTTAAAGCCAAAATACTCTAATTCCACTACCAACGATGGTTGATGTGTTTTCGTACCTTTTGAAATGGTAAATGGATATTTGAACGGAAGGTTGTATGTTTTGTAGTTAAGTCTCATGTTATAAATTTTTAAGCAGCGCTACCAACATGATTATAGCATCAATGAAGAAAATTAAAAACAACTGCATGCTCTGTAATCAGCTTCCCGTTGTTATGCTATTAAATATTATTGCAATATGCGAGGAGCTTTTCTTATATCCCAAATTTAAGCGTATTAAATTTCAATGCTGCACACTAAATATGTGTTTACAATTTTAACGCCATCTAATTCAGGAATTATTTGAGAAAATGCAGCTTCTATTTTATTTTAAACAAATACAGCTGTTTAGCAACAAGCTGTCATTGCATTTTCATTATATCATTTTCATAAAAAATTATCTTCCGGATGCTGAAACCAATGACTGTAAATCCTCGTTAAAGTTCTTTTGTTCCAATAAAAATTCAAGCGTTATGTGCATACGGTAGTTCCAGTAATGATTGGGATCAGCAGGTTGATTGATTCGCTCATCCAGTGGATTTTCTCTACGGATATTGTTGTCCATTCCCATTAAATCCTGCAGCAAAAACACACTCCACATTGCCGGTGAATTTAAATGCTGTGCAACTATTTGCTTCGATATCCATGGTTCACAATAAAAAGGTGCCTCGCCATAATGACCCAGATAATGATTAAAAAACTCTTGTCTAAGGCTTGCATCTTCTTCCCACCATTCCCTAATGGTACTCATATCGTGTGTTGATGGAGTTACCACACATAGGTAAGGCGCATTTTCGAGGTGTGTAAAATTGTCCTGTGAAGTTTTTGGCATTCTTTGCACCTGCAATGCGAGAATTTCACGGGATTTTAAAACATCTTCCACCATATCAGGAACCATTCCCAAATCCTCTGCACAAATTAACATATCAGAACTTCGTTGTATCGCATCAAGTTTCGTTTGTGCTTCTTTGTACCAAAGCTCATTCTGGTTTTCAAAAAAATATTTACGGTAAAGATTGTCTAACACATGCTGCTCATTACCTGGTAAATTTTTGTACGATTCAGTTCCCTGCATTCCTATCCTGAAATGAAATTGGTGCTTATTTGTTTCATCTTTTAAGAGTATAACGTTGGATAACAGGTGCAACAGATTTTGCTTGCAATCAATATTGGAAGGATCGTTTTTAAAAAAAGCAATGATCTTTTGTTGTGTATTGAATTCATCTTTAAAACCGTTACCATAAAAAAATGTATCTCTTACCCAACCAGCTTTTGATTGAAAAGTATTGTTGATGATAGCATCTGATAACCAGGGCTTACAGTATCTTTCTTCATTAAAATTAATTCCGGCAGTTTCAAAATCGTAGGAATACATTGGATGAGTAGGCATAAACCGGCCGAAAACACCGTCAATTGCGTGCATTGGAATACTCCAGATCCGGAAAAATCCCAACACATGATCTATGCGAATGGCATCAAAATAATTACTCATTCCTTCCATCCGCTGGCGCCACCAGGCATAGTCATCTTGCTGCATCCTTTCCCAATTATAAGTTGGAAAACTCCAGTTTTGTCCTTTCACTG
>CAZCAA010000059.1:0-8620 GCA_964496585.1 uncultured Ferruginibacter sp.
GCAGGAACGTACAATGTTACGTTGGTTGGCACATCAGGTTGTGATTCAATTGCTACACTTAATTTAATTGCAAACGCTGCATCTACAAGCAATACGTTTATTACGGTTTGTAATAATCAACTACCTTTTGTCTGGAATGGAAACAGCTATCTGGATGGAGGAAGTCATACTGTAACACTTGTTAACACCAGCGGCTGTGATTCCATTGCAACACTTAACCTTGCAGTAAATTCAATTGCGTCTACAACTACAATTGTTACAATTTGTGAAAACCAACTTCCTTATTCCTGGAGTGGGAATAGTTATACAATAGCTGGCACGTACTCAATAACGATGGTATCGAATTCTTCTTGCGATTCTATTTCTACATTGCAACTCACTGTTAGCAATACAATATCCAGTTCTACTACAATAAATATTTGCCAAAATCAATTTCCATTCAGCTGGAATGGCAATCTTTATAATTCAGGTGGAACATACAATGTAATGCTTACTAGTTCAGGCGGATGTGATTCAATTGCAACACTTATTCTAACAGTAAATAATCCTGCTCCTTCTACCACAAACATCGCTATTTGTAATAATCAACTTCCTTATAACTGGAATGGAAATGTTTACAATTCTGCCGGAACTTTCTCAATTAATTTATCAACTGCCGGCGGCTGTGACTCATCTGCAACGCTTAATCTCACAATAAATCCTGTTGTTTATAGCAGTACAAATGTAATCGTGTGCAGTAATCAGTTGCCATATTCATGGAATGGTAATTCTTATACAACAGCAGGAACGTACAATGCTACTTTGACGAGTTCAGCTGGTTGTGATTCTATTGCTTCCATTATTTTGTTAGTTAATTCTGTAACAACCAGCCTCACAACTGCGACAATCTGTAGCAACCAGCTACCTTATAACTGGAATGGACAATCAATATCTGCAGCAGGTAACTTTACCGCAATATTAGTTAACGCAAACGGCTGTGATTCCGTTGCATCGCTTCAACTAACAGTAAATCCTGTAGAATCCAGCACAACGATTGTTAATACCTGCAGCAATCAACTACCTTATAACTGGAATGGAATGAATATAACTACCGGTGGCGCTCATTCAATTACGCTTACCAGCCATGCTGGCTGCGACTCAATAGCAACCCTGCAATTGACGATCAATCCTGTTGTTAACAGCATACAAACTATAAGTACCTGCAGCAATCAATTACCGTATTCCTGGAATGGAAATTCATACACAACTGCTGGAACTTACAATCTTACGCTAACCAGTTCAGCTGGTTGCGATTCTATTGCTACATTACAACTAACAATAAATCCGGTAGCAAGTAGCCTTACCAATGCCACTACCTGTTCGGTATCACTGCCATATTCCTGGAACGGACAAAATTATAGCGCTGCGGGAAATCATACGGTTACGCTTACCAGTTCAACAGGCTGTGATTCACTAGCAACACTCAACCTTGTGATAAACCTAACTCCACTCGCTCCATTGGTTGCACCTTCCATAGCTTATTGTCAGTACGAATCAGCTTCAGTACTTACGGCAACAATCACTACCCCAGGCAGTCAATTAGTTTGGTATACTACAGCAACAGGCGGAACAGCTTCTGGCACAGCACCAAATCCATCTACTTCAGCTCCAGGCAACTTCAACTACTATGTTAGCCAGCTGCTAGGTTCATGCGAAGGACCCAGGATTTTAATAACAGTTACGGTTAATAGCAAACCTGATCTAGGTGCTGATCAACAACTTCGGATCTGCTACGAACAATCGGCAAATCTCACGACGTTGTTTAATTCTGCCGGCAATTTAAATTCCTGGACTATCGACCAAGCGCCGGTTCCTGATCCAACCCATGTAACGATTGCAGGAAATTATCAGTTAATTACAGTAAACAACTCAGGCTGTGCCGATACTGTTTTAGTATCACTTGGAATTCAACCGCCAGTTACAGCAAATGCCGGAAATGACGATAATGCAGAATATAATTTACCATATCAATTAACAGGTACTGGTGGACAACAATACCAATGGTCGCCGGCTACAGGTTTAAATAATACCGGAATTGCAAATCCACAAGCAACTTTAACCAGCGATCAAACCTACATTCTGATGGTAATGGATGAAATTGGATGTATAGATCTTGACACTGTAAAGCTCAGGGTTTTAAAAGGACCGACTTTTTATGTCCCAACGGCGTTTACTCCTAATGGTGATGGTCTAAATGATACATTTGGCCCAACCGCTGTTGGAATACAAAGTCTCGATTTCTTCCGCATATTTAACCGATTTGGTGAATTAGTTTTTGAAACGAACGATCTTAGAAAAGCATGGGACGGCACATATAAAGGTGTAAAACAACCCATCGATAATTATGTTTGGGTGGTAAAAGGTATTGATAGAGAAGGCATACCAAAAAGCCTGAAAGGCAATGTAGTATTGATACGTTAGAAATACATTTGTAGCTAATTTTACATCTAAGAGACTGGCCGTTACCGCGACCTCTTTATTATTAAACAAATTGAGTTATCTGAAAATCTATCAATTCTCGCACACGCTTGTTTTGGTGCGTACATTCAAGCATTTGTAAGTTATATTTTGAACCATATTCAATTGCAATTATTTGAAAAGATGAAACAACATCATATTAATTGCTTTAAATTGTATCTCAAATCAATTTAATGAAGCTTTTCAAAAGCCTTTATATACAGGTCATACTTGCCATCATTGCTGGAGTTATCCTTGGGCATTATTATCCAACAATCGCCACGAAATTAAAACCTTTGGGTGATGGGTTTATCAAACTCATTAAGATGATGATCGCACCAATCATCTTTTGTACGATTGTTACCGGGATTGCCAGTATGCAGGACACCAAAAAAGTAGGCCGTGTTGGTTTGAAAGCAATCCTTTATTTTGAGGTTGTTAGTACAATTGCATTAATTATAGGTCTAATTGTAGTGAACATTATTAAACCGGGAGCCGGTATGCACATTGATCCAGCTAGCCTAGACGCTTCCGCTGTTTCGGGGTATGTTTCTCAACAAAAGGGAAACAGTGCAGGAGATTTTATCTTAAATATCATACCCGAAAATATCGTAAATGCTATTTCAAACAGCAACCTATTACAGGTATTATTTTTTTCTATCTTATTAGGTTTTGCATTAACAAAATCCGGTCAAAGAGCTGCGCCACTATTAAAAGGAATACAGTCCTTTGAAGAAGCCTTGTTTACCATCATAAAATGGATTATGAAACTGGCACCCATCGGAGCTTTAGGTGCGATGGCCTTCACGGTTGGTAAATATGGCTTAGGGTCGCTTAGTTCGTTAGGCCAATTAATGATCTCCTTTTATATAACCTGCCTGTTATTCATATTTCTAATTCTCGGAAGCATATTAAAGATCTATGGATTTAGCATTCTGCGTTTGCTGTCATATTTAAAAGAAGAATTACTGGTAGTTCTGGGCACATCATCTTCTGAAGCTGCGTTACCTAGCCTTATGAATAAACTCAAAAATATGGGCGTTTCCGAACCCGTTGTAGGGTTGGTAGTACCAACAGGTTATTCATTTAATCTTGATGGCACGTCTATATACCTTACCATGGCAGCCGTTTTCCTGGCGCAGGCTACAGATACTCCGCTGGATATTTATCAGCAGATAAGTTTGTTGCTCGTATTGTTGCTCACTTCAAAAGGTGCTGCTGGAGTGACAGGAAGTGGCTTTATAACGTTGGCGGCTACACTCCCATCAGTAGGCCATATTCCAATAGCTGCTATTGCATTGATACTGGGAATTGACCGCTTTATGAGTGAAGGAAGGGCATTGACAAATATCATTGGTAATGCAACGGCTGCGATTGTTGTTGCAAAATGGGAAAAAGAGATTGACCTTCCACTGGCAAAAAATACCATTGGGTAAATTTAAATAAATACGGAAAGCCAACCAGATCAAGATTTCTAAAAAACATCCTCCATCCTGCGAGAATTCTATAATTGGATGCAGTAGTAATTTTTAAAAGAAAAAAATATTTTTTTCTTTATTATTAATATCGTAATATTGCGATAGATATGGGACTCACAAAAACTGAATTCTTTACAGAAAAACAAAATCGTCTCGCAGGTATGATGAAGTCACTAGCTCATCCTGCCAGGATTGCCATTATCCAACATTTGGTGAAAACCCGTGCCTGTATATGCGGAGATCTCGTAGATGAACTTGGTCTTGCCCAGGCAACTATTTCCCAACATTTAAAAGAATTGAAAAATGCCGGGCTTATTAATGGTACTATTGAGGGAACCAGTGTTTGTTATTGTATAAATGAAAAAGCATGGAAACAATGTAAAAAAGAATTTGAGGCGTTTTTTGTTGCCTATGAGATGAAAGGAAGCTGTTGTTGATTTTTTTTGACGTTATCAATCGCAATATTACAATCAATTTAAAATAAAAATTATGCAAACCGAAAAAGAATTAAAAGAAATCGTAAAGCAAAAATATAGCGAGATAGCTTTACAGGATAAAGAATCCAATCAATCTTCCTGCTGCGGGGCGGGCGGATGCTCGACTGAGGTTTATAATATAATGACAGATGATTATTCTGATTTAACGGGATACAACCCAGAGGCGGATTTAGGGCTTGGTTGTGGCCTCCCAACACAATTCGCAAAAATCAGGAAAGGAGATACGGTTGTGGATCTTGGCTCGGGAGCAGGAAATGATTGTTTCATTGCACGTTCTGAAACTGGTGTTGAAGGCTCAGTGATTGGTATAGACTTTACAACAGCAATGATAGAAAAGGCTAAGAAGAATGCAGAAAAACTTGGATTTGAAAATGTGCAGTTTCGCCAGGGCGATATTGAAAACATGCCAATTGCAGCCAACATTGCTGACGTAGTAATTAGCAATTGTGTATTAAATCTTGTGCCTAACAAAGACGGAGTATTCAAAGATATTTATCGTGTGTTAAAGCCAGGAGGACATTTTAGTATTTCAGATGTAGTGCTAGTTGGAAATCTTCCCGAAACATTAAGAAAAGACGCCGAAATGTATGCAGGTTGTGTTTCAGGAGCAATACAAAAGGATGATTATTTATCATTAATATCTACCAATGGATTTACAAATATTACTATTCAAAAAGAAAAGGCAATTATCATCCCAAATGATATACTGAAAAAATACTTGAATGACATTGAACTCGCAGAATTCAATGCTGGTGGTACAGGAATTTTTAGTGTTACAGTTTATGCTGAAAAACCTTTGGAAAACGCTGCATGTTGCGCGCCGGGATGCTGTAGCTAATAATTCACGAATTGAATAGGACGAATAAAGAGTAAAAATCGTAATAAACATAGCGGTACAATATGTTCGCTTTCTTATAATAAAACTTCGAAATTGGAAGATTAACTATTTCAGGTCGGAATTGTCTGATTTGTTGACCTTTCCAAAAAATGCTTTTTAAAGCATAGAATTTCTGCAAAAAGATAATGGCTATCGTGACTTTAGAAAACATAATATTTTTGAAATACATTGCTGTAAAAAGTTAACTTGCTTGCAGAAGTTCTATTGTATGTTATGGTAAAAACAGCGACAGAAAAGAACGATCAAAACTATCATTTAATCCAAAAATTCAATTCATGGAAAAAATAGTTTACCCCCGCTTTTTAATCGTAAAAGATAATTTTTACAGCGACCCTGATAAAGTATATGCAGCCGCATTAAAGGCTAGCTACTACGAGCCTGAACATGTAACAGGTTACCGCAGCAGAGCTGTTTATCATGAAAAGGGAATCAAAGCTAAACTGGAAAAACTTTTAGGAATAAAAATCACCCGATGGGATACTGATCCTCTTGAAGAGAACGGCGTTTTTTACCAGGGATTTTCTAAAGGCAAAAAGAAAGAAGTACCAGGTGTACATTCCGACGAACCTTATAATGATATTACTGTAGTGGTTTATCTTTCACCCGGCATACCTCCCGACTGTGGCACATCTTTATGGATGCACAAAAAAACTGGTCTCCTTAATCCTGCAATGCCAGCAGACGCACGAAGGTTTAAGATGAAATTTCAAGACCTGAAAAATCAGTTGGAAAATGAAAGTAAAAATCGCAGTAAATGGATTGAAATAGATAGGGCTGGTTATTTGTCGAACAGGATGGTTGCCTACCCTTCCGGTGCTTTTCATTCAGCCACCAAACATTACGGAGGCAATTTAAAAGATGGACGGATCTATCAAACTTTCCGGATTGGTGTAGATTGGAACAGCTTCCGCATGAAAGATTGAGGAGAATTATAATTGAAATAATTTTAGCAATAATTCCTGGTAGGCATAGTCGTCTTTAGTTTTGAGAAAAACCAGTTCTTTCATCAATTTCAACTTGCGTAGATCATGTATTTTCATTGCCATGGCCCACAGCGCCAGTTCTTCGAGTGTATTTTTTTCAATTGAGTTTAATGCGGCTGCTTGTATCTTCGTTTTTTTACAAAAATCTTCAATTGCCTTTTTGCGAGCCGCTTTATAATTTTGTTCCCAGTCTTTTTTTATTATCGTTAATGCTGTACTGCCTATATCCTGCATGTTAAGAGGGGCTGCGCCAGATAAAAGGTTAAGAGCTACATTACTTTCAGTAAAGCGTAGCAGCGTTTTTTCAGGACTACGGTAGTTTTTATTTTTTTTGATTTTGAGATCTTCATCGTTAGCCAACTTTTTCAAATCCTTATCAACTGGTCTGAATCCAAATTTGTGGTAGAACCAGAATGCACCGCTTTTAATTCCCCCCGGATTATCAAGTCCAAACTGATAAGGTTCAATTTCAAAATAAGTGATGCCAAATGCTTGCTTGCAAACGCGGATAAGCTGGCTTAAAATATAACCGGATTCTCCCTGGCGAAAGGGTTCAAAAATATTTAGTCCCAACTTGCCCCGCTTTCCAAAAGCCCAAATACCACCATAAGAAACAGGAATACCATTTTTAAAAAATGTGAATCCAAAATACGTTTCCAACGGTAACTGTTGCTCAGGCAACATACTATAAACAGCAAGCGTAAAGCCCCTGCCAACATCATACAATCGTATGGTATCCTGCTGCAAAAAAGTGGCGGGATCAATTTCCCTTACCGTTAATGCCATTGAATTTCGGATGGCTTTAGTCAACGCCTGCTTTTCTTCTGTTGCTGGCACACGATGAGGAGGAAGTATTTCATTTATCGATTGAGCTATATCAAAATGCTTCAGCAAATCCTGGTGATACCAATGTTCCTTAATTTCGATACGATTATAAGCCCGTGAAAATTTCTCATTTTTGGGAACTAACTTCACATAAGCATTCATTCTTTGGCAAAATAATTCTCTTAGCCGTGGCCTATCTTTCAATTCATCTAACTGATCCATTAAAAAAGGCATATACTGAGCAGGTTGTATGCCCAATACTTCCAACAAATCCTCATTAATTAATCCCGCAGTAGTTTCTGCTTTAAACAAAGAAGGTAGCGTGATATTTAGTATTTCATTGAGTTGTAAAGTAGGATAGTAAAATGAATCAAACGCTACCGTCAGGTCGCGGTGCTTCAACAGCCAATGCATAAAATCGGGAGAAAAACGGGTAACTATATTTGCGTAAGGCAAGCCTTCATCTTCGGGCAGTGAATTTTTCCCTGATCTGTTTTTCTTTGCATAAACTGTAATGCGTTTCAATTCTTTTTCTACAATCCTGCATATTATACTATTGTCGGGATAGGCACATAAAAACAGTAAACTGTCATGATATTGCAAAATGTATTTTGCATCGGGTAACTTCGTTGCACTAAGTGAAACAAGCAAAGCAGCTTTGGTCATTGACGATTCCTCATCATATTTGTTTACTAGCTGATGTAGAGAATTTAGCGCAGTTAGAAATTTATCCTTCATCTGTTTTTTAATAGCTTCATTATTTAATGAAAGGTACGGAAAATAATAAAATGCAATATTGTTGTTGTCAATGACTTTTATCAGATGAAACCACTTTGAAGATTTATTTGGAATTGAGATTTTGTAAATCAAAAGCAGGAAGATACTTTTCCATAAATCTCACGCCCATTGTAGGAGAAAATAAAAATTAGCGTTACATTCAAAATTTTGAAGAGATTAGATGATTTATTTTGGTTGGGAAATTTTGTTTAATCAATATGACTAAAAACCTTTTTTCTAAATGAAATTAATTGCTAAGCCAGGAAAGATTGCATCAAATTACTATCTTCTTCCCCAACACATGTTTGATATCTATATTAGCATAAGCATTTTGAAAAAAAATATGGACAACCACACAGTAAAAAAGCTAATGCAGATAATGGTAAAAATTACCAAGATTGATATTGTTGAGTATCGAGCCATATTTTGAAGCTGAATTATTGGAAGATTTTGAATTTTACCTGAATGACTATTACGTGACAACTTTGTGCTCCATTTACTAAAATCAAAGACAGGTTTACAGGCATTTAGCCCAAAAAATATTTACCTAAATAAGAACTTCTCAAAAGATTGAACAGCTACCTACCAAACAAAAAGCCTGTAAACATATTGTTTACAGGCTTTTACGTTATTTTGATATCTATCTGGCGGACCGGACGGGACTCA
>CAZCAA010000060.1:0-5935 GCA_964496585.1 uncultured Ferruginibacter sp.
AAATAAAACATTTTTGAAAACGGCATTCAACATACCACCTGCAAACGTGGAAAAAGACACTCTTCATTTACTGGTAGAAACAGGTGTATACGGAATTTCATTTACATGGTTCACAAAAGGACCTGTCGCCTTAAAAGGAATTTCAGTATATAATTTTTCTGGAAATAATTTTGAAACGGATATTAAGGCTTCCATAAACAAACAGGCAAGTTTATTGGATGGGCTCGCTTCCGTAACAGTTTGTTATGATTTTAAAGAATCCGTTTTAATTCCTGATAAATTTTCCAAAAGTCAGATTAATGAACAAAGCCTTTACCTATTATATGGCGAGGATCAGTATGCAATCAAATTTAATGATCATATAACGGCTGCAGGAATAGTGAATGAATATAGGGTAGAAGAAAAATTAAAAAATATAATTGACCAGTTTTTCCCCAATGCAAAAGTATTTCATTCTACCAGTCTGCAGATAGAAAACATGAGTGATTCTACAAATCTATTGCGTTGCATCTTTTTTCACAATTCAATTAAAGTAATATTGTACAGTGAAGGAAAACTGATGTTAGTTCAGCACTTCTTCTTTTCCAATCCTGATGACGTGGCTTATCATTTACTTAATGTATGTGAGCAAAACGCTGTATCTCCATCTACCATTCCATTAGTGCTTAGCGGAATGATTGACGAACAATCGAAATTATATACAGGCATCTATAACTATTTTCTTCCCATATCTTTCGACACTCCTGAAGAAAGTTATTTTGCAACCGAAGAATTAAAGGAGTTGCCTGCACATTATTTCAGTCATATAATTTCACTCGCATCATGCGTATAATAAGTGGCATTCATGGTGGCAGGCGTATATCGCCACCATCCGACATGCCTCATACCAGGCCAACAACTGATATTGCTAAGGAAGGACTGTTTAACATTCTTCAAAATAACCTAAATATTCCGGAGCTAAAAACCCTAGACCTATTTGGTGGAACCGGATGTATGAGTTATGAGCTTGCAAGCAGGGGAGCAGAAGATATCACTATTGTAGAAAAAGATGGAAAGATGTACGAATTTATCAAAAAAACAGCGGCAGGATTAAAATTCGATCACATAAAAATTTTAAAATCGGATGTATTCAGATTTATGGAAAGCTGTTCAGAAAAATACGATTTTATTTTTGCCGGACCTCCCTATGCACTTACTACGATTGATGATCTTCCAAAAATTGTATTTGAAAGGGAGATGCTGAAAACGGGCGGCTGGTTTGTACTTGAACATACACCACGCAATGATTATAAAAAAACAGCTCATTATAGAACCGAACGAAATTATGGCACAACGATATTTTCTATCTTTGTTATGTAATTACTGTGGAAGTGGTTTCTGTTATTAATTTTAGAAAAGTATGTGGCAGGTTTTGTTTAATTGGATGGTAATTTATTAACCGTAAATAATTTTATAGATTGCTTAAAAGTTTCAGATATCTTCTTTTCCCATTCTCACTTTTGTATGGTGGATTTATTTGGTTTCGGAACTGGCTATTTGACAAAAATATTTTAAAATCATCTTCCTTTAATTTCCCGATCATCTGCGTAGGCAATTTGGCCACCGGTGGTACCGGAAAAACACCGATGACGGAATACCTAGCCGAAATCCTAAGGGGTGAATATAAAACGGCAACCCTTAGTCGCGGATACAAAAGAAAAACAAAAGGTTTTGCAATTGCAAATGATACAACCACAGCTATCGAAATTGGAGATGAGCCGATGCAGTTTCATCAAAAATTTCCGGATATCGTTGTAGCTGTTGGTGAAGAAAGATTGGTAGCTATACCCCAGATTTTACAGCAGGTTCCTGAAACAGAGGTAATTATTTTAGACGATGCATTTCAGCATAGATCCGTTAGAGCAGGTTTAAATTTATTATTAACGGATTATACTAATTTATATACCCGCGACTTCTTGTTGCCTTGTGGAGACCTCCGTGATGTAAAAGCCAGCAGGCGCAGAGCTCAGCTGATCATTGTTACCAAATGCAAAACTGACTTATCATTACAAGAACGTGATCTGATAATAGAAGAGATCGATCCCTTACCGCATCAGCAAGTTTATTTTACAGAGATCGTTTATTCTCAACCATATCATCTTTTTAATAAATCGTTAGCAGATATTGATCCAAATGAAGATATACTGTTACTCTGCGGCATTGCCAATCCCAAGCCTTTAATGGAGTTTCTCACCGCTCATGTTAATGCTTACGATATGATCCGTTATGCTGATCATCATATATTTACCATTGACGACCTGAGGGATATAAAAAATCAATTTGAAAAATTATCGTCTTCGAAAAAGATAATGATTACAACCGAAAAAGATGCAGTAAGGTTGCAGAAATTTAAAGCTGAACTTGAAGAACTACCTATCTACGTGTTACCAATACATCACCGCTTCCTATTTGAGGAAGAAGATAGCTTTAAGGCGCAGATAACGGACTTTGTTGGATCTTTTACCCACTAAACCTGATTTAACACAGACAATAAAAGCATTTTAGGTATTAATTCATACAATTGTTGCATATTGCAACGCCACAACGGGCTTACATAATTTTACTGATGAAATATTTTGGCTGCTTTCTTATTCTTTTCTTATTCGCCCTTCAAGGCTTTTCTCAACAATCGATAGTGGTAAAAGGCACAGTTAAAACGAATGAAGAAAAATTATTAAAAGGAGCTTCCGTATTATTATATTATAAGGGAAGCAAAGATTCTTTAAAGACAGTTACCAACGAAACCGGGGATTTTATATTTTCTGATGTGAGATCAAAACCTCTTGTGATTGTTGTAAGTTATGTTGGCTATAATAGCTTTATCAATAGCTATGATATGAGTAATGCTACAGGCGAAAAAATAATCGAAGGTATCAGGCTAAAATCAGGAATTAGTACACTTGAAAATATTACACTTGAGTCGTCTAAAGTACAAATAAAAGAAGATACTGTTTCATTTTTAATAGACAGTACGATGTACAGAAAGAATGACAATGTGGAAGAACTTCTAAAAAAATTACCCGGTATACAGGTTGACAAATCAGGAACTGTTACTGCCCAGGGAAAAGAAGTTACTAAGGTTAAGGTTAATGGCAAAGAGTTTTTTAGTGGAGACGTAAAAACTGCTACCCGTGAATTAAATGCTGATATGGTAGACAGGATTCAAGTGATAGATGATTACGGTGACCAAGCGGCATTTACCGGAGTGAAAGACGGCGATCCCAGCAAGACACTTAACATTCAATTGAAAAAAGATAAGAATAAAGGTTATTTCGGGAATCTATCAGCAGGAGCAGGTACTGATAGCCGTTATGTAACATCAATATCTGTAAATAAATTTAACAATAACCAGCAGTTGTCTTTATTGGCAAACTGGAACAATACCAATGCAAGCGCATTTAATTTTGGAGCTATTGGCGGCAGCATGGGAAGCATGATCAGCAGTATGGCCAGGGGAATGGGAATAGGGCAGGGTGGTGGAGGTATTGCTGCCACATTAGGGAATTTTGGCATCAACGATGGCGTAGGAGTTACAAAATCAATCGGGTTGAATTATCGGGATGAATGGGGCAAAAAGATATCGGCTTATGGCAGTTACAGTTTTTCAAGGAAGGCTATCACAACAATTAAAAGTATAACGCAACAAAACTTTTTTCAGAATTTCAGCAACAGTAATGTTAGTAACTCAAACGACTACACGATAACTGATAACCATCGCTTCTCCTTTAATATCGAGTATAAAATTGATTCGTTTAATTATGTAAAGTTTAATCCGATTGTAAGTTACAGACAAACTGCCAGCAGTTATCAATCGGGAAATACAATATTTAACAACAATGATATTAAAGTAAATGATGGTTTTATAAATGAATTTGCCACTTCAAAAGTACCCAATATCAGTGGCAGCTTACTTTTTAATCACCGCTTTCATAAGAAAGGAAGAACTCTATCACTCAACTTTAGTGCTGGAAATTCAGTTACAGAAGGAACAGATGATTTTGTAAACAACAATACGTATTTTTTTGCAGGAAATAATTATGATAGTCTGAGTCATCAATACATTCCACAAAATAATGAAAACAGTAATTATGGAGTAAGGATATCTTACATTGAACCATTGAGTAAAAAAAGAAACCTGGAATTTAATTATTCTTATAATTACCAACTGAGTTCCAATGACAGAAAGACATACATGGTTGATTCTGCGACAGACGTGAAAATATTTTCGGATAGCCTTAGCAGTATTTACGACAATACATATATCACCAATAGATTTGGAATTAATTTTCGTACCACAGAAAAAAAATATAACTATACTATCGGACTTGCGGTTCAGCCGGGAACGATTGAAAGCAGCACGAAGTTAACTAGCAATAATTATCGTCAGCAACTTGTAAATTTCTTCCCGGTAATTAGGTTCGCCTACAATTTTTCAAGAAGCCGTTCCTTTAATGTGAACTACAACGGATCAACTAACCAACCCGGATATACGCAATTAAATCCAGTTCCTGATATCTCTAATACTCAAAATATTATCATTGGTAATCCAGACCTCAAACCCGAATTCACTAATACTTTCAGTACACGTTACAACAATTTTGATTTTATCAGTGGCAATGTGTTTTTTGGAAATATTGCTGTTTCATTTACCAATGACAAAATTGTAACGAATACAAAGCCCTTAGGGATTTTAGGAGGGCAGGAAACCGGTTATATCAATACGGACGGATTTTTTACCGTTACCGCATTTTACAATATTTCGAGGCCCAAACAAAACAGAAAATATGTCTTCAATTGGGGTGGGAATGTAATCTATAATAATAATGTTTCCTTTATTGAGAGCAGGAAAAATATCGGTAAAAACTGGATATTAGGCCAGCGATTGTCTATGGATGTAAAAGTAAAAAAGTGGCTGGAATCCAGTGCTGCAGTAAATTTCACTTATAACAGTACCAAATATTCAGAAAAAAAATCTGCACTTAATAATTTAGAAATACAAACCTGGAGTTTTTCTCATTCTTCCAGAATATTCTTTACAGAGGATTTTATATTTAGTTATGAGATTGATAAAACGATCAACAATGGTTATGCAGATTACATAAATATCAACCCATTGATCATCAACAGTACGTTGGAAAAACAATTTTTTAAAAAGAAAAATGTTTCTGTTAAACTGCAGGCATTTGATATACTTAATCAGAATAAAGGCATTAGCAGAGTAGTAACCGCTGCATCTATTACTGATACCCGAACTAATAGGCTTGCCCGTTATTTTATGTTAAGCTTTGTATTGCGATTAAATAAATTTAAGGGACAGCAGCAACAAGGAATGATGCCAGGTGGTGGTATGATGCCTCCCGGTGCTGGACCGGGCGGCATGAGACCATTTTAAATTAGATTATTCTTATTTGGCTATTGCAATTTTTATTTTTTTATTCTTTATTTTTTCATCTTTTATAGATTCAATTACCTGTCCGACTTTTGATTTGCGGACAGCTACAAAAGCAGAAAAATCTTTCACTTCAATCAGTCCGATTTCATCTTTTTTCAAATGACCTTTGTTAGAAAGAAAACCAACAATATCAATTTTATTGATCTTGTCTTTTTTCCCGGCTGCAATAAACAGTGTACTCCATTTGGGTTTATCAGGAATTGGTACCTGAGCGGGCAAATCAAAAGCTTCGCTAACTGAGTTAATATATTCTGGTAACTTTTCTTCAGGCGAATATATCACGTACACATTACCGGTAGCATCCATTCTGGCGGTTCGACCATTTCTGTGTGTGAAGCTATCTTCGGTTAATGGGAGATGGTAATGAACAATGCTACGGATATTGGCTATATCCAATCCACGGCTTGCCAGGTCTGTTGTTACCAGGATATTTGAGCTGCTGTT
>CAZCAA010000060.1:6035-8613 GCA_964496585.1 uncultured Ferruginibacter sp.
TATCCAATCCACGGCTTGCCAGGTCTGTTGTTACCAGGATATTTGAGCTGCTGTTCTTAAATTTACACAGTGCAACTTCGCGATCTTGTTGTTCCATACCACCATGGTAAAAAACATTTACAATTCCTTTTTCAGATAAAAAACTACTCGTTCTCTCTACAGCATCCCTATGGTTGCAAAACACAATGGTAGACGTATCATTCAGGTAGCAAACGAGCTTTAATAAGGTTTCTAGTTTATCATTTTCCGGACTACGAATTGCTTTAATAGATAGGGCATCAGGATTTTCTTTAGTATCTCCCAGAAAATCGAGCGTAACGGCATCCTTCATTTTCGTATATACAGGAATTTCTACTGCATTGGTGGCAGATGTAAGCATTCTTTTTTCCACAGCCGGCAAAGATTTCAAAATGAATTCCATTTCTTCCAGAAACCCCAATTCAAGGATTTTATCGAATTCATCCAGCACAAGAAATTTTATACAGAAAAGTTCGATGCTGTTTCTCCTTATGTGATCGGCCATTCGCCCAGCAGTACCTATGATGATGGCAGGCGGTTGTACAAGATTATTTTCTTCAATTTCTCTTTTATGGCCTCCATAGCAGGCGGTGATTTTAAATCCTGTCTGCATTTGTTTTAAAACGCCTTCAATTTGAAGAGCAAGTTCTCTGGATGGTACCATAATAAGTGCCTGAACAAATTTGATATCCGGATCTAACGATCTTATGAGTGGCATTAAAAATGCAAGTGTTTTGCCAGAACCTGTGGCAGATAATAATATTACTGAATCATCATTTTTAATGGCTTCCAGGGTTTGCATTTGCATTCCGTTAAGCGATTTAATTCCTAATTGTTGCAATCTCTCCGCTTCAATTTTACTTATTTCATTCATCCGGCAAAAGTACTTTATATATACACGGGATTGAATTTTAAGTTTAAGTATACTCTGTAATAGCTTTAAAAACTATGCATTGTTCCTATAATTAATATTATGTTAAACAGGCGCACAGCCTACAACACAGAGGCTCGCCCTTTTCTTTTTTTTCTTCCCTACGCTTCCCTCACGTAATAGATTATATTGGTAGATTGCGTAAAAGATTGCGATATGTTTAAAAAGAATTACCCTTTAAATAAGGGTGTAAAACCAAATGGAAAATCGGAGGAGCAGATGCATTATGAACATGTTTTGTCTTTTTTGAAGTATGGAGTGTCAGTTATAAGTTTAATGATAACCATACTCTTATCTTTAGGATTGGCTTTTACTTTTAATAGCGTTTCAGATATTAGGAATGAACTGAAAGAAGTTAAAACTGAATACAAGTCGGTAGTAAAGACATATATAGATCAAATTTCAGATTTAAAAAAAGATGCTGACAAAACTGTGGCAGAAATCAAGTCTGATTCTAAGGATGCCGTTTTGTCAACTAAAGAATATTCAGAAAACGAGCTTTCAAGAATATCCAATTCTACGAAGCAAATTGCCTTACAAGAAACGCAGGCTCAATTGAAAGAACAATTCCAAACGGATAAAATTCAAAATCTAATACAGAATCAAGCTACAAAAGAAATAAAATCAAAAGTACTTGAAATTGTCAGTGAAAACACTTCAAATATTTCTGATATTTCTGATGCTGCATCAGCTATGAGAATACAACGTAAAGAAGGTCAAATTAGATTGTCAAACTATTTTGCCCCCGGCAATAACGCTACCGATAGCTTAGCTGCTAAAAAATTGTACGATAAGATATATAGTGATTTTTATAATGCAGCAGTTCAAGAACATAGAGATTCTAACATTCCGCCAGACGATACAGGCGGATTTTCAAGTGAAAATATAGAACTAATGAAAAATGGCTTTAAACCAAAAGGTCATGCAGATTTTGATAGATTAGAAAATTGGGTTTTAAATATTAAGGAATCTACTGAACTATATGCAATCTCACAAAGTATTTTTAGGCTTTCAAAAATATTAAATAAAGACTGGGAAATATTTGATACTGATTCAGTGTACGACTGGTTTAAAAGGCTAAAATAAATTTCTAAACAATTGAAAACATGCGTACGATATTGGTATGTAACATATAGTTAATCGTACAGCCAAATATTTAATAGAACTATTTCTAGAAAAAATACCTTTAAAGTATAAAAAGCTCAATAAGACATACAGAGTAAAAAAAATAATAAAAACCTGATTAGATGTAAGTAATTCCATATAATGTATATTTGTACGGGTGTACAATACATTACATGATTTGGGTAGTTGACGCTACCCTTTTTTAATTACTATCTCTGCCCCGCCAGTCCTGCGCAAGGTCGTAAATCGCTTCGCTCAATACTCTCAAGCTACGGATGTCGGGGCGTATTCGCAAGCTTGCTCATTTATCAACTACAAGGTAAGATTTTTTCAAAATCTAGACGCTCCGCTATCACAAAGAAAAAAAAGAAAACACTCCAACGCAATCTGCTAACCTTCATAAAGAAAAGTAGCATACGCAAATTACTTTTCTTCCCTGCCCACAGGCAAACCTGAATAACATAATATATCGTTATACTCAAAAACGAATTATTCTCTTTCATA
>CAZCAA010000061.1:0-8392 GCA_964496585.1 uncultured Ferruginibacter sp.
ACATTAACGGTTTTGGTAGTTTAATAGCAATGTGTAAAACTTACGCAAAGTAGCACATTTTTTTGTAAATTAACTTTATGTTAAGAATTAATTATGTGTTTGTATTCAATTGTTAAACAAGCTGGGTAAAGCCGGGAGAATAGTCGTTTAAAGGCAATAAAACAGCCGTTACCGCTGCATTTCTCTCTCAATTTTTAAAAATCTATTCCAACCCATTTTTTATTTCGCTTTTCGTACTTAGTGTAGTTAAATTTGTACAATTTTCCTGGCCTGTGCGGTACATTTTCTTCTATCTCATCCAGGTCTATCAAAAAGTCCATGGCAAAGAATTTCTTCCGAAAATTCCTTCTATCTAGCTTTACGCCCAAAATTGCTTCATACAAATTCTGTAATTCTCTTAGTGAAAACTTATTAGGCAATAAACTAAAGCCGAGTGGATGTTCCTGAACTCTTTTCTGCAGTCTGGTATAACAGGTATCGAAGATTTCCTTGTGATCGAATGCCAGGTCTACAACGGTGTCCACATCATGCCAATGCAGCTCATTGTCTAATATCTTTAATTTATGATGTTGAATATTTATGAGAGAATAATAAGCAACTGACACTACCCTTCCACCTGGATGACGGTCGGTACCGCCAAAAGTATGAACCTGCTCCAGATACAAATCATCAAGGCCTGTACGTTGTTTTAATATCCGATAAGCAGATGTATCGAGATCTTCATCAGGTTTCACCAGATCGCCAAGTAAAGACCACTTACTTTGGAATTTCTTCATATCTGATCTGATCAATAAAACTTTGAGTTTATTTTCATCAAAACCAAAAATTACACAGTCTACCGATAAAGCAATTTTATTGATGCTCTTTACTTCAGATTGAATGATCTTGAGACTTTTTACAGCTTTAGCATTTAAATCTGCATCTTCCGTTTGTGGCATAATAAAAAAATTTTGAATCATTTCCAATTGCTTAGTTATTCCTTTACAGGTATTTTATAAACTATCCTATTTGCCCTTTATTATTTTAATACTTTGCTTTTGATCAGACGTTATCACCGTTAACACATATATCCCTTGGTTTAACAGTGCTGCTTCCTTTATCTCAAATACATTGTTTCCTGCAGATAAGTTTACTGTTTTGCTGATCAATTGCCTGCCACTAATATCATTAATAAATATGCTGGCCTTACCAGACAAAACCGTTTCTATATTAACAGAAAGCTTTTCCGCAAACGGATTTGGATTTGCTTCAATAAATGCACCATTTACATTAACTCTTATCTTAACTACTTCGCTGAATTTAAAGTTCCCGTCGTGATCTACACTTTTTAACCTGTAAAAATAAACCGGCGCCCTCAACGAACTGATATTATCGATATAAGAATAATTACTATTACCCGTAGCCGTTACTTTTGCTACTTCTGAAAATTCAGTTCCATCAATGCTGCGTTGCAACTCATAATACGCCAGGCCCTGCTCATTGGTAACAGACCACTGCAATAAATTATTAGAACCGTTATTCTTTCCATTAAAGCTGGTAATGGTAACCGGTAGGGCTACAAACTGATTTAGGAAAACCCTGTATTCGCCGGGCTGTAAATTAAAAGACTGACTAGAACCTGTTGTTGCAATAGTTGTACCGTTGAGAAAATCGTACCAGGTGCCAGCTGTTGGAAAAGTAACAGAGCCGCTTTGTGCCACCACATCAAAATTTCCTATTACCATCAGGTGTGTACTACCCTGGGTAATTTTCATCCATTTGAAAGCTCCGTTAAAATCGCGGGTGATGTTATTTGTTGTAAATAAATTACTATACAACGGATTTGACCTTAGGCGAATCAATGCTGCCCAAACCCTGTACAATTTATTCCTGTCTGCATTTTGAAGATAATCCCAGCGAATTGGCTTAGCATCCGTTCTGCAGTTGGTATTGATGGTTCCATTTTGGCAAAAATTAATTGAATATTCATACCCCAGTTCACCAAACTGCCAGATCATTTTAGGACCCGGCTGGGTAAACAAAAATGCCCCTGTCAATTCCATTCTTTTTAATGCAGTGGCAAGTGTTTTAACATTGTAGCCACCTGAGCTATTTCCAAACTGCAAATTTTTATACATTAATCGTTCTTCATCATGACTTTCCATGTAAGTGATCAAATGCGGATTAGCCCAGCCTCTGGCAACGAATAATCCATAATCAAAATTCCAATCTGTATTAAATCCCATGGAAGCCTGGTTGTAATTATTGTTCATGTTTCCCCAAAGCATCATTCCGTAATTTGATAAATCGATTTCTTCACTGTTTTCTGCAAAATGTTCCAGTATCACATAGGAACCGGGTGCTTTTAATTGAAGCGTATCGTAATACTTCTTCCAGATAGCTACCCTGGTAGAATCATAACTTCCCCATCCTCCTACATCACAAGTATTACCGGAAGCGTCACAGGTTTGTTTTTGTGTAAATCCTTTTGAAAGATCAAAACGAAATCCATCCACTTTATAATTTACCAGCCAATGCTCTACTACTCTGCTAACAAAAGCACGCGTAGCAAGGCTTTCGTGGTTCATATCATATCCAACATTAAAAGCATGCTTTTGTACAGGGTTAAACCATGGATTGTTAGCAGCTGGCCTGTTATTGGCCGCATCCCAATATAACTGCACCATTGGCGATAACCCAAAGGAGTGATTCAATGCAATATCCATAATCACCGCAATACCACGGGAGTGACATGAATCAATAAAACGTTTCATGGTGATGGCCGGACCATAATATTTGTCGGGTGCAAAATAAAAATCAGGGTTATATCCCCAACTATTATTTCCTTCAAATTCGTTGGCAGGCATTAATTCGATAGCATTTATACCAAGTGATTTCAGGTAGTTTAAACTATCACGTAAGGTGTTCCAATCATGCTTTGTAACGAAATCACGCAATAATAATTCATAAATAATGAGGTTACGTTTATCGGGCCTGGCAAAAGAATTATTGCGCCAATTATAAACAGGCGCAGCTGTTTGAAGTATACTAACCATTCCAGAAGTAAGATTAACAGGATATGGTTTTAAGCCAGGATATGTTGCAGCAGTAATATATTGATCATTGTAAGGGTCCTGCACTTTTTCCGCATAGGGATCGGCAACTGCCAACACACCATCAACTAAATATTGAAACGAATATTCTGTAGCGGGTGTTAATCCTGTTAACCTGATCCACCAGCGGTTCCCATCTGGAGTTTTTTTCATCTGATAACCAGATTGCTCCAACCAGTTGCTTCCCGGCAGATCCCCGATCACTCCTACCCTTGTTTTACCTGGTGCGTACAATACAAGTGTGGCAGCAGTTGTGTTGGCTTCATAATTTATTCCATCTCTAAGTCCACCAGGAAGTGCTTCAATGGTTACGGCAGCAGGAACAAAAAACCTGATAGTATCAGATTTTGTGATTACACCATTGTTAGCTTCCATTACAATAACCTGGTTTCCGGTGGTAGAAATAACCGGGCTGGCACTAATAGTAGTGGCAGCTGGCGCTGTTTGTGCAACCGTTCCGTTGAGGTATAATTTTAATGTGGCTGCTGAATTAGAAACACCTGTCATTGGTATGGTATTACCAACCACTTTCGTAATTAATTCGGGAATAGGCGTAAAAGTCGGCTGCATTAATGGCACAGAAAATCGGGCAGCGAGTGCTGTTGTGTACACAGGAATATACATATCCGCACCTGATAAATTACGCTGTACTTTAGTTGCGGCACCATTTCTAAATAATATAGCAATTTTCTGGATTGTTTCTGATGGATTCACCATCCCAAAAAAAGTTCTTAAACCGCCGGTAATGGTAAATGACCACTTGTTGTTCCCTAGCGATGTACACTGTGCAGAGACATT
Source organism: uncultured Ferruginibacter sp. (assembly GCA_964496585.1). GTDB lineage: Bacteria > Bacteroidota > Bacteroidia > Chitinophagales > Chitinophagaceae > Ferruginibacter. The sequence goes on from CAZCAA010000061.1 coordinate 3,891, forward strand.
ACTTGTTGCCCAGGTAAACTTTGTATATTTCCAATCAGATGAAGTGGCACTTAAGTTAGTGATAACGGCAATGTGAACATATACATCAGAGGTGGGCGTGTACCCAAACAATCCCTGGTTACCTTTACTGGCATCCATTGTTATTGTAACTGGTGTAGTACTTTCCTGTATAAAATTAGGCGACCAGGAAAGAAGTTGGGAAAAGGAAGGTAGCGTAAGCACAATTACCCCCAAGAAGAGTAAAAATTTTTTCATTACAAACAATTTAATGTGTAAAATACACACAATATGAATAAGTCGCTCAATTGTGCAAAAACTTTTCTCAAAAAAACGAGATACATTAAACAATACAGGGCAAATCAATTAATAGCCAGCCAGTTAATTTTCCGGATAATTTTTCAAATATTTTGCCACCTGATATTTTATTGTATTTTTATCAAAGTGTATTTTTTACACAGTTTGCCAATTATCTAAATAAACGATTGTTATGTCTTCACAAACTTCGGGGCCACAAAAAAAATTATCCTTTTGGGAACTATGGAATATGAGCTTTGGTTTTTTTGGAATTCAATTTGGTTTTGAGTTACAGAATTCCAATGTTAGCCGAATATTCGAAACGCTTGGAGCCAATAAAGATGAGATTCCTATTTTATGGATTGCTGCTCCACTTACCGGATTATTGATTCAACCAATTGTTGGATATCTGAGCGACAGAACCTGGCATCCATACTGGGGAAGAAGAAGGCCTTTCTTTTTTATTGGTGCCGTATTAGCTACGCTTGCACTTTTTGTGATGCCTAATTCCCCAACGTTATGGATAGCCGGCGGAATGTTGTGGATACTTGATGCATCAATTAATATTTCGATGGAACCTTTTCGTGCATTTGTAGGTGATAAGCTTACTCCTTCTCAACGAACGTCAGGCTTTGCCATGCAAAGTTTTTTTATTGGGATTGGTTCTGTAATTGCAGCATTGCTTCCCTGGATATTTACCAATTGGTTTAATGTGAGCAACACCGCACCTGCGGGCCAGATACCCAATTCTGTTAAATGGTCTTTCTATCTCGGAGGCATTGCGTTTCTGGTTTCAGTGCTTTATACCGTTTTCACAACTAAAGAATTTCCTCCGGAAAACATTGAGAAATTTAAAAAAGAGAAACAGGAAACTACATTTTCTGATGCACTCAAAGAAACCTTTGGCGGCATTTTAAAAATGCCAAAAGCTATGAAGCAGTTGGCATTTGTTCAGTTCTTTACTTGGTTCGCTTTATTTGCAATGTGGATATATGCTACTAATGCCGTTACTTCTAACATTTATAATATGAAGGTGGATAAAGTTCTGGTAGATAAAATGGATGCTGCCATTAGCACCGATCTTACCAAAGCTACCGAGCTTAAAGACGATAAAGCCAAAAAAAATCTTTCTTCACTGCAGAGTGATATCAATGAAATCCGGCAATACAGGGCTGATGTAAATCCTGTTGCCATTTCAATAAACCTTGCCAATTATTTTTCTGATAGTTTAAATATGCAAACTACGGCAACTGATAAAGTTGAATTAAAAAGAGTACAACAGGAATATAATGATGGTGCCGACTGGCTGAATGTTTGTTCTTCTGTTAGAAATGGTATGGCTGCAGTTTTTGCATTCATCATTCCGTTGATAGCTTTTAAAACCAACAGGAAAATAACGCACCTGATCTGCCTAGTAATTGGTGGTATTGGTTTACTCTCTATCTATTTTATCACCGACCCTATGTATCTATTGGTTTCTATGGGTATGGTCGGAATTGCCTGGGCGAGCATATTATCTATGCCATACGCAATGTTATCCAGTTCTCTTCCTGCCAACAAAATGGGTTACTATATGGGCGTATTTAATTTCTTTATTGTGATTCCACAAATTCTTGCTGCCAGCATTTTAGGTTTTTTTACCATGAAATTTTTTCATGCCAATACATTGAATACAGTTGCATTAGGCGGCGTATCAATGATTATAGCTGGCTTCCTTACACTGATAGTTAATGACAATGACAAAGCCTGACAAAAATAATATTGAAATGAAAAAAATACTCCTTTTACTTTTTGCTGTTGCGTTTATACTAACATCATTTGCACAAACAGAAACTATAAATGCATATCCTACCAATTGGTGGACTGGCATGAAATGGAACAAAGTACAGATAATGTTTCATGGTAAAGATGTAGCCAACAAATCAAATATCAGTATCATACCTTATCCGGGTGTAAAATTGCTGAAAATAAATAAAGTAGAAAATCCGAATTATGTTTTTGCCGACATAGAGATAACTGCTTCTGCAAAACCAGGAACACTTGTTTTCAAAGAAACGTTAACGGATAACCGAAGTAATAATTTCCTAAACTTCCAGTTGAAAAAACGGAGAAGCGGAGCAGGAGTTACCTATGCTCAAGGTGTAACTTCCAAAGACCTGATGTACCTTATAATGCCCGACAGGTTTGCCAATGGCGATGAATCGAACGATAAAGTTGCAGGCATGCGGGACCAAAGTCTGAACAGAGATACCGTTTTCAATCGCCATGGTGGTGATCTTAAAGGAATACAAGATCATCTCTCCTATTTACAGGATCTTGGTATTACAACTCTCTGGTTAAATCCCGTACTGGAAAATGATATGCCAAACCGCACAGAACATGGCTACGCATTTACAAATCATTATAAAATTGATCCACGTATCGGCGGAGATATTGCCTACCAGGAGTTGATTGATGCTACACATGCAAAGGGTATGAAAATAATTCAGGATGCAGTGTACAATCATGTTGGGTTATACCATGTTACTGTGCAGGATATGCCAATGAAAAGCTGGCTAAACCAATGGGATAATTACACCAATACTAACTATAAAGATCAAACGATTTTTGATCCTTATGCAAGTAAATCGCAGGCTAAGGTAATGTCTGATGGATGGTTTACAAAGCAGATGCCCGACCTTAACCAGCAAAACCCTTATGTAGCAAATTTCCTTATTCAACATGCCTTATGGACTGTTGAAGAGTTTGGCATTGATGGATGGAGAATCGATACCTATCCATACAACGACATTCCTTTTATGAATCGTTGTAACAACGCACTAACGGTAGAGTACCCGAAACTGACGATGTTTGGAGAAACCTGGGTACATGGTGTAGTAAACCAAAGTTATTTTTGCCAGAATACTTTTGACATACCATTGAAGAGTAACCTGCAGGCTACAACAGATTTTCAAACATTATGGGGCATTACAGATGCATTAACTAAAGACTTTGGATGGAATGAAGGAGTTAATAAGTTATACACTACACTCGCACAGGATATCGTTTACAAAGATCCAACCCGGCAGGTTATCTTCCTGGACAATCATGATATGTCGCGTTTTTATTCTGTTGTAGATGAAAATATGGATAAATATATTTCCGGATTGTCGTGGCTATTAACTGCCCGTGGCATACCACAAATTTACTACGGCGCTGAACTTGCTACCACTGGTAAAACACATCCGAATGATGGTTACGTAAGACTTGATTTTCCCGGAGGTTGGAAAAGCGATACACTAAATAAGTTTACTATACAGGGAAGAACTCAAAATGACCAGGCAGTTTTTCAGCACTTTGCCACGCTGGCTAACTTTAGAAAAACTTCTTCTGCATTAACAACAGGAAAGTTTATGCAATACTATCCCGAAGATGCTGTGTATGTTTATTTCAGATATAACGACAAGCAAACAATAATGGTAGTAATGAATACTTCGAAAGAAGAAAAAAATATTTCAATAAAAAAATATGCAGAAAGAACAGAAGGGTTTAGCCAGTATAAAGATGTGATCAACAAAAATTCTGGATCTTTAACTGACTTTAAACTTGGCTCTTATAAAACAGCCATTTATGAATTGATAAAATAAGACATTGATAATAGTTTAGCAACACAGTTTTTAAAAGTAGTAACTACCCAAATTTACAATCATGAAATTTAAAAAATATTCACTTTTCCTTGCCGCAACGTTGTTTTTTGCAACTGCTTTTTCCCAGCAGCAGTCAACAGTAAAACAATTACATCCATCCTGGAGTGCTCAAAGTAATATCTACGAGGTAAATCTTCGTCAATATTCTGCTTCAGGTTCTTTTAAAGATTTCGAAAAACATTTGCCAAGGTTAAAAAAAATGGGAGTGGAAATCTTATGGTTTATGCCAATAACGCCAATCGGTATCACAGACAGAAAGATGACAAGTGAAGATCTGGGAAGCTACTACGCTGTTAAGAACTACACTGAAGTTAACAGTGAATTTGGGAATATGACGGAATGGAAATCACTTGTAAAAAAAGCGCATTCTATGGGTTTTAAAGTGATCACAGACTGGGTGGCTAACCATTCATCTACTGATAATCACTGGATAAAATCTCATCCTGATTTTTATGCTAAGGATTCATCCGGTAAGATCATTTCGCCTTTCGACTGGACAGATACTTACAAACTAAACTATTC
>CAZCAA010000062.1:0-1298 GCA_964496585.1 uncultured Ferruginibacter sp.
TCGTTAATACGAACTGAGGCTGACGAACTTACCTATCATTTTCATGTAATGATCAGGTACGAAATTGAAAAGTTACTTATTGAAGGAGCGTTAAAAACGAAAGACATTCCTGCCGCGTGGAATGAGCTTTATAAAAAATACCTGGGAATTACAGTTCCTGATGACGTAAAAGGCTGTCTTCAGGACGTTCATTGGAGCCACGGCAGCTTTGGCTATTTTGCAACTTATAGTATAGGAAGTTTATATGCGGCTCAGTTACATGCAGCCATTTTAAAGGAGAATAACTCACTTAATCAGGAGATTGCCAAAGGAGAAAATAAACATTTGATACAATGGCTACAACAACATATTTACAAATTTGGTCGTTATTATACATCAGAAGAGTTGTGCAGCAAGGCAACCGGGCAAACATTAAACAGCCAATATTTTGTTGATTATGTTACAAAAAAATATACCGATATTTATAAAAAAATATCTTCATAATATGCCGGCTTTTTTATTTAAAACCAGATTTTTAATAGCTATTCTTTGTTCAGTGCTCATTTTAGCACTAAGTTGTAAAAAAGCTGTAGAAAATAAAACAGAAAATATACTTGAGCAATATTTTGAGCAAAATGTTTTAAACAGGGATTTCATAGTTAACCTTGCTACAGATAATGGTACAGATCTTACAAATGATTATACCGGTTATATTTTCAGGTTAGAAAAAAACAGCAGTACCAACAGCAATACAGAAGGCCCCATGATTGCAAAATTAAATGGAACTGTTACCTGCACCGGCACCTGGGGTTGCACAGAAGAATTTGGCAAACTTACGATCAGCCTTACCTTACCTAGTATACCAGCCGGCTTCGATTTCTTAAACAGAAGTTGGAAATTTACGGAAAAAGCCTTCCCTATCATGAAATTAGCGCCCTGGGGATCTACCGCTCCAAAAGTGCTATATATGGAAAGATTATAAAATAAACTTCCCTTTTTACACAATTTTTTTCTTTTATCTGAGTTAATAGATTGGTTCATTGAAAAATGGACTATTCAATATTCATAAAAGCAAAAGCCAAATCCTATGTACCCAACTACATTGGTTAAATCCATTTGTATGTCCATGCTATTAAGCTGTATCAGTTTAATATGCCTTGCCCAGCCACAAGCCAATTTTTCTGCTCTTCCAACTTCCGGTTGTGCTCCTTTGGTTGTAAATTTTTCCGATCTTTCTACAGGAAACCCAACAAGCTGGAAATGGACGCTGGGAAACAGCACCACTTCTTTCCTGCAGAATCCATCAGTAACTTATTTTA
>CAZCAA010000062.1:1398-8327 GCA_964496585.1 uncultured Ferruginibacter sp.
CACAATTAATTGCCACCAATATAAATGGTTGCAAAGATACTTTCACAATTCCAACTCCTCTATTTATAGGAAATGCTCAATCTAATTTTACTTCTCCTGCCACTGTATGTGCAGGCGTAAGAATTAACTTCACAAATACCTCTACACCAGCTCCGGCTTCCTGTAACTGGGATTTTGGAGATGGCACTTATTCAACTGCTATCAATCCGGTTAAGAGATATTCTTCGGGAGGTGTTTTCCTTATAAAACTGGTAAATAATTTTGGCTCCTGCAAGGATTCAATTACTAAAATGATTACCGTTTTACCAAAACCAACTTCAGATTTCACAGCAGACATTACCGGTGCTTGTATTGCTCCATTAACAGTTAATTTTTCTAACAGCAGTACCAATGCTACCATGATGCAATGGAACTTTGGTGATGGTGCAACTTCAGCACAAACCAATCCGTCGCACACCTATACAGCTTCAGGAGCTTATACGGTTACTTTGATCACTACGGGAAGTAACGGATGCGCAGACACGCTTGTAAGGCAGGATTATATTCATATTCAACCACCAGTTGCCAGCATCAATGATCTTCCGCAGGAAGGTTGTGCTCCATTTAGCTGGACATTCGTTTCCACCAATGCCTCAACTGAACCTGTAACAACTTATTTGTGGGATTTTGGTGATGGCACCACTTCAATACTTGAAAATCCAACGCATATTTTTAATGTGGGGGAATATAATATTACATTAACGATTACCACTGCAAGTGGTTGTACAAACACCGTAACCGTTAATAACGGTATTAAAGCCGGTGTAAAACCGCTAGCCAATTTTACTGCAACCCCACTGGAAGCCTGTGCTGAATTACCTGTTGTATTTACAGATCTTACTACTGGAACCGCCACTGCATGGCTTTGGGATTTTGGCGACGGAGGTAGTTCAATAGTTCAAAACCCTGAGCATATTTACAGCGATACAGGACACTTTACTGTGCAGTTGATTGTGTTTAACAATGGTTGCTCCGATACGTTGATAATAAATGACTTTGTTCATATCAATCCCCCAATTGCTAATTTTCTGGTGAGTTCAAGTTGCGCCGCACCTTTCAGAAGAAATTTTACTGACCGCTCAATTGGTGCAGATACGTATAGTTGGAATTTCGGCGATGGAACTACATCAACAATACCGAGCCCTTCACATATTTATGCTATGCCAGGACTTTATATTGCTTCACTAACTGTTACCAATACACTATCAGGATGTACCTACACCAAAAATGTTAACATCAGGATAATTGATGAACACCCCGATTTCACAGCATCTAATACCATCATCTGCAGAAATGGTGCTACCACCTTCTCTGCAATAGTGGCAAATGCTCCCGATGTACCAAATTACCAATGGACTTTTGGAGATGGCACTACCGGAACGGGAAGAACTATTTCACATACTTATGCTTTGTCCGGACTTTATGATGTTCGCCTGATTACCATTGACGCAAATGGATGCCGCGACACTATTATAAAGCAACAATATATCAGGGTAAACGGACCTACTGCCAATTTTGGTTCAGCTGTGCCAGGCACTTGCCTCTTAAGTACTGTTCAATTTAGTGACAGTAGTATAACCGATGGCAGCAATCAAATCGTTAGCTGGATTTGGAATTATGGTGATGGCGTTATAGACACTTTAACAGCACCCCCTTTTCAACACACTTATGCTACCGCAGGTATTTATACTGTATCATTAATGGTAACGGATGCATCTGGTTGCAGCGATACCATTACCCGTTCAAACCTGTTAACTATTTCAAAACCTGTTGCAAACTTTACTGCCAATAATACTTCAACCTGTCCAGATCGTGCTGTACAATTTACCAACAGTTCTTCAGGCCCAAGCTTAAGTTCCTTATGGGATTTTGGTGATGGTGGGAATAGTATTGTTACCAGTCCAACACACAATTACATGAACAATGGCAGCTATTCTGTGAAGTTGGTAATTACAGACAGGTATGGTTGCATGGATTCAATAACAAGACCAAATTACATCAGCATTACAACACCGTTGGCTAATTTTACTGTAAGCGATTCTGTAGGAACTTGCCCGCCGCTGGTTGTTGATTTTACAAATACTTCTCAAAACTATACTTCTATCAATTGGGATTTTGGAGACGGCTCTAATTCTCAAACTGCCAGCCCATCACATTTTTATGCTGTTCCTGGAATTTATATTTCTAAGTTAACAGTAGTTGGCCCGGGCGGCTGTAGTTCTGTAAAGGAGCAAACTATTGTGGTACGTGGACCTCAGGGAACATTTAGCTATGGCGGCCTTTCGGGCTGTACGCCACTAACGGTGAATTTTGTAGCCAGTACGAGAGACAGGACTTCATTTATCTGGGATTTTAACGATGGTAGTACGCTGAGTACACCAGATTCTATCGTTTCACATACATACACTACTCCAGGTGAATATATTCCAAAGATGATCCTGCGGGATGCAGCCGGTTGCCTTGTACCTATCAGAGGTACTGATACTATCAGAATCCAGGGTGTTACAGCAGACTTTGATTTTAACTCACAACCATTATGTAATGCAGGAAATATCCAGTTTAATAATACCACTGTAACAAATGATCCTATCTCCAGTTATTCATGGACGTTTGGTGACGGTACTACTGCCAGCACGCAAAATCCCGGTCATTTTTATACTGCAACCGGGCTATACTATCCAACATTGGTAGTTACCACGCTGGCTGGCTGTTCAGATTCAATCAGAAGCCTCACGCCGGTAAAAGTTGTAGCTTCTCCGCAGGCATTAATAACACAAAGTGCCAATGGCTGCACACCAGTAACGGTAACGTTTAGTGGCTCATTGGCTGTTGCTGATACATCAGCTGTAAGCTGGAGTTGGAATCTTGGTAATGGCAACGTTTCAAATATTATCAACCCTGCACCAGAAGTTTACAGCAGTGCCGGTGTTTATAATATAAGCTTACTCGCTACAAATAGCAGCGGTTGTAAAGACACCGCAGTAACTACAATAGAGGCTTACAGTATTCCAACCATCAATGCCGGAGTAGATACGCTAATATGTGAAGGAAGAGGCGTAAGACTGAATGCAACCGGTGCTGCCACTTATGTATGGACGCCTTCACTTGGATTGAGTTGTACAAACTGTGCAGACCCGATAGCTACTCCTGCTGCTCAAACAAGATACCTTGTTACAGGATCAACAATACACGGTTGTACTAACCGTGACTCATTAATAGTGAGAGTAAAATTCCCTTTTAACATGAGCAGTAGTTTGGGAGACACTTTGTGTGTTGGAAGTTCGGCTACCTTGTCTGCATCCGGAGCTTTCAGATACGAATGGAGCCCATCTGCAGGACTTAACAGCACTAATACTCCTGACGTAATTGCAACTCCATCAATAACAACAAACTACCGAGTAATTGGAACCGATGATGTGAATTGCTTTAGCGATACTGCCTATTTACCAGTTGTTGTATACAATATTCCAACGGTAGATGCAGGGCCTGATAAAATTATAAATGTAGGACAGCAAATAGATCTTGTACCAACTATATCAGCTGATGTAATTGATGCAATCTGGTCTCCTACTGATGCAGGATTTAGAAATCAATTTCCCTCCATCACAGTTAAGCCGAGAGAAACAACTACATACAACGTGAGGGTAATAAACCAGGGCGGTTGTACTTCTAGCGACGCCGTTACGGTAAGTGTAATTTGCAATGGAGCAAATGTGTATATACCAAATACATTCTCTCCAAATGGCGATGGCTCAAATGATCTTTTCTATCCAAGAGGCTCAGGTGTGTTCAGCATAAAATCTGAAAGGATCTTTACCCGTTGGGGTGAAGTTGTTTTTGAAAAACACAATTTCCAGGCAAATGATACAAGAGCAGGATGGGACGGAACTTACAAAGGACAGAAATTAAATCCCGATGTGTTTGTTTACGTAGTGGAAATACTTTGCGATAATAACAGTCTGCTTACTTTCAAAGGTAATGTTGCACTGATTAAATAATAATAAACTCGCTTTTGTTTTATGAATGATTCAGGGCTTACATTTCTATGTAGGCCCTGTTTTCACCATCAGGGAACAGCTATTCATAAGGCGCCATATTTATTCGTTAAAAAGCTTCTTTCAAATATTTTAGAAGTAGTAAACTTAAATATCAGTGTATTAAAAAACTGGCTTACACAAAGATAAAAAACACATCAATAATAATAAAAGAGCCTAAAATACGTTTTATAACTATTACGGTACTATCCAAAATCCAATCCGTTACCATGAAAAAACCTACCCTACATCTTTTAGTACCTCTGTTCATGTTGCTTACACTAAATGCCGTGTCACAGGACATTCACTTTTCACAAATATTTGAAACACCGCTGTTAAGAAACCCTGCGCTGGCTGGAATTTTTACAGGTGATGTAAAAATACAAACTGTTTACAGAAGCCAGTGGAACAGCGTTACAACAGCTTATCAAACAACTTCACTTAGTGGTGAATTTAAAAGATCAGTTGGGCAGGGTGATGATTATTTAACCATTGGCGGACAAGTATTATACGATAAAGCAGGTACGGTAGCGCTAACTTCTACTCATATTTTACCTGCACTTAATTACCATAAATCACTGGGGCAAGACAGAAACACGTATGTATCACTTGGTTTTATGGGAGGTTATGTACAACGCAGAATAGATAGAAGTAAAATGGCAACCAACAGCCAGTATAACGGTACCGGTTATGACCCCGGACTTTCCGATGGCGAAAAAATTGATAAACCTTCTTATTCATACCTGGATGGAAGTGTGGGAATGAGTTTTAACACACAGATTGGAGAAAGTCCTAACAATAATTTCTTCGCAGGATTTGCCTATCATCATTTTAATAAAGCAAAACATATTTCATTTTACAGTGGTGGAACAAATGAAATGACAGCCAAACTGGTTGGTTCTGCAGGATTAAGAATGAGTATGACTGATGTTTCGTTTTTTACTCTTCAGGCTGATTACACTTCTCAGGGAACTTATAAAGAAGTGATGGCTGGTGCACTTTATTCCTGGAAACTGGATGATAGCGAAAATCCGAAATATACTTTCCATGCAGGTGCATACCTTAGGTGGAAAGATGCGCTGATTCCTGTTGCTAAAGTTGAATTCAGGCCACTTGCCATCGCGGTTAGTTATGATGCCAACATATCACAATTAAAAACAGGTAGTAATGGAAGAGGTGGATTTGAAGTATCATTAACTTTTCAAAAATTCAGAGAAAATAATAGCAGCAAGGAAGCTGTACGATGTCCAAAATTTTAACCAACAATCTTCGATCAAAAGTCCTGTCTAACAATAACGATTTTTGTTTTTATGGATTGTTTGGATAACAGGAGGTCCTACCGAAAGGTGGGACCTTGCTGTTTTTACAATCTTTTGATGATGGATATTGAATCCCTTGTTTAAATGTTTGCTAGTTTCTTATTCTTTATTTTAAACACCCTGGATTAATTAGCAGATTTTTCGATCATTTTTTAACAGAACACAGTGTATTAGCTTAAACACCATAACTTTAAAACTTATGACAATGAAAATCGGACAACAAGCACCAGACTTTACACTATATAATTCTGAAAAAAACTCAGTTAGTTTAAGTGACTTTAAAGGCAAAAAGAATGTGTTGTTGCTATTCTTTCCTTTGGCATTTACAAGTGTTTGTACAGTTGAATTATGTTCAGTGAGAGATAATATCGGAAATTACGAAAACGACCATGTGCAGGTATTGGGGATTTCTGTTGATTCTGTTTTTACCCTGGCTAAGTACAAAGAAGAACAACAGTATAATTATCCCCTTTTAAGTGATTTTAATAAAGATGTGTCTGCAGATTACGACAGCATTTATGAGTCTTTTACCGAAATGTCATTAAAAGGAGTGAGTAAAAGATCTGCCTTTATAATTGATAAACAAGGAGTTATAAGGTATGCAGCTGTACTTGAAGATGCCCGTGAACTACCTGATTTTAACGCAATAAAAGAGCATTTAACCCGTTTAAGTGTATAGGTTGTCCCGTAATTTTTTCTTTTTTATGATATTTTTTTCATTTCAGGCACAAATTATGGTATAATAATATTTGGTAATTCAAAAGATTTTACTACTTTTAAATTGTTGAAGAAATTTATTTACATATTAAGTTTTTTAATTGGTATAACTTTTACATCTTTTGCTCAGAATAAAATAAGTCCCGACCAGGGCATTACTCAGGCAAAATTTATCAAGTTTTATCCAAATCCTGCTTCTTCGGTTATCAATTTTGATTTCCAAAGAGGTTATGACAATTCATTTACCTTGGTTATCTTCAACTTTATGGGTAAAAAAGTTTATGAATTGAAAAATACAGCTCCCCGTATCAGTATTAATCTTGAAGATTTTTATCGTGGAATATATGTTTTCCAACTAAAAGATAAAAACGGCGCAACCCTGGAATCAGGTAAATTCCAGGTTGTAAAGTAATTTTACTCCCCCTTTTAATTTTTGTTGTAAAAAAGCGTGTCAATTTGACTGCGATTCATGCATTGGCAAAATGTTTGACTATTGTACATTTGCAAACATTTAAATATAATTCACATGGAAGATATTACCTCTTTAAATGATGATGTAACAATGGACATAAATGCTGATGCGGATATTCCGGGAAATACTCATCTCAGTAACCCAGAAGCCTATCAATCAATAGAATCTGAAAAACTGCTGGCTGAAATTCAGGAACAGAAGGACAAATACCTGCGGTTGGTAGCTGAGTTTGAAAACTATAAGCGTCGTACCGCAAAAGAAAGAGTAGAATTTTCTCAATCTGCAGGAAAAGAGGTCATCATTTCATTATTAGAAATTTTAGATGATGCCGACAGGGCCGAAAATCAA
>CAZCAA010000063.1:0-7811 GCA_964496585.1 uncultured Ferruginibacter sp.
ACCTCGCTTACATTGTGAATATTCATCAGCAATTTCGGTTCAATTCCATTCATCACAGTCTTCACCGTTTCTTTCGGCATTTCTAATTTTTTGTATTTATTGGCACCAATTACAGAGTGTCTACTGATGGTAGTTAATCCTTCAATGATCCAATCGTTAGCATTCTTTTTATCAAACCTGCAGGTATTACATATCCAGCCGGGCTTACCTTCGTAACTCTGTACTTCTCCCCATTGGTCTTTCCTGGCTGTTACCCTAAACACTTCTTCTCCCCTTAACCATAGAGTAGCTTTTCCGCAACAAGCAGGATTTTCGCAGGAGCGGTGTGCATCTACCGGCTTGGTAAACCAAACCCTGTTCTTAAAACGGAAAGTTTTATCTGTGAGGGCGCCAACAGGACATACATCAATCATGTTGCCGCTAAAATCGTTATCTATGGCTTTGGATATGTAGGTAGAAATAGCGGCATGATCGCCCCTGTCTGTTATTCCATGTACTCTTTTGTTGGTGATTTGGTCGGCCACATAAACGCAACGATAACAAAGAATGCACCTCGTCATGTGCAGTTGAATGAATGGACCAATATCTTCTCTTACAAATGTTCTGCGGGCAAATTTATAACGAGTGCCTTCTTTTCCATGTTCATAGCTAAGGTCCTGTAAATGGCATTCTCCGGCCTGGTCGCAAATAGGGCAATCCAGTGGGTGATTAATCAATAAAAATTCTACAACACCATTGCGGGCATCAATAACTTTTTCGCTGGTAATATTTTTTACAATCATGCCATCCATTACGGTAGTGCGGCAACTGGCTACCAATTTAGGCATCGGCCTAGGATCGGCAGTTGACCCTGCGGCAACCTCTACGAGGCAAGTACGGCATTTACCACCGCTATCTTCCAGTTTACTGTAATAACACATTGCAGGTGGTGCTACCTCTCCTCCAATGGCACGTGCTGCATTTAATATCGTTGTTCCCGGAGCTACATCGATGGTAATATTATCGATGGTAACTTTGAAATTAGCGGGTGGTTCTTTTTTTATTTCGTCAGCCATAATTTTGTGTTTCACGCAAAGCCCGCAGAGGAGCAAGGACGCAAAGTTTATAGTTTATTTACTATTCTGTGAATTCCATCTTTTATTAAAGGAACATTGAAGTTTATCAACATTCCCAATTTGATGTTCGTCAATTTTAAATAAGTCAGAATCTGTTTGTAATGAATATCCTCTAACGCTTTTATTGACTTTATTTCAATTAAGACTTTATTCTCTATAATAATATCCGCTCTAAATCCAACTTCCATTTTTACTTCCTCATGAATCAAAGGAATACCTTGCTGTCTTGTAAAAAGAATTCCCGATTTACCTAACTCATAAGAAATGATCTCTTCATAAACACTTTCAAATAATCCTGGACCAAATTTTCAATGGATCATCACACACAAATCAAACACAACTTTTGACACTTCATTTTCTGTCATACTCCACAATTTCTTTACTTCTTTATTCTTTGCGTCTTTGCACCCTAGCGCACCTTGCGTGAAAATTACACAACAGCAGGTACATAAATCGGATCCGCATAATGCGCCAATCCATAATTCTCCGTTTTGCATTTTTCCGGGTTCAATACATGCCATTCAAATTCATCCCTAAAATGCCTGATTGCTGCAGCAACGGGCCATGCAGCGGCATCACCCAGTGGACAAATCGTGTTGCCTTCTATCTTTCTTTGAATATCCCACAGCAAATCAATATCACTCATCTGCCCTCTTCCTTCTTCAATATTCTTCAATATTTTTTCCATCCAACCGGTTCCTTCACGGCAAGGGCTGCATTGTCCACAACTTTCATGACGATAAAACCTGGCCAGCGTAAAGGTATGTCTAACCACACATTGGTCTTCATCCAAAACTATAAAACCACCGGATCCCATCATAGAACCAGTTGCAAAACCACCATCACTTAAACTTTCATAATTCATCAATCTTTTCTCTCCCTTTGCGGTAGTCAATAATAAATTTGCAGGTAAAATTGGCACTGAAGATCCTCCAGGTATGCAGGCTTTCAGTCTTTTTCCATTTGGAATTCCGCCGCAATATTCATCACTATAAATAAACTCCTCTACAGAGATCGTCATGTCGATTTCATATACACCCGGTTTATTAATATTGCCACAGGCACTCATTAATTTTGTTCCGGTAGATTTTCCTATACCAATCTGCGCATACGCGTCTGCACCATCATTGATAATGGGAACAACAGCAGCAAGTGTTTCTACATTATTAACCACGGTTGGCCTTCCCCAAACACCTTTTACAGCAGGGAACGGCGGTTTGATCCTTGGATTACCTCTTTTACCTTCCAGGCTTTCAATCAATGCAGTTTCTTCGCCACAGATATAAGCTCCTGCGCCACGTTGCACATACATTTCACAATTAAAGCCACTTCCTGAAATATTATTACCAAGCCATCCGTTTTGTTTTGCTTCAGCTATGGCTTCTTCCAAAATATCGGTAATCCAATCATATTCGCCCCGTATATAAATATAGCTAACGTTACTTCCTAACGCAAACGATGAAACGATCATGCCTTCTATCAGCAAGTGAGGAATAAATTCCATCAGATACCTATCTTTAAATGTACCTGGTTCGCTTTCATCAGCATTGCATACCAGATGCCTCGGAACGCCTTCAGGCTTTGCAATGAAACTCCATTTTAAACCGGTAGGAAAACCAGCACCACCACGGCCACGCAATCCACTCTTCTTTACCTCTTCCACAATATCTGCTGGTTGCATTTTTAATGCCTTCTCCACGCTGCGGTATCCACCTTCGCGGCGGTAAACTTCATAGGTACGAATACCGGGAACATTTGCTTTATCTAATAATAATTTTTTACTCATATTTAATCTCCGCTATTGCGGATTTTATTATTTTTTTTATCAGCCACTACTCAAATTTCAACTTCACAGGCGTCGCACTCTTGTGCAACAAATCTTTATGCTACGCCTTCTCCTCAGCTTTTGGATAATCATAATTAAACATCCAGTTTATACCGAATTTATCAGTAAGCATTCCAAACCTTGCACCCCAAAACGTATCCTGCAATTCCATCGTTATTGTAGCGCCTTCACTTAGCCCGATGAATGTTTTATTTATAGCTTCGGCATCCGTAAAGTTAAGTGAGAGACTAATATTTGTTCCCTTTGTTGTTTCTTGTCCGGGTGGGCAATCGCTCACCATAAAGGTTAATTTATCTGCCTGAAAAGTAGCGTGCATTACCTTATCCTTCATTGATGCATCATGAGGCATTTGCGTTTCTCCAAAAGTTTGTTGAAACACAATACTACCATCCAGCGCAACTGAATAAAATGCAAGCGCTTCTGCAGCGTTGCCGTTGAAATTAAGGTATGGTATAATTGCTTCCATTATTTTGCTTTAATTAGATTTTGACCTGCATTCTTCAATGATCTCATCAACTTTTTGTTTGGTAAGATGTTCCCTGTAAGTTTTACCGAACTGCATCATAGGTGCATAACCACAGGCACCCAGACATTCTACTGTTTTCAAGGTAAACAATCCATCGGCAGATGTTTCTCCTACCGAAATATTTAGTTTCTGTTTGATGTAGGCGATAATATCATCGCTGCCATTAATCATGCAAGGTCCCGTTTGGCAAACTTCAAAAAGATATTTGCCAACAGGTTTCAAATTATACATGCTGTAAAAACTTGCCACCTCGTACACTTCTATTGGCTCTATGTTTAATAAAGAAGCAACATAGTCCATCACAGGCACATCCAACCAGCCACCAAATGTAGTTTGCGCCATATGTAACACTGGTAACAAAGCACTTTTTTGCTTTCCCTCGGGGTAACGAGAAATGATCTCCTGTACCTTGGCAATATTTTTATCATCAAACTGTATCATGTTCTAATTCTAAAGTTAATATTCAAAAAAACAAAAGCCCGTATTTAACAAACAGTGGAAACCCTGGTTAAAAACACTCCCAACAAGCCCTTTTTTTACTTTTTACCTTTTATTTTTTTTCTTTTTACTTAGGCGTCCAATTCCCCCGCTATCAAATTCAAACTGCTCATGGTAATTACCGCATCACTCAGCATCCCACCTTGTATCAATTCAGGATATGCCTGGTAATAAATAAAGCAAGGTCGGCGAAAATGAAGCCTGTAAGGCGTTCTACCACCATCGCTGATGAGATAAAAACCTAACTCTCCGTTAGCGCCTTCTACCGAACTATAAACTTCTCCCACAGGCATTTCTATTTCTCCCATCACAATTTTAAAGTGATAGATCAACGCTTCCATTTTTGTGTAAACATCTTTCTTTGGAGGAAGATAATACGCGGGTGAATCGGCATGAAAAACGTCAGCTTCTGCTCCTTTAAATTCCTTTACCTTTTTATATGCCTGGTTAATGATGCTCAGGCTCTGCCACATCTCTTCGTTACGCACCAGGAATCTGTCGTAACAATCTCCTGTTTTGCCTACTGGTATGGTAAAATCAAAGTCCTGATAACTACTGTAAGGTGTGTGTACACGTACATCATAATCTACCCCTGCAGCACGAAGGTTAGGCCCTGTAAAGCCATAACTTAATGCCCTTTCTGCCGTAATCGGTCCACATCCGATTGTACGATCCATAAAGATCCGGTTGCGGGTAAAGAGCTTTTCAAACTCTCTCAACTGTGCCGGGTAGCCGCTTTTATCGTCCAGGAATTTATCTAGTTTTTCAAATGCAGTATTGGTGAAGTTCCTTTCAAAACCACCTATCCTGCCGATGTTGGTTGTAAGCCTGGAACCGCAAACTTCTTCATATATCTCATAGATCAGTTCACGGAATTGCATGAGATATAAAAAGCCTGAATAAGCTCCGCTATCAACTCCAACAATAGAATTACAAATCAGGTGATCGCTGATGCGGGCCAGTTCCATAATAATGATGCGCAAATAATCTACTCTTTTTGGTAATTGAACACCCAATAATTTTTCACAGGTAATATGCCAGCCCATATTGTTAATGGGTGATGAGCAATAATTTAATCTATCTGTAAGTGGAGTGATCTGATATAGCGGACGTCGTTCTGCAATTTTTTCAAAAGCGCGGTGAATATAACCTACAGTGGAGGTAGCTTTCATAATACGCTCGCCATCAAGTTCCAGAATATTCTGAAACACACCGTGAGTCGCAGGATGGGTTGGTCCCAGATTCAGGGTGGTGGTTTGCTTTTCAATACTTCCTTCCGGTAATAAAATATGTTCGTTCATAATTAATTAAAAAATTCAAAAAAAAGTAAAAACCAAAAATCTTATTTAAGAAAACATTGCACTAAGCTGAACCATATATTTTCAACTTTGATTTTCAATTTTTATTTTATCTTCCAAACATCTCGTCATCTTTATCTATCCTTGTTTGATCTTCGAGTGGAAATTCTTTTCTCATCGGAAAATAATCCATCTCATCAACATTTAAAACGCGAATCAGGTTAGGATGACCTTTGAAATTTACGCCGTAAAAATCATACGTTTCCCTTTCCATCCAGTTTGCGCTTTGGTATAGTGCTGATGCGCTAAATACATCAGGCGTATTTATATCTGTAAACACTTTAAATCTTATCCGCACATTATCAACAAGGTTATGGAGATGGTACACAACGGCAAGTTCAGCACCTACACTATCGGGATAATGAACCGCCTGCAGATCTGTAAGAAACCTGAATCGCAAGGTTTCGTCATCAAATAGAAACTGCATCACTTTTAAATTCAGCTCTTTAGGAGCTGTGAAAGTAAGCATGCCATAGGGTTCCAGCCAATCCGTTAGTTGATCTGGAAATTTCTCTATCAGTTTCTCTTTTATCAGTTCATTGCTCAAACTCATGGTAGCTCCTGGCTTTTGCCATCAGCAATCCGAAGATGCCAATGTATTTTACTTCTAAAATGTACTTTTAATAACTAACAACTTTTTGCCAATAGTTTATTGAATTCCGTAACTATTCATTAGTTCTTTGTATTGGTCACTATGCCTTCTTCTTAAACCTTCTGCATTTACAAGATCCTGAATTTTCATAAATCCATCCAATATTGCTTCCGGTCTTGGCGGGCAACCCGGTACATACACATCCACCGGAATTACCTGGTCAATTCCTTGTAAAACTGAATAGGTATCAAAAATACCTCCACTGCTGGCACAGGCACCTACAGCAATCACCCAACGGGGTTCTGCCATCTGAACGTATACCTGTTTTAATACAGGACCCATCTTTTTTGCAATGGTTCCCATTACCATCAAAAGATCGCATTGCCGCGGAGAAAACCCAACACGTTCTGAACCAAACCTAGCCAAATCGTAATGACTGGCCATGGTGGCCATAAACTCAATACCGCAACAACTGGTGGCAAAAGGTAACGGCCATATTGAATTTTTACGGGCAAGGCTTACTACTTTTTCAAAATTAGTTGCCATATAACCCTCTCCCATATATCCTTCAGGTATGCCTTCAAACTTTACCGTATTATTATATTGAACCGGACGTGCCATAATTTTCTTTTAATTTATCAATATTAAATGTTGCAATAGATCCGCTGCAGGCATTTAAAAATCTGCGATTTTATAACTCAATATTTATTCTTCCCACTTTAATGCACCCTTCTTAAAAATATAGATAAAGCCAGCTAGGAATAGCCCAACAAATAAAACTACTGCCATAAAACCATCCCAGCCTAGTGCTTTAAAATTAACTGCATACGGATAGAAAAAAATCACTTCCACATCAAACAAAACAAACAGGATAGCTACCAGAAAGTATTTAACAGCCATCGGCTGGCGGGCATTCCCTTTAATTTCTATACCGCTTTCAAAATTCTGAAGTTTATCGGTTCCTTTTCTTTTCGGGCCCAAGAGATCTGAACCAATAATGATGGTAATCACCAGGCCTAATGTAAAAATTACCTGGAGTACTATTGGTAAATAGTTTGCAGATCCGCTGATAGCCGCCTGGAGAAAGGTAAAATGCATAGTAGTATGCTTTGTTGTTTGAAGGCAAAAGTAAGACAGCATAATTAATATACAATGCTGAATGTCAAAATAAAACAATTAAAAAGCCCGCTTGTTGTGCAAGCAGGCTTTTTTTATTTGAAAATACATTTTATCTGAATTTAGCCTTTAGGCTTCGCTGTAGATTTTTTAACTGGAGCTTTCGGATCATTTTTACTGATAAATTCTTTGTTACTTATCAACTGAGCATCTGTGGGATCAAGTAAAAGAGCTTTTTCCACATAACTTAAAGACGTGGCCTGGTCTTTTTTCACATTATAATAATATTCTATAAAAAACTTATACGCACCAATTAATTGATTTTTCACTTTCTCCTTATCTACCTCTTTTTCTCCGATTTCAATTGCTTTTTCGTATGATGGAACCGCTAGTCCCAATGTCCCGGTTGAATCAATACCTGCATTTGATTTTCCTATCATATAATATCCGAATATGTCATCAGGATATTTTTCTGTATAAGCTGTAAAAATCTTAATAGATGAGTCAAATGCGGCAGCACGGAAATAATCATACCCCGTATAATAGAGATCCGTTTTTCCAGGGTTCTTTTTAACCGTCAAGATTTTCTTAAACCACTCTGCAGCTTCCAGGTATTTTTTTTGATTTTCGTAAGAAAGAGCAATTGTTTTCAAATAACTTACTTTATTATTTTCAATGCTGTCCATTTCTACAGCCTTATCAATATAAGTTCCAGCCAAGGCTTCATTGCCCGGGAATTTCAATAGAATCAATGCATAAG
>CAZCAA010000064.1:0-6924 GCA_964496585.1 uncultured Ferruginibacter sp.
TTAAAGCAGCAGAAGAAGCTGGCCTTATACTCGAAATAAAAGCTCCCTTGCCACAGGCTCCCAGTATGGTTAGTGCCTTGGAAAAATTTCTCTCCACGGCTAATAAAAAGTAATACACTGCTATTAATTTAAAACATTTCTGGAAGCTCTTCCGGATAATCTCTCAATATTTTCATTGCAGATAGCCGAAGTATACTTCCATTGGTTAATTTTAAACCATGGAACACGCTTTTGTAAATGAACTTGTTAATGAAACCAGCCCCTACCTTCTACAACATTCCCACAACCCGGTTCAATGGCATCCCTGGGGCGAACTTGCACTGCAAAAAGCCAGGCAGCTCGACAAACCAATACTGGTAAGTATTGGTTATGCAGCCTGTCATTGGTGCCATGTGATGGAAAGGGAAAGCTTTGAAGACGAAGCTGTGGCAACTTACATGAATGAGCATTTTGTAAATATTAAAATAGACCGGGAAGAACGTCCCGACCTGGACCAAATTTACATGGAAGCTGTACAGGCAATTACCGGTAGCGGTGGCTGGCCGCTTAATGTTTTTCTTACACCAGAAGCAAAGCCATTTTATGGCGGAACCTACTTTCCTCCTCAAAAAGCGTTTAACCGTTCCTCATGGAAAGATGTACTGGTATTTATGAATGACGCCTGGACGAACAGGCGCCAGGAAGTGGAACAGCAGGCAGAAACTTTAATGGAACATATCAATACCTCCAATAAGTTTATTGTGAAAAAAAATTTGGCTCTGCAGCCGGATATTGATGGCTATTTTAAAAAAGAAAAATGTAAAATTATACGCGATAACCTGATGAAAGCTGCCGATACTATTAACGGAGGTTTTGGAACAGCGCCTAAATTTCCTCAAACATTCAGTATCCAGTTTTTACTGGCTTATGGTTATTTGTTTAAAGACGATAGTGCTTTACAACAGGCAGAATTATCTCTGCAAAAAATGATGAACGGCGGCATTTACGACCATCTTGCAGGAGGATTGGCCAGGTATAGCACCGATGCCTTTTGGCTTGCGCCGCATTTTGAGAAGATGTTATATGACAATGCTTTACTGGTAAGTGTTTTATGTGATGCTTATCAAATATCCGGCAACAGTTTTTATAAGTTATCTATTGAAAAAACGTTGCAATTTTTTATAGATGAGATGCAAGATCCTAACGGAGGTTTTTACTCGGCATTGGATGCAGACAGCGAAGGAGTAGAAGGTAAATATTATATATGGAATAAGTTAGAGATAAAACAATTGCTTAGTAACGATGCTGATATTTTTTGTAAATTTTATGGAGTAACGGAAACGGGTAACTGGGAAAAAAGCAATATTCTCCATATAGGAAAGAGTGTAAAAGAGTTTGCAGACGAAAATAATATGGATGAAGGTGAGCTTAAACAACTTATTACATCAGCAGAAAAGAAATTGCGCAAAGAAAGAGCTAAGCGAACAAGGCCTGCAACCGATGATAAAATACTACTCGGTTGGAACGCACTTTTACTAACGGCATTTTGTAAAGCTTTTGCTGCACTCGCTAAAGAAGAATATAAAATGCATGCTGTAAAATTATTTAATTTCCTACGGCAAAAATTTAGTGAAAATGGGGAGATAAAATTCCATACCTATAAAAATGGAAAAGCAACTCAACCTGCATTTCTTGATGATTATGCTTATTTTATTCAGGCATCAATTGCGTTGCAGGAAATAACTTCCGGGCAACATTATCTGTTATATGCGCGTGAACTCACAACCTTTGTGTTGAGTCACTTTATCAACAGGGATAATGATTTTTTTTATTACACACACGATCAACAAAGCGATGTAATCACGCGGAAAACAGATGTATACGATAATGCAACACCCTCCGGCAATAGTATCATGGCGTGGAACCTTAAGCAATTAGCCATAATTTTTGATGAATCTTCCTGGGCAGTACAAGCCAATCAAATGTTAATTTCCATGGAAGAAGTAATAATTAAGTATCCAACATCGTTTGCAATTTGGGCCAATCTTATTCTCAACGAATGTTACGGTTTACATGAAATTGTAGTAACAGGTAAGGATACGGAAGCCTTACTGGCAAAGGTTTTAGCTTGTTTTATACCAGGCAGGGTATTACAAAGTTGCGAACAGGAAGCAGACTTCCCCTTACTGAGAAATAAGGTTTATAAAGAGCATGCGCTGATTTATTTATGCAAGAATTATAGTTGCAGCGCACCGATAAGCACAATAGAGGAATTAAAAGGCCAGCTAAAATTCATTGGAATTTAATGCTGTAATTCACAATAAATATATAATTTACACGTTTAAGATAATTGGGTGTAAAATTGTTAGTAAAAATTTTATTGGAATAAAACCCAAAATGAAAATGAATCAAAATAATCATTACATTTGCCCATTACCCTCAAAGTATAAAAAAATGAACAAAAGGTTTCTTTATCTGATAGCTGTAATAGCTATCGCCACTACCTCAAGTAGTTGTAAATCTGGAAAAAAGGGTAGTTCACTACCCAATGATGGCCAGCTCCATGGGGTAGCCCCAGGCTCTAGGTGGAACCTGACTAAGCCTCCGGGTATGGTCTATATTCCACCAGGGACCTTTCATATGGGGCCAAGCGATGAGGACATGAACTATGCTTATACAGCTCGCAACAAGCAGGTTTCCATTAGTGGTTTCTGGATGGATGCAACCGAAATTACCAACAACGAGTACCGTCAATTCACTGATTGGGTTAGAGATTCTATCGCTGCCAAATTAATGGGTTATGTAAAGCAAGGTGCTGATGGTAATGAATATGTTGATTGGAAGAAAGCTAAAACCATCAAATGGGGTGATAAAGCAACGATTGAAAAAATCGACGCCATCATCGTAACTCCGGATAACCGTATTTTCGGTAAAAAAGAGCTTGATGCAAATAAGATTGTTTATCAATCTGAAATATTTGATTATAAGGCTGCTGCTCAAAATAGGGATGTAACAATACCTCGTTCTGCTTTTATAGTAAAGCAAAAGATACCAGTTTATCCTGATTCACTTTGTTGGGTAAGAGATTTCTCTTATTCTTACAATGAGCCAATGGCTAAGAAATATTACAATCACCCTGCTTATGGTAATTTTCCTGTGGTAGGTGTGAGTTGGAAGCAGGCTACTGCTTTCTGCGAATGGCGCACTCATTTCCTTACGTCTTTCCTGGAGTCTAAAAAAAGAACACCTGAATCTGATTTCAGGTTACCAAATGAAGCCCAGTGGGAATATGCTGCAAGAGGCGGTCGTTCACAGGCTCCTTACCCTTGGGGAGGTCCTTATTTGAGGAATAAAAAAGGATGTTTATTAGCGAACTTTAAACCAGGCCGTGGTAATTATCCGGAAGATGGTGGTTTTTATACTGTAAGGGCTGATGCTTATTGGCCAAATGATTTCGGTTTATATAATATGGCTGGTAATGTTGCAGAGTGGACTGCCTCTTTATATTATGAAGGTGGTTACAATTTTCAACATGACATGAACCCCGATATTCGTTGGAATGCGAAAGAATCAGATCCTCCACGTATGAAACGTAAAGTTGTACGTGGTGGTAGCTGGAAAGATGTAGGACATTTCTTACAAACCAGCACCCGTAGTTATGAATACCAGGACACTGCAAAATCTTATGTTGGTTTCCGTTGCGTAATTGATTTACCTCCCGCACCTAAAAAAGGCAAAAAATAGATTATACTTCTAATATTTATTATTGATATAGTAACCCGTTTTTAAGAAAGCTTAAAAACGGGTTCTTATTCCAAATATTTCAAACAAAAACAATCCCACTTAAAACCTTAAAATTTTAAAAAACATGTCAGTTAAAATTCCTTCTAACATTAGTAAATGGATGGATGTTGCAGTTTCCGTTGCCGCAGCTGCGGTAATCTTTGGTGCCTTACAGAAAATTCTGCATACACCGATTGCGGATCTGTGGTTGAAGATCGGTCTTTATACAGAGGCTTTGATCTTCTTGCTTTATGGTATACTTTATATGATTTTCCCGTCTGTGAAGGAAGATTTTGAATTACATGGTGCCAAGGCAGTGCCTGTTGGAAATCCAGCTCTTAACAATATGGATAAAATGTTACAGGATGCTGATATTACACCAGCTAACCTTAAAAAATTAGGCGAAGGTTTCCAAAAATTGGGAACAACTGTTTCAGGAATTTCTGATGTAAGCGATGTAGTTAAATCAACTGGTGATTTTAATAGCAAAACTAAAGAAGCTACTGCTGCAATCAGCGCTATGGCTACTTCATTTACCAGCAGTGCAAACACAATGGCTTCTTTCAACAATGCTTCTGAAAGTGCAAAAGGTTTCCACGAGCAGGTACAGGTTTTAACTAAAAATCTTGGTTCATTAAATACAATTTATGAACTGGAATTGAAAGAAAGCAACAATCACCTGAAAGCGTTGAATGGTTTCTACGGTAAAATGGCAGAGGCCAGCCAGGCTATGATGAGCAGTGTTGAAGATGCTAACAAAGTAAAAGAACAAACCGGTACATTGGCAACAAACCTTGGTAAACTGAATGCAGTTTATGGTAACATGCTTAGTGCTATGCAGGGGAGGTCTTAATACCCGTTAGTTATATATATCCAAACAATATTCAGTAAAAATTATAATATCAATTAGTTATGGCTTTACCTAAAGAGCCCCGGCAAAAGATGATCAACCTCATGTACCTCGTGCTTACTGCACTGTTGGCGCTGAACGTATCATCTGAAATTTTGAATGCCTTTAAAGTGGTAGACAAGAGCTTAATGTTATCGAATACGAATCTCGATGGCGCAAACTCTACTTTGTTTCAGTCACTTGATGCAAAATTAAAAGACCCGATGACAGCTGAGAAAGCTAAACCTTGGAATGACAAGGCTCAAATAGCAAAGGCTGAATCAGAAAAACTCGATAAGTATATCGAAAATCTTAAATTAGAATTAAAGAAAGAAGCCGATGTTAAAATGGTAGACGTTGATGGCAAACAGGTTGAACAGTTTAAAGAGGATGACCTGGAAGCTGCAACTCGACTTTTTGGAAAAGGTGAAGGTGGAAAGAACAAAGGTGAAGAGATGGAAAGAATGTTAACGGATTATCGCAAAAAAATGCTTGCTATTGATCCGGATATCGCAAAAGAATTTGCAACATCTCTTGCGGTTGAAGACATGGAAAAAAATAAAACTGTAGGTCAGGATGGTAAAGCTAAAGATTTTACTGAAGCTTATTTCCACATGACGCCAACAGTAGCTGCTCTTACTTTACTTAGTAAATTTCAGAATAACGTACGTAACGCAGAAAATCAGGTAGTAACTTATTGTCACAACCAGGTTGGAGCTGTTAAAGTTGTTTATGATCAATTTGCTGCACTTGTAGGACAAAGTTCTAATTATGTTATGCCAGGTGAAGAAGTAGAAATCACTGCCGGTGTGGGTGCTTATAGTAAAGCAGCTCAACCGCAAATCACTATCAATGGTGCTGGTGCAGCATTGGGACCTGATGGACGTGCCAGTTATAAATTTCAGGCTAGTGGTGGTGGAGCACGTTCTGTTCCGGTAAATGTTACGTTTACAAAACCCGACGGTACAAAAGAAACTAAGTCATTTGACGTTAAGTACACAGTAGGTACTCCGGGTGGAGCTGCTGTAATGCTTGATAAAATGAACGTGTTCTACATTGGTGTTGATAATCCTGTTACCATTGGTTCTCCAACAGGTTGGGATAAAACAACAGTAAGTATGGCTGGAGGATCAATTGCTGGAACCGGTTCTAAAAGAACTGTGAGAGTTACTGCAGTAGGTGCATCTAGCATTACTGTTGTAGCCGACAAAGCTTCCAGCAAATTTGAATTCAGGGTTAAGAGAATTCCTGATCCGGTTTTCAAAGTAGGATCTGGAAAAGTAAGGATGCCTTCAGTAGAATTTAAAAACCAACAATTTTGCCGTGCAGAATTAGAAAACTTCGACTTTGATCTTAAATTCACTATTGTAAGTGCAACGGTATATTTCTCAGGTGCTAACTTTCCTAACGTAGCTACAACTGCTATCACAGGAAACGGCCTTGGAAGTCTTGCTACTTTTATTTCAAGGTGCGGCCCGGGTTCTGTAGTTACTTTTGATAACGTTAAGGTTCAGGGACCAGACGGAGTTAGAGGTATCGATGGAAAATCAATAGCCCTATATTAAAATTAATACTATGAAAAAAACGTTCTTAAAAGTCTTGTTCCTGGCAGTTCTCATCGGAGGTTTTTCTGATGTAGCTGTTGCCCAAAAAAAGAAGACTACTCGTAAGTCTACTAAAAGGACAACAAAAACAAAAACGAAAACAAATATTCAACCAACTGTTGCCACTACTGATACTATAGCAGCTGTTGTTGCAGTAGAAGAACCGGTTAACGATAGTTTGCCAATTAAAACTGTAAAAAAGTCACTGCGTCGTGATGCAGCGGTTGATGAAGCAGTTTTAAGGGATAGAACTCCACTTGAGTATGAAAATCTTCGTGCTGATGATGCCGTTTATCGTCATAAGATCTGGCGTGAGATAGATACAAGAGAAAAGATCAACCTGCCTTTTCAGTATAATGCTGATGAAGACAATGGTAATCAAAGGTTCATTTCAATCATCTTAAAAGCTATTCAAGATAGCCAGGTAACGGTATTCAATAGTATTGATGACCGCTTTACAACGCCTATGACCAAAACTGAAGTTGGTCGTGCTGTAGGAGGAGATCCGATTGAAATTCCTATCATTGATTCAAATGGTGTTACTACGGGTACCAAAAAAGTACAACCGGAAATCAACTTAGATTCTTTTTATAAATTCAGGATTAAGGAAGAAGTAATTTTCGATAAAGAAAGTTCAAGGTTGTTCTGGAGAATTCTTGGAATCGCTCC
>CAZCAA010000065.1:0-6815 GCA_964496585.1 uncultured Ferruginibacter sp.
ATGGTCCTTTTCAATAAGGATGGAGATATTGATTATTTATTAATCGTTTGTACCTTGGTACTCCCTTTTAAAATGAATTCATAACTTCTAAGCCATCAATGTGATGAAATTTATTTTGTCAGTTGCTATTTTTGTTTTTATTGGAGCTGCCTCTATCGCACAGGATATTATTATGCCTATAAATAAATGGGTTGAAAAACTGAGCGATAAGAAGGACATTAAAAACGAGACTACGATGTTGCTATGGGATAGTATAGCAAACAATACCGATTCTTTTAGGATGAACAAGCTCATTGCGCAACTGCAGGCGCATGGCAAACACGAAAATCTCTACTTTAATACAAGGTTTAATTTGTTCAAGGTCATGGTATTGAACCATAAGGACTTCCTCCGTTCAGACCGGGCTTCAAAAGCAGTAGCGATGCAATTGTTGAAGGTAACTATGCAGAAGGCGAATGAAACAAATGATGAGTATCTTATTGCTAAGGCCAGTGAAATCTATTTCCTTTCATCACAGTTTTATAAAGAAATGGATCTGGCGGTGATCTATGGAATGTACTGTGTAGAGTTATATGAAAAACTTTTTGGCAATAGCTACTTCTTGTATTACCAGTTTCTGGCAGAACAGATGTTTCGTGTGCGGGAGTATGAAAAATGCAAGAGCTTTTGTTTGAAAAAGTTGAATATTAATAATGAAGAACAGATTGATGCTCAAGCCTATAAGATGCAGACGTTGAATACTTTGGCACTGGCATATCATCGCACTGGAAGTTATGATACCGCTATGTTTTTTTACAACAAAGCTCTCGGCATGGCATATAAAGTAAACCGGCCAGACTGGGTTGGAATAATCAGTGGAAATATGGGCCAGGTTTTTTTCCTGGAAAAACAATACGATACTGCCAGGATTTTGTTGGAAAGGGATTATCACAGCAGTGCGGAACATAAATATTTTGATAACGCGGCCAATTCACTTCAATGGGCGGCCCGTTGTAACGCAGCTTTAGGAAACAGGCAGACAGCACTGGAACAGGTTCGGGAAGCTATGAAGCTCATAAGGAAAATACCAGATGATAATTACCAGCAGAATATTTATAAAGCGGCTTCGGAAATTTATCATATAAATGGACTGTCAGATAGTTCCTTTTTTTATGCTGCGAAATACAATGACCTGCACGACGCCATTGAGAAGAAGATTAATTTGAGTAGTATAGCCATGTCACAGGTACGGCTGAATGAAGAAAAGAGCTGGTACAATATCAGAAGGCTTCAGCAGGAAAAAGAATCACAGCGGCTGCAACGTAATTTTATTATTTTAGGCATAGTTCTATTAGCACTGATTAGCATATTACTCATAAACAGGCAACGCCTGCGGTTAA
Organism: uncultured Ferruginibacter sp.; assembly: GCA_964496585.1. Lineage (GTDB taxonomy): Bacteria > Bacteroidota > Bacteroidia > Chitinophagales > Chitinophagaceae > Ferruginibacter. The sequence continues at coordinate 1,380 of CAZCAA010000065.1, forward strand.
AACACCGCAAAGAAAGTTTAGAACAGGAGAAAAAAATCATTGAAACGGAAGTAACAGCAGCAAAACTACAGATGGAAATGTTTACCCGGAATATCATTGAAAAAACAAACCTGGTTGAGAAACTGGAGCAGCAGATGAAGGAGAGCAATGCTTCCGCCGGACAGCAGGAAATTATAACGGAATTAAGTCACCTTACTATTTTAACAGAGGATGACTGGGATAAATTTAAAGAGCTGTTTGAGAAAATTTACCCAATGTTCTTCCAGCGGCTGAAAATCACCGCCCCGGATATTACGGTAGCTGAGCAGCGAATGGCAGCGCTTATTCGTCTGCAATTAACCACCCGTCAAATGGCTTCTATGCAGGGGATTTCTCCAGATAGTGTGCATAAAACAAGGCAGCGCTTACGGCAACGGATAGGTGTTACTAATGAAACCAACCTCGAGGAGTTTTTTGTTAGCTTGTGAGAACTTTAATCTTTAAATAAATCTAAATTAATTAGATAGCTTCCCCTGTTTATCGACCCTGTACCATTTCCCGTCCATTTTAACTTGGCCAAATCCGTCACGGAATACTTTTACGTCTTCATACTCAATTTGAATAGCAACTTTATTGTTGATATCGATAAATCCCCACTTATCTCCTTTTCTAACTCCGGCCAATCCTTCCCAAAAATTGTATGCTTCATCATAAGTACATGGAATGATTAGTTTTCCTGTTTTATCAATAAATCCCCATTTGCCATCTAGTTTCACAGCATTATATCCATCTTTAAATTTTTCATAACCATCTTCATACATCACCGGGGTGATTTCATTTCCTGATTCATCAATAAAACCCACCTTGCCGGCTTTCATAACTTTTGCCCGGCCCTCGGAAAAAGTAAGAGAGGAGAGATAATCTTTTTTGTTCTCGTCTATTGGAGCTGAGTTAATAACTACTTCGCTTCCTGAATTATCTTTTACACAACGAACAGACATTCCACTCTTCCTGTTTTCATATCCAGCTATTAAAAGATCGAAAGACTGATATATATACATGTGAACAGCTGCCCCTTTTTTTTGTGGAGTAGCCGTCCACCAATAACCAGTAGTTCCGATTTTGTCATAATTGCCCGATTTATCTCTAAGGCCATATGGGTAAGCAGAAAATCCCAAAACATTTTTGCCATTTCCGCCATTTTTCCATCCCGATTTTGATTTCAAGTACAGTGCTGCCACTTTAGGTCCGCCCAACCTATTCTCCAAGGTATCCCATTCAACTTCAGTAGGAAGATGCCAGCCTGGAGGTGCTGCAATTTTGGCTGTCTCCCAGTCGTACAGATAACCAAAATTTGCTGAGGCTTTGCTATCATCATCATAATACCAGCAACCAGAAGCAGTTTTATAAGCAAGGTTTTCCGCCATCCATACCTGATTGCCGATTTTTACAGTCTGATATGTTTTACCGTCTCTGGTATCAGTAAATATTCCTTTATCCTGTGCATTCAACATTCCACAATTCATAAAAATTATGGCAATCATTATTATTGTCTTTTTCATGTATGGTTATTTAAACTATTTTTTTGCGGCAGAACTTTCTTTAAGCCCCTTAGTTATTTTTAAATTCTTTATTGCGGGCTCATATGCAGGACGAATCTGAAGGGCTTTCTCCAGATCAGCAATAGCGCCATCAAAATCTTTCATTTCACTTTTGGCAACAGCCCTTAAAGTATAAGCTTCATGGTTAGTGGATCTAAGTTCAATTGCTTTGTTATAGTCGGCTATTGCACCTGTAAAATCTTTTAAGGCAGGAGATGCTTTGGCTTCTCCACGATCACAGTAAACACTTGAATAGGGCTTTAAATTAATGGAATTTGTAAAGGCTATTATTGCATTTTTGGGATCGCTCAATTTCATGTAGTTTCTTCCAATAACAAAAAACAACTGGTCGAGCAAAGGATTTATTTCAGTTGCCTTTAACAGATCTCTAATTCCTTCTTTAAGCTGACCCATCGCAATAAGACTCCTTCCCCGGCCACGCCACGCGTCCTCCTTTTTGGGATCAATTTCAATGGCTTTATTATAATCTTTTATAGCCTCCGCATACAGTTTCAATTCCAGTTTACAATAACCACGTTCTGTAAACGCTTTGTAAGATTCTCCATTCAACTCTAATGCCTTATCAAATTCCACAATCGCATCAGCATATTCTAAATCATCTTGCAATGCCATTCCACGATCGTAAGCTGATTGAAACGTAGTTGCTGTATTGACGGCGGCACTGGTTTTGGTATTAGAAATAGCAGCTAAAGCTTTGATGGCGTCGTCATATGTAGGATCAATTTCCAATGCTTTATTATACTCCACAATTGCTTCATTAAATTGCTTCAAACCTGATTTTGCATTCCCGCGAAGCAAAAAGCCGTAGGGATCATTTTTCTTTATTGTAGCAGCAACATCATAATCTTCAATGGCACCATTAAAATCTGAAAGTTGGTGTTTGGATAAACCGCGGTAGTAGAATGAGGTAAGATAAATAGGGTCATTTTCAATTTCCCTGTATGCTTTTACATCACTCAATTTCTTCGATTTTTTACTTAGAGGCTTACCACCACGCTTCTCGGTATCAAAATTTTCCTGCATTTCATCGTACAGGGCAATAGTTTTTGTAAAATCAATAACGGCTCCGTTGTAATCCTTCGTATTATGTTTTGAAATGGCTCTCATGTAATAATTGCGGGCATAGGGCGTAATAGAAATTGACCTGTCATAATCTGATATCGCTTCTGTATAATTTCCCAGGGCTACCCTCGCATCAGCCCGTCCTTGCAGCGCCTGTTCATATGCGGGTTCAATTAACAATGCTTTAGTAAAGTAGTTAATCGCTGTATTGAAATCCTGTGCTTTTGCTTTTAATTGTCCGATAGACAAATAAGATTGCGCATGCAGTGCATTCAGGCTGATAGCTCTTTCGAAATAACTAATAGCAACTTGCGGTGATCCGAAATTCATTTCATTGATACCTAAGCTGTAAAAATCATCAAAGGTTGTCGCCACTTTAGGTGCAGTTGCAGCTGGCGAGTAGGAAGAAGAACCGCTGCTGCTGGTTGTCTCCCTATTTGGAGACACTTTATAATTGGTTGAATTACTAGATGGTGCGTTATAGCGAGGCGAAGGTGCGTTGTATACGGGAGTGGTATAAGTTTTAGTTATAACGGGCGTTACATATGGACTGTTGGCTTGCGTATTCCGTTGCCCTCCCGACGAAGAGTTGTAGGTTTGAGCTGACATAATACATGGAGACAAGATGATTGGAATAAAAATTATTAGTTTCAAAGCAGTAATTTAATGTGATAACTTGCTTGGTTCCAGAGGGAAGAAACAACAAGGTAATATTAATTTATTAGATAATTTATTATTATGCTTATCCGTTAGTTACTATGTATCTTAACATTCGCTAAAATGCTGAATAACGTTTAGCTTGGTTGTGCTATTTTGTTTTAAAAAAATATGACAACAGTACAAAATGCCTGCAAAACTGTTATTGGATTTGAAATTTTATATAAGAAGTTTCTCCGGCGCATGTCTATCAATGACCGGGCATTAAGTACCAGCACTAGTTACGGCCGTAGTTTGGCAAATATAGCCCTGCACTATAACCGTCTTCCTACTTTGCTTTCTCTGGATGAAATTGAAGAATACCTGTTCCTGATTAAAAATAAGGCGGATGGTGATTCGTACAATGCTATGAAATTTGCCATTTATTCACTGCGTTTTGTATACAGGATGGAAGGGCTTGATGAGATTCGTTTACAGCTACCCGTTATACGAAAAAAAAGAAAGCTGCCAGTTGTATTAAGTAAGTTAGAAATGGCGGCAATGATCAATAGTCCCAGCCTGCTGTCCCATCGGGTAATGATCGCCTTATTATATGGTTGTGGCTTACGGTGCGGGGAAGTGCGTAATATAAAAGTAACAGATGTTGACCTCGACAGGTATGTATTACATGTGCGGCAAAGTAAAGGGAGAAAGGATCGGTATCTTCCATTAGGCAATTCGCTTTCAGATATACTGAAATATTATATCAACATAAAAAAGCCTGTATTATGGTTGTTTTCAGGAGGGCGCCATGGGAGCGTGAGCAATCGCTTTTTTCCATTGTTAGAATCTCAGTTTGGGCAACGTAGTATTCAATGGGCAATTAAACGGGCCGCTCACCTGGCAGGGATTCTAAAAAAAGTATCTGTTCATAGTTTGCGGCATACTTATGCCACGCATTTGCTGGAAGATGGTGTGAATATTTTAACAATCAGAGAGCTTTTAGGCCATGCTGATATAAGAACTACTATGATCTATTTGCATGTTGCACAGATCAACAACAAAAATAAATGTAGTCCGCTTGATACATTGGAGGGAGTGAGGGCGATCGGATGTCTGCAAACAGCTTTATTTTAAATAATCTGAGATGTAATTTAAAGTCTTTTGTTAATGCCTCATAATTTAAACATAAAAGCCTTTCGAAATTTTTCGAAAGGCTTTTATAATCTTGCATAGAAATTTGAAAAGTTGCTTGCCGAAAAAATAGAAGAGCTTTAATGAGTCGCTTACTTATATTTTTTAAAAATGGATTTTACATTTTTTTCGATCTCTTTGTCGGAGATATTTCTTTGTGCTAATTCCCGTGTTGCCCAACCTTGCCAAACAGCCTGGTCTGTTTTAGTATCTACCATTGTAACAGTAAGCGTTCCTTCCCGGATATTAGTTGTATAATTATCAAAACCCATAAATTCTGAAGGGAAATAATAAGAATAGAATCTGCCGGTATAACGGTTATAGAAAGTTCTGCTATATGGCTTTGAATAAACCGGGTCATTCTTTTGTTGAGTAGTTTTTTCTATCACCAGGTCGGTGCTGATCATCAAATCAGGATTATCGTTTACTTCGGTAAGTCCCTGTTTCTGTAATTGCTTATCAACGGCAGCGTGTATACGCTGGTCGAGAAGCTCCTTTTTTCTATTTTTAGTTCTAGTCTTCTCATCTTCTATTGACCAACTATATGTTTTAAAACTATCCAGGTTAATACCCGGTGTTTTAACTACATGCGCTGTATTGGCACAGGAAGAAATTAAAAGCAGCGACGCTGTTGCAATCAAAGTATATCGCAATTTTTTTAATAGCATAGTATTACTCCTTTTTTTATTTATTTGCTGCAAAATCTATACTTAAAACTGTGAAAGAATTTTAACTAAATTCTATTCGAAGCTATTTAACAACTCCTTATACAAAATTGATACTATTGGCAGATTATTGAGTCATACAATTGCTTTGTTTGTGCTTCATTTCACATACCTGACAAAATGCGTATCAATGATGCAGTAGATTTTGTCAGTAAGGTTTTTAAAAAAAAGCTCACCCTTTTCAGGATGAGCTCTTTGTTATTTTTTAAGGCTTTCAC
>CAZCAA010000066.1:0-6615 GCA_964496585.1 uncultured Ferruginibacter sp.
AAAAAGAGTTTAAAAAACAACTCAATAATATTCTTGGCTTTACGCCCGGTGATGTATCATTATATAAAACTGCACTTAGCCATCGTTCAGTTAGAGAAGGCGCCGATGAAAACAACGAACGCCTGGAATTCCTGGGCGATGCTGTACTAAGTTCCATTATTGCCCATTATCTTTTTAGAAAATACCCATACAAAGGCGAAGGTTTCCTTACTGAAATGCGCAGCAAAATGGTAAACCGTCAGAAACTTAATGAGATCGCTCTTAAAATGGGGTTGAAAAAAATCACTTTTTATAATAAGTTTGATAACGCACTAAAAATTTCTCAGATATTCGGAAACACCTTAGAAGCTTTGATAGGCGCTGTTTACCTTGATAAAGGATACAAGAAAACAAACCAGTGGGTAGAAGAATATATCATTTTTCCACACTTGTTTACTGATGATCTTGAATCTGTAGAAATCAATATAAAAAACAAACTTTATGGATGGGCCAATAAAAACGGCAAATCACTTGAGTTTGCAACATTGGATGAGAAATTCGAAAATGGACGTAGGTTATTTACCATTGCGGCTACGGTAGACGGTGAGATTGTTTCGCAGGCAAAAGGATACAATAAAAAAGAAGCGAGCCAGATAGCAGCGCAAATGGCAGTAGAAAAATTAGGGTTATAAAATTTATAAAACTTATTTAGTTTGAGGCATTGAAAGTGACTACTTGCAAATGCAGATAACCTTAAATCATTAATCCTTAAATGTTGTATTCATGACTTTTGGCATTCTCGGAAGCGGTAGCTGGGGCACAGCCCTGGCAAAGATTCTTACGGATAACGGACAAACCATTCATTGGTGGAACAGGAGTGAAACTGCGATCCAGCAATTTAAACAACGCCGGCACAATCCTCAATATCTTACCTCTGCTCATTTTGATATCACTAAATTGAAATTAACTGCTTCCGCCACAGAAGTAATTGAAAATGCTGATACCATTGTAATTGCCATTCCTTCCGCATACGCTTTACAAGTGTTAACCAAACTTGATAAAAATATCTTTAGAGGTAAAAAGATAGTTTCGGCCATTAAAGGTATTTTACCAGAACAAAATTTATTATTGAATGATTACCTGAAAACGGAATTTGATTTTCCAATCAAAGATTATTTTGCAGTTTTAGGTCCATGCCATGCTGAAGAAGTTGCTGCAGAGAAATTATCTTACCTCACTTTTACCGGAATTGATGAAACAGCCACGAATAAAATTTCGACTTATTTCAAAACAACTTATTTAAATACCGTTCAGAATAAAGATATCTATGGCGTGCAATATGCCGCAGTACTTAAAAATATTTATGCAGTGGGTGCCGGTATCGCTCATGGATTGGATTATGGGGATAATTTTTTAAGTGTTTTGATTGCCAATAGTGCCGATGAAATGGCGGGATTTCTTCGCAAAGCTGGCATCATCAATGCAGAAATAGGATATAACGACCAATCAAAAACTTCAGGAGAAGTACTCGTGCACAACAACTATGCTGCATCTGTTTATCTTGGCGACTTGTTGGTTACCTGTTATTCCCTCTTTAGCCGTAACAGAACTTTCGGCAACATGGTTGGTAAAGGATATTCAGTAAAAGCGGCCCAGTTAGAAATGAGTATGGTAGCCGAAGGATACAATGCCAGCCGTTGTATGAATATCATCAACCAGGAAATTCATGCAGCAATGCCAATTGCTGATGCTATTTATGATATTCTCTGGAATAACCAACCGGCACAAACTGCTTTTAAAGAAATTGAATCTGTCCTGGTTTAATAAAGTATAGTTTTCAAAAGTTCGGCCATAGCAACCATTTTTTGCTATTCTTTATTTTAATGTTGGTCACCGCTTCGCTGTTAACGTTAAGCCTTATACGAAGAGATCGGCAGCTATCCCATCGGCAAACAACTTTCCTTCATTGGTTAGAAAAAGCTGACTATTTTGCTCCATCATCTTGTTACTCCCAATATACTTTTTTGACGTTAGTTGTAAATTTTCTACTATTTTAACGCCATATTTATCACGGATAAAATTTAGGTTGATTCCTTCCTTCGTTCGCAAACCGGTCATGATGTATTCATTAAGTTTTTGTTCGGGTGTGAGAATTTCCTCTTCATAAGGTATTTCGTTTTTAACCAGCGATTTAATGTAAAGCGCATTGTTGCTTAAATTCCAACGACGCGTATTGCTTCCGTTAAAGGAATGGGCAGATGGTCCAAAACCATAATAGGATTTTCCCAGCCAATAACTGCTGTTATGCCTGCTGCGCATTCCAGGCTGTGCAAAATTGCTGATTTCGTAGTGCTCAAAACCATTTTCCTGCATTTTTTTCATCAATAATAGAAACTGCTCAGATTGATATTCATGGTTAACCGGCTTAACTTTTCTTTGTTCGATGAGTTTATTTAGAATTGTTTTTGGTTCTACGGTTAAGGCATAACAGGAGACATGCGGTATTTTTTTTGAAAAAATAATTTCCAGGTTGCCTTCAAGTGTACCTGAATTTAAGAATGGAGTGCCAAAGATAAGGTCTACAGAAAAATTGGTAAATCCAGCCTGTTGAATATCGTCTATGCTTCTGCGTGATTCAATTGCTGAGTGAGCCCTGTTCATGTATTTTAATTCCTCCTCGTTAAACGACTGAACCCCAAGGCTCAGCCGGTTAATGCCAAGGCTCAGCCACTGTCTTAGAACAGAAGGAGATATATCATCCGGATTTGCTTCTAAAGTTATCTCAGCATTTGATGAGATAGTAAACTGTTTGTGCAGTTCATGTAAAATGTTTCGTATTTCATCTAAAAGAAGTAAACTGGGAGTGCCACCACCAAAATAAATAGTATCAATTATTTCACCGCCATCAATAAATCCTTTCGAAAGGCTGATCTCTTTAATTAGTGATGATATAAAATCAGCCTTAAGTGCGGTGCTTGTGGAGAAATGAAAATTACAATATGTACATGCCTGCCTGCAAAATGGAATATGAATATAAATGCCCGCCAAAGATTGTAAATTTACCTTTTAGAATAATTGATTTATTTTTCTGCATGAAAATCTGCTGCGCTCAACTTATAAAAAAATACGTCTTGATGCTTATTTGCAGCAGCATGATTTTAATTTCACATGCCCAACAAAGCAACACAAAAAATACTTATTTGCTGAAAGTAAATTTCACCGGTAAAGATAGCTCCTTTAAACTGCAGGATATTAAACTTCAAACTGAATTCAATGATGAACCGGCACTGATTGCATATGTAGATAAATTGCCGGCGCTGCTCGCTTCCAAAGGTTTCCCGGTAGCATCCGTTGATAGTTTCCGCACAGAAGGTTCAATAGCTTTTATTGATCTTTTTCTGGGTACCAAATACTCATGGGTTCAATTAGCTACAGGAAACGTTGAAAAGAAAGCACTGGAGGCAAGTGGATTCCGCGATAGGAACTTTTTCAACAAGCCCATCAATCTAACTTTATTGCAGATGGTTCAGCAACGGTTATTAAATTATTATGAAAAGGAAGGATACCCGTTTGCAACGGTGTACCTGGATAGTGTCAATATAGAAAACGACAAAATCAGCGCATCATTAAAGTCAGATAAAGGATTGCAATATCATATAGATAGTATCAGGGTTTACGGTAAGGTAAAAATTAACTCGCAGTTTTTACAGCGCTATCTCTATATCCCAAATGGAAGTGTTTACAACAGGGAACGCCTATCCGAAGTAGATAAGCGCATACTTGAATTACCATACCTTTCAACGGTACAACCCTCAGATCTAACGATGCTGGGTACAGGCGCTGTATTGAATCTGTATGTAAAACCTAAACGCAGCAGCCAGGTTAATTTTATTGTAGGATTTTTACCATCCGCCAACAATTCCGGTAAATTTCAAATAACGGGAGATGTTAATCTTGACCTGAAAAACCTCTTAGGTTCTGGTGAAAGTATCTTACTAAAATGGCAGCAATTGCAACCAAAATCGCCTAGGTTAAACATCGGATTCACACAACCCTACATTTTTAAATCGCCATTCGGATTTGATTTTTTGTTCGACCTGTTTAAAAAAGATTCCAGTTTTATTCAGGTCAACGGACAATTCGGATTACAATATTTACTGTCTCCCAATAAAACAGGAAAAATTTTCATTCAATTTCAAAGTACTTCCCTACTCACCGGTGCAATTGATACCAACCTGGTTATTGCTCAAAAAAAACTGCCGGTAAATGTTGATGTTAGTTCAGTAAATGTTGGATTAAATTATGACTGGAATAAAACAAATTACCGCTACAATCCAGTTTCGGGAAATGAGATCAGTTTTGCAACGGCAGTTGGGTTGAAAAAGATCAAGCAGAATAGTGATATCACAGGCATTAAAGACCCTTCTTTTAATTACGCAACTTTATATGACTCTATTAAAAATCAAAATTACCAGCTTAGGGTAAAGTTATCAGGTGCCCATTATTTTAAAGTGGGCAAAATAGCAGTTGTAAAAACAGCACTCAATACCGGCTTTTATACAAGTCCCATCATTTTCAGGAATGAATTATTTCAGATTGGCGGAAACAGACTTCTACGTGGCTTTGATGAAGAAAGTATCTATGCAACCCGGTACGCCGTAGCTACAGCCGAATACCGTTACCTTCTGGGATTAAATTCGTACCTGGCCTTTTTTGCAGATTATGGAGTTACAAAAAACAAATACCAACAGGTAAATGTAAATAATCAGTTTATCGGAGCGGGGATCGGTCTTGTTTATGAAGCAAAACTTGGACTTATCAATATCAGTTATGCCCTTGGCAAAAGAAACGATGTTAAATTCAATCTGAGGGAATCTTCCAAATTACATTTTGGATATATCAATTACTTTTAAAATAATCTGATAATTGCAAAGTACTTTTGCAATTGAATCATATGCGCATGTTGAAACAGGTATTTATTTTTTTTATCGCTTTGCTGTTATTCAATAATGTTGCGCAGGCACAACAACCAGTTGTTCAGTTAAAAGACACTGCAATTGCAGACAGTAGTTTTATCGATTCTACGTTGTTTAAGGGTACTGTAATTCCAAATACTGCAACTGCGAAGACTTTCCCCGGAAACGAATTAAAAAATTTGCTGGATAAAAATAGTTTCCTCAATACAAAGTCCTTACCGCTGGCTCAATGGCAGGTGCCCAGGAAATTTGTTTCAAAAGATGCTGTTTTTTACGGGCTCGCAATAATTTTACTAGTACTTGGCATCCTGAAAGTGGCGTACGCAAGGTATTTCAGTAACCTGCTGCGCGTTTTTTTTAATACCTCCCTAAGGCAGGGACAGCTTACTGACCAATTATTACAAGCCAAGCTTCCATCCCTGTTCTTTAACTTGTTTTTTTTGATTATTACCGGTTGTTACCTTTTCCTGATGTTAAATCATTTTGATAAAATTACCTATCGCGATTGGGATATCTTGTTAATCTGCATAGCGGGTATTTCAATAATTTACCTGTGTAAATATTGCACATTAAAATTTGTTGGTTGGCTTACTGGCTACAAACAAGAGGCAGAAACTTATATTTTTATCGTTTTTCTTATCAACAAAGTAATTGCTATCTGTCTTGTTCCTGTTGTGATTATCCTGCCTTTTTCGGATCCTCAACTTGTGAATGTTACCGCTATCATATCTTTTATTTTGATTGTTTTAATGTTTATCCTAAGGTTTTTTAGGTCCTACGGTCTTTTGCAAAGCAGGTTAACGGTAAGTGGATTTCATTTTACGCTTTATATAATAGGGATTGAAATTTTGCCACTATTTTTGATTTATAAGGGTGCTGTAGTTATTATGAGTAAAAATCTGTAATTTTGTGCGATCATTGGACAAGTAAGTATGATAAAAAACGACCTGAAAAAAACTTCCGCAAAATCAGTAAAAAAAATACTTATTACCCAACCAAAGCCGGATGGTACCAAATCACCTTACTTCGATTTGGCTAGTAAGTATAATTTAAGTCTTGATTTTCACCCATTTATAGTTGTAGAGGGAATTGCTGCCAAAGAATTTCGTAAGCAAAAAATTGAAATTGCAACTTTCAGTGCAGTTATATTTACAAGCCGTAATGCAATTGACCACTTCTTTCGCATTTGCGATGAATTAAAAATTACAGTTTCCCAGGATACAAAATATTTCTGCATCACTGAATCTGTTGCACTTTATCTTCAGAAGTTTATTCTTTACCGTAAAAGAAAAGTATTTTATGGTGCAGATGGCGTTAATAAAAGTCTTTTCGATGTAATTAATAAGCATAAAGACAATGAGCGATTCCTGTATCCTTGTTCAGAATCCTTCGATAGCGAGATAACAAACTGGCTGAAAAGTCATAATTGTGGATATGCCACACCAGTTTTATATAAAATTGTAAGCAACGACGTGAAAGACGTCATTGCCCGTAATTATGACGTTATTTGTTTCTTTACTCCAGGTGGTGTTAAAAGCCTGATGGAAAACTTTCCCAAGTTTAAACAAAACGGAACGAGGATTGGAGCATTTGGCGCCAATACACTTAAAGCAGCAGAAGAAGCTGGCCTTATACTCGAAATAAAAGCTCCCTTGCCACA
>CAZCAA010000067.1:0-6262 GCA_964496585.1 uncultured Ferruginibacter sp.
ACTACTTTGTAACTCCAATGTGAGCTTTCTTCTGTAACCTCATCAAATCTACGCCCCATAAAACGCTTTACGCTGGAAATAGTATTGTGCGGGTTTGTAATGGCCTGACGTTTTGCAGGATCCCCAACTTTACGTTCCCCATTTTTTAAGAAAGCCACAACCGAAGGCGTTGTGCGGCGGCCTTCATCATTTGCGATTACAACCGGCTCGTTTCCTTCCATTACAGAAACGCAACTATTTGTCGTTCCTAAATCTATTCCAATTATTTTAGCCATGATTATATGTTTTTATTATTTACAGTGAATAGTCAATCATTGTGCCAATGGAAAAATGATGTAAAAATGTCAGCCATCCTGGCAATTATAAGTCCTGGTGCGAAAATTTAGCAGCGAGCGCCGCTAATTATGGTATTTTATTGCCTTAACGTCATGATTGTAACCTTTAAAAAAAAGGCGATTTTAATGAAATTTTGTCGCACCTAAACGATAAAAATCCCACCGCTAAATTACCAGGTTGAGGTTTTAATTGCTCCTCTTTGTTCTAAAGGTAAAGTGTTTCTGTGTGAGGTAACTCATCGCAATGATAATACAGGTAGTGATCAACTGGCTTAAAAAGGGTGGCCATAAAAAAACTTCTACCAACAATTTCAGGATAAAATAATTAACAACGAGATTAAGAAAAAAAGAAAGAAAATAACGAAATATCTGAACCCTGCCGCGAAGATTAGATGCTACAAATACAATGTATTTATTTAGCAGGAAACCTACACAAAACACTATGCAGGAAGACAGAAATAGTGAGGCATTGTGTGGCTTGAAGGCAGCTATACCAATGTAAAAAACATCATTATTAAAGATATAATGCAGACTTACCCAGTAAATGCTCAATCCCAGTAACGTATTTGCTCCGCCACAGGCCGCATACCTGAAAGTCTGCAACGGCATCAGCCTTTTAAAAGGAGGATAAAAAAGATCCAGTAAACCGGTAAGAGATTCTTTCATTTTTTAGTTAAGGAACAAAACTAAGGGAAACAGCAATTGGTTAGATAGAATTATACTGCTAAAATGTAAACCTCACTGCAATGCCTGCCCAGCTACCTGTAAAACCCGGACCATCTTTAATTCCTGAAGGCACGTTATTAGTACTCGGCTCTTCACCAAATTCGAAGGATGGTTGCCAATCGGCTGAAACATTGATCGGCAGGCCTTTAAATTTATAATCCACCCCAAGAATTCCATCTATACCAACAAAAGTATTTGAGCGGCTATTATACCTTGTAAAACTGATATGGGCGCCCGGGCCAGCAAACCATCTCAATCCCGGAACTTTTTCAATATCAAAATTAAACTCGAGGAGTGCCGTTTCACGTACAGATCTTCCGCCGTAGAAATAAGTGATGCCTTCTACAGCTACCAAATGATTAAAATTATGTTTGATGGTAAATGCTAATGGATACACTTTAACACCAACAGCATTCTTATACTCCTGCCCTTCTTCTTTCTGCGCTAAGGCAGATCCGGCAAAAGCCGAGATAAAAAACACGACTAATAAAACATTCCTTGTCATAAAAAAAATTAAGGAAAAGTTATATGAAATTGATTTGTCAAACCTAGAGTTGATATAAGCGTCTACCCATACATCTCCTCCCTCAACAACTTCACCCGCTCATCTGCCAGGTATTCATCGTAAGACATCAATTTATCAATCATTCCTTTTGGCGTTATCTCAATGATCCTGTTAGCAACGGTTTGCATAAACTGGTGATCATGGGTAGTTAACAGCACAATGCCGGTATATGCAACCATACTATCGTTAAAAGCTATGATACTTTCCAGATCCAGGTGATTGGTTGGTTCATCTAAAATGAGCACATTCGGATTTTGTAACATCATCTTACTTACCATACAACGTACTTTTTCTCCTCCGCTCAATACATTTGTTTTCTTAAGGATCTCATCTCCACTGAAAAGCATTTTACCCAAAAAGCCGCGTAAAAAATCTTCATCTACATCGCGGGTAGTTGGCGGAACGTACTGGCGAAGCCAATCCATTAAATTATAAGTACTGCCGGTAAAATACTCGGTATTATCATTGGGAAGATAAGCAGTAGTAACTGTGGTTCCCCATTCATAGGTTCCACTTTGCGCCTTCATTCTGCCATTGATCACTTCAAAAAAACTTGTTAGTGCAATAGGATCACGACTGAGGAAAGCAATTTTATCTCCCTTTTGTATATCAAATTTAATTCTGTCAAAAATTGTCTTGCCATCCAGCGAAAGCGCAAGATTTTCAACTTTAAGTATTTCATTGCCCACTTCACGTTCCTGCTTAAAGATAATACCTGGATACTTTCTGTTACTGGCAGTAATATCTTCAAAAACCAATTTGTCAAGCGCCTTTTTACGGGAAGTTGCCTGTTTAGATTTAGAAGCATTCGCACTGAAACGTGCAATAAATTCCAGGAGGTCTTTCTTCTTCTCCTCCATCTTCTTATTCTTATCTGATGCCTGCCTGGATGCCAGCTGAGAACTCTCGTACCAAAAGCTATAATTACCCGTATAAACTTTAATTTTCTTCTTATCCACATCTGCCACATGCGTACAAACTGCATCCAAAAAGTGACGATCATGGCTCACCACCAAAACGATATTCTGATAGTCTGCAAGGAAATTTTCTAACCAGCTAATCGTCTCAACGTCAAGGTTGTTGGTAGGCTCATCTAACAATAAAATGTCAGGGTTTCCAAACAATGCCTGGGCCAACAAAACCCTTACTTTTAGGTTGGCACTAATGTCTTTCATCAACACCTGGTGAAGCTCATCTTTTACTCCAAGCTCACTTAAAAAAGTAGCAGCATCGCTCTCAGCTGTATAGCCTCCCATTTCACCAAATTGCTCTTCCAACTCGCCGGCTTTTATACCATCGGCTTCCGTAAAATCTTCTTTTGCATAAATAGCATCTCTTTCATGCATCACTTTCCACATTTTCTGGTGGCCCATCATCACCGTGTTCAACACAGAGTATTCATCAAAAGCAAACTGATTTTGATTCAATACAGCCATGCGTTCACCCGGCGTAATGTCAACAGTTCCTTTATTAGGCTCAATTTCACCACTTAAAATTTTGAGAAAAGTAGATTTACCGGCGCCATTGGCTCCAATTACACCATAACAATTTCCTTTAGTAAAGTTGATGTTTACCTCGTCGAACAACACTCTTTTGCCATAGGCGAGTGTAATATTATTTGCACTTATCATAATAATTAAAAAGTGTGCAAAAGTACATAGATTGTATGAGTTATAATGATGTAAAAGTGATTTCTATATAATTAAATTGAAGAAGCTTTTCACATACCAGTAGTTGTCTCTTTAAATTATACAAATCTCCAGTTTATGTATTCCGATTTATAATAGGTTTTGCGTGTTATATTAAATTGTACAGAAGATTATGTAAAGAGAAGTATCTTAAACCCGCAGGCTGGTAATTCTTCAACCTGAAATAAGTATTTTTGTACACTTACACCCAATCATATATGTCGATCGTTATTAATTTACAAAAAAGTACCATAGATAGTTTGCAGGCTTTATACGGACAATCATTTTCTGAAAAGGATTTCCAGGTAAACCAAACAAAACCCGAATTTGAAGGAGATTACACCGTGGTGATGTTCTCGCTGGTAAAAAGTTTAAAATTATCACCTGAGGTAATCGGCAACCAGTTAGGCGATCACCTGGTTAATAACTTTCCTCAATACTTTACAGCTTATAATATCATAAAAGGGTTTCTAAATCTTACGGTCGCCGATAGCTATTGGCTGCAAATGATACAGCATAATTACGAGGACATTTGTTTTGGTAAATACCCATTAAACAACAAACGGGTAATGGTGGAATATTCATCACCCAACACCAATAAACCACTTCACCTCGGCCACCTGAGAAATAATTTCCTCGGATGGAGTGTGGCTGAAATCTTAAAAGCCAATGGTAATACGGTTTTAAAAAGCTGCATCGTAAACGACCGTGGCGTTCATATCTGCAAAAGCATGATTGCCTGGCAGTTGTTTGCCAATGGCGCTACTCCGCAAAGTACACAAACCAAAGGCGACCATTTTGTGGGCGAATACTATGTAAAATTTAATGACGAATATAAACGGCAGGTAAAGGAGTTGGTAGAAAAAGGAATGCCTGAAAAGGAAGCCGAAAAAGAAGCACCCATTATGAAAGCAACGCAGCAAATGCTGCAGGATTGGGAAGCTGCTAAACCTGAAGTGATGGATCTCTGGAAAATGATGAACAGCTGGGTGTATGCGGGATTTGATGTAACGTATCATAATATCGGAAGCGATTTCGACCGCATGTATTACGAAAGCAATACCTACCTGTTGGGAAAAGGAATTGTACAAAAAGGTCTAGATAAAAAAGTATTTTTTACCAAACCTGATGGAAGCGTTTGGATAGACCTTACGGCTGACGGACTCGACGAAAAGCTAGTATTAAGAAAGGATGGCACTTCTGTTTACATAACACAGGACATAGGACTGGCAGATCAAAAATATGAAGAAGACAAGATCGATGAAAGTATATACGTGATTGGCGATGAACAAAATTACCACATGAAAGTGCTGCAACTAATCTGCAAAAAATTAGAAGTGCCTTACGCAAATGATATCCATCACCTCAGCTATGGCATGGTGGAACTTCCTACCGGTAAAATGAAAAGCCGGGAGGGAACTGTGGTAGATGCAGACGATATTGTTGCAGAAATGGAAACCGTGGCAAAAAACAAAACCGAAGAACTGGGTAAAGTAAAAGATTTTACTGAAGAGGAATTAACAGCACTCTACCACAACATCGGACTTGGAGCACTCAAATTCTTTCTGTTACGTGTAGACCCTAAAAAGAAAATGATCTTCAACCCGGAAGAAAGCATCGATTTTCATGGTTTTACTGCGCCGTTTATTCAATACAACTACGCCAGGATAAATTCCTTATTAAAGAAAAACGGGCAAATTAGCAGCACGTTGAAAAATGCTGAATTCCTACCATTAGAAAAAAGCCTGGTGCTGCTGCTGGAGCAATATCCGCAGGTTATAAAGCAGGCCGCTGATGAATTAAATCCTTCTGTAATCGCGATATATATATACACGGTTGCTAAAACTTTCAGTTCCTTTTTTGCCGAACATTCAGTTTCAAATGCAGAATCGGAAGAAAAAAAGCAATTGCGTTTGCAGCTATCAAGCCTAACTTCCATTGTTATAAAGAGTGGAATGCAGCTTTTGGGTATTACAGTTCCGGAACGAATGTAAACGGTGTTGATATTTTAATAATACCAAAATCAACTATTAATGTGTATTTTTAACACATTGATTCAATGAATAACCTAAATACAGAGGCTTAAAAGATGCGAAAAAAAGTTACCAAAATAGGCGTTTTATGTAGTGGAGGCGATAGCCCGGGAATGAATGCCTGCATCAGGGCAGTTGTGCGTACAGGTATCTACCATGGCCTTGAAGTTTTTGGAGTTATGCGTGGATATTTAGGTATGGTGGAAGATGACATAATTCCTATGCAAACCCGAAGCGTAGCTAATATTATCCAGCGGGGCGGAACTATTCTTAAAACTGCCCGTTGCATGGAATTTATGGAGTATGAGGGGCGCAAAAAAGCTTATAATAATTTAAAAAAACGCGGTATTGATGGTTTGGTGATTATTGGTGGTGATGGCAGTTTCCGCGGTGCCCAAACTTTTAGCAACGAATTTGATATTCCCTGCATTGGTTTGCCAGGCACCATTGACAAAGACATTGCAGGTACAGACTTTACAATCGGGTTTGATACTGCAGTAAATACTGCAGTGGAGGCCATTGACAAAATACGTGATACAGCCGATGCACACGATCGAATGTTCATTATTGAGGTAATGGGCCGCGATGCAGGATATATCGCACTACATAGCGGAATTGCCACTGGTGCTGAAAACATTCTTATTCCCGAGAGAAAAACGGTGATGAATGATATTATTGAATCTTTGCAGGAAAAAGAAAAAAGAAAAAAACTGGTTAATCTGATCATTGTTGCAGAAGGCGACGAATTTGGTGGAGCCAACGAAGTGTCTAAATTCATCCGCCAAAAAATGCCTTCACTAGAAGTTAGGGTTTGTATTCTTGGGCACATTCAACGCGGCGGCGCTCCTACCTGCATGGACAGGCTTATTGCAAGCCGAATGGGATACCACGCAGTTGAATGCCTGGTGGAAGGAA
>CAZCAA010000068.1:0-274 GCA_964496585.1 uncultured Ferruginibacter sp.
GTTTCTAAGTAATAATCCATTTCAAGCATTGCTACATTGCGCTGGGTAAGTGTATTGGGATCCTTACGCATTACATTCAAGTTCGTAAAAAAGCTTTTGCCATCTTTATCCCGGATTAGTTTATACATATCCGCCATCTTTATACGGTTCAAGACTGTTTGTACAGCTTGTTCACCTGCTACGTCATTAAAATAATCTTGATGACTCAATAGATATTTGCCAAGCCTGTCGTTCTCGGTCATTGCAATTTGCTTAATAACCTTCCAACCAAAGC
>CAZCAA010000068.1:284-3836 GCA_964496585.1 uncultured Ferruginibacter sp.
TTAGCAGCAGAGAATGAGTAAATAGGACTTAATGCTGTTTGCCCTTCTCTCAAAAAATCTTCTACAGGCATAAGTGATGCAGTGCGATGAACAATTTCACCTGCTGAATTCACAAACAAATAAGTAGGAAAAGAGCCTACACCATATTTCGTTTTTAAATCTATACCTTCTCCTTTTTCCATGTCAATCTTAAAATTCACAAAATTTTCATTGAAATAAGAGTAAACAGATTTATCTACAAATACAGTTTTGTCCATTTTTTTACAAGGAGCACACCAGGATGTATAACAATCAATAAAAACAAGTTTGTTACTCCCTTTGGCCAATGCAAGAGCCTCATTGAATGTGACGTCTTTAAAGTCAATTGTTTCAGCGGTTTGCGAGAAAATATTATTGGCGTTAAGAATGCAAACAAATAAACAAACGATATAAACTCTTTTCATACTATGCTAATTAATTAATAACCTGGATTTTGTTCTACAACATTGTTAGAAAGATTTACCGTGAGATATGGAAGTGGAAGCACATATTTTGTTACTCCAGTAACTCCCGGCTTGTATGTAGAAACAGTTAAGTTTCCTTCTGTTGCATACCTTACCAAATCATACCATTCTTCTCCGTTTTCTGCACCTAGTTCCAGCATTTTTTCAATCCGGATAGCTTCCAAAACCTCAGCCTTAGTTGTAGCTGTTGTATTTGGCATTTGAGAACGGTTACGAATAGAGTTTAATGCATTCTTAGCATCAGTTAAAGTCAAAGGTCCATTGCCTCTTGCAATCGCCTCTGCCAATATCAAGTAAATCTCATCAAGCCGTAAAAAATATTCCGTATCAGCAGTTAATGATTGGCCGTTAAAAACGGTGTTGTTAAATTTATTATTTCGGGGAGCTGCAACTGTACCTACAATGGCCCAAGGCTTCCTGTTATCGCCAGTAAGCAAATTGATATAATACGGCGAAGGCAGATATGAAGATCTGTAGATAAAGGCTTTATTATTCCTGTCATTCTTATCATCATAAGGTGTTTGAAAAATCACCTCTTTCGTATTGATAATTTTCTTAGTGAAGATTTCTAAAAAAGTTGTTTCCAATTGAAATTTACCTGATGCTATAACTTCTGCCGCTAAAATTGCAGCTTCGCTATACTTTTTTTCATACAACAAAACTTTTGCCTTCAACGCCTTTGCTGCTTGACTTGATGCATAAAATGTATTGGTGAATGAAGGGCAATTCGCTATCGCATAATCTAGGTCCGCCATAATAAAATCATACGTAGCCTGAACTGTTGCCCTTGGTTCAGAAATGGCACCGGCGATTGGCTTATCTTTTATAACAATTCCGTATTTAGAATTTAAATCAAAAAAATAACCGTGTAACCGTAATAAATAGAAATGTGATAAAGCTCTTAAAAACCGGGCTTCGCCAACAATTTGGTTTCGCCGAGGATCCTGTGTGTTTATCAAAGGTGCTTTCTCAATAATATGATTAACATTATTGATTATTTTATAAAACTTAGTGTAAACAACATCCACATAAAAATTTTCGGCACTTACTTCATTGTTTTCAAATTCTGAAATTGATGCACTTCCGGATGTTCCCATCACCATTGTCAATCCCCTTAAGGATGTTAACCCCGAATTATAGGCAACTACTTCAAGCCCTGTCTTTACTTGCCCGTAAGCACCATATAAAATACTTTGAGCTTGGCTTACTGTAGTGATTGCCTGATCTTCACTAAGCTGATTAACTGGCTCTACATTATTTACATCTGTTAACTTACTGCAAGAAGAAAAAATAAGGATGGCAGCAAGAATTAATACTGGTTTATATATTAATAATTTCATAGTTAATTTTTAAAAGTTTACATTAATACCCAAAGTAATTGTTCTTGTTTGCGGATAAATATTATTATCTATCCCCTGAGAAAAGTTATTACTCGGCGCAGCGTTTACTTCAGGATCAAGACCACTGTATTTCGTTATTACAAATACATTGCTTACAGTAGCATAAGCCTTGATGCTTTTTATATATGCTTTACTTAGAAAATCGTCTTTCAACAAATAGCTGAACTGAAGGTTCTTTAGTTTAAAATAAGAAGCTTTCTCAATAAAGAAATCTGAATCTCTCCTGTTATTATTAGGGTCGTTAACAACAACTCTTGGTAAAGAAGAACTGGATTTACCTGGCGACCATGCATTTAATAAGTCAGTTGAATAGTTATTAGTATTTGTTGTGAAGAAAAGCAGATCTCTTTTCCCAGAATTATATAATGAGTTCCCAATCGAGAAATTGAAGAAAGCTGTTAACTCAAAGTTTTTATACTGTACTATATTATTCCAGCCTCCAAAAAAGTCTGGCTCCGCCTTTCCTATTACCGTATTATCATCGCTGCCAATAAAACCATCTCCATTCACATCAATAAATTTAAAATCGCCTGGCTTGGTATTTATGGATTGATAATAGCCGTTCGGAGCAGCTGCATTCAATAAATTAATTTCGGATTGATCCTGAAATATTCCCGCTACTTTATATCCGGTAAAATATCCAATTGGTTGCCCCTCTTTTAAATTCAGATAAGAGCCATCATTAAGTTTCAAAACTTTACTGCGGTAGCGGGTAATATTAATATCAGATTTAAAACTTAAATCTTTTCTTTTTATTAATTCGCTACCAATCTGTATTTCCCAACCCTTATTCAAAAAATCTCCCATATTGGCAAACTGATTAGTACCGCCTGTTTCTCTTATAATCTGACGGTTTAAAATCATCCCATTCGTAGTTTTTTGAAAATAGCCGATACTACCGTATAGCTTATTTTTAAATAATTCGAAATCAATAGCTGCATCAAATTGATAAGTTGATTCCCAACGAATGTTAGGGTTCGGAATTGTATTTGCAATTACACCATTGTTGTTATTATAAAAACTACCGGATCCAAAGAATGTTGCATATTGAAAATCAGAAAAATTAGCAGAGCCAGTTTTTCCGTAAGAAACTCTTAGCTTAAGATCATTTACAAAAGCTGCTGACTGCATAAAATTTTCTTTTGTAATTTTCCAGGCAATAGCCCCAGATGGGAAAAATCCCCATCGGTTATCAGGCCCAAATTTGGTAGAATGGTCAGCTCTTCCGGTAAATGTCACAAAATATTTTCCCGCATAATTATAATTGCTTCTTAAAAAATAAGAAGAAAGACCACTTATACCACCACCACTAGTATAGGTTTGAATTGAGCCTGCCGAACCAAGGTTATTAAGTACATAATCATCCTGAAAACCAGTTGAGGAAATTGAAGTAAATTCATTTTCCACTTTGGTAAATGAAACACCACTTAATAAATTAAGAGAATGTTTGTTAAACTGACGATCGAATGTCAGCGTATTATCAAAAATGGTGGAAGAACTTGAATATAAATAATCGGTACGACTACCTTTTCTTCCATTACGAATTTCAAATACATCAGTACTCGGAGTGTATCTTACATTATTGCCTTTGTTGTTATTTGTAGAAATTGTAGAACGAAATTTCAAGCCTTTTATCAATTCAATCTCGC
>CAZCAA010000068.1:3851-5494 GCA_964496585.1 uncultured Ferruginibacter sp.
TTTTTACTTCTGAAATCTGGCTTATTCTTGCGAATGGATTAGACAAAACACTATCTGGAGAAGCTCCATACTTTCCGTTCACATCAAATAAGGGAACGTCAGGCCGGTATTTTGTTATTGTATAAAATTGCCCTGTTCCGTTTCCTGAATTACCAGTTGAGCTATAATTTATATTGGTTCCAAAATGAAGTTTTTTGAACAACACCGTTTCAAGGCTAGTCCGTAAATTCTTTCTGGTAAAATCAGTAAATTTTATTACGCCGTTTTGGTTCGTAAGACCACCAGAAAAAGAATATAACGAACTTCCGTCGTTTGTTCCTCCTGTAATACTTAGAAAAAGATTATTGGAACTGGCCGTTCTCGTAGTAAGGTCAACCCAGTTTGTATTGGCTCCAGGATAAGCAATAAATGTAGCAGGTAAAGCAGTTCCTGCGTTTTGATAAGCAGTAGTTACTACATCATGGTACTGATCTGCATCAAGCATTGAATAAGTATAATTCGAAAATCTGTCAAATGAATTGCTATATCCAAAGTTTACATTGGGTTTACTTGATTTCTTTCCCCGTTTTGTGGTAACAATAACAACACCATTTGCTGCCCGTGAACCGTATATTGCAGCCGAAGAGGCATCTTTTAAAATATCAATACTTTCAATGTCCTCAGGATTGATGTTTGACAAAGGAGGTAATTTGTATCTTAAATCATTTTGATAAGCAGAGTTGCCAAATCCATCTCCCATTTCAATCGGAACACCATCAATAACATATAAAGGTTCATTTGTTCCCACGGCAGATGTACCTCCCCGTATGCGGATAGAAGCCACTGCTCCTGGCGCACCTGATGATTTTACTACTTGCACTCCTGGTGCTCTTCCCGTAAGCGATGCATCAAATAAAGAATTAGTTACTTTATTTATTTCTTCTCCGCTAATGGAAGAAACAGCACCTGTAAGATCTTTTCTTTTTACTGAACCATAACCAACAACAACTATGTTGTTTTACTTCAACTGACAGTACAATATTAATTGTGCTACCGCTTTTCAAACTAACCGTCTGAGACGTATAGCCTACAATTGAAAAAGTTAATTTATTGTTAGCATCAATTCCCGCAAGAGAGTATTCTCCATTTGCATTTGTTGTCGTACCAGTATTTGTTCCTGTCACCAGCACCGAAACACCGGCAAGTGGTTCGCCTTCTGTATCTGTCACCCGGCCTTTTATATCAATGGCGGGGGGAGCAACAGGATTTTCTTCTTCTATTACAGCTTTATATTTCTTGGTAATTACAATTGTATTATTCTGAATAACAAAATCCAGCGACTTACCATAAAAACATTGCTTCAATACATCTTCAACAGAAACGTTTTTTACGTTAATGGTTACTTTACCAGATTCCTGAAGCATCTTTTTGGTATACAGAAATCCAATACTTGTTTGTCTTTCAATTTCTCGAAAAACTTTCTCCACAGGAGCATCCTTTAGCGAAATAGTTACATTCTGCGAGAGGCCTGATGCAGATAGCTGTAGAAATGAAGCAGTTAATAAAATGAAAGTCAATTTCATCGCTTTCATAATTTGAGTAGTAAACATCCCGGTATTTTTCTTGCAATTTTGTTGCACAAAACGGGCTTGCTTACTGCATGT
>CAZCAA010000068.1:5504-6234 GCA_964496585.1 uncultured Ferruginibacter sp.
TTTGAAAACGGGCCTCACTTGTTTTTTCAAGCATCTTTAATATCTGTGAAATATTTACATTTCTCGAAATAATTCCTACATATTCATCAGTATATCCATTTCCTTCATAGGAAACAGATATATCATACCATCTTTCCAACTGACGCATTATGGACTTTAAGTCAGTATTTTGAAAAACAAACTTTTCATTCTTCCATGCTAACACAGATTCTATATCCGGGTTTCGGTTGATACTTATGTCACCTGTGCCACTTAACTGAGTCTGCTGCCCTGGCATTAATACAACTGTTTTACCCAATGTAAGTCCTGTTACTTTTACACTTCCTTCAATCAGGGTTGTATTTATTGCTGGCTCATTGTTGTAAGAATTGATATTAAAATGAGTACCCAGCACTTCCACTTCTCCTTTACCAGCTACATCTATTTTGAAAGGCATAGCCGCATTTTTCGCCACTTCAAAATATCCTTCACCCGTTAGTTCTACTTTTCTTTCGGTACCAGAAAAAGTAGCAGGGAAACGTAAAGTAGAAGCTGCATTCAACCACACTTTGGTACCATCTGCTAATGTTAATTGGTATTGCCCGCCGCGGGGTGTTGAGATAGTATTGTAAACAACTTCAGAACCTATCCCTCCAGCATTATATGCCAGTTGCCCGTCATCCAGTTTTATCACTTTTGTATTCCCTTGTTCCGCAAGGTTTCCATTCGCAGCATTATCCAATATAATAGT
>CAZCAA010000069.1:0-3903 GCA_964496585.1 uncultured Ferruginibacter sp.
ACTTGTGCCCCCAATATTTTTCTAATATGAAATGTGCTTCCTCCAAACGCTGCTTATCTTTTCCGTTTTAGGAAATGAAGTTATAAAACCTTTTTTACAAAGAGACGCACAGAATTTACAGCCAATACAACATCGCTTAGCCCCATTGCCAGCGCAGCAAGTGTAGGAGTAAGTAACCCAATAGCGGCTACCGGTATTGCAACGATATTATAAAGAAATGCCCAAAACAGATTTTGCTTGATAGTTAAATAAGTATGGCGACCCAATCCAAGTGCTTCAGGCAAGTTTTTTAATCCGTGATTCATTAAGATTACATCGGCACTTTGCATAGCAATCTGGGTTGCATCGCTCAGTGAGATGCCAAGTGTTGCTTTTGCCAAAGCTGGAGCATCATTAATACCATCGCCTACCATAGCGGTAGGAATAAGTTTATTTAGTTCAGCAACTTTTTCTAGTTTTTGCAAAGGAGATTGTTCGGCATAAACTTCTTTGATTCCCAACTCATGAGCAACTGATTCACATTTTTCTTTTCTATCGCCGCTGAGCAAAATAGTATTTATATTTTTCGAATGCAGCCATTTTATCAGTTCTGCCGCTTCCATTCTAATTTCATCTTTTAAATCTATCCATCCAACCAGTTCCAGGTTTTTAAGAATATAAATATTATGCCTGCCATCTTCCATATTGGCAGGTAAGATTTTGTTTGAACCAGATTCATAGATGTTACCCATATTGTCTTCCGCCCTTATCCCTATTCCTTTTATTTCATTAATTGATTTCCACCGGTATGGTTGATTGTTTTTCCATTGGATAGCAATTGCTTTTGCCAACGGGTGATTTGAAAAATGATGTAAGGAATAGGCAAGTTTTTTAAATTCAATTTCATCTATTGACGAATTAAAGGCTGAGATGTTGAATTCACCGGTGGTTATGGTGCCGGTTTTATCAAAAACTACCTGGCGGATTGTTTTAAAAGATTCCAGGCTAGAAGCATTGCGGAATAAGATCCCTTTCTTTGCGGCCCTTCCCAATCCTACAGCAATAGCAGCCGGTGTTGCAAGCCCCATGGCACATGGGCAGGAGATTACCAGTACTGCAATAGCTCTTAGCAATGAGTTGCCTCCACTGATATCAAAAGCAAAAAAGTTAATAAAAAAAGTGAGTAAGGCAATAACAATAACTGCCGGCACAAACAAAGCGCTTATTTTGTCAGCCAGTTTTTGCATAGGAGGTTTTTCAGCCTGTGCCTGTTGTACCATTTGAAGAATGCCTGAAAGTACCGTGTCTTTCCCGGTTGCAATAACCTGCGCCTTTACGATGCCATTTTCCAACACACTTCCACCGATCAGCAACGCTTTCTTTTCTTTAAATAATGGCGTGCTTTCACCTGTAATGATTGCTTCATTTACCACGCAATCTCCCCATAATATTTTACAGTCGATAGGCACCTGTTCGCCATTTTTAATCAATATCAGATCTCCTGTACGAAGCTGTGTATTTTCTACCGGAAAAATTTGTTCTTTATGTTCATCATCAAAAGCAATCATATTGGCCATCAGCTTTTGCGATTTGGCCAGTGATTTTATTGCACGCTGTGTAGATTGTATAGAGGCTTCTTCCAGGTAATTGCCAAAAAATACGAGTGTAATGATTGATGCGCTGGTTTCAAAAAAAAGAAAGTTATTCCCCAGGTTTAAAACAGCCCCAGTTAAGCTATAAACAAATGATGCCAGGGCGCCTAGCGCAACCAACACATTCATGTTAGGCATGCCGTTCTGAAGGCTTTTGATAGCGCTTCTGCCAAAAAACCACATTCCTGTTAAAAATACGGGCAAGCAAAGCGCAAGTTGCACCCAGGGATTCATCAACCAATGTACAGGTGCCCATCCATGCAACATATGTAACATGAGTACGAGCGTAAAAGGAAGTGTAAATAAAAATCTCTTTTTATTATTGGACAGAAAATGATTTCCTTTTTCAATTCCGCTATTTTCATCTACTACTTTATAACCTAATGAATCAATACCCTTTTTTAATTTGGGTAATTCGGTGCTTTCTTCTTTTATGAAACTTACTGCTCCATCTATCGGGTTTACTTTCACTTCCTGCATGCCTTCTTTCTGTAAAAATTTGCTTACAGTTAAGGCGCAGTTGCTGCAGGTCATACCTTCTATCTTCCAGTCTACTTTTTCCATGTTGCAAAATTATCTTATGCTGTGTTCAGGTATTTACTAAATATGAAATTTATCTTTGCATCATGGTTGTGAATTTTACCTTAGAAACAATAGAAACGGCAGTAGCAAAATTTTTGTCTGCTATTTGCAACAGCACTGTGATTGCATTTCATGGAGAGATGGGCGCAGGCAAAACAACCTTTATTACGGCTATTTGCAAAGCCTTGCAGGTGCAGGAAACAATTAGCAGTCCCACCTTTTCGATTATAAATGAATACACAACGGAAAATGGAACTATTATATACCATATGGACCTTTACAGGCTGAAAGATGAGGCAGAAGCTATTAGTGCAGGAGTAGAAGACTCCTTTTATTCCGGTAATATTTGCCTGGTAGAATGGCCTGAAAAAGCACCTGCAATTTTTCCGGACGATACTGTACATTGTTATTTAACATCTGTGGCACATAATGAACGTAAGCTGCGAATAAATCTGTAATTTGTAATACTTTAACCAGCACAGAAAGCGTGAGCGGCTTTATAGCTATACTCACATAATTAATTTAATATGGCAACATCCAAACCATTTGTATCGCCTTCTTTTACCTATGAAACACTGGAAGAAACGCTAGATGTAAAGCCCAAAGGGGAAGAAATGCATATCGGAATTCCCAGAGAAACCTCTTTTAATGAGAACAGGATCGCTTTAACTCCGGAAGCTGTGGGCGTGATTATTGCAAACGGTCATGAAGTTAGTATTGAAACTAATGCCGGTGTTGGTGCAAATTATAGCGATAGGGATTACAGTGAAGCTGGAGCAAAGATCGTTTACGATAAAAAAGAAATATTCAACTGTAACGTGATTGTAAAAAGTGCTCCGGTAAGTGAAGAAGATTGCGAACTACTGAAGCCAAATACCTATATCATTTCTCCTATTCACGTTGCTGTGATGAAAAAACATATCCTGGAGAAAATGATGGAGAAAAAGATCACTGCGCTGAGTTTTGAAAATCTGAAAGATGGCAGTGGCCACAATCCGATTGTGCGCAGCATGAGTGAGATTGCTGGAAGTGCTGTTATGTTGGTTGCCGGACAATACCTGAGTAATGCCAATAATGGTAAAGGTGTTTTGGTAGGTGGCATAAGTGGTATACCTCCAACAAAAGTTATTATCATTGGTGCTGGCATTGTAGGTGAATATGCAGCCAGAACTGCCCTCGCAATGGGCGCCAGTGTTAAAATTTTCGACAACAGTATTTACAGACTTAAGCGACTTCAGAATAATATTGGCGGGCGTTTATGGACTTCCGTTATTGAACCTAAAATACTAGGAAAACAACTCAAAACCTGTGATGTTGCCATTGGAGCTATCAGTGGTGCAACGGGCAGAACACCGATTGTGGTTACAGAAGAAATGGTGAGTAATATGCGGCCAGGCAGTGTGATCGTTGACGTGAGTATAGATCATGGTGGTTGTTTTGAAACAAGCATGGTTACTACACACGAAAAACCTGTTTTTAGAAAGTATGATGTGATTCATTATTGCGTACCAAATATACCCAGCGGCTTCGCCAGAACAGCTTCGCAGGCCATTAGTAATGTATTAACAGCCTTATTGCTGGAAACGGCAGAAGATGGAGGAATCGACAATGTAGTTTGGTACAAGGTTAATATCAGAAGTGGAATCTATCTATTTAAGGGAAGCCTTACAAATATTCATTTAAGCGAAAA
>CAZCAA010000069.1:4003-5870 GCA_964496585.1 uncultured Ferruginibacter sp.
GAAGTGGAATCTATCTATTTAAGGGAAGCCTTACAAATATTCATTTAAGCGAAAAATTTGATCTGAAATATACTGACCTCAATTTATTAATTGCCAGCAGGCGGTAACCATTTTGATACTAGGATGCTTGATTATTTGTAATCAACAATTGATATTACCTCTTCGCAGAAATCGTATTCCTGTTTATCATTGCTACTTACAACCAGCATTTTTTCATTTGCATAAGTGCGGATAAGCCGTTGGTACAAGGCTATTCCTTCTGCATCAAGATTGGTAGTTGGTTCATCTAATAGTAATACATCAGTGGCGCTAAAAAATGCCTGCGCAAGTTTAAGTCGCTGTTTCATTCCGCTACTGAAGTAACGTATTTGTTTATGCGCAGATTTTTCCAGGTTCACTTCTTCCAATATTTCAAGCACCGGTTTTACGAATGGTTTAAAAGTAGCGTGGAAATTTAGCATTTCAACAGCAGATAACTCTTCGATCATTTCAAGATAAGGCGCCGCAATTGAAAGATGTTTATGGGCATTAATAGAGGGAATTGGGTTATTTAAATTACTGTTTAAATAATCAATCGTTCCCTCGCTGTGCAGCACTGCGCCGGCAACAACCTGAAGTAATGTAGATTTTCCTGAACCATTCGGACCAGTAATGGCATATCTTTTTCTGGGAAGAAATTCGAAGTTAACATGGCGGAATATCCATTCCCTGTTGTATCGTTTGCCCGTATTAGTTAGTTTGATCTGCAAGCTGAAGTATTGTTTTACGCAAGGATGCCAGGAAGCAATGGCGAATTCTTACAGAGTTTTACAAATCAGATAATATCCGGCAGCTTTCCGCACTTTACAAATTAGATCATTCATCATCCATGCTTCCTTTGCTGAATCGTTTGATGATACCTCGCCCGCTCTCCCGGATAAATGTAACGATCTCATCCCTTTCATCTGTAGCAGGTAATTCTTCTTCTATGTAGTTAAGTGCCTGTGAAGTGTTTAAGTTTTTATTATAAATAATCCGGTAGATATCCAGAATCTGATTTATCCTATCAAGTGAAAAACCTCTTCTTTTTAAACCTACAGAATTAACGCCAGCATAACTCAAAGGGGTACGGCCTGCTTTAATATAAGGTGGAACATCTTTACTCACCAGTGAACCTCCTGCAACAAAAGCGTGTTGACCGATATGAACAAACTGGTGAATGGCACACATTCCTGCCAGGATCGAATTGTCTCCCAATGTAACATGGCCTGCCATCTGGGTGTTGTTACTCATGATACAATTATTGCCAACAATACAATCATGGGCGATATGGCTATATGCCATTATTAAACAATTGTCGCCCACTTTAGTAGTCCATCTATCTTTGCTTCCACGGTTGATGGTAACAAATTCCCGGATCGTTGTATTGTCGCCTATTTCTACGGTAGTATTTTCACCTTCATACTTTAGGTCTTGCGGTATCCCGGCAATTACAGCTCCCGGAAAAATGCGGCAATTGTTTCCAATGCGGGCGCCTTCCATAATTGTTACGCTGCTGCCTATCCAGGTACCTTTGCCAATCTCTACATTTTGATGTATAACACTAAATGGATCAATTTTTACATTATTGGCCAGTTTGGCGTTTGGGTGTATGTATGTGTGCGGATGGATCATTTATGGATGATAGTTTTGGTAATTTAGTAAATAAGAATGCTTAAATATTATTATCGCTGCATTTTTAAGAAAATATTTATTTTAATATGAATGCTATTTCAATAGCCTTCGATTTCCTGTTCCGTATATTTGATCATCAACTGCCTGCTCCATTTTCACTAATCTCTTTTTACTAACTGGGCAGTGAAATCTCCTTCCGTACATAGCTTATTGC
>CAZCAA010000070.1:0-5710 GCA_964496585.1 uncultured Ferruginibacter sp.
TGATCATTACATGAAAATGATAGGTAAGTTCGTCAGCCTCAGTTCGTATTAACGAAGGTTGCACTTTGTTTATTCCCTGGTAAAAGGCTTCTAATGAAACCGGTAAAAGTTGTTGTGGAAAATGTTGTTGAAGCAGTGTGTAATTATGTTGCCAGAACTCGCGGCTTCTGCCGATGCAGTTTTCCCAAAGCCTGCTTTGGCTTTCGTGTATGCTGAGGCTGCAATACTCGCCAAGAGGAAGCCCATATTCTTCTACAGGTAAACCTTGTTCATATAATGCATGTCCGCCTTCATGAATGCAACTCCAGGTCATGTTGCCAAGATCATTTTCGTCTATTCTTGTGGTAACCCTTACATCCTGGCTACTAAAGTTGATCGTAAACGGATGCTCACTGATATCCTGCCTGCCGGCATCAAAATTAAAATGCATTCTTTTAAGGATCTCCATACCGAATTTCCACTGCTCGTCCTTACCAAAGTGCTGCAGGAGAAAATCGTTGTTCAACTGCGGTTGAGCATTAATATGGTCCAGCAAATTAGTTAGCTGCGGACGAAGGGAGCTGAAGATGTCATCCGTGATCTTTACTGTTAAACCTTTATCGTAGTCGTTCATTAAGGCATCGTAAGGATGTTGCTGGTAACCCAGTAATTCGGCTTCCTCTTTTTTAAGGGAAATCAGTTCATCAAGCGGTTGTTGAAAAACGGCAAAAGAATTTTCCTTTCTTGCTCCGATCCAGGCATGGAAACTTTTATTTACTGTTTCACTCATTCTTCGCACAAAGTCTGTTGGTAGTTTTTTATTACGGTTGTAGTCTTCCTGGCTTAGCGCTACATTTCTTTTTTGCTGAGGCGTCAATCCTTCTTTTGACAGAAGATCCTGTAGTAAATTGCCCAGTTTTTCATCAGTAAATTGTTGATGCGCTATCTCACTAAGCGTAGCGATCTGTCTGCCGCGGATATCGTTTCCTTTTGGCGGAAGATAAGTTTCCTGGTCCCACTGTAAAACTGCTGATGCATATTTTACATCGGCAATTTTTTGGAGACGTTCTTTATATTGTCTGTATAATTCTGATGCAGCTGGCATTCGACGAAACTAGTTTTTTTACTGATAACTCCATTAGGAACATTAAAATATCTATTTTTAATTATGACAATTGCAACTATAATTGATGCCCTCGAAAAAATAGCTCCTCCCTCTTTACAAGAAGATTATGATAATGCTGGTTTGATCACCGGTGATAAGAGTTGGGAATGCAGGGGCGTGTTAATTTCTCTGGATACAACTGAGGAAGTAGTAGAAGAGGCCATCAAAACAAAGTGTAACCTCATTGTTGCTCATCATCCCATTGTTTTTAGAGGATTGAAAAAGATAAATGGAAAGAATTATGTAGAGAAAACGATCATTACTGCTATTAAAAATGACATTGCTATTTATGCCATACACACCAACCTTGATAATGTGATTGATGGTGTAAACGGTAAGATGGCCGATAAACTTGGATTGATAAACAGAAGCATACTTGCGCCTAAGCAAAATCTGCTGCAAAAATTGTCGGTTTTTGTGCCTGTAGCCGATAAAGAAAACCTGTTGAATGCTCTTTTTACCGCCGGTGCCGGCCATATTGGAAATTACAGTGAATGTAGTTTTGGAACTGAAGGTGTAGGAACCTATAAAGCAGGCGAAAAAGCGCAACCATATATCGGGAAAATCGGGGAAAGGCACCAGGAAGCAGAAATAAAATTGGAAGTTATTTTTCCGGCCTGGCTGCAATTACAAGTAGTAAAAGCCATGATTGCGGCCCATCCTTACGAAGAAGTAGCGCACGATATTTATCATTTATCCAATACTTTTCAGCAAACAGGCAGCGGCATGCTGGGAGAATTGGATAAAGAGGTCCCCGAAAAGGAGTTTTTAGCGTTGCTGAAACAAGTATTTAAGCTTTCTTATATACGTCATACTGAATTTACTGGGAAAGCTGTTAAAAAAGTGGCCTTGTGTGGCGGTGCCGGAAGTTTCCTGATAAACGCCGCAAAATCAGCAGAGGCTGATGTTTACGTGAGTGCTGATATTAAATACCACGAGTTTTTTGATGCCGATGGAAGGCTTTTACTGGCAGATATCGGCCATTATGAGAGCGAGCAGTACACTGTGGAGTTGCTGTTTGATATTTTGACGGAAAAATTCCCTAACTTTGCCGTCCTAAAAACGGGTGTGAATACCAATCCTGTTAAATATTTTTAGGACCTGTTGCATAGAATTGATGCAGTACAAGTGAGTGACACAACAGGAGATGCACAGCGATTCACAGCTGGTAAACAAAAAAAATTAAACAAAAACATATGGCCGCAGTAAAAGAATTTTCGGTAGAAGAAAAATTGTCTTCACTGGTTCGCTTACAAAAAATTGATTGTAAACTGGATGAAGTACAGATCCTTAAAGGAGAGTTGCCAATGGAAGTAAAAGACCTGGAAGATGAGATTGAAGGGCTTCATGCCAGGCAAACCAGGGTAGAAGAGGAGATAAACGGAATACAAGAGTTTATACAGCAAAAAAAAGATGGTATTACAGAAGCTAAAGCTTTGATCGTAAAATATGAGAAGCAAAGTGAGAATGTAAAGAATAACCGCGAGTTTGAAGCTATCAATAAAGAAATTGAAATGCAACAACTGGAAGAAAAGCTTTGCGAGAAACACATCAAAGATGCTACTGAAGAAATAGGGGAAAAAGCCCGCCAGCTTGAAATTGCTAAAAAAGCAGTTGCAACTAAAGAGCATAACCTGAGTGGTAAAAAAGCAGAACTGGAAAAGATCATCAGTGAAACAGAGAAAGAAGAAAAGCATTATAATAAAGATGCTGGTGAAGCCAGAAGTCATGTGGATGAGAGGTTATTAACCAGTTACGATCGCATTCGTAAGAATTACCGCAACGGGCTTGCTGTTGTGCCGGTAGAAAGAGATAGTTGCGGTGGTTGTTTTCATGCCATTCCTCCACAAAAGCAAAGCGAAATTAAATTACGCAAAAAAGTAATGGTTTGTGAAAACTGTGGACGTATTTTAGTTGATGCAGACCTGAATGATGCTATAGAAGTGAAATAAGCGTTACTTAAAATATTGTAAGCCCGTTCTTTAAGGACGGGCTTTTTTTATGCGGGAAACAAAATGATACACTTTAAGCCGAAGGAACAATCTTAAATTTATTTTATAATTTTTTCACTTTTACGTTCTAAATTAAAATCACCGGTTGTTTAGCTTTTTGTATCACACATTTTGTATTTTACATCCCGCTATGCTTTCAAAATTACACATCAGGAATTATGCTATTATTGATGACCTGCAAATCAGCTTTGCTGATAAACTAAACATTATAACTGGTGAAACCGGTGCCGGCAAAAGTATCCTGATGGGTGCTTTAAACCTTGTACTCGGCGAAAGAGCTGATAGCAGTGTATTGCAACAGCAGGATAAAAAATGTGTGGTGGAAGGTTGGTTTACAGTGAAAAAAAATAAACAGATAAGTAATTTCTTTTCAAGCAATGACCTGGACTTTGAGGAAGAGATACTGTTGAGAAGAGAGATAGCTGCCACAGGAAAATCCAGAAGTTTTATTAATGACACACCTGTTAATCTTTCGCAGTTAAAATCGCTGGCTGTTTTGCTTGTTGACCTGCACCAACAGTTTGATACATTTGAACTAAACAGTGAAAATTTTCAACGTGAAGTACTGGATGCATTTGCCGGAAACGCTGCGTTGAGACAGAAACTAAAAGAACAATTTGAAATTTATTACCGCAAAAAGAAGGAACTGGAAGCATTGCAGTTGCAACAAACCAATGCCAATAAGGAACTGGATTATAACCGGTTTCTTTTTGACGAGTTGGAGGAATTGGCCTTAAAAGAAAATGAGCTCGAGAATTTAGACGCAGAACTGAAGTTATTAAGCAATGCGGAAAATATAAAACAGCAGTTGAGTGCTGTGTATACAGAATTAAAAGACAGCGAGATGCCGGTTGTACAACAGTTAAAATCGTTGTATCAGAAAATGCGCCCCTTGCTTGAATTTCATGCTGATATTGAAAATCTTGGAAACCGGTTGCAAAGTGCCTTGATTGAAATACAAGATGTGGCCGACGAACTGGAACGGATAGACGAAACAATAAGTTTTGATCAGGAAAGGATTGAACAGGTAAATGAGCGAATCTCTGCGGGATATAAATTATTAAAGAAGCATAATGTTAACCAAACATCTGCTTTGTTACAGTTGCAAGAGGAACTGCAGGGAAAGCTGGATGCCGTTTTGAATATTTCAAATACCATAGAAAAACTGGAGGCTGAAACTAAATTGCAATATGCTGAAAGTATAAAAACAGCAGCGCTTATTTCTGAAAACAGGAGTACGCAATTGAAACCTTTTGCCGACAAAGTGAATAAGTTGCTTGAACAGGTAGGGATGCCCAATGCCCGTTTAAAGATTCAACTATCTAGTGCCCCATTAAATGTTTTTGGTACAGATGAGATTGGTTTTTTGTTTGATGCCAATAAGAGCAATCGTTTTGAACCTGTGAGTAAAGTTGCGAGTGGTGGTGAATTGAGTAGGCTGATGCTGAGTATAAAATCTCTTGTGGCCAGGAAGTTGGAATTACCTACACTGATATTCGATGAGATTGATACAGGTATCAGTGGAGAAGCTGCAAAGCAGGTTGGTATTATTATGAAAGATCTTTCTGCCACACACCAGTTAATTGCAATTACGCACCAGCCGCAAATTGCAGCAAGGGCTTCCGCACATTATTTTGTTTATAAGGAAATCAGGGCAGATAAGATCGTTACCAATATCAGGCAATTAACAAATGATGAGAGAATTATGGCCATTGCAAAGATGTTGAGTGGCGAAAAGCCAACGGCAGCCGCTTTAGAGAATGCAAGAGAAATGGTAGGGAATTAAGAAATTACCAGATATGGGTAGCGGAATGAGGTAGCTGTGTTGAATCTGCTATCTTTTTAATTTATCTACCTTATTTTTACCGAATATTAATCTATATAATAAACCAACTTATGGCATACAACTTACTTAAAGGAAAAAAAGGAATCATCTTTGGCGCGCTTGATGAAAAATCACTTGCCTGGATCACAGCCGTTAAATGCCATGAAGAAGGGGCACAGATTGTATTGAGCAATGCACCTGTAGCGATGCGTATGGGAGAAATAAATAAGCTGGCAGAAAAAATAAATGCTCCCATTATAGCATGTGATGTTAGCAATGGAGATGATGTAACCAACCTCATTACTAAAACAATGGAGCATTTTGGTGGCGGTTTTGATTTTATTCTTCATTCTATCGGGATGGGAGTAAATGTGCGCAAGGGAAAGCATTATACAGAAATTGACTATGCACACAACCTGAAAACATTTGAGATATCTTCTATGAGTTTACATAGGGTGCTTGCAACCTGTATGAAATTGGATGCGTTAAAGGAATGGGGTAGTGTGGTAGCACTTACTTACATTGCTGCCCAGCGGGTTTTTCCTGATTATAATGAGATGGCAGATGCAAAAGCACTATTGGAAAGTGTGGCCAGAAGTTTTGGATATCATTATGGTGTAAAAAAGCATGTTCGTATTAATACCGTATCTCAGTCGCCAACAAGAACAACAGCCGGAAGCGGCGTTAAAGGATTTGATGGGTTTATCAGCTATGCAGAAAAGATGAGTC
>CAZCAA010000071.1:0-5701 GCA_964496585.1 uncultured Ferruginibacter sp.
CTTTATTTTTTTCAAGCCTTATTAACAGGCGAATTAATGTTGTAAATTTTGGCTCACTGCATTCGGATCATGCTTATGTCTGAAAAATATAAGAAAAAGTACTGCCACTACCAATCCATAAATTGCAAAAGCCAACCAGATAGAACTCCATTGACGAATGAACACCGGTGATTCCAAAATACCATCAGACAAAACCTTATTGTATTTTAAGGCTTCCTGCACGCCGGGGTTATTGATATCTGATTTTAAATATCCTAATAAACCGTTTACATCAGTAAATTTCAGGGTATAGTAAGTATCGATTACAAATCCACTAATTTTACTTCCGAAATAGGCTCCTACTCCATTCGTCATCATCATAAACAAGCCCTGTGCGCTGGAACGGATAT
Source organism: uncultured Ferruginibacter sp. (assembly GCA_964496585.1). Classification (GTDB taxonomy): domain Bacteria; phylum Bacteroidota; class Bacteroidia; order Chitinophagales; family Chitinophagaceae; genus Ferruginibacter. The sequence goes on from CAZCAA010000071.1 coordinate 390, forward strand.
TTGCATTTGTAGTTGTTTCAACAAACAAAGAACCCGAGATGTTGAAGAAATCAAATGCCATTCCATAAACAATGCAGGATAAGATGATCATCCACAATCCTTCTGCAGGATCACCATAAGCAAAAAGCCCGAATCTTAGCACCCAAGCTAACATGGAGATCAGCATTACTTTCTTTATACCGAATTTATTTAAGAAAAAGGGAATCGCCAGGATGAATAAAGTTTCAGATATCTGAGAAATGGACATAATGATGGTAGAATACTTCACTACAAAAGCTTCCGGTCCATAAGCAGGCACTTTTTTAAAATCATCCAGAAAAGTATCTCCATACATATTTGTTAACTGTAGCGCTGCGCCTAAGGCCATCGAAAACAGAAAGAACAAGGCCATTTTATATTTCTTGAATAATTTAAATGCACTCAAACCAAGTTGTTCAACGATAGAAGCTTCTTTGGCAATTGATTTTTGTGGTGGGCAGGCTGGCATTGTAAAAGAATAAATACCTAACAAAATAGCAGCCACTCCGGCAATAATAAACTGGTTTGCATTGCCTTTGCTACCTGTGAGATTTGTTGTCCACATAGCAACGATAAAACCAATAGTTCCCCAAACCCTTATTGGTGGAAATACCTTTACCACGTCAAAATTATTGTTCTTAAGAATTGTGTACGAAATTGAATTGGATAGTGAAATGGTAGGCATATAGCAGATCATAGCAGCAAAAATCACATAATACAACGTATCGGCATCTTTCACCTGAGGCACATAAAATAAAATTACACCATACAAAATATGCAGTATACCATACAACTTTTCTGCATTCATCCATTTATCTGCGATGATACCGGTGAGTGCGGGCATAAATAAGGAAGATAGCGCCAGTGTAGAAAATATGGCACCAAACTGAACACCGGTTCCCATGTTATTACTAAAGAAGTAGGTGGCAATTGTAATGAGCCAGGCTCCCCAAACAAAAAATTGTAAAAAACTTAGCGCGGTGAGCCGTAATTTAATATTCATAAAAGCCTGGGTTTAAAATAATAAAGTAACAAATAAACCGGATATCATACCTGATAACATAACAGTTTAGTTTTGATTATGGGAAGATAACATTAATACAGAAATGCTACACACAAAGCTTTAAAAAATTGGCATATTTTAAACGATTTATAGCGAGGATAAAAGACGGAACTGGTTTAACTTTGCAAAAATATTGCACATGCCTTCAAACATAGATATCTGCATACAATCTTCTACAGATGCTGCATTAAAAGAAATAGCTCAAAAAGTTAAATCCGGAATAAGGATCACTGATGATGAATGCCTGGTTTTATTCAATAAGGGGAGCCTCGCATTTGTGGGAGCTTTGGCCAATTTCATCCGTGAAAAGTTGCACCAGGGAAAGACTTATTTTAATCGGAATTTTCATATTGAGCCAACCAACGTGTGTGTATTCAGTTGTAAATTCTGCTCTTATTCAAAATTGTATGCAAACAAAGAAGAGGGCTGGGAACTTAGTATAGACCAGATGCTGGATATTGTAAAAAGCTATGATGGCAAACCGATTACTGAAGTGCATATTGTAGGTGGCGTACATCCAAAAATGAACCTGGCATATTTCATAGAACTGATTCAGAAGATTCATGCTCACCGTCCTGATCTCCATGTAAAAGGATTTACGGCTGTAGAACTAGACTATATGTTTCGCAAGGCTAAATTATCAACTGAAGAAGGGATGTTGATGTTGAAGGAAGCCGGTTTGCAATCTTTGCCCGGTGGAGGTGCAGAAATTTTTCATCCGGAAATAAGAGATATAATTGCTGCCGATAAAGTGAGTGGCGATGGCTGGTTGCAAATTCATGAAACAGCTCACCGTCTTGGAATTCCCAGTAATGCAACCATGTTATACGGACATATTGAAAAGTATGAACATCGTGTAGATCACATGAGTAAACTTCGTGCATTACAGGATAAAACAAAAGGGTTCAATACATTTATCCCATTAAAGTTTCGTAACAGCAATAATGATATGAGTGATGTGCCTGAATCAACTGTAACAGAAGATATGCGGTTGTACGCCATTGCCCGAATTTACCTGGATAATTTCCCACATCTGAAAGCATACTGGCCAATGCTTGGTCGACAGAACGCACAGCTATCTCTTGCTTTTGGGGTAAACGATATTGATGGTACGATAGACGATTCTACTAAGATCTATTCTATGGCAGGCAGCGAAGAGCAAACTCCCGCCATGAGCACAGGGCAATTAGTTACGTTAATTAAGCAGGTTAACAGAACACCAATTGAACGCGATACCTTGTATCACGTAATAAAAGATTACAGTAATATTAGTAGTGAAGAAGAAGCTCTATTGAACTAATTCGAAGTTGCCAATTGATAATTTTGCCTGGAAATGAAATATAATTCAATGTAAATAACAGATAAGTAAGTCTCAGCTATTTACATTTTAAATCAACCTAAAAAACAAAAATATGTCAGCTTGTACATTTACTATAACATTTGAAGGAGAAGCCGAAAGAGTTCTTGCCCGTGCAAGAGTTGCTGTTGAAAACCAGGGCGGAACTTTTTCCGGAGATACCGAAACAGGAATTTTTACTGTGAGCATTTTTGGAAGCGGCATTGAAGGCTCATATATAGTTAGCGGACAAAACCTCAATGTCGTAATCGGATCAAAGCCTTTCATGATTCCTTGCAGTGCTATTGAAAGTTTTTTAAAAAGCCAAATAACGAAGTAGGCTAATTCCCGTTTTTTTGAGCGGGTGTTTAAATGGAAGATTTTTTAATTTTTATCTTATTCATAATTATTTTTACTGGTAGATACAGTGTTATCTTCATCTTTAACGTATTCCAAAATATCGGCTGGCTGGCAGTTCAGTGCTTTACAAATTGATTCAAGCGTGCTGAAACGAATAGCTTTTGCTTTGCCAGTTTTTAGTATCGATAAATTCGACAGCGTTATGTCAACTCTTTCAGAAAGTTCATTTAAAGAAATCTTTCTCCTCGCCATCATCACATCTAAGTTTACAACTATCGGCATAATTTATACAGTTAATTCGTTTTCAGATTGCAATTCGATTCCTTTTGTAAAAACAAAAGCGATGATATAGATTACTCCGAAAAAAAATAGGAAAGCTTTAAAAAACAAAAACCCCGGATTAAATCCGGGGTTTTCATTAATATTTAAATTGATTATTAGAAATTTCTAACAGTCATTTCTGTTCTTCTGTTTTTTGCACGACCTGCAGCAGTTTTGTTATCAGCGATTGGTTTAGTATCGCCATAACCTGTTACAGTTGCACGATTTTCAGCTAGTCCTTTGCTAACCAGATATTGTTTAACTGATGCAGCACGTGCTTCAGATAAAATCTGGTTTTTCTCAGGCTTACCTGTGATATCAGTGTGACCATCAATGTTGATCATCAATGACTCATCTGCAGCCAACAATGTTGCTACTTCATTCAATGATTTGAATGACTTAGGTAACAATTTAGAACTTCCTGTAGAGAAGAAAATATTCTTAGCAGCGAAGTTGATTTTCTCAATAACTTCTTTAGCAATTTCAGGACATCCCTGGTTGCTTACCGGGCCTGGACGAGTTGGACATTTGTCTTCTTCATCATTAACGCCATCCTTATCTGTATCTGGAATTGGACAACCTTGGTAACGAGCCAAACCTTTTACATCAGGACACTTATCTTGCTCATCGTTTACACCATCTCCATCAGTATCAGGAATTGGGCAACCTTCATATTTTGCAAGACCAGCAACATCAGGACATTTGTCATCTGCATCAGCGATTCCATCACCATCACGGTCTGGACAACCCATTAGAGAAGCAAGACCAGCTACATCAGGACATTTGTCAAGAGAATCAACTACACCATCACCATCACGATCAACGATAACTGGCGGTGGCGGTGGAGGTACAACTTTTGGCTGACCTGATCCGATCCTTTGAGCAATTCCCAAAGAATAGAATAAATTATCTTTTAAAACTGATTTATCAAGTGTGAAACGATATTGTGCCTGAAGCATTACATAAGTTTCACGGTTAAAATTAGCTTGTAAGCCAACTCCAGTAGGAACGTAAGCACCAGCTTTACCAGTGTAAACACCGGCACCAATACCTGCAGTTAAAAATGCATTTAACATGCTTTCATTGTTAAATAAGAAAGCGTTTAAAGCTGGTTCTAGCTCAACACCAGCTTGGTTTCTATCACTTGAATAAACTCCTCTGTCCTGAGAAGAATAATCGTGAAACATCAAGTTCCCTCTTACAGAAAGATCCAGGTGAGATGATAGTCCTCTCCAATATGAAAGAGAAAAACCATAATCCTGGCCTTTCAATCCAGCTAGGGTTTTAGGCCCTGAATTATCTTTAAAAGTTTGGGGCGTTTTGATGTCTAATGAATTGAAGTGAATTCCAATTAAACTCCCTTTCTTAGTTTGAGCAAATCCAGCCGTTGCCAGTACTAAAAAAGAAAAGATAAACGCGAGTTTTTGTTTCATAAATGCTAATTTTTAATTTAATAAGTTATCTCAAATGATTTTCCGAGATAATAGTTCGGGTTTTAACAAAGCACAAAGTTAATATCTAAAACTATACCAATCAAAGGTATTTTAACAATATTATAAATTTTATTTTTTTGTATCCTCCTGTTAATAGTGTAATATATCATCATTTCGTTATTCTTAGTTCGATAACAAAATATTTAAAAAGATAAAAGCTATATATTTGCAGCCCAAAATACACTGGTCCGGTAGCTCAGTTGGATAGAGCATCAGCCTTCTAAGCTGAGGGTCATTGGTTCGAATCCAATCCGGATCACTTAATTTTTCCTTCAACCCATTGAAATTCAATGGGTTATTTATTTAACATGCTTTCTGTAACTTTTTCCGCAACCATTTTAATTGATTTCGCGAAATAACGGAGTTGTTTAAACGCTCATAGATGCCAATAAAATAACATTATTTAAATAAAGCAATTAATTTGAATAATAGGCCGATAAATTGCCTGACTAAAATTTAAAAAGGCGCTACTTTATTTTGCAACGATTAAAATTATCAATAAATTTCATCACGAAGCTTTTATAATTTACCCCAAAAAAGGCAAAGAACGCCATACTTCTTTCCCGGCAAATGCAGTTTTACGGCTTACGAATCATTTTTCAACTTCATTTTCAACTATCATCCTTTTTATGCACTTTTGTTTTAAATTAAAAAAATGGATGTTACTATTCATCCTTCCTGGAAGGCTGTACTGAAAGACGAATTTTCTAAAACATACTTT
>CAZCAA010000072.1:0-5614 GCA_964496585.1 uncultured Ferruginibacter sp.
AGTGTTTCAATATAATTGTTCTCAAAAGTTACATAAGGATGATCGAGATCTACCCAATATCCCATTTTTTGGGTGATACCATCCCATTGGTCCTTAAACCGCATTACTACTTCCCGGCATTTTTTATTATAATCTTCAACACTTATTTTTTTTCCAATATCTTCTTTGGTAATGCCCAGTTCCTTTTCTACGCCCAATTCTATGGGGAGACCATGGGTATCCCAACCGCCTTTTCTTTTAACCTGAAAGCCCTGCATGGTTTTGTATCGGCAAACAAGGTCTTTTAATGTTCTTGAAATAACATGATGAATACCAGGCATACCATTGGCACTTGGTGGGCCTTCATAAAATACAAACGCGGGATTTCCTTCTCTAAGCGCAATACTTTGCTGAAAAGCATCCGATTTCTCCCAATTTTCCAGCATTTCCTGACCGATTGCAGGTAAGTTAAGTTGCTGGTATTCTTTATATCTGGCTGACATATATTGCTTTCGGACGTGTTTGTGATTAAATTAAGGCTGCAAAGTTAGTAAAATCCAGCCGGATAATTCAGTTAGAAAAGCACTTCAACGCAGCATATATATTATTAATTATCACCTTTTTTAACTGATTTTTCCACAAATACCATGCTTGGCATAATATTCGTTTAAATAGGCTGGTAATCATTAAATCCTATCAAATTAAAATACTACATGTATGAAAAACACTTTCTTTCTTTTCCTGGCAGCCATTTTTCTCGCTGGCAGTGCTGAGGCACAAAAAAAGAAACCAGTAGCCGTAAAACAGGTGCAGGTTCCTGAAAATGTTACTACATCTTTCAAAAGTCAATATGCCGTTGCCAACGATAATAGTTGGAATAAAAATTATAGTGGTAACTACGTTGCAACATTCACCAATGCCGACAATTTAAAGCAAACGGTAGAATTTAGCGGATCAGGTGCCATGATAAAATCCAGGACTTCCATTGCGCCGCAAACGTTAGCGGAGAATTTAAGCTCGGCAATTTCAACGCAGTATCCTGGCTCTAAGATTACTGAAGCGGATAAGATGCAGTTACCAGGCGTTGCTTCATATTACAGGGTTAAAATATTAAGTGCAGAAAATACAACTAAAGAGTTATTAGTTAGTGAAGAAGGCACTATCACCGAATAAAAATTTTGCTGGTTTAGGGTTTTATTAGGGTAAAACGGGAGTAGTCTTGCTCCCGTTTCTTTTAGAGAAATTCGATACATTGAAAAATATTCCGCATAAAGACTAAGTATTTGTTTATAACTGCAACTTAAAAAAACAACTCCCAGGATTTTTATAAAGTAGATCTTACACAAACAAGCGAAAGAGGCCAACGGTTAAAGTCGGCCTCTTTTTTATGGATTTATTAGGTGCTGAGATTATTTATAATTTATTTAGCCAATGGCTTTTTTTTTCTTGTTCTGTTAAGCCACATTATGATACCAGATAAAGGGAAGAAGGCGCCAAGCAAGCAGGCTAAAAATCCTACGATTTTCGACGGCATACCAAAGATAGAAGAAACAGATTCGTGGGGTGCATTGGTGGAAAGCACATTTATTGAAAATGTGGCTACACTGTCTTTAGGTAAGTTTAATTGATAAAACATCACATCAGGTGCTTTTGATAAAACTATTTGAAGCGCTGTTTCTACCGATATTTTTTTATCATTAAATGGAGGTTTGTTAACTGCAGGTTTAGTTTTTTCCATACTGGTTCCGGTAACAGTGAAAATCCCTTTATTAAACCACTGGAACGACCAGGCAAGTCCGGTGAAAGCAAAAACAAAAAGAAATATTGCAGAATAGAAACCCAGAACAATGTGGTAATCATGATTAAGCCGCTTAAAACCTGCAGAAGATTTTATTTTAAGACGCTGTTTTAATATGGCCTTATTTTTCGGCCACCATAAAATAATTCCTGTAATTAAAATGAATAGAAATATAAGTGTGCAGGTTCCAACTATCCACTTTCCGGTATCACCACCTAACATCCAGCGGTGAAGGTCCATTACAAAATAGAAAAATGAATTGCGATAATTGTAACATTTAATAACAATTCCGTTGTAAGGATTTATAAAAGCAGTGATTCTTATTTCATCGGGTGCCGTATTCTTTTCCTTCTTACTGTTTAGCTCTGGTTTTTTAATATGTTTAACCGGCGCTAACTTCAATGTTACTTCAGCAGTTCTTGAGGGATCTCTGTATAGTTTAATACCGGTTACTTTAGCAGAAGGCATGCGGGATCCTGCAATATTGATTAGGCTGTCAGCCGAAATCCGGATGCCCGTTTCTTTTACATAATATCTTTCTTTAAAGAAGATATGCTGCAATTCCTTTTCAAATACGAGGATGGCACCAGTAAGGCAGGTAATCATAATCACCAGGCCTGCCGTGAGGCCCATGTAGAGATGAATCCGGCGAAAAAATATTTTCAAAGTCTTAGTTATCGAGCTTATAATTATTTTATAGTAACTGGCAATTTGTTTACTTACAACTTCACAGAAAATGTAGCTATGAATTGGGTGGGCGCAATTGGATTAATACTATAATTCTCATGCACGTAGTAGTTGAAAGTATTAAACAGGTTAGATACTTTGGCCATTAGTGAAAACTTTTTAAAGCTATAACCTGCAGATAGATCAACAGTGTTAAAAGCTTTTACAGGAATTAGCCTGGAATAGGTTTGTGTTTGTTGTTGCGTGTTGTTCCATCCGCCAAATCTTTTGCCGGTGTAGTAAAATCCTGCACCAATTTTAAATCCTTTCAATGCTGCGTTTCGGAAATTATAAAATGCAGTGGCATTGGCAGTATGTGCAGGTGTATTAACCAGCCTTTCACCCTCAATGTAATTTCCTTTTGCTTCTTTGGTATTCGTATAACGCATATTGTTATAGCTGTAGCCCGCTAATATGGTAAGCCCTTTTAATGGCTGGCTGCTAATGTCAAGTTCGATACCATCGCTGGTAGTTTGTCCGGCCAACTCCTTTAATGCAGTATTGTTATTAACAGTTACACCATCAGCTGCAAATTGTGCAGTTTGTGCGAGGTTGTTATTTATTATCTTATAAAAAGTAAGGTTCACAGAAAGTTTACCTTTAAAAAATTCGTTCTTAACACCCAATTCGTATTGGTCTATAATAGAGGCATCAAGTGCATTTCCAAGTACATCAGTGCCGTTATTTACAGAAAAGGAATTGGAATAGCTTGTAAAAATAGAAAGGGTTTGGAGTGGTTTATATACAAATCCAATACGTGGTGAAAATGCATTATCCATTTTTACTGCTGCTTTTACAGTACTATCTTTCAGGAGATAGGTGGTTGTTGCGGGGCGACTTTCCTGTTGAGACCAGCGAATGCCAACGAGCAATTTAAATTTTTCTGAAATGCCAATCAGGTCCTGAACGTAAGCACCCATTCTAACAATAGGCGTTTGAAGCATAGTAACTTTTGTTGCCGTAGGTATTTCTGTACGGGCAATAAATTTTCCGGGATCCAAAATGTTTATCGTGTCATAAATTGGTTTGTTGTTAAAAGTGTAACTGGTAGTATAATATCTATCTGCGTCTATGCCAGTGAGTAAGCTATGAGTAATGTTGCCTGTTTTAAATTTACCGGTTATATCAGCTTGTGCTATAATGTAATTTTCATCAGATGCTATTTTATTTACCGGACGTGCCCAATCTCCATTTGCAGCAGCTTGTATTCGCTCTGTTGAAAAATAATCCCGCTTATATTGTTGAAATGATCCGGTTACGTTTATACTCCATGCATTATTAAAATTATGCTTCAAACTTGCGTTGGCAGTAGCTTGTTTTGCTTTATTATATTGCCAGCTGGTTCCTTGGAACTTGTTTCGTGGCAGGTTTGGAATGATGGTATTGTCGAGGGAGCCGATGCCGAAGTCGGGAGTAAAATCATGTTGCAGGTAATCTGCCTGCACAAGTAATTCTGTGCTTTTACCCATTTTAAATATCATTGAGGGATTAATGTAGAAACGTTCTGACTTAACTACATCACGGTAGCTATTTGCTTTTTCATACGTTCCGTTTACTCTGAAAGCAATATTTTTTGAGATGGGTCCGTAAACATCTACAGCAGGTTTAAAAAGCCCAAAGCTGCCGGTTCTTATGGATGCTTCAACCCCCTTTTTAAATTTCGGTTGCTTGGTTACCATATTGATAATTCCGCCTGGAGCTACATTTCCATAAAGGATAGCTGCACTACCTTTAAGAATTTCCACTTTTTCCAACGAACTTATTTCAGGCATTGTGCCTGTATTAACCCGAGAGCCGTTTTTAAACATATTACTGCTGGAAAATGCATAGCCTCTGGCTGCGAAACTTTCCTGCGTATTGGCTCTTGTGGTAGCGAGATAAACACCATTAACATTTTTAACTACATCACTCAATCTCTGGGATTGTTGGTCTCGAATGACAGATTGTCCAATCACCGAAATACTTTGAGGTAAATCCATCGGGTTGATCAGCATTTTTGCGGCTCTTATGGGTTCTGTATTCTGGCCGTTTTTCGACCGTACAATTACTTCCTCCAATTCAAACGCATTCTCAGTAAGTACAAGGTTTATAAAAATTGTTTGGTTGTTGCTTACAGTTACTATTTTTTCCTGTGTATGTAAGCCTGCGTTAGAAACGATAATGTTATAACTACCATCTGCAATTTTTATGATTTTGAAAATGCCATGTTCATCTGTAAAGGTTTTTTTATTGATACTGTTTATTTCAATGTTTACAAAGGCGGCAGGTTGACCATCGCTTGTGGTAATTTTTCCTGTGATACTATTTTGAGAGAACCCTTTGATAGAAAAAACAAGAAATGAAAGTATTGGTAATATCAGCTTGCACATATTTAATTGATTGTTGCTACGTAAAAAAATTATGTTGCAAAGCAATATTAAGTTGTAATATATTTTACATTGTATCGGGAAAAGTAGTTACGCAAAACGGAAACATGCGGGTGCACATTTATTTTTATTTCAAATTAATAATTGTTAATCGGCAGGCAACTTAACTGCAAGTGGGGAATAAAAAATACTGTAATTAAATATGGAAGATCAATAAAATTATCGCAGCAATAACTCACAAGGCTTAATGCCGGTATGCTTTTTAAAAGCTGTACTAAAATGGGAAATGGAAGAATAGCCTAGTAACAACGATACTTCTGTTACGCTTAATCCTTTATCATATAAAAGGTACTTGGCGTGCTCCATGCGCTGGCTTTGATAAAAATCAAATATAGTGGTGCCAAAAATCTCTTTAAATCCTTTTTTCAGGTAACATTCATTGATGGCTACTTTCCTGCTTAGTGCCTTTATGGTGATTGGTTCACCGATATGTTGTAAAAGAATCTCTCTTGCTTTGATTATCTTCTCCCTGTCTGCTTCGTTTGCCAGAAATTTGCAGGTAAAACTGGTTTCTTCTTTTTCACCTAACATGCAATCAGTACTATATAAAAGTAGTATTTGTGTTTGCGCGTTTATGAAGATATTTTCGAGTGTATCTGTATAAGTATGATTCAGCAAAGCCTCGATTGCCATCCTGGTTTTTCCGCAAAGCGGTAAAACTTTAGAAAATGAAGCTATATGCGTA
>CAZCAA010000073.1:0-5412 GCA_964496585.1 uncultured Ferruginibacter sp.
AGTAGTATTTCCCTTTTTAAATTTAGCAGGTCTATCTTATCTACAACTTCGTTCGTATTATCAATAGCTTCGGGAAGATCATGAAATACTTTGGTCATTTCCTCAGTCGTTTTTAAATAGAACTGATCGTTCGGAAATGCAAATCGTTTGTTCTTTGTAGATACGTCATCATCGCTGAACTCGCGTAGGGCAGGGGTACTTTGTTTTTCTCCTGTATTGATACACAACAAAATATCATGAGCATTAAAATCCTGCTGGTCTACGTAATGTGAATCGTTGGAAGCGATCACCTTTACATTATATTTTTTAGCAAATTTTAATAAGGAAAGATTTACCTTTTCCTGTTCGGGTAGCCCATGCCGTTGTAGTTCCACATAATAGTCTTCCTGGAAAATGTTCAGCCACCATTTAAATTCGTTCTCACCTTCAGCTTCCCCTTTTTTTAAAATAGTTTGTGGTACCAAAGCGCCCAGGCAACAGGTTGTAGCAATAAGGCCTTTGTGATATTTATGAATCAGTTCTTTATCTATTCGTGGATATTTACTGTACATGCCCTCGATATATCCCAATGAGGTAAGTTTTACGAGGTTACGATAACCTTCTTCATTTTTTGCAAGTAATATCTGGTGATGCCTTGGGTCTTTTTCTTCTTTACTAAAAGTTTTTCGGGTACGGTCGGTTGTGATATAAAATTCGCAACCTACAATCGGTTTTATTTTGGGTTTACCATTTGCATCCAGGTTATTATATGCTTCTTTAACAAACTCAAAGGCACCAAACATATTTCCATGATCACTGATGGCAATTGCCGGCATCCCGTCTGCGATAGCTTTTTTATACAGGTTTTTAATGGAAGCAGCTCCATCGAGAAGTGAAAATTGTGTATGAACATGTAAATGAGAAAACTTCATCAGCAAAAATGTCTTTCAATAAATTAGATAATAGGCGGAAGTGTAAAATGGGTTCTTCTTAGCCAGCATTCAAATTTCGTTAAAAAACAGGGAACTATTTCCCCTATTTTTCCCCAGTTATAACTAGCCTCCTTATTTCAATAGGACACAGGCTAGGATAGCAAACTCTTTAGTTGAAGACGCTTAAACAATGGCTTGGGAATTGTAATAGATATCAACAGGGTTGGACAAACAATTTTATTTTCAGTCGTTATCCGAATTTACCATAAAAAAATATCATGAGACAAGAATGTAAAATTGCCGAATTAGGAATGCTCGATATGCTTTTTGAAATGAAAAATCCCATCACCAATATCAGGTTATGCCTGGAACTGTTGGAGTCAGGCAATCCATCAGGTGATCCTGAAAAATATTATCAAATTATTAAGAACAGTGCCATTGATATAGAAGATTCAATCAGAACATTGTGTAACTCTTTTCATGAGAATGGATTTTCCTTATATATGGATGTAGAACCAACAGAAGCTGCTAAGTTGAATGAAAAATAAAATAAGGTAGTTTGGAAGTCTAACATTATTATTTATAGCTACTTATATCAAACAGTTTCTCAATATATCCTCTCCTTTCAGCCTTAATCAAATTTCCCAAATCTCCATAGGCGCAAAAAACAACAATGTATCTTAATTCTTCAAAACTTGCGATGCCGGGATATTTCGCTTAACTTCGCATCCATTATTAAGATAGAATTATTTTTAATTTGTTTGTAGGACAGGTTTATAGAAAGGACAAGACGAAAGAAGATTTAAGTTTTAAAAGAAGAACAGATACCACAGGATTAAGTCGTGCATACGTGTAAACCAACATTTAACGTATGAAATACTTATTTTTTGTTTCTGCTTTGGTTATTATTTTTTCAGGAACATCATTAAGCGCCAATGCGCAAAGAAGAGAAGCGGCTACTCAAAGTAGGTCGGGTACTTCGGTAAATACTCCCATTCGGTTTATTGAAGCAATAGAATTATCACGAACTGATAATCCAGCAATTTTTGTTAACAGCGAAAATGAGAACAGCAGGATAGCCTCGCCTACCAGCACAACGGGAATCGAACAGGTTTGTGCCATTCAGTTTAAATATGCCCAGTTGTTAAACAGAGATGTAGAATCGACCAATAATTTATCGTTATATAGTTTTATTGATGATTGGTGGGAAACCCGTTATCGGTATGGTGGCACAACCAAAGCAGGTATAGATTGTAGTGCGTTTACCGGCTTACTATTAAAACAGGTATACGCTTCCGATATTCCCAGAACTGCCAGGGATCAATTCAATGCATGTGAAAAGCTGGATCGTGAGGCGCTAACAGAAGGAGATCTTGTTTTTTTTAATACCAGGGGAGGCGTTAGTCATGTTGGTGTTTATCTGGGCGATGGATACTTTGTTCATTCGAGTACATCTAACGGTGTAACCATTAATAATCTTGGAGACGACTATTACAGTGCAAGGTTTTTAGGTGGAGGGAAAGTATCGATTCCTGCAATTGATCCTGTTATTGGCGAAATGCAATCTGCGTCTGATTATAACAGCAACCCAAGCCGTTCCGTTAGTAGGTGATTGTTACTATCGTATATCTATAAACGCACATTGAACAACGGTTCAGATTCAGGGATTGTATTGTTTTAACTCGATATAAAAATTTGCGTCAGGCAAAAAAGTTTTTCCATCAAACCATTTTCTCAAATGCAGGCTTTGCCACTCAGTTGAAGGCGAGATCCATTGTTCAGCATTGCCTGGCTTGCCAAAGGAAACTTTTATTGGAAAGTTAAATCCTGTAACCGTGTTATTCCATCTGTACGATACTGTTTTACCTTCAATCTTATACTCTAAAACAGGAATTTGCGTGGTACGGAGATATTGATCAAACAGGCGTGAAAGGTTTATTCCTGATTTTTTGCTGATATAATTTTCAACCTCCTCTGTTGTAACTATTTTATGATAAAACTGTTTATTTAATCCGCGAAGGATACTTCTGAATTTTTTATCATTGTTTACAAGTTGCCTGATAAAGTGGATCATATTTCCTCCTTTGTAGTACATGTCTCCGCTTCCACTATTATTTACATCATATTTGCCAATAATAGGAATATCATTTTCAATATTTTTTCTGGTGCCTTCCACGTATGCATTGCCGGCTGCTTTTCCGAAATAAAAATCTGTGAATAAGGTTTCGCTGTAATTGGTAAATGATTCATGTATCCACATATCTGCAATATCACTGCTGGTAATGCTGTTGGCAAACCACTCATGACCGCTTTCATGCACAATGATAAAATCCCATTTCAATCCCCATCCGCTCCCTGAAAGGTCTTTACCTAAATATCCATTGCGAAAGCCGTTTCCATAAGCAGTGGCGCTTTGATGCTCCATACCCAGATGTGGCGATTGTACTAATTTATATCCATCTTCATAAAACGGGTATGGGCCAAACCAATATTCAAATACTTTCATCATTCGGGGAGCATCAGTAAACTGTTTTTTTGCTTTTTCTACATCCTGATCAAGCACCCAATAATCCATATCAAGGTTTCCTTTTTCACCTTTGTAACGTTCTCCAAAATGCACGTATTTGCCAATGTAAGGCACGATGCAATAATTATTGATGGGTGATTTTACTTCCCAACTATATTGGGTGTAACCATTGCCTAATATCTTTTTTTCTTTCAACCTGCCATTGCCAACACCCACCAGGCTATCGGGTACAATTATGTGTTGAATAGCACCGCTATCAGGTTCATCGCTCTGGGAATCTTTGCATGGAAACCATACGCTTGCGCCTAAACCCTGGCAAGCAACGCTTACAAATGGATTACCTGCCTTGTCTTTTTTCCATATCCATCCGCCATCCCAGGGTGGGTTTATGGCTTCCTTTGGTCTGCCATGAAAATAGAAACTGAGCTTCCTGATGCCGGGTTTTATTTTATATCTTGCTGCGGTATCTCTGTACTCGAGCCAATAAACATTTCCCTCTCTCCTGAAATTGTATTGTCTATCATTATCAGTAACGCTATCAAGTAACATGGGTTGCTGAAGATCTATCTGCATTAACGTAGCACCGTTATCAAAAAAACTGATGGTATTAATTCCTTCAATTGATTTTGTAGTAAAGTCAGGCTTCACAGTAATTTCATATTTCAACACATCCCATTTTTGTCTGAATAGGCCATTGGAGCCCCGCAAAGTATCAGCGTGGGAAAATGCAGTTTGGGCGTAAACTCCGTTAATGGATGTTATGAATACCAAAAGAATTGAGGGAATATGTATTAACCGTTGAATATTCATGCAGGATCTTATTTTGACGAGATAAAAATAAACTTAATTCGCTTGTATCAAGTGTTTGATTATATAAACGGAAGTTATCCGATTCTTTGTTGCCGCCGTAGGTGCCATCAAAACATAATCCACCAATTCAACATGTCGCTGGTCGGGAGACCAAGCAACGGCTGCACGTTTTTTTATTGAACACCTACGCTGGCGAAATTTATAGTTACAAAATAATATGTTAGTTAAAAGCCAATATATCGGGTTTGAATTTTCTCTTTACGTGATTGCCACTTTTCTTCGCCGCCGTAGGTGCCCATCAAAACATGATCCCCAATTTTAACCCAGCCTGCCAGCGCTTGGTCTCCCGACCAGCGCTTTTCTAATAATTCAACATTGTTGCCGCCGTAGGTGCCATCAAAACATAATCCACCAATTCAACATGTCGCTGGTCGGGAGACCAAGCAACGGCTGCACGTTTTTTTATTGAACAGCTACGCCGGCGAAAAAATAAACTTAATTCGCTTGTATCAAGTGTTTGATTATATAAACGGACGTTATCCAATACTTTATAATAAATTTATAGTTACAATAGCACTATGTTAATTAAAAGCAATTATACAGGGTTTGCATTTTTTGTTTTCGTGATAGCTTCTTTCCTTTTATATCCGGGCTGCAAAAATCATGACCATCCCGATAAAGAAATTTTCAGATACAATCAGGCAGATGGTATTGCCACGCTTGATCCGGCATTTGCCAAGAATCAATCGGTTATGTGGGCTGTACACCAGCTTTATAACACATTAATAGATGTAGATGACCAGATGCAATTGAAACCTTCACTCGCAAAAAGCTGGGATTTTTCTACAGATAAACGTAGCATTACTTTTCATTTAAGAGACGATGTTTTCTTCCATGATAACGACGCTTTTTATAATGGCAAAGGCCGTAAGATGATTGCGGCTGATGTTCAGTTTAGTTTTGATCGCATACTCGATCCGGCAGTAGCAAGCCCGGGTGCATGGATCTTTAATAACAGGGTAACTGATAGCCTGCCTTTTGAAGTGTTGAACGACAGCACTTTCAGGTTGAACCTGGCACGCCCGTTTCATCCGATTCTCGGTATCTTAAGTATGCAGTATTGTTCAATCGTTGCCAAAGAAGTAGTGGAGAAATATGGAAAGG
>CAZCAA010000074.1:0-5201 GCA_964496585.1 uncultured Ferruginibacter sp.
AAAAAGAGTTTAAAAAACAACTCAATAATATTCTTGGCTTTACGCCCGGTGATGTGTCATTATATAAAACCGCACTTAGCCATCGTTCCGTTAGAGAAGGCGCAGATGAAAACAACGAACGCCTGGAATTCCTGGGTGATGCAGTGCTAAGTTCCATTATTGCACACTATCTTTTCAGAAAATACCCTTACAAAGGGGAAGGTTTCCTTACTGAAATGCGCAGCAAAATGGTGAACCGCCAGAAACTTAATGAGATCGCATTAAAAATGGGATTGAAAAAGATTACGTTTTATAATAAGTTTGATAACGCACTGAAAGTTTCCCAGATATTCGGCAATACCTTAGAAGCTTTGATTGGCGCTGTTTACCTTGATAAAGGATATAAGAAAACAAACCAATGGGTTGAAGAATATATCATTTTTCCACACTTGTTTACGGATGACCTTGAATCTGTAGAGATCAATATAAAGAACAAGCTTTATGGATGGGCTAATAAAAATGGCAAATCTCTTGAGTTTGCAACACTGGATGAGAAATTCGAAAATGGGCGTAGGTTATTTACTATTGCGGCTACGGTAGACGGTGAGATTGTTTCTCAGGCAAAGGGATATAATAAAAAAGATGCCAGCCAAATCGCAGCGCAATTGGCAGTAGAAAAATTAGGATTATAAAACGTTTAAAGGTTCAATTCGTTTAAAGGTTTAAAAGTTAGAATACTTATTCATTTTAAATAGCCTTAAACCATTAAACCTTTAAACCCTTAAACGAAGCATTCATGACTTTTGGCATTCTCGGTAGCGGAAGCTGGGGCACGGCCCTTGCAAAAATTCTTACAGATAACGGACAAACCATTTATTGGTGGAACAGGAGTGAAGCTGCTATCCAGCAATTTATACAAAGCCGGCACAATCCACAATATCTTACATCGGCTCATTTTGATATCAGCAAATTGAAGTTAACGGCTTCTGCAAATGAAGTAATTGAAAATGCTGATACCATTGTAATAGCCATTCCCTCTGCATATGCGTTACAAGTACTAACTAAACTGGATAGAAAGATCTTTGAAGGTAAAAAGATCCTTTCCGCCATTAAAGGTATTTTGCCTGAGCAAAATTTATTGTTGAATGATTACCTCAAAACGGAATTTGATTTTCCACTTAAAGATTATTTTGCAGTATTAGGTCCTTGCCATGCAGAAGAAGTTGCGGCAGAGAAATTATCTTATCTCACTTTTACAGGTATTGACGAATCAGCTACGAAAGAAATTTCTACTTATTTTAAAACAGCTTACTTAAATACCGTACAAAATAAAGATATCTACGGAGTGCAGTACGCAGCCGTGCTAAAAAATATTTATGCAGTGGGTGCCGGTATCGCCCATGGGTTGGATTATGGAGATAATTTTTTAAGTGTACTGATTGCCAATAGTGCTGATGAAATGGCGGGATTTCTTCGCAAAGCTGGCATCATCAACGCAGAAATCGGGTACAATGACCAGTTAAAAAATTCCGGCGAATTACTAGTACACAATAACTATGCGGCATCCGTTTACCTTGGCGACCTGTTGGTTACCTGTTACTCGCTCTTTAGCCGTAACAGAACTTTTGGTAACATGGTTGGTAAAGGTTATTCAGTAAAAGCGGCCCAGTTAGAAATGAGTATGGTAGCCGAAGGCTACAATGCCAGCCGTTGTATGCACATCATCAACAAAGACATTCATGCAAAAATGCCGATTGCAGATGCTATTTATAATATTCTCTGGAATAACAGGCCGGCACAAACTGCATTTAAAGAAATTGAGGGTACGCTTGTTTAAAAAGAGGAACTGTATCTTTATTAACGTTAAGCCTTATACGAAGAGGTCTGAAGCGATTCCATCAGCAAAAAGCTTTCCTTCATTGGTTAAAAAAAGTTGATTATTTTGCTCCATCATTTTGTTACTTCCTAGATATTTTTTTGCCGTTAACTGTAAATTTTCTAAAATTTTAATTCCATATTTATCACGGATAAAATTTAAGTTGATTCCTTCTTTCGTTCGCAAACCGGTCATGATATATTCATTAAGTTTTTGTTCCGGTGTAAGAATTTCTTCTTCATATGGGACCTCGTTTTTAAGCAGCGATTTAATGTAAAGCGCATTGTTGCTTATATTCCAACGACGCTTATTGCTTCCGTTAAAGGAATGGGCAGATGGCCCAAAACCATAATAGGGTTTTCCCTGCCAATAACTGCTGTTGTGCCTGCTGCGCATGCCTGGCTGTGCAAAATTGCTGATTTCGTAATGCTCAAAACCATTTTCCTGCATTTTTTTCATCAGTAATAAAAACTGCTCAGATTGATATTCTTGGTTAACCGGCTTTACTTTTTTTTGTTCGATGAGTTTGTTGAGAATTGTTTTTGGTTCTACCGTTAAAGCATAGCATGAAACATGCGGTATTTTTTTTGAAAAAATAATTTCCAGGTTGCTTTCAAGTGCACCAGCGTTTAAGAATGGAGTGCCAAAGATGAGATCCACAGAAAAATTAGTAAATCCTGCTTGTTGAATATCGTCTATGCTTCTTCGTGATTCAATTGCTGTGTGAGCCCTGTTCATGTATTTTAATTCATCCTCGTTAAAGGACTGAATTCCAAGACTCAGGCGGTTGATGCCAAGCCTTAACCACTCTTTTAAAACAGAGGGAGTTATATCATCCGGATTTGCTTCTAACGTTATCTCAGCATTTGATGAGATATTAAACTGTTTGTTCAGTTCCTGTAATATATTACGTATTTCATCTGAAAGAAGTAAACTGGGCGTGCCACCACCTAAATAAATGGTATCAATTATTTCACTGCCATCAATAAATCCTTTTGAAATGCTGATCTCTTTGATCAGCGATGATAAAAAATCAGCCTTAAGTGCAGTACTTGTAGAGAAATGAAAATTACAATATGTACAGGCTTGCCTGCAAAATGGAATATGAATATAAATGCCCGCCAAAGATTGTAAATTTACCTTTTAGAATAATTGATTCATTTTTCTGCATGAAAATCTGCTGCGCTCAACTTATAAAAAAAATCATTTTAATGCTTATTTGCAGCAGCATAATTTTTATTTCAAATGCCCAGCAAAGCAACACAAAAAATACTTATTTGCTGAATGTAAAGTTTACCGGCAAAGATAGCTCCTTTAAGCCGCCGGATATTAAACTTCAAACTGAATTTAATGATGAACCGGCATTAATTACATATGTAAATAAATTGCCTGCTCTGCTCGCTTCCAAAGGTTACCCGGTTGCATCTGTTGATAGTTCCCGCACAGAAGGTTCAATAACTTTTATAGACCTTTTTCTGGGTACCAAATACTCATGGGTTCAATTAGCTACTGGAAATCTTGAAAAGAAAGCACTGGAGGCAAGTGGATTCCGTGATAGAAACTTTTTCAACAAACCCATCAATCTAACTTTACTGCAGGTAGTTCAGCAACGGTTATTGAACTATTATGAAAAGGAAGGATACCCATTTGCAACGGTGTACCTGGATAGCATCAATATAGACAATGACAAAATCAGCGCATCCCTAAAGTCTGATAAAGGATTGCAATATCATATAGATAGTATCAGGGTTTACGGTAAGGTAAAAATTAACTCGCAGTTTTTACAGCGCTATCTCTATATCCCAAATGGAAGTGTTTACAACAGGGAACGCCTATCCGAAGTAGATAAGCGCATACTTGAATTACCATACCTTTCAACGGTACAACCCTCAGATCTAACGATGCTGGGTACAGGCGCTGTATTGAATCTGTATGTAAAACCTAAACGCAGCAGCCAGGTTAATTTTATTGTAGGATTTTTACCATCCGCCAACAATTCCGGCAAATTTCAAATAACAGGAGACGTTAATCTTGACTTGAAAAATCTGTTAGGTTCCGGCGAAAGCATCTTATTAAAATGGCAGCAATTACAACCAAAATCGCCAAGGCTAAACATCGGATTTACCCAACCCTACATTTTTAAATCGCCATTCGGATTTGATTTTTTGTTCGACCTCTTTAAAAAAGATTCCAGCTTTATTCAGGTTAACGGACAATTCGGTTTACAATATTTGCTTTCCCCCAATAAAACAGGAAAAATTTTCATTCAGTTTCAAAGCACTTCCCTGCTCACCGGTGCAATTGATACCAACCTGGTTATAGCTCAAAAAAAACTCCCTGTAAATGTTGATGTTAGTTCAGTAAATGTTGGATTAAATTATGACTGGAATAAAACAAATTACCGCTACAATCCAGTTTCGGGAAATGAAATTAGTTTTGCCACCGCAGTTGGGTTGAAAAAGATTAAACAGAACAGTGATATCACAGGCATTAAAGATCCTTCTTTTAATTACGCTACATTATATGATTCAATTAAATCCCAAAATTACCAGCTTAGGGTAAAGTTATCGGGTGCTCATTATTTTAATGTGGGTAAAATATCAGTGGTAAAAACAGCACTCAATATTGGCTTTTATACCAGTCCCATCATTTTTAGAAATGAATTGTTTCAGATTGGTGGCAACAGGCTTCTCCGTGGTTTTGATGAAGAAAGTATCTATGCAACCCGCTATGCCGTGGCAACAGCCGAATATCGGTATCTTTTGGGATTAAATTCGTACCTGGCTTTTTTTGCAGATTATGGAGTTACAAAAAACAAATACCAACAGGTAAATGTAAATAATCAGTTTATCGGAGCGGGGATCGGTCTTGTTTATGAAGCAAAACTTGGACTTATCAATATCAGTTATGCCCTTGGCAAAAGAAACGATGTTAAATTCAATCTGAGGGAATCTTCCAAATTACATTTTGGATATATCAATTACTTTTAAAATAATCTGATAATTGCAAAGTACTTTTGCAACTGAATTATATGCGCATGTTGAAACAGGTATCTATTTTTTTTATCGCTTTGCTGTTATTCAATAATGTTGCGCATGCTCAGCAATCAGTTACTCAATTGAAAGATACTGTAATTGCAGATAGTAGTTTTATAGATTCTACTTTGTTGCAGGGTACAGTGATTCCAGATACCGCAACTGCGAAGTCATTCCCCGGAAAAGAATTAAAAAATTTGCTGGATAAAAATAGTTTCCTCAATACAAAGTCCTTGCCCCTTGCTCAATTGCAGACGCCCAGGAAATTTGTTTCAAAAGATGCTGTTTTTTACGGGCTCGCAATAATTTTA
>CAZCAA010000075.1:0-3228 GCA_964496585.1 uncultured Ferruginibacter sp.
TAAAAATATTTCAGCAGCCTGGGAAGCAGTAATTTCATCATATACTTTTATGCCCGTCAGAAAAGTTGCTTCTGTTTCATTCGGCGTGATAAGGAATAAACCATTCAATATCTCGTCAGATAAATTTTGTGCAGGGGCTGGATTAACAATAACTTTCTGAAGAATAGCCTTAGCCTTTTTTGAAACGGATGCAATAGTTATCATTGGAATTTCCAACTGCATTAAAATAATTTCTGCTTCATTTATCTCCTTAACCTGTTCAATATCCGTTGGCAAAAGATTGGCATTGGCGCCGGGAGCAACAACGATACAATTTTCCCCCTCTTCATTAACCATAATCAACGCAGTTCCAGATGGATTTTTTTCGTCAATAAGAACAAAATCAGTATTGACATTTCCAAAAATATCGTTCCCAACTTTTGCAACAAAGATTACATTCCCGCCCAATCTGGCAGCAGCAACTGCCTGGTTTGCCCCTTTTCCGCCGGCATTCATGAAAAAAGTACCTCCCATTATGGTTTCGCCGGGACCTGGAAGCGATTTTGATTTTACCACCATGTCCGTATTGGAACTGCCGATAACTATTATCCTTTTTTTACACATTTGATTTAAATTTTTTCAGTTACATTTTATCCAATCCACTTTCACAACATTAGATTTAGCCCGTATTTTTATGGTATTCTTTCCTTTCTTCAATTTATGAATACCAATATGTATTTCATTGAACTCCTTACTGGTTACCAGCACATTTACTTTTTTCTTATTAATGCTAACTGCCAATTCTGTGGGCACGGTTGCTGCCGATGCCCTGAGCGTAAGGTCATATTTTCCAGTAGTTAAACTTTCAAAACGGTAAACCACCCATTCAGATGCTTGAAGTTCAATTGATTGCTCCGACCAAAACTGATCTTTATCCTTACTGTCAAGATGTATTTTTACCGGCTCGTCCCTTCTGTAAAATTTTGATTTATTTATGGTGTCCAGTACAAAGTAAGAATGGTTGAACCCATTATGTTCATAATTTTCAGCCTCAATTTTTCCGGGGACTCTTGGTAAGATAGCATTGCATACATCTTCAAAATAATCGCAGTTGGAAAGTTTAATATTCTCTAGAAATTCATTCAATACTTTTTCAGCAAGTACCGCATCCGGTTTGGCGCCGCCTTCGGTATATGCTGAAATTAAATCCCAATGGTCTGGCTTTTTAATGGAGTAAGGCGTGTTTTGGGTATCTAATTTTTTCCAAGGCCAAAAAGAAAAACCGATGTTGTTCGCTTCAAATAATTGTGTGGTTGCCCAATAAATGGCATTTCCTTTTTCGCCTGTTTCGCCAACCCATACCGGCGTGTTAAGTTCCTCCCGTTTTTTTAAAAATTGATCTATGTTATTCAAATTATCGGGTCTGGCCCAGCAATAATAATGGAACTGATAAAACGTATTGCTATCGAATGGTTTATCAAAAAGCGACCAATCGTTTGACCAATCGAACCCTTCTAAAGTAATCATGTGCCTCTTATCTATTTTGCGTATTTCAGAAGTGATTGTTTGGTACAGCGGGACTAGTAAATGCTTGTATTTATCTGCAGCGCCAGTTCCTTTTGGTAAAGGTTCATTCAGTAAATCATAAGCAGCAACAGCTGGCTCGTCTTTGTATCGCTGTGCTATTTTAATCCAGAGGTCAACCAGCTGGTCCTGGTATTTTTTTTCAATAAAAAGTTCGGGTATATTGTTTGGGCTATCATCAATATTGGCGCCCGTTTGCCCACCTGGCGCTCCATGCATATCAATGATTACATATATTCCATATTTTTTACACCATGAAATCAGGTTATCGATTAAAAGAAATCCTTCTTCAACGTAAACGGGGTTTTCGCCTTCCGTTAAAAAGAGCCTGGAGTTTAATGCTGGCCGTACTGAATTAAATCCCAGTTCGGCAATTCGCTTGATGTCCATTTCAGTGATGTAATTTTCCCTGTACGTTTTCCAGAACAGTGCAGCTTTCTCTTTGCCAATCAAGTCGGCAATAACTTTTTCAATTTTTCGGGGGCGATCTCCCAGGTTTCCAAATTTCCACATGTATCCTTCAGGTAAAAGCCAGTTTCCAAGTCCAACTCCTTTTAAGAAAACTTTCTTTCCTGATTCATCCACAATATCCTGACCTGCTGTATGTAAAAAACGGATGCCCTTTTCCTGTTTTTTTTGGGCGAAAGAAACCATGCTGTAGAGCAAAATTAAAACCAGGAGCGCTATTTTTTTCATCTCTTTAATTTTTTATTTGAACGGGTAACCATACTCTCATTTCACCATCCGTTTGGCTGGCTTCTGCAAAGGGTACCAAAACAATTTTTTCATTACTATTTAACAGCTTCACTGAATAGGCCTGTTTACCTATCCAATTAGCTGGTAATATTCCAGATTCAGTTGCCAAGGCAAGATGGCTAATTGCTACACCTTCTTTAGAATTTGAAATTAGATTATTTGCACTAACCGAATTTAAACTTTCATCAAATGCCAGCACCTGTGGTCCACGTTGAACAGCATACAGGTTGGGATAATTTTTCCCTCCGGGAATGGTTGTAGCTGGCATATCAAAACGGATCGTCACGTTCTCCCTGGATTTCCACTTTCTTGTGATGGTTATAAATTGATTAGGTCTGCCATTGTAAATACTATCTCCTACTTGAGCGGTGTAATTGCTACACCAATAAGGCACTCTTAATGATATTGGGAAAGTGCCAGGTTTTGAGCACGTAACGGTTAAAACCAAGTTTCCACTTTCAGGAAAGTTTCCTTCTAAATTGAATGCCACATCAATACTGTTTTTGCCAGAGGTAATTACTTTATCTTTGTAAAAAGCAGGTTCATAAAATAAAACGGTTGGGGTTTTTTCCATGTTTCCGAAAGTGAATTTGGGCACTAAGGCAATGCCTCTTGGCACGCTGGACTGGCAACAGGTTATATGGCAAGTATAAGGCTTTTTACCTATCAATGGGGTGTAGTAACTCACGCAACCGGTTTGTGGATTTTCGGCAGCAAGCAAATGATTATACACTGTTTTTTCCAATTCGTTCAGGTATTTAATATCCCCAGTAGTTTCAAATAAATTTTGATTAAGCTGCACCCAGGTGGTTGTCACACATCCTTCCCCCATATTATCTTTAATGCCCGCAGGTAAGTAGTTGTCTTCCTGAAAATATTCATGAGAACTGGAAGTTCCTGTAATGTATA
>CAZCAA010000075.1:3238-4772 GCA_964496585.1 uncultured Ferruginibacter sp.
TTATCCCCTGTTATTTGGTAGAGCTTAATCAATCCAACATAATTAGAGAGCATTTCATACGATTTGTTATTACCTACTTTATTAATTTTTCCCGTTTCAAGGATTGAGCTGATAACTTTTGGGCCGTTATCCTGATCCCATGCTTCTAATATGTAGTAGCAAAAATCCAAATACTTTTTGTCCGCTGTGTATTTGTATAATTCGACCATTGCGTCTAATACACTGGTAGCAGCCATACCCATATGTGTCCCCGCTGTTATAATATCCATTTGGCCAGGCTTATTTCCAAATGTTTTGCATAACAGGTTTCCTATTTTTACACATGACTCTAAAGCGGGCTTATAACCCGTAGCAGCATAATAGGTCAGTAATCCGTGCAGGTTATATTTGTGGCTCCATACATCCCAGCTGGTCCAGTATTGATCTGGAGTGTACGTACCTAAATAGCCATCTTCCTTTTGAGTATTGATCAGTTGATACATTAACCTGTCCATTTGCTTTTTTAAATCCTGGTCGCCAGTAAGCTTCCATACATTACAGGCAGCCTCTAAATACTTCCCTATATGCTCGCCAGCCCAAGGGTGAATACCTGGCCGATCTAAATAGGAACCAATTAAGCCAAATTCATCAACTTTTAACAACCTTTGCGTAAGATTTTTTTCAAACCTGGTTCCTAAGTACCCAGTGAATCGTTCATCTTGAAAAGCAACCGTGTTGTAATTATTTTGAATTTTATTTTTTACTACCGGTTTTACTTCTTTCAGAACAGGAATTTCAAGATGATTGGCCGCAATGAAAAACTGTTCCTTTTGGGTACAGAGCGTACTGTTGTTATCATTAATCTGATAACCGACATTAAATACATTTTCGGTCGAAGATTTGAAATTTGAGAAGGTCACAGCTGTTTCCGCGCCTGCTTTTGCCGGTAGTTGTACATTTTTTGTATCGGTAAACAAATTTTTTTTATTTGCCTTGTCGGCTATCCAGTATTTGACTGTTCCGCTAAAAGCAATGTCGGTTTTATTTGCAAATGTAATTATTGCAGTAAAACTGTTTTTTGCTGTTTCCATGAAGCTATGGCTCACCGAAACTTCGTCAATCCAGCCAAGCGGTTCAATACGGTAAGGGCCTTCCCACATCCCCATTCCGCCAATCAGATTATAAATCCTTACGGCAATTAAATTTTCTTTATCCCATTGTACCATGTTTTCGGGTATGGTATAGACTCTTTGTTCTGACCATTGGGTAACATAGTTCGGCGGTAAAGAACCTGTTTCTCCAATTAGTTTCCCATTAAAATAGGTTTGATCAACATCATCGATTTTACCAAGCCTTAGCTTTAATCCCTTTCCGTTATTGGTTTTCAGCGTTGATGGGATAGTCAATTTGATTCTATACCAACAAAAAGAGGAGTCGTTTTTAACGTCATTAAAACTATTGGGAAATATCTGGGTTTGCCATTCCCTATCGTTGAACGCCGGGCTTGCCCATTCCGGGTCATCGCCAAATTTAAATTTACTTTCTTTGGGCAAGG
>CAZCAA010000076.1:0-1417 GCA_964496585.1 uncultured Ferruginibacter sp.
GATGTCAGATTTTAAAACACTTGAATCAAAAGGTCATTTTGCAAGCGGTAATTACCGATGATGATCATAATCCGGCAGTTACTTTATGCGGAAGGAGTTGACGGAGCTGTTTTTATGGCGGGTATGGTTAGCTTAGGCTTTACATATAGTGATCCAAAAATTATTGTACGTGAAGCGGTAAAATTAATTCACCCTAAATCTCCTTACAGAAAATGTATTGATTTAGTGATTAAACTTGCGGATAAGGGTAAATCGCCAAAAGAAATTTTTAATGCAATTGAAGATATCTGGCATATTGAATATCCTGCTACAAACAATGCCGTTTCCAATGGAGGAATTGTTGCCGCTAGTTTATGGTTTGGGAAAGGAGATTTTTTAAAAACTGTTAATCTGGCTTATGGTGCTGCCGATTATACAGATGCTGATTGTAATGCAGCAAATGCGGGTGCAGTAATTGGAGCCATGAAAGGATTAGCGGGTATCCCTACGTCTTTAATTAAATCTTTCAGAGATAGGATAAAAGGGGAATCTTTGGGAGAGGTTATATTAACACCTGCAGTAGATGAAAGTATTTCGGGCCTCGCTACAAGAACCACTATTGTTGGCGAAGAAATTCTAAATCATTATGGTGTAAAGAAAATAAATGGTACTCTTTTCATACCTATACAAGAGCCTATAACGCAGCCTGCCGAATTGTTTACTTTGGCGGACCTTATGAAATATTGGAATCCTGAATGGACATTGGACAGAGCGGGTTTTGGGGGTGCCGGCGGTGGTATGAGTGGTATTCGGGGAAATACCTATTTAAACGGCGATACGCTGGCTACATATCCAAGGGATGAAATCAGATCTTTACTGCTTCACCGAACTCTTAAAATAAAGGGAGAAAGGGAGCTTTCGTTTGAAGTTGGCGTTGATGCTAAAAGAGCGTGGGAACTTAATATTTTTATAAATAATGAGAAGAAGCTGGTTAAGATAATTGAAGGCGGAGAAAAAGAACAACAATGGCAACCCGTAAGAGTAGACTTAAGTTCCTATGACGATCAGACAATCACAATACGCTTATACCAACGAGTATTAATTTCGGGTAAGGAAGCCGGAAATGCATATTGGAAAAGTATTAAAATTAAATAAGGCAAAATTTAAAGAATAAAATTAGACAACCATCAGGCAAATCGCGTATGAAGCCGTTGTTAGATATTATAATGCTACTGTTATACATAGCAGGGTTTACCAAGGATTATTTTTAAAAAAATGAAGTAGTTGTCTGTGACTGCAGTCCGGTAAATGAATAAAGAGATAGCAACTTCAGGTAAAATATTTGTGAAAAGAATAACAACCTTTTTTATTGCTTTAGCACTTTCTTTTCAAGCTTCGGCTCAATCAAGTTTGGCAATTTTGTTAAAGAAACAATCAG
>CAZCAA010000076.1:1427-2708 GCA_964496585.1 uncultured Ferruginibacter sp.
AACCTTGTTGCGCTTAATACTTTACGACAGATCCATCAAAATCATCGCCAATTGCCTGCTATTGATTTTTTTTTGTTTGGTATGGGTAATCGTAAAAAAATGGTGTATAAAAAAGGTTATTTGCTAGATGCGGTAACAGGAAGGATTTTATTCAAATGGAATGTAAAAGAGCAGAAAATATTTCCTTCTGAATATACTGTATATATCAAGTCAACTGAAGGAAAAGAAATCTATCTGTATGAAAATGAAAAAGGTGTTTTTTTAAAAGAACGTCAGAATATCAAACTAATATCAGCAAGCAATCTTCACTTACCGGAGTTTGAATCTAATGCACTGGCACCTGTATTAAAAGTTTTGCATCATGAAATCCTGATCAATATAATTAATGGTGAGCCGGTACCCAATTTTCTTGTTTATCAAAAACCATGGTATCGTGATGCTGCTTTAATGGCAATGGTGTTGAAAAAGACCCAAAACCTGCATTTGATAAAGGATTGGGTGATGTCTATCCGTGATCCGTTCGACAGAAACAATCATGGTATCAGCGAAGCTGATAACCTTGGCGAGGTTTTATTTTTAGTATCGTTGGTTAGCGATGCGCAACATCCGGTCGTACAAACAATTTTAGATTCTACACAGCAATTTATAAAGCAAGGTAAGGAAGGTGCATACATAGAAGGGAAAACGGATTATTCTTTGCATCCTGTGTTTCAAACCAAATGGATAAAGTATGGGTTGAACGCCTTGCACCTTACCGATATTTTTCATATTCCAAAAGTTTATGACAGTTATTCTTCGCTTTTTTGGTGGGGTTATAAAGAGCAGCATATAAAAGGCAGGCAGTTTGACGAAAGCAACGGCCTTAATTATCCTTACCTTCTTTGGGCAGAAGATCATTTTTTTAATGCGAGAAAAGGCGGAGTTGGAGACAGGTCTTATCCTTTATCATGGGAAGCCTCTGCCAGTGATGCCTATTATCCCGGAATGAAAATAATAGACCAACAATTAGTACAACAGAAATTAAGCTTCCCTCATACATGGCACGCTGCGGAAATGTTCTTATTGCTGATTGAAACGTCACGCTAAATAGTAGCCAAAACCATACTTTATGTTTATCTTGATAGTTTATTGGCCGCTATACTTTTTTGCTTTACTGGAGATCGTGGGCAAATATCCAAAGTTATCAGACAAAAGCCGGTGCTTTGAATTGCTTTACTGTATTAGACATGTATTTTTTCAGTTGTTTCCGCTTTTACCTCCACAGTAACGACAGCAAGTAAC
>CAZCAA010000076.1:2718-4722 GCA_964496585.1 uncultured Ferruginibacter sp.
AACGTAATTTACTACATATTTAGCCCAAATTGATTATCAATATTCTCCGTGCTGTTATTGGTAGGATAGTTTTCAATGCCGGCGAATGTTTAATTCTCTGTCGCAATTGCTATTGCCGGTACACCTTTTGAAGATTGATTATAATTTCCACATCAATCTTGCATCTTTAGAAAATTCGTCAAGAATCAACTTGCTGCAGCAGATCAGGTTGTAGGAAAAATTAAGAAGATTATATCCGGCAGTGTTTCAATTACAGGAAGCCACCGATTTTGTAATATTTAACTTTTTTGTTACCTTCATGTATTATATTGCCTCAACCAATTGTAGTTACTTTTATTTCTAAAACCAATAAAGTTTTAATGCTTCATTCTTCTTTTATTAATGAAAAAGCACTGTTAATGCAGGTAGCCGAAGGCGATGAGCAGGCTTTTTGTGAGTTATTTAATCTATATCATCAGCAATTATGCAACCATATTTTTCGTTTAACAGATTCAGTAGAACTCGCCGAAGAAATAGTGTCGGATGTATATCTTAAAATATGGATGAATCATGAGGTTTTGACGAGTGTGCAAAATTTCAGAGCTTATTTATATGTAGTATCAAAAAATCATGCATTAAACTGTTTGAAAAAGCTTATAAAGGAGCGGAAACTTAAACAAAAATGGGAAGAAGACAATCAAGAGTCAGAAACAGACGAGAGTTCGTTTAGTGGATATTACGGACTTCTTGATGAAGCTATTGATCACTTAGCTCCTCAGCAGAAAAAAGCTTATTTGCTAAGTCGTCATGAACGTCTTAAATATTCAGAAATAGCGGAACAGATGGATATCTCCAGGGAAACTGTAAAAAAATACCTGCAATTGGCTGTTATTTCAATAACCGAATATGTTCCCTTTCTGTGTGATTGTTTGTCATATAGATATAAGCCAAAAATTATTAGAATCAAGTTTCTAATAATTAAAATATAATTTAACAGATATCATTCAATAAAAGATTGGCTTAAAATCGATCGACAGTTGAATTGTAATCAATTACTCCGGTATATTCTCAACTCATTGCGTTTATCAAATAGAAAATGATCAGTTCGGTCATTATATAACCGGTATTTTGTTTCGTGATCGTGTTACTGTTAGTTTTTTATAGAAGCAAAAATAAATAGACCCTAATAGTTGGTTGATTAAAAACAAGTTCAAGCTGTATTGAAATTGTGATAGAGAAGAGCGTAACTTATATCCTGCGTTGTCAATTTTTGTCATCTTGGTCGCATTTTTATAAGATAAATTTTAATTTATGAAACCATTAAAAAAGTCAGCATGGGGCTTCTCGTTAGTTCTTACCTTACTGTGTGCAGGTTCGAACAAGACTTATGCTGCAGCAACAACGTATTACGTCAATAGTAACGCAACCGGAGGCCATGGTGATAACGGTCCAGGAACAAGTCAGGAGGATCCCTGGAGGTCGTTAAGTAAGCCGGATAATTACTCGTTCAAGCCCGGAGATACCCTTCTTTTCGCTAAGGGGTCAAGTTATAACGGCGGCATTATTATAAGCGCTTCCGGAACGCCGTCTTCCCGTATTACTTTCTCTTCTTACGGAAGCGGCCCGGCCCCCCGCTTTACCAACTCGAATTGGTCGCCTTTTAACGGCAATGTGTTTCAATTAAAAGGTGACTTTATCACTGTTGAGAATATGTATTTCTATAATGGAGCAAATCCGCCTTTCGCCGCGAAATACAAAAATGCAACCTCAATATGGCTGGCAGGAGCGATTTTTATTACAGTCGGGTCTGACCATAACATCATTAGAAGTAACGAGATCACAAACTTCCCTATTGGGATCAGAATCCAAGGCCAAAATACATTGGTTACTAATAATTATATTCACGACAACAACAGGCCTGTACAACGAAACTGGGGACCTATCGGTATCACAATTGATAATTCAAACAATGAAGTATCCTATAATACCATTACCAATTATATAGCGCCGAGTATAGAATATCCC
>CAZCAA010000077.1:0-4692 GCA_964496585.1 uncultured Ferruginibacter sp.
TCATTGTTGTCCGATTAAATGCATCAAATCCTTATCAGGCCTGCCTGACCTCACCCCAACCCCTCTCCAAAAGAGAGGGGCTAGAATCTGCTTCCACAAAGGCTTTTATTTAATCAATAAAAGTTTACCCGGACAACAATGTTTAAAAATCTTAACTTTAAAAGGTGAGAAAAGCCGGTATTCATAATTTGATACGCTTTGCACGAAAATTCGTTCTCTTGCTGCTAGTTGCATCTCAAACCTTTACCGGCAGAGCTCAATCTAATTTTGTAGAAACAGATTTTAATGGCGTAGACAGTTTTGTTCTTACGGTAAAATATGAACATGATTATATAAAACTTGCGCGTGATTTAACCGCTAAATTTCCCCTGGATATTTATAAATTGAGAGCTATTGTTAAATGGATATGTAACAATATTGCTTTCGATTACCGTTTCGTGAACAGTGAAAAGGAGATTCATCCGCCGGACTGTGGCAATGAGTATGATTGTAACGAAATAACCCAAGCCTGGGAAAACAATTATATTAAAAAGATACTGCGTAACAAAAGGGCTGTAGCAGATGGCTACAGCAGGCTATTACAAAAATTATGTGAGATCAGTCATATCCAATCTGAGATCATACCAGGCTATTTGAGAACCAAACCTTACCAGATAGGAAACAAGATAAGTGTAAATCATTTCTGGAATGCCGTGTACCTGGATTCTGCGTGGTTTTTTGTGGATGCTACCCTGGCGGCAGGTTATTGTTTAGAAAATGAGGAAACAGGAAAGCTGTCGAAATTTGTAAAAGAATTTAGAAAATATTACTGGCTTTCATCCTTTGATCGTTTTTCAAGAACACATTACCCTAAAAACAGTTATTGGGGAGAACAATATAATTTGAATGCCACTGTATTTTTCAACCGTCCTCATTATTATTCGGCAGAATTACTGGATAATATTTCGCAAATTATTCCAGAGCAAGGCATAATATCCATTAAAAAGGACGATACAATCCATTTTTCTTTCAATTACAAAAAGAACATCCGTTTTATACAACTTAATTCTAATAATTTCAGAAATCCTCCTTTGTGGATGAGCGTACCAATTTCTAAAAAGAAAACTAAACTTGTTCGTGATGAATGGGCAGAAAAAAAGCAACAATACATTCCATTTATAAAACAAGGCGATTATTATCAATTTGATTATGTGGTAAAAGACCTCTCACTATATTATCTGGAACTCGTATTCGACTACGAAAAAGCAATCCGTTATAAAATCAATGTTTCAAAATGAACATTATATGCTGTGTAACGGTGCAATCAACCGTTCATACTTTTTATTTTATCAACCCACAATATGGCAATCATTAATCAAACAAAAAAACTATCTTCAAAACCAAAATAAGGATATGTATGAAAAAAATAATTTTTCCATTTGCCGGCATTATATTGCTGGCAACCTGTAACAACAAAACTGAATCTACACTAGCAGCCTTTAAACCAATTGAAGTGAAATACCCTGAAACGAGGAAAGATACTATCGTAAAAGATAATTATTTTGGAACAATTGTAGAAGACCCTTACCGTTGGCTGGAAAACGATACCAGTAAAGAAACAGGAGCATGGGTAAAAGCGGAAAATGATGTTACGCAGAATTACCTGCAACAGATACCATTCCGAGACGCTATCCGTAAGCGTTATGAGTCTTTGTTTGATTATGAAAAATTTTCAGCACCTTCCAGAGAAGGAAAGTATATCTATTATTCTAAGAATTCCGGATTGCAAAACCAATCGGTAATGTACAGAGAACTTATAACCGGCGGTAAACCGGAGCTATTTCTGGATCCTAACAGCTTTTCAAAAGATGGTACTACATCCCTTTCGGGCATTAGTTTTTCAAAAGATGGCTCACTGGCTGCCTATAATATTTCAGAAGGTGGAAGTGATTGGCAGAAGATTATTATTCTTGATGCCAATACAAAAAAAATATTGGGTGATACGATGAACAATATCAAATTCAGCGGGGCTAGTTGGAAAGGAAATGATGGATTCTATTACAGTACATATGACCGCCCAAAAGAGGGTAGTTTTTTAGCAGGCATAACGGAGAGGCATAAACTTTTTTATCATAAGTTAGGTACAGCACAATCGGAAGACAAATTAATTTATGGTGCTGAAGGTGCAGCAATACGTTATATAGGAGCCGGAGTAAGTGAAGATGAGAAATGGCTTATGATCTATGCAGCCAATGCTACTTATGGCAATGCATTGTATGTGCAGGATCTTTCAAAACCGGATGCTGCCATTGTTGCGTTGGTTTCAGATATGAAAAATCAACATGGTATCATTGATACAGACAGTACAAATTTCTATATTGAAACAGATCGAAATGCTCCCAACAGTAAAATCATGACTGTTGCGCATTCCAATCCTGCGGAAGCCGATTGGAAAACCCTGATAGATTCAACATCAGAAGTTTTGAAAGCCAGTGCGGCAGGAGGATATATCTTTTGCTCTTATCTTAAAGATGCCCTTTCAAAAGTGTACCAATATGATCATTCAGGAAAAAAAGTTCGTGAAATCAGTTTGCCGGGATTAGGTACTGCCAGTGGCTTCTCCGGAAAACGCGATGACAAGGAAAATTTTTACAATTTCACCAACTACACAAATCCGAATACAATTTACAGGCTGGATTTAGAAACCGGTGCCAGCAGTATTTATAAACAACCTAAAGTTCAGTTCAATCCTGCTGATTACGAATCTAAACAGGTATTCTACTCATCCAAAGATGGCACTAAAATTCCCATGTTGCTTACTTATAAGAAAGGAATTAAGTTGGATGGTAACAACCCATGTCTTTTGTATGCTTATGGCGGATTTAGTATTAGCCTCACTCCGTCGTTCAGTACTTCTTCAATTATTTTACTGGAAAACGGTGGTATTTATGCTGTCCCAAATCTTCGTGGCGGCGGCGAATACGGAGAAGCCTGGCACCAGCAGGGAATAAAAACAAAGAAGCAAAATGTATTCGATGATTTTATTGCGGCGGCACAATGGTTGGTAGATAATAAATATACTTCCCGTAATATGCTGGCGATAAAAGGTGGGAGCAATGGCGGATTGCTTATAGGTGCCTGCATCACTCAAAAACCGGATATCAGCAAAGTAGCAATTCCCGAGGTTGGTGTAATGGATATGCTTCGCTACAATAAATTTACGGCAGGTGCCGGTTGGTCGTACGATTATGGCACAGCAGAAGATAGCAAGGAGATGTTTGATTACCTGTATAAGTATTCACCAGTGCACAATGTAAAACCCGCAGCATACCCGGCAACAATGATCACCACTGCCGATCACGACGACCGTGTGGTGCCTGCTCATTCATTTAAGTTTGCTGCCAGGTTACAGGAAAATCAAACAGGAAGCAATCCTGTTCTTATCAGGATTGCAACAAAGGCGGGACACGGTGCTGGCAAAAGTACACAGCAGGTGATTGCTGAACAAACAGATATATGGAGTTTCATGTTTTATAACATGAATATTAAACCATCTTATAAATAGTAGTAAGGCCTTTTTATAACTTCTGTATAAAATTTAATCACAGAAGATAAAGAGTTTTTCACTGAATTGCACAGAGTAGACAAACCGGGTTAAAAACTCTGTAAAACTCTACCCTTAGCTCCTCTGAACGCTGTGGTAAAAAATACAATTATTCAGATCCTTCTTCTTGTTTCATTTGCAGTGAAAAGAATGCCGACGAATGGATGCTATCAAAATATAAAAACAACACGTAAATCAAACTGCTATCCTTAGGTGGCAGTTTTTTTTAATATAAACGTCATCCATTTAGCTACATATTTCGTTTATACCTGTAATTTTTACAGTATTTGCAAGTAAACCGGTAAATTATTTCCCGATTTGCTCTAAACACAGTAAATTCATATAACCTAAAGTCCTACCCCTTTGTTATAACCACTATTTTTAAAACAAAAGCTATTGGTTATGATCAAAAAATTACTCAACAGTAAACCTCCTTTTTACACAAGAAACCTGTTCCTGGCAGCCATGGGAACATTTATTTTTTCCACAGCAAGCGCTACAGATTGGTATGTAAATGATGCTTCGCTAACGGGAGATGTTTTTACAACGGCTATTGGCAATGATGCTAATGCAGGAACTTCTGCTGCGCCGTTTGAAACTATCCAGGCAGCTCTTGCTGCTGCTGCCAATGGAGATTTTATATATGTTGATGCAGGAACTTATGTAACTGTCGACATTGAAATTAATAAATCCATCAGTCTTCGCGGAGCGAAATTTGGTATTCCTGCAGGACCTGATAATGTGCCAGCCAACCGCGGTACCAACGAAAGCATCATAGAAGGAAGTATTTACTTTGGCCAATCCAAAGATAATATTTCCGTAGACGGATTTACTGTAAACAGGGGAAACGGTTTAAGAGGTATTGAAGCAAGAGGTTTAAATAGCGTGGTAATCAATAACATATTAACAGGCATCATCACTCCTGCCGTGCAGCAGATCGGAATTTCTACCAGAGCAAATGGACCTAACAGGTTGCATAGTTACCTCATTGCCAATAATAATGTAAGAGGATTCCGTTTTGGTATTTATATGGATGGTAACACAGAAAACCCATCAGAAATAAAGTTAAATTATGTTACAGGATGTTTCACATCAGGTTACGTTTTTAC
>CAZCAA010000078.1:0-2942 GCA_964496585.1 uncultured Ferruginibacter sp.
AAGGTGCCGATGTAAGCTGGGTTACACAAATGGAAAGTAACGGTATTAAATTCTACAATAGTACTGGTGCCGAGCAGGAATGTATGCTGCTGCTGAAAAATGGCGGGATGAATTCAATTCGTTTAAGGGTTTGGGTTAACCCCACCGATGGCTGGTGTAATGCCACTGATGTATTGACAAAAGCATTGAGAGCAAAAAGTCTGGGCATGAAAATAATGATCGATTTTCATTACAGCGATGTATGGGCTGATCCTGGCCACCAAACAAAACCAGCCACATGGTCTTCTATGGAAATTGCGGCACTAACACAGGCAGTTTCCCAACACACAACGGATGTAATGAATTTGCTTAAACAGAACAGTATACTTCCAACCTGGGTGGCAGTTGGCAATGAAACCAATGATGGTATGCTTTGGCCTGAAGGAAAAGCGTCAACTAATATGGCCAATTTTGCCCGTCTGATAAATGCCGGATACGATGCTGTAAAAGCAGTTAGCCCTTCCAGTAAGGTTATTGTTCATATTTCAAATGGTTATGATAATAGCTTGTACCGATGGTTGTTTGGTGGTTTAAGTGCCAACGGGGGCAAATGGGATATTATCGGAATGTCCATATATCCGACTGCTACAAACTGGCAAAGCCTTAACACGCAATGCCTTGCTAATATGAATGATATGATTTCCAGATACGGTAAAGAAATAATGATCTGCGAAGTTGGTATGAGCTGGGACCAGCCCGTAGCCTGCAAAGCATTTATAAGCGACATCATTGCCAAAACAAAATCACTTCCTGATAACAAAGGTTTGGGAGTTTTTTACTGGGAGCCGGAAGCGTATAATAACTGGGTGGGATACACGCTTGGCGCTTTTGATAATACAGGTAAGCCAACAGAAGCTTTGGATGCTTTCAGGTAAAATTATTACATGATTTTTTTGCTAACCAATGATTTAACAGCAGTATCATTCAAATAAATTCACTTAACCAACTGCAAAATCTCTGTAACACAGGTAGATAAGCAGCATTCAAAATGGCTATATGAAAAAAATAAACATCCTATTTCTATTGTCTACAGTATTCTCCTTTTCTACCATAAATGGAAATGCTCAAACAAGAAAAAAAATAAGCTTTGATGCTGACTGGAAATTCTCCTTTGGTAACGCCAATGATCCGGCAAAAGATTTTAATTATAGTCTTGCAACAATTTTTTCAAAATCTGGTTCAGCACCATTAACGGCTATAGATGCAAGATTCAACGACAGTTCATGGCGTTCATTATCAGTTCCGCACGACTGGGCAGTTGAATTACCATTTGAGAATTCTCCCAATTTTGATATTCAATCTCACGGCTATAAACCGGTTGGTGGTGCTTATCCCGAAACAAGTATCGGATGGTACAGGAAGCGATTTACTATTCCCGTTTCTGATTCAATCCTACGAACTCAACTGCAATTTGATGGCGTATTTCGCGATGCCAGCTTTTGGTTAAATGGATTTTATCTCGGCAATAATAAGAGTGGTTATACAGGTGTAAGCTACGATATCAATGATTATCTTAATTACGGCAAAGAAAACGTACTGGTTGTTAGAGTAGATGCTACACAATATGAAGGTTGGTTTTATGAAGGTGCCGGCATATACCGCCATACCTGGTTAAATCAGTATTCAAAAGTACACCTCGATGAACATCCAGTTTTTGTGCATACATCAATGGATGGGAAAAATGCCATTGTACAAATTGAAACTACAGTTATCAATGAGTCTTTATCCGCGGCTTCAATAACCGTCTCCGCAATTATTACAAACCGTGACGGTAAATTGGTTGCGAAAACTTCCGAACAACCGGCAAAATTGAACATAAATCAAAAAATAACCAGCAAGCAAAAAGTAACAGTAAGTATGCCCAGGCTTTGGAGCCTGGAAGATCCTTACCAATACAGAGTTATTCCTATTGTTAAGTCTAACGGAAAAATAATTGACAGCTATACACAAAAATTTGGAATACGTACGATAACGGTTACCAATAAAGGCTTATTCCTCAACGGACAATTAATTAAAATCAAGGGGACAAATAATCACCAAGATCACGCAGGTGTTGGAAGTGCTCTACCTGATTATTTACAATACTACAGAATCTTTCTGCTAAAACAAATGGGTTCTAATGCTTATCGAACCAGTCACAATCCTCCTACCCCGGAATTGCTGGATGCCTGTGACAGCTTAGGTATGCTTGTAATGGATGAAAACAGATTAGTTAACAGTAGTCCTCAATATATGGCAGACTTTGAATGGTTGATTAAACGGGACCGCAGTCGTGCAAGCGTTTTCATGTGGTCGCTGGGAAATGAAGAAGGCTGGATACAAACCAATAGTTATGGAAAAAGAATTGCTTCTACCCTATTAGCGAAGCAGGCCGAACTGGACCCGACACGCGTTAGCACCTATGCTGCAGATGTGGGAAATGATTTTGGTGGAATTAATGAGGTGATCCCAGTCAGAAGTTTTAATTACAGGCATTATGCTGTAGCTGATTATCACAGAGATCATCCAAGACAACCAATCATAGGCACAGAGATGGCCAGTACGGTAACTACCCGTGGCGAGTACACGAAGGATTCTATCAATTGCTACCTGCCAGACCAGGACATAACTGCTCCCTCATGGGGAAGTACTGCAGAAACCTGGTGGAAATTAGCTGCAACAAATGATTTCTGGCTAGGTGGTTTTGTGTGGACGGGGCTGGACTATCGTGGTGAACCAACACCTTTTAAATGGCCCAATATCAATTCGCATTTTGGTATTATGGATGTATGTGGTTTTCCAAAAAATATCTACTACTATTACCAATCATGGTGGACGGATAAAGATGTGCTGCATATTTCACCACATTGGAACTGGAAAGGAAAAGAAGGAGAACCAATTGATGTTTGGGTAAACAGCAATGC
>CAZCAA010000078.1:3042-4623 GCA_964496585.1 uncultured Ferruginibacter sp.
GTGATAAATATTTCGGTGATTGACCGCAATGGTCTTGAAATTCCGGATGCCAGTAACCTGATAAAATTTACTTTGAAAGGCGATGGCAAAATAATTGGCGTAGGAAATGGCGACCCAAGTAGCCATGAAAAAGATAAATATTTTGATACAATTGCTCAACGGCATCTATTCAATGGCAAATGCCAGCTAATAGTGCAATCAGGAACCAGCAGGAGCATGATTCATATTGAAGCAACAACCGACAGTCTCTACAAGGCAGCTACAGATATTATTACTATTCAACCGGGAGTGGCGCATCATGTAAAAACAAGTGAGAATAATTTCCCTGTTTTACCATTTAAGCCGGCGGCTGTAGATAAAATGCTTGGTGCTGACATTTCTTTTCTTCCCGAACTGGAAGACAAAGGCATGAAATTTTATGATACCGATGGCAAACAAAAAGATGTCCTTAATATCTTAAAAGACCACGGAATGAATTATGTACGCCTCCGTATTTTTAATGATCCCGCAAGGGATAGTGGCTATTCTCCAGGTAAAGGATTTTGTGATCTGGAACATACAAAACAAATGGCTAAAAGAGCAAAAGCTGCGGGAATGAAGTTACTACTCGACTTTCACTACAGCGATTACTGGGCCGATCCACAACAACAATATATACCGGCAGCATGGCGGGGAAAATCGATTACTGAATTAAAGACTGCCGTGTACGACTATACGAAGATGGTGATGATGACATTAAAAAGCCAGAACACAGCGCCGGATATGGTTCAGGTAGGAAACGAGATCAACCATGGTATCATCTGGCCTCATGGTGAGATCAATAACCTGGACAGCCTATCTCAATTAATTTTTGCGGGTATTCAGGCAGTAAAATCAGTATCTCCTTCCACCAGCATCATGCTGCATGTGGCTTTAGGCGGTCAAAACGATGAAAGCCGTTTTTTCCTGGACAATATGATAATGCGTGGAATTGAATTTGATGTAATAGGATTATCCTATTATCCAAAATGGCATAATACGCTTGCCGATCTGGAATACAATCTTGATGACCTCTCAAAAAAATATAACAAAGATGTGATCGTAGTAGAATATTCCCACCTAAAAAATGAGGTTAATGATCTAGCTTTCAATGTTGCTAACGGAAGAGGAAAAGGTTCCTGCATCTGGGAACCACTGAACACCTGGGATCAATTCTTTGATAAAGATGGCAAGGCTAATAATAAACTATTGATCTATGATGAAATAAGTAAAAAATATTTATCGAAGTAATCAGTAAAAATATAAATCATCATTTATTGTCTTATTAAAATCTTGCAGCTTAGATAAGCCCCCTCTCCCTTGGAGAGGGGGTTGGGGGTGAGGTCAAGCCAGGTAGCTATTGGCAAGCATTAACCGGACAAAAATATAAATCATACCATTTTTTATGATACAACAATTAACAGAAGCTTTTGTACAACGATTCCAATGTGAGCCATTAATTTTTAAATCTCCGGGAAGAGTAAATATTATTGGTGAGCATACCGATTATAATGAGGGATTTGTACTCCCGGGTTCCATCGATAAATACATTTATGTTGCAGT
>CAZCAA010000079.1:0-4588 GCA_964496585.1 uncultured Ferruginibacter sp.
TGATCATTACATGAAAATGATAGGTAAGTTCGTCAGCCTCAGTTCGTATTAACGATGGTTGTACTTTGTTTATTCCTTTGTAAAATGCTTCTAATGAAACCGGTTGAAGTTGTTTTGGAAAATGTTGTTGAAGCAGTGTATAATTGTGTTGCCAGAATTCGCGGCTTCTGCCGATGCAGTTTTCCCAAAGCCTGCTCTGGCTTTCATGTATGCTAAGGCTGCAATATTCGCTAAGCGGAAGCCCATATTCTTCTACAGGTAAACCTTGTTCATATAAGGCATGGCCGCCTTCATGGATGCAACTCCAGGTCATATTGCCAAGGTCATTTTCGTCTATCCTTGTGGTAACCCTTACATCCTGGCTACTAAAGTTGATCGTAAACGGATGCTCACTGATATCCTGTCTGCCGGCATCAAAATTAAAATGCATTCTTTTAAGAATCTCCATACCGAATTTCCACTGCTCGTCCTTACCAAAATGCTGCAGTAGAAATTCATTGTTCACCTGCGGTTGAGTATTGATATGATCCAGTAAATTAGATAACTGCGGACGAAGGGAGCTGAAAATGTTATCCGTAATCTTTACTGTTAAACCTTTATCGTAGTCGTTCATCAAGGCATCATAAGGATGTTGCTGGTAACCCAGCAATTCGGCTTCTTGTTTTTTTAGCGTAATTAGTTCATCAAGGGGCTGTTGAAAAACAGCAAAGGAATTTTCCTTTCTTGCTCCAATCCAGGCATGGAAACTTTTATTTACAGTTTCACTCATTGTTCGGACAAAATCTGTGGGTAGTTTTTTATTGCGATTATAATCCTCCAGGCTTAGCGCAACATTTCTTTTTTGCAGCGGCGTTAATCCTTCTTTCGACAGAAGATCATGTAGTAAATTGCCCAGGTTTTCATCAGTAAATTGTTGGTGCGCTATTTCACTGAGCGTAGCGATCTGTCTGCCACGGATATCATTTCCTTTTGGTGGAAGATATGTTTCCTGGTCCCATTGTAACACTGCCGATGCATATTTTACATCGGCAATTTTTTGAAGACGTTCTTTATATAGTTCATATAACGCTGGAGTATCTGGCATTCGACGAAACTAGTTTTTTTACTGATAACTCAATTAGGAACAATAAAAATATCTATTTTTAATTATGACAATTGCAACTATAATTGATGCCCTCGAAAAAATTGCTCCACCTTCTTTGCAGGAAGATTACGATAACGCTGGTTTGATCACCGGTGATAAGAGTTGGGAATGCAAAGGCGTTTTAATTTCCCTTGATACAACAGAAGAAATAGTAGAAGAGGCCATCAAAAGAAATTGTAACCTCATTGTTGCGCACCATCCCATCGTTTTCAGGGGATTGAAGAAAATAAATGGAAAGAATTATGT
Source organism: uncultured Ferruginibacter sp. (assembly GCA_964496585.1). Taxonomy (GTDB): domain Bacteria; phylum Bacteroidota; class Bacteroidia; order Chitinophagales; family Chitinophagaceae; genus Ferruginibacter. Next base: position 1,391 of record CAZCAA010000079.1, read on the forward strand.
GGAGAAGACAATCATAACCGCTGTTAAAAATGACATTGCCATTTATGCTATACATACAAATCTTGATAATGTGATTGATGGGGTAAACGGGAAGATGGCCGATAAACTTGGATTGATAAACAGAAGTATACTTGCGCCTAAACAAAATCTGCTGCAAAAATTGTCGGTTTTTGTGCCGGTAGCCGATAAAGAAAACCTGTTGAATGCTCTTTTTGCGGCCGGTGCCGGCCATATTGGAAATTACAGTGAATGTAGTTTTGGAACTGAAGGTGTGGGAACCTATAAAGCAGGTGAAAAAGCGCAACCATATATTGGAAAAACTGGGGAAAGGCACCAGGAAGCTGAAATAAAAGTGGAAGTTATTTTTCCGGCCTGGCTGCAATTACAGGTGCTGAAAGCCATGATTGCAGCCCATCCTTACGAGGAAGTTGCACATGATATTTATCATTTATCCAATACTTTTCAGCAAACAGGCAGTGGCATGGTAGGAGAATTGGAAAAAGAGCTCCCCGAAATGGAGTTTTTAGCCTTACTGAAACAGGTATTTAAGCTTTCTTTTATACGTCACACGGAATTTACTGGCAAAGCTGTTAAAAAAGTTGCTTTGTGTGGCGGAGCCGGAAGTTTCCTGATAAACGCCGCAAAATCAACGGGAGCTGACGTTTACGTGAGTGCCGATATTAAATACCACGAGTTTTTTGATGCTGATGGCAGACTTTTGTTAGCTGATATTGGCCATTATGAGAGCGAGCAGTACACAGTAGACCTGCTGTTTGATATTTTGACCGAAAAATTCCCTAACTTTGCCGTCCTAAAAACGGGTGTGAATACCAATCCTGTTAAATATTTTTAGGACCTGTTGCATAGAATTGATGCAGTACAAGTGAGTGACACAACAGGAGATGCACAGCGATTCACAGCTGGTAAACAAAAAAAATTAAACAAAAACATATGGCCGCAGTAAAAGAATTTTCGGTAGAAGAAAAATTGTCTTCACTGGTTCGCTTACAAAAAATTGATTGTAAACTGGATGAAGTACAGATCCTTAAAGGAGAGTTGCCAATGGAAGTAAAAGACCTGGAAGATGAGATTGAAGGGCTTCATGCCAGGCAAACCAGGGTAGAAGAGGAGATAAACGGAATACAAGAGTTTATACAGCAAAAAAAAGATGGTATTACAGAAGCTAAAGCTTTGATCGTAAAATATGAGAAGCAAAGTGAGAATGTAAAGAATAACCGCGAGTTTGAAGCTATCAATAAAGAAATTGAAATGCAACAACTGGAAGAAAAGCTTTGCGAGAAACACATTAAAGATGCTACGGAAGAAATAGGCGAAAAAGCCCGTCAGCTTGAAATTGCTAAAAAAGCAGTTGCTACAAAGGAGCATAACCTGAGTGGTAAAAAAGCAGAACTGGAAAAGATCATCAGTGAAACTGAGAAAGAGGAAAAGCATTACAATAAAGATGCTGGTGAAGCCAGAAGCCATGTAGATGAAAGGCTTTTAACAAGTTACGATCGCATTCGTAAAAATTACCGCAACGGGCTTGCTGTTGTACCGGTAGAAAGAGACAGTTGCGGCGGATGTTTCCATGCCATTCCTCCACAAAAGCAAAGTGAAATAAAGCTTCGCAAAAAAGTAATGGTTTGTGAAAACTGCGGACGTATTTTGGTTGATGCCGACCTGAATGATGCCATAGAAGTGAAATAAGTGTTACTAAATAATACTGTAAGCCCGTTCTTTAAGGACGGGCCTTTTTTATGTGGAAAATAAAATGATACACTTTAAGCCAGCCGAATTATTTTAAACTGACATAGTTAGCTTTTCAATTTTAGGGTCTAAATTAAATTCACTGGTTGATTAACTTTTTGTATCACACATTTTGTATTTTACATCCCGCTATGCTTTCAAAATTACATATCAGGAATTATGCTATTATAGATGACCTGCAAATTAGTTTCGCTGATAAACTAAACATTATAACCGGTGAAACCGGTGCAGGTAAAAGTATCCTGATGGGAGCCTTAAACCTTGTACTCGGTGAAAGAGCTGATAGCAGTGTATTGCAACAACAGGATAAAAAATGTGTGGTAGAAGGTTGGTTTACTGTGAAAAAAAATAAACAGGTTAGTAATTTCTTTTCAAGCAACGACCTGGATTATGAGGAAGAGATACTGTTGAGAAGAGAGATAGCTGCCACAGGTAAATCCAGAAGTTTTATTAATGACACACCGGTTAATCTTTCGCAATTAAAATCATTGGCTGTTTTACTTGTTGATCTGCACCAGCAGTTTGATACGTTTGAACTGAACAGTGAAAATTTTCAACGCGAAGTACTGGATGCATTTGCCGGAAACGCTGCTTTGAGGCAGAAACTGAAAGAACAATTTGAAATTTATTATCGCAATAAGAAAGAACTGGAAGCATTGCAGTTGCAACAAACTACTGCCAACAAGGAACTGGATTATAACCGATTCCTTTTTGACGAGTTGGAAGAATTGGGCTTAAAAGAAAATGAGCTCGAAAATTTAGAAGCAGAACTAAAGTTATTGAGCAATGCTGAAAATATAAAACAACAATTGAACGCTGTGTATACAGCATTAAAAGACAGCGAAACGCCTGTTGTACAACAGTTGAAATCGCTGCATCAGAAAATGCGGCCATTGCTTGAGTTTCATGCTGATATTGAGAACCTGGGAAAACGGTTACAAAGTGCTTTGATTGAAATACAAGACGTGGCAGACGAACTGGAACGGATAGACGAAACGATAAGTTTTGACCAGGAAAGAATTGAACAGGTGAATGACCGAATCTCTGCAGGATATAAATTATTGAAGAAGCATAATGTGAACCAAACTTCCGCTTTGCTGCAGTTGCATGAAGAACTACAGGGAAAGCTGGATGCCGTTTTAAATATTTCCAATACCATAGAAAAACTGGAGGCTGAAACTGCATTACAGTATGCTGAAAGTTTAAAAACAGCAGCGCTTATTTCTGAAAACAGGAGTGCGCAATTGAAACCGTTTGCCGACAAAGTGAATAAATTACTTGAGCAGGTAGGTATGCCCAATGCCCGTTTAAAGATTCAACTATCTACTGCCCCATTAAATGTTTTTGGAACAGATGAGATTGAATTTTTGTTTGACGCCAATAAGAGCAATCGTTTTGAACCTGTGAGTAAAGTTGCGAGTGGTGGTGAAT
>CAZCAA010000080.1:0-376 GCA_964496585.1 uncultured Ferruginibacter sp.
ACTTCACCGTGATGGCCGTTACTATTTAACCTGTGCAATTACTGCCGGTAAATATGCAGGTGGCATCCGAGATGCTATCAGAAATGAACTTTTCCCTTATGTAGACTTTTTTAATGTAATGGCTTACGACGATTTTAGCACCACCACTCCATACCGCCATCACAGCGATTATGCATTGGCGCAAACTTGTTTGAACTATTGGTTAACAACAAGAGGAATGCCTGCTTCAAAATGTGTGTTGGGTATACCAGCTTATGGCCGCCCTGCAGGCATTACACAAAGTGGAACTATCAAAACGTATAAAGATATTTTAACGGCTGGCGGTAATTCGCAATACGATTCTGCAGTTGTTTCCGCTACCGGATTCCCTTCCTAT
>CAZCAA010000080.1:425-1664 GCA_964496585.1 uncultured Ferruginibacter sp.
GCAAACGGTGTTATGTTTTGGGAAAAGTGGCAGGATGCACAAGATGGCAATTCATTATTAAAAGCAGCTTGCGATACAGTAGGAAGAAGTTATTGAGGTTTCTTTAAACCTGCAAACTGCAGATGAAGAGCTAATTTATCAGGATGTATAACTCCTGACACCTCTTCATTTTGATTGAATAAAAAATTTGTATCGGCATTATCACAATCGCAACAAGGTAATATATTGGTATTGCAAACAGGGCATTGATAATGTCCGTGTACATGAACAGGTTCGGCAGATTGATTACAGAACAAACAACGATGTGTCATACTGAAATAAGTTAAGTTGCAGGCTCATTTAATACTTTCCACAATGCATCTTTCAATTCTGTCAATCCTTTGTTAGTGATAGAAGAAATAAATAAGTGCGGAACATCTTGAGGTAATTCTTTTGAGATAGCAGCTTTTAATTCATCATCCAGCATATCTGTTTTACTTACAGCAATGATAAATTGCTTATCGAGTAATTCAGGATTATACTGCTCTAATTCATTAACTAAAATGTCAAATTCCTTTTTGTGATCATCACTATCCGCAGGTATCAGAAATAATAAAACAGAGTTTCTTTCAATATGTCTCAAAAAACGATGACCTAAGCCTTTGCCTTCCGCAGCTCCTTCAATAATTCCTGGAAGATCGGCAATACAAAAACTCTTTCCATCTCTATAGTCAACCATTCCCAAGTTGGGAGTAATGGTTGTAAACGCATAATTGGCAATCTTTGGTTTGGCTGCTGTAATTACAGAAAGCAAGGTTGATTTACCAGCATTGGGAAATCCTACCAGTCCTACATCTGCCAGTACTTTTAACTCTAAAACTTTCCAGCTTTCAAGACCGGGCAAACCTGGTTGAGCATATTCTGGTGCCTGATTGGTTGGTGTAGCAAAATTTGCATTACCTAATCCACCTTTACCACCGGGAATCCAAACTACTTCTTGTCCCTCTTCTAAAATCTCTACTTCTTGCAATCCAGATTCTTCATCCCTTGCTATCGTTCCTAATGGCACTTCTATGATAATATCTTTACCATTTCTGCCATGACAGTTATTAGCACCGCCTTTTTCGCCATCCTCTGCAAGCACATTCTTAAAGTAACGTAGGTGTAATAAAGTCCACAGATTGCTATTACCTCTTAAAACTATATGAGCTCCTCGGCCGCCATCTCCCCCATCGGGACCACCCATAGCCGTAAGCTTAT
>CAZCAA010000080.1:1674-4451 GCA_964496585.1 uncultured Ferruginibacter sp.
AATGCTTGTTGCCGGCACCACCGTGTCCGCTGCGGCAAAATATCCTTATCTGGTCAACAAAATTACTCTTCTCCAAAGTTGTATTTTTACATTGAAACTGTCCGCCTTTCAACAGCGGAATTGTGCAAATATACCTTAACGATAATCAAACGACAGCAAATGAAATATCTACTCTTATTATTAGTCATCCCATTCTTATCTGCTACTGAATGTGGCAAAAAGAAAAAAGACGCTTTACCTACTGAAGTACAAACTGAAATTGTAGATACAAAAATCGATTCCATACCTGCATGTGTGCAAAAATTGATTGACGACGGCAACAAAGAAACCCCTTCTACAGCTCCAATACAGGTGGATGAATATTTATACAAAGACAAAAAGGTTTACCTAGCTATTGCACAATGCTGCGATTTTTTCAACCTGCTTTATGATGAGAATTGTAAAGAAATATGTGCGCCTACCGGAGGTTTTACTGGTAAAGGCGATGGGAAATGCCCTGATTTTGAAAAAGAAGCAAAACTCATAAAAACTATCTGGAAAGAAAAGAGTGAATAAAAAAAAGCCCCGTCTTACAAACGGGGCTTTTTTTAAACTCAAAAACTATTAATTATTGAACCAAAATTTTTGTACTGAATACAGCTTTTTTATTCTGGTCAACTATTTTCACCAGATAAAATCCTCTTGCAGCACCCGGATCCATTCTTATTGATTGGCTTTGCATTTTTCCTCCAACATTCACTATTTGCTGCGAAATATTTCTACCCATTACATCTGTAACCTGAATGGTATATTGACCAGATTCAAGTTCGTTAAACTGAACAGCAAACTGATTGTTTGTAACTGGGTTAGGAAATATGCTAACCTTGCCCTTACCTTCTGTTGCTTGATCTGCAATTAAGTCTATAGCTGTGCCATTTGTTCTGGCACCCGTAGCTAACAGATTACTATTCGCCATATCAGAAGTTTGCCAGATTGTTCCGGCAATTGAATAAGGAGTTGCAACTAAAGATTTATGATCCACTGTAAAAAAAGACGAGGCTGCTAAAGCACTGGCAACAATAATTTTATTCTCTGCATTTACAGCAGCAGCATTTACAGTAAACCCATTTGGCAATCCGTTGATTACACCAAGATTTGTCGCCACTTTTGATTCAATGTTTACTTTAAACACATAATTGCGGGCAGAGAAAACAAATAAATTCCCTTCGTCATCAGCTATAATATCTCCACCAAAACTGCTGCAAGAGTTGTGAATAGAAACACCTTTGTTTGCCTGATCGTCCACTATTGTACCTAAGTCAGTCACTTCCATTTTCTTTCCTGTAGAAAACCGAATTAACTGAGTAGCATCATTCGTCATTGCATAACCATTACCGTCCGATGCAATTACCATACGGGTAACAATATTTCCCTGGTCGGGAGATTTTTGAGGCTTTCCAGTAAAAGCCTGATCTGTCAAATAAAATACTTTCATCGTCTTTAAATCAATATATCGCAACTGATCGATGAACATTGGAGTATAGTAAAGTCGATCATTTTTTCTATCGTAAGCCAAGGCTGCCACTCCTGTTGCAAAAGCAGCATTTACGACAGTGCCAAACCGAACATCATTCAATGGTGCTTCAAACTGTTTTCTGGTTGCTGCATTGTAAGCAAGCAAAGAAGCATCAGCTCCGTTTAGCAAGACATCACTGTATGTGCCGGTCTTTAAATCTATCTTTCGTAAAAAGTTCCAATTAGCACCTTGCTGTTGTACATCGGTAACTGCATATGCAAATTGATCAGCTTTTTGAGAAAAGGAAAGGTTGGTAAATAAAAAGGTTCCAGCAAAAAAAGAGGAAATGGGTAGATGTTTTTTCATAAACTACATTTTAAAGGTTTACAATGGCTATAATTCAGTGTATTAAATTACGATATTTCTTATACAGAAGAAATTAATTTTTATGAGTGGACGCACAAAAAACCCCTCCGCATCAGCCAGAGGGGTAGAGTTATTAAAACCCTGAGCATAAAAATTTAAGCCAGCTGTTTAAAAAAGGGTATTAATCCTCTCCTTAAAATAAAAATTAAAGGAGTGGGTTTCCTCACCCCTTTAATTTTAATAGCAACAGCTAAAATTATTTAGCAATTATGAATTTAGTAGTTTGAACGTTTACGCCATCATTCATTTGTAGAATATATGTTCCTGGTTGCAAAGTTGCAAAGTTGTTCAACGGAACACTATTTGTTCCTTGCTCAACATTGTTTTGCTGACGAAGAACTGAGCGACCTGACATATCTAAAACATTAAGATTTACAGTAGCTCTTTCAGTTGCTTCAAAACGAATGGTAGCAATTGAACCTTTTACCAATGGATTTGGTATCACCTTAATGTCAGTACCATCAAGATCAACCATCTTTAAACGATAGAAGAAGGTATAATTTGCACCAAAAGAACTCATGTTGTCGCCATGCGTATAAGTGGCTCTGCTACTCAAATCACCAGTTGGATTTTTGCTTGCAATGCTGGTGAAATTAACACCGTCAGCACTACGCTCAATTTCAAAGTGACTGAAGTTTTGAATGCTCTCAGTTACCCAGTTAAGATTGGTTGTGTTACCATTTAATGTACCTGTAAAGCTTATCAGTTTAACTGGTAATGGAGAATTAGTTGGGAATACATTAGATGCAAGATCCTGCAATCCGGTTACTGATTGTACAAGGAAACAACCTACTGTACCTGCAGGGCCGTTCACAGTTGCCGCATCTACATAAAACAATCCAGTACCTGTAGATAA
>CAZCAA010000081.1:0-4327 GCA_964496585.1 uncultured Ferruginibacter sp.
TAAATTGTGTCATAATAATTAGTTTGTGCCTACTCTATATACCGTTTTGGGCTACCCGGTTATTTTTGATAATGAGGAATGTTGAAGCAGGAATAAATATTAAAACCTGAATCCAGCTGTAAGACCGAAACTGGTATTTTTTGCATTTGTGTTGTAAAAGGACGGATTATAGTCATCTTTTGGTATACAGCTGATGACAGAACGTTGAATATTAAGCTGCAAATAGAATTTGCTGGCAAACTGATAGCCCAATATCAGATTTGTTGACACGTCATAAGATTTTAAATAGAGCGATTGTGCTCCATCATTTTGAGAAACTGTGTTGGTAAATTTTACCTTGCCAGTTTGATTATTTTGAAAATTGACTGGATTTTCCATCTTCCAGGTACCGCCCAAACCATATGATACCACAGGACCTGCTCCGACAATTAGATTACCAGACCCCATCCTTGGTTTTACAACAAGAACTAATGGCATTTCTGCATAAAAACTGTTTACAGAAAATGTTGTTGCATTAGCAGTGGTGTTTTTTGACCCTTTATGTATTAGCTGTATGCCAGGTTGAAAAGATGGGAGTTAGTGGTAGTTCCACATTAAATCCAACCTGTTCTCCACGGAGGAAATCATTTTCTATTTTAGAAACCGAGGCACTATTTCCGGTAAACCTGCTGACATTTAACCCGCCATAGAAACTGGCTGTTGTTTTGCCGCGAACTGCGCCCTTCTCCTGGGCAATTAATGAGGAACAAATAAATAAAGTTGCTGTAAACAGTGTAATGATTGACTTTTTCATGTTTTAAAAGTTTTGGTTGTTTGAAAATGATAGAAAAGAAGTTGTTTTAGATATATAATTTTTTTAAGCTCAGGTAACCATCTGAATTAAAAATTATTTTTAATATACATATTGAGCCTGTGGAAAGGATGAAGAGTATGAAGATGTCACCAGTGACCCATTGATGTAAATTTTTTGATAAGCATCGGCCCCGGGAGTGAAACCATCTGCATAGCCGGTGACGTTTAGGACCATCAGATTTTGCGAATTTTTAAACGTATACCTCCAATGATTGGGTGCATCATCTATACCTATTACCTGGGCGTGCTCATTTATAAAGCTACCATGCCAGGTAGTTGCATTTTGAAGGTCTACTTCATAGGTGACTTCATCAATCTTAGCTGTAGATGTTGCGGTAATTAGATCAGCCTTTTTACATGAGTAAAAAAATGTTGATGTCAGCAATAATAAAATAATTGTCTTTTTCATTTTTAAAAGTTTTTGTTGTTATGAATAATGATAAAATGAACTTAATTGTCGGTAGTGAAAAGGTTTGCAATTTTTGCTTAAGTATTCTAACTTGCCAATAATTCCGTATTTTTCATATATATAATTTTTTCTTTCCCAGGTAACCATGGTCTTTAACATTTATTTTTTTTGATCAGGTGGTTACTTTCTCAATAAATGATTATCAATGACTGACGCAGCATTAATTGATGGTATTAAGCGCTTCGATGAAGAAGCCGGGAATACTTTATACAGCACTCACAAGGGTTATTGCCTTCGCTTTATGAATAAGATGTACACAGATGAAGAGACAAACAAGGACATTTACCAGGATGCGGTAATTGTCTTTATTGAAAAAGTGAGGGAAGGCAAATTACAACTTGAAAATACCAGCATCCAAACATACCTGAACTCCATCTGCAGAAACCAGGTATTAATAAGACTTAAACAAAAAAATAAACCCGTGACAGGTGAAGATTGGGAAAAAGATTACAGCGATAGATATACAGACTGGTTTGATGAGCAAGCGACAGTTAAAACAGAGCGGATAAATTTAATAATGGAAGAACTGGAGCGAATGAAAACACTTGGGCAGGTTTGTTACGAATTACTAAGAAAAGCATTTTTTGAGAACAAAACCATGGAAGCAATCGCAACCTTAATGAATTACACAAACGCTGACAATGCAAAGAACCAAAGTTACCGCTGTCGGGAGAGGTTAAAAAAGCAAGTTTTTGAAAGATTAAAATAATAATGAAGTTAACAGAACAACATATCGAATTAATTAGAAATTACTTTTTAGCTGATAATGATGAGAAAAAATTATCAATTGAAAAAAGTATTGATCAGTTATCCTTGTCTCAGTTTGTAACTGAATTAAAAGAAATTTTTAACAACAATGAGGATTATGAAAATGAGTTGATCGATCTTGCTACACGAATAGAAGCCAAAGAACATTTGGGAGAACTACAGTGCATTCAGCAGGATTATTACAGCAACTTAGCGGTTATTTACAATGCTGGCATTTCAAATTCAGCTATCGATCATTTGCTTCAAGTAAAGCACGATTTATTTTTACAAGAAATAGAATTTCAAAAGCAACTTTCCATTGCTTTCCAATTAAATGAGCGCAGTGATCTTAAAAAGCAATTCGCCGTGCAGAACAATGTGGATGAAATAAATGGGGAAGAATTAAACCTTGCATTTAAATTGGGAGAAAGACAAAAGCTAAAACAACAGTTCATTGAGGTGGACAGGGAGGAACATTCCATCTCAAAAATAGAAGGAAAAATCATCTCGTTTAATTGGAAAAAGCTAGCCGCAGCTGCCTCCGTGATAGCAATTATATTAACAACTACTTTTATTCTTTTCAATAAAGATAAAAAGCCACAGAATATTGCTGCCGTTCCTGCTATTAACAAAAAACATCTTGCAGATAGCATTTCAAACAGGAAGACAATTCAAGACAGGTTTGATGCTCAGTTAGCAAATACAATAATTCCTAAAGATTCCAGGCAATCAAAGGTCATCTCGGACCAAACCCTCGGCTTTGGCCCAAAGGAAGAATCTATCCTGATCGAGGTATACGATTTAAGCGAGCCCATTTCTATCATTAATAAGGAAATTTCAGAAGACTCTTTGCTCAACGGATTTGGCACTAACTTTAATTTAGCGAAGCAGAAAATTGATTCGTTAATGGCGCTCAGAAACACTTACAAGTTTAATAATGATACTTTATCAATTTATACATTGTCAAAACAACGCGTGAAAGTTATTAAAGTAAATACTGCTTATTTTATACAGCTTCGCCAAAATGTCTATGAAGGTAAAAAGTCGACTAGCTTTTCACTCTTAAAAGTGGTTAATGATAAAATTATTTTAAAAAAAGTACAGGATATCTTATCAATAAATACAAATTAAGTTGATGAAATCATTATATTTTCTCATACCCTTATTATTTGGTTTTTTAAAGATGGACGGACAAACCTATGAGGACAAGGAGCGAACAATTCGCAAAGTTTTTGACAGACTTGTAGAAGCATATGGCAATGCAAGGTCTGCTCCAATATTGGAGCTTTTGCACAATGATAGAGATGAAAGGGTTGTTGCTCAATATTCATCCAAAGAACGTCCAACAATTAAAATTGATGAGGAACTTGTAGATATCTGCCTAAGATTGAAAAAAGACAGTCTTAATGCACTTGCTATTATTTTAAGCCACGAACTGGCACATTATTATAATAATCATTCATTCTGTATAGACTTTGCATATGCCGCCGGACCAAAATCGCGGTTGAGTAGAGTACTTCTTAATAAAAATGCACTTGTCGTAAATAAATTCGTTAACGAAAGTAATGCCGATTATGAAGGTACCTGGCACGCAGCCATCGCTGGATATAATCCGTTTGATGTTTTCGAAAAGATGATAGATATTATATACAGGGAGTATAAATTAAATGGTTCAACAAACGGGTATCCTAGTAAGAAGCAACGTAAAGAGATTAATATCTCAGCCCAACAAAAATCAGCCGCCTTACTCCCTACGTTTAAAGCAGGAATTATTTTAGCAAAAATTGGAATGTATAAAGAGAGCTCAGCATGTTTTGGTGACGTCGCACTTACTTTCCCTTCGCGTGAGAATTACTATAACGCTGGTGTAACAATGCTACTACAGGCCTTAAGCTTGAAATCAAAAACAGTTTTTGAATTCATCTATCCATTTGAATTAGACCCTGTAAGCAGGTTAAGAGATTATTCGACGCGAGGCGTGAATGAAGAGAATGGGAACATTAATAGCCTTTTACAGAATGCGAAAAAGAATTTAAAGTTGGCCATTGACCTTGACCCTTCGTATGTTGATGCAGCAATTGCTTATGCCTGTGCATGGGAGATTGAAGGAATTACTGATGCAGCGATCGGCGAACTATCTAAAATACCGGTTAAGAATAATAAAGTAAATTTGGCTTATGCAATTGCCTATTTTAATAAAGGGGATAGTGCACTGGCAGCCAGACATTTTAATTCATTGTCATTCGGAAAAGATAGTAT
>CAZCAA010000082.1:0-593 GCA_964496585.1 uncultured Ferruginibacter sp.
CGTATCCACCATTTAAAGTAGTGGTAACCGAAATAGCATTTCCTTCTTTATCTATCACACTCAGATGAGTAGTTTCTTCGCTTTCTGAATCTATATCTATGCGGGGTTTGATTTCAGTACTCGGAGTCGCTTTATCACACTTATAAATTTTCATTCTTTCCTTTAAATACTTATCGCTGGCAAGCATTTCTACCGGAACATTATAATGATCGGCATCGCCCATATATTCAGCTCTGTCAGCATAAGCTCTTCTTTGTACCTCCGTCATTAATTGCACGGCTTGTACAGAATGAAAACCCATTTTGTCAATCCCTCTGCCTTCAATCATTTTCATCATTTGAGCCATGAGTAATCCGCCACTGCTTGGCATTCCCATTCCCACTATTTTATATCCTTTGTAATTGAAAGTTTGTGGGGTTCTGGGTTTTGCTTTATAATTTTTTAAATCCTCCAATGAAATAATTCCATTACCTCTTTTCATTTCAGCCACTAACAAATTGGCTGTTTCTCCCTCGTAAAAACCAGCTGCGCCATTTTTTTGAATTCTTTTTAATGTATTGGCAAGATCAGTTTGAATTAAGGTATCGCCTTCT
>CAZCAA010000082.1:678-4219 GCA_964496585.1 uncultured Ferruginibacter sp.
ATTTTTACAGAAGTAATAGCAAAACCTTTTTCAGCGAGATCAATTGCTGGTTGAATTAATTTTGAGAAAGGAAGTTTTGCATATTGATGCGAGGTGAATAATCCTGACACTGTGCCTGGAACACCACCAGCAAGATGCCCGTTTTGGCTTAGATCGGTTCTTGCTTTTCCTGTTTCATCAATATACATATCTCTACTGGCTGAGCCGGGTGCTTTTTCTCTGTAATCAATGGAAACTAATTCACCGTTGCTTAACCTTCCAACCAAAAAACCGCCACCACCGATATTACCTGCAGCGGGATAAACAACGGCCAATGCTAACTGTGTTGCAATTGCAGCATCTACAGCATTACCACCCATCTTTAAAATAACTACACCTACTTTGCTAGCAAGCGGATGTGCAGAAACGACAGCACCATTTTCTGCTATCACTTTTTTAGAACTGGTATACTTAAATGGATTTATTTCTGCAACAACTGAACTATTCTTTTGAGCATTGCAGGACAACAAGAATGGTGAAAGGCAGATTAATGCAACAATTATTTTTTTCATCTGTTAATATTATAGAACTAAACTACATAAATCTGCTGATTTAATTGAAGTAATAAAAATTGAATTTCGGAACAGCTTTGTTAACTTTCACCTTTAAATTAATACTATGGTTCGAAAATTTTTTGTTACTAATTTATTGCTGCTTTTTGCAGTTGCTCTTAATGCACAAGTAAAATCGCCGGAAGAGTTTTTAGGATATAAAGTGGGTAGCCGGTATACACCACATTTTAAAATTGTAAATTATTTTCAACATGTAGCTGCGAATGCTTCTGCATCAGTCAAGATTCAGCAATATGGTGAAACCAACGAAGGGCGGCCATTGCTGCTTACATTTATTTCTACTCCAGAAAACATGAAGAATCTGGAGCAAATCCGGCTTAATAATTTACGACTAGCCAATCTAGCAAATGATAAAGCTGCACCGAATGAGGAATCAGTACCCGCCATTGTTTGGTTAAGCTATAATGTACATGGTAATGAAACATCAAGTTCTGAAGCAGCGTTAATGACGATTTGGGCATTGGTAGATCCATCCAATACAAAAACGAAAGAGTGGTTGAAAAATACAGTTGTAATTATTGATCCCTGTATTAACCCGGATGGAAGAGACCGTTATGTAAACTGGTTTAATTCTGTTGTTGGGAAAAATGCAAATCCTCAATTAATCTCCCGTGAGCACCGGGAACCTTGGCCTGGAGGAAGATCCAATCATTATAATTTTGATCTGAACAGGGACTGGGCCTGGCAAACACAAATTGAAAGTAGAAGAAGAGTAAAAGTATATAATGAATGGATGCCACAAATTCATGTTGACTATCATGAGCAGGGACTTAATCAGCCCTACTATTTTGCGCCTGCAGCGCAGCCTTATCATGATGTGATTACTTCATGGCAAAGAGAATTTCAATCAACCATCGGTAAAAATCATGCAAATTATTTTGATGCGAAAGGCTGGTTATTTTTTACTAAAGAAGTTTTTGACTTGTACTATCCTTCATATGGAGACACTTATCCAACTTACAATGGTGCTATAGGAATGACCTACGAACAAGGTGGTGGCGGTGCTGGTGGAGCTGCTGTTATTAATGACGAAGGTGATACGCTTACATTATTCGACAGAGCCAATCATCATTTTACTACTTCATTGAGTACAATAGAAATTTCTTCAATCAATGCAGGTAAGTTGATCAAAGAATTCAGAAAGTTTTTTAACGATGCTGTTTCTACAGGCATTGGAGAATACAAATCATATGTGATAAAAAATAATCCAAAGGATAAAGAAAGAATAGAATCTTTACTCGAATTGTTAAACAAAAATGGTATTCAACACGGAACTGGTTCGGGAACTGGAAAAGGATATAATTATAATTCAGGAAAAGAAGAATCATTTTCCTTTAGTAATGATATTGTGATAAGTGCTGTGCAGCCACGGTCTGCAATGGTTAAAGTTTTGTTTGAGCCAAAAGGAAAGCTGGTGGATTCGGCTACATACGATATTACTGCGTGGGCATTACCTTATGCTTATGGATTAGAAGCATTTGCCAGCAGGGAAAAATTAATTGGTAGCGGTTCTATCAATAAAGCTGCCGTAAATAATGAAGCAACCACTTATGGTTATATAATTCCCTGGAATGGCTTGCAAACTGTAAAAACTGTTGGGCAGTTGTTAAAAAAAGGAATATTACTACGCTACGCAGAAAATCCATTTGAAGTAAATGGAAATAAATTCGACCGTGGAGCTGTTATAGTTTTAAAAACCGCAAACAAATCTTTTGGCGATAATTTATGGAGTGAAGTAAAGAAGATTGCAAATAATAATAATACACAGTTATATCCTGTGTCAACAGGATTTGTTGATAAAGGGAAAGATTTTGGCAGTGGTTCTGTGCATCCATTCAAAGCACCAAAAGTTGCATTACTAACAGGTGAAGGTATTGGTTCGTTGGGAGCAGGTGAGATTTGGCATTTCTTTGAGCAACAAATTGACTACCCGATTACATTGATAAATCTCACAGATATTAACCGTGCAGATCTTAGCGATTTTGATGTATTAATAATGCCGGATGGCAATTATCGTTATCTAAGCGATAAAGATGGAGCTGAAAAATTTAAAGACTGGATAAATAAAGGAGGAAGAGTAATAGCGATTGAAGGGGCTGTTGGAGCATTGGCAAAAGCAGAATTTGGCATTAAACTGAAAAAGACAGATACAGATGAAAAGAAAGATGACAAGAAAGAAAAAGTGAGTTACGATGTATTGAGAAAATTTGAAGATAGAGAAAGAGATGGTATTCCAAACATGACTCCCGGCTCTATTTATAAAGTCGAAATGGATAATTCGCATCCGTTAGCGTTTGGGTATCCCAATTATTATTATACATTGAAAATGGATGATAATGTATATGAATTCATCAAGGATGGCTGGAATGTTGGCGTCATTAAAAAAGATAACCAGGTAGCTGGATTTGTTGGATCAAAACTGAAAGAAAAGTTACAAGATGGATTAATTTTTGGCGTACAGGAAATGGGAAGAGGTTCTGTAACGTATATAACAGATGATATAATGTTTCGCAATTTTTGGGAGAATGGTAAGCTGATACTTTGCAATGCTGTTTTTTTGGTGGGACAATAGATGTTCAATATTATTATGAAAATCGGAGTTTTAATATTAATACATAGATTATGAATTCAAAAACTATTTTAGCAGGACTATTATTTCTATTGTTAACCGGCTGTAAATCAAAGTCGGCTTTTAATTATTCTGAGGAAATGATTAAAAAAGAGAGAAGCCTAATCCCCCAGATTGAGGTGACAGAAAGTAAAGTAGAAAAATTTGCAGCGAAAGAACAATTTGATAGTGTTGCAGCTGTATCAGCAAATATGGAAAATATGATACAGGTAACGATTGATGAGATTAAATCGACACCACCTCCGAAGGTGAAAGAGGCTGATAATTTCAAAAGAGCTATGCTAAAATATTTTCAATATAT
>CAZCAA010000083.1:0-1052 GCA_964496585.1 uncultured Ferruginibacter sp.
ATCTTACCGGCTTCAAAACGATTGTACAGGTCATTTTCCGGGCTAAATCCATCCGTCCAGTTCTTGGAAGAAAAAGGAGGATTGGCAACAACAAAGTCAAATGTTTTTAATCCGCCGGTTGCCTTATCTTCAAACAAAGGATTGGAAAGTGTACTTTGTCCCTTTTTTATTTCAGCTTCGGGGTTGTTGTGCAGGATCATATTCATGCGGGCAAGCGCTGCCGTTACCACTGTTTTTTCCTGCCCGTAAATATTGGCGGAGTTATCGGCTTCTTCTGCAACTTTTAAAAGCAAAGAACCAGACCCACAGGTAGGATCGTAAATGGTTTGCTTTACTTTGGTTCCTTTTTTACGCCAATTACTTTGGCCAATACACGGCTTACTTCACCCGGTGTATAAAATTCCCCTTTGCTTTTCCCGCTTTCAGAGGCGAAATGCCGCATTAAATATTCATAGGCATCTCCCAATATGTCATCACCTTCTGCACGGTTTTTACTAAAGTCGAGCGCCGGGTTTTCAAAAATGGTTATAAGATCAGTGAGTTTGTCCACCATTTCTTTTCCCTTACCCAGTTTTTCATCATCCTGGAAACTGATCACATCTATTACGTTACCAAGGTCATTTTCCTTTGCAAGCGCACTGATAGCCATGTCAATTTTTTCGCCGATGTCTTTCTGGCCTTTCAACGCCTGCATATCTTTAAAGCTACCGCCCTTTGGTATTTTGATCAACCCATTGGGATCGTTGTCATATTTATCGGAGACATATTTTACAAACAACAATACCAATACATAATCTTTGTATTGGCTGGGTTCCATGGAGCCTCTTAATTTATCGCAGCTTGCCCATAGGGAACTATATAATTCTGATTTTTTAATGGCCATTCGTTATAATATAATTGTGAGGTAATTCAAATGGGGCTTTAAGTAGGATCACTGGACCCATGGTAGTTGTAGGGAACAGTTATTTTTGGAAGCCTCAATTTACTTTAATTGTTGTTACAGGCAAAGGTTAATTACCAAAAAGATAATATAATTTACTTTGTAAATAGGT
>CAZCAA010000083.1:1074-4121 GCA_964496585.1 uncultured Ferruginibacter sp.
GCCCGTGAGCTTTGCCGTTAGTTGCTGTTTTAAAATGAAACATCTTTTTTACATGCCTCTCAGCAGCTTACCTGATATTCGTAATCTTAAAACTGTTTAATATTCCTGCAAGAATAGGTCTCCAGGTCTGCGAATCCTGTTCTCTATAACTTAGCGTTAATTGATGCAACCTGTCATTATTATGAAAATGATAAATTGCAACTGTTACATAAGGCTGATCTTTTAATTGGCGCAGGTATGAGATCCTTAAGGCAGCTAACCCGTTCACCACAACGACATCAACACCGTACCTTTTAATTATTCTCAATTCTGTTCCTAAAAAAGATTGCTCGGTTTGTGTTCGGATCTGGACGTTCAAGTCAGACAATTCGGCTTTTGTAATGGCAAGTTTACCGTTGGCATTCTCATAATCTCCAAAGCTACCAATCGAGGTTTCAAGTATCACTCTTGCATAGGTAGAAAATCCATCCTTTCCCAGGTTGTTAAGGCCTTTCTGCTGAAAAATAATCCTGTTATCAGAAATTTCATATCCAAACTTTTTGCCGTATTCTTTTTGAACCTCATCAACGAATTTTTTATACTTGCCGCTTTGAATTTCCAATGATGTAGGGACTGAAATATAACCCACGTCCTTAATAAGGTAATTTTCAATTCCTGGTTGGGAAAAGCAGTAGCTTGTTAAAAGCAAACCGGCGATAAATAATTTAAAGATCCTCATTGGTTACATGATTTTGAAATGGCTATGATGATAACTATAATGACACTGATAACTATCTGACTAACTAAAGCTTGACCTGAAGCCTTTACCCCTTCTTTAATTCCAACTGCAACCATCCCTTTAAAATCTTCAATCGTTTGTTTAGCAAGGCTAACAGATTGCCTTCGGGCATTGTTCATCCAGTTCTTTAATGTTTCATCATTGAAAGAATATTCTGAATAATCATTGCTTTTATAATTATGCGTATTTTCTTTTTCCGATGTTGACTCGCCAGATGGGTCAGTTTGCACTTTAGTATCAGACTCTTTCTTTTTATCGCTTTTGAATTTTTGATATTCGATATCGAATTTTTGTCTGGCTTCAATATCCTTTAATATCAGGTAGGCTTCATTAATTCTTTGCATTTGGATAGTAGTATCCTTACCAGGATTTCTATCCGGGTGCCATTTTATAGCTTGCTTTCGAAAAGCCGCTTTAATTGCTTCTGCTGAAGCCGTTTCTTCAATATCGAGCAGTGAATAGTAATCTACAAACATCTTTTCGTTTATAATTTATCAAGCGTCTGTTTATCAGCAGAAGATTCTTCTTTATTTTCTGCCTCTGGCTTGTATTTCCAAATGGCCCTGATGGCCGCAATAAAGCCAAACATCAAAATAATTCCAATTGGGCCACCTACGCCAGGCCTGTTTTCACCGCCTTTCAATGCCACCGTTATAATTCCAAATATTAAAAACATTACGATGATTAGGATGATCTTTGTTGCAGTTCTCATTTAGTTGGTTTTAGTTTTTATTGAGATGTTATTTACAGTTATTTATTTTTTAAAACAGCGTGCTTATCAACGAAAATGGAAGCGATCAATGCTATTGCCACTAGAACATCAACAATATTCCAAATTGTTCTTCCCAATGCTATTTTAAAAAACGGTTGAAATAAAACAGCAAGGGCGATGTATACAATTGTTATTGCTGCTATTTTGTTTTCCTTATAAGAATAATACGCTAAGATTGAAAATCCTGACAATGCGGTAAACCGGACTATCTGAAAAAATCCATAAGGCATTTTAAGAAGGCACATTAAAAATAAAAAGGAAAGTATGAACTTTATAATCGTTGACATTCGTTAATTATGGCTTCAAAAAAATCTCTAAAATTTATTTACTATTTAAATCTTAAGAAAAATTGCTTACATCAAAATACCTTAATTACGCTCAGCTAATTTCGCCATCAATGAAAGTTTTTTCATTTGAAAATTCATCTGGTGCATTACTGTTTCTTCGTAATCGTTCTTTTTATCATTTATCTTACTAACCAATACGAGCATTTCAAGACCGAGTAAAAAGAAGAACCATAAAAGCCATACTGTTAAAGCCACGCCTGATCCTTTAATAAGTAAATACATAATTTTAAGTTCATCAAGGAACCCGACTTTCGACCTTATTTCTTCTTCAACTTTTGGACGAATGTTTAGCAAATCATTTTCTTTCACTGTTTTTTGCGCCCTCAGGTTAGTGAGTGTTTGATCAATCGGACCCAATAATGCTATTTTAGGATTGGGTACTTTACTGTTGATAGCTGAAGTTGTATATACTATTTTTTCAGATGTTGATTTCCTGCCGGTACTGTCTGTTGAAGAAGAAGCCAGCTTTGTTGGCATCGATTGAGTAGTAGTACTTAAGATCATGGGGTTGCTGGAAATATCATTTGATATAACTGCACGGTCGTAATCCTTCTTTTGTATTGCAGTATCCAATGCTGCAATTTGGTTCCTCAACTCTTGCGTTTTAGGAGGCAAAGCTTGTTTAACTCTTTCTTCAATCGATGTTATTTTTTCAAGTTCAATATCTTCCTTAAATATGATTTGATCAATAATTACCGCCCCAATAATTGCCATTGTTAAAGCAATAACACCCCGAAATACATACAGCCATCTATTGGGTTGCATGGTTAATATAATCTGTCGCTCTACTTGTATTATTATTATTACCATAACCAATGCACCTGCTAGTGAACCGAAATTACTTGCATGTATGTATCGTTGAGTAAAAGTGTAGCCGATAAATGACCATAGAATACATACAATCAAAAGTGCTGCGGTATAGCGTTTAACGGCCTTTGCAGCCATCTCGCTAGAATTGGCAACAATAGTATAATTATACCCGGTTAAAAAACAACCAAACCGAATCCATAAATTTCTCATATCAGTATCAGTTTAAAATTGTCTTTTTAGTATTGTATGGTGGGAAATAGCCGCAAGACCATTGTTGAAGCCTCTTGTGTAACTTAAAAGTATACCCTGGCAATCACCTTTGCTATTTGCTGTTTCTGTT
>CAZCAA010000084.1:0-4061 GCA_964496585.1 uncultured Ferruginibacter sp.
GATACAACAATTAACAAAAGATTTTATAGAACGATTCCAGGACCAGCCATTGATTTTTAAATCTCCGGGAAGGGTAAATATTATAGGTGAGCATACCGATTATAATGAGGGATTTGTACTTCCGGGTTCCATCGATAAATACATTTACGTTGCAGTAAGTAAAAGAGCAGATAACACTATCAATTTATTTGCCGTGGATTACCAGGTAACATTTACAACCGAAATACCTGGTATTGTAAAATCAACCACACAATGGGCTAACTATATTTTGGGAGTGGTAGATCAATTACAAAAAAATGGTTGCCTTTTAGGTGGTTTTAATTTGATGATTGATGGAGATATTCCCATCGGTGCCGGCCTCTCCTCTTCTGCTGCCGTGGAATGTGCCTGCATTTTTGCTTTAAACGAAATATTTGCGTTTAAACTTAATAAGATAAAAATGATACAACTGGCGCAGAAAGCAGAGCATGTATTCGCTGGCGTTAATTGTGGTATCATGGACCAGTTTGCCAGTATGCTTGGCAAAAAAGACCATGTGATAAAGCTCGATTGCCGCAGCCTTGAGTTTGAATACATTCCTTTTAAACTTGAAGGATATAAAATTGTATTATTTAACAGCAATGTAAAACATAACCTGGCTTCATCAGAATATAATATCCGGAGGCAACAATGTGAAGAATCCGTTCATCTCATTCAACAATATCATCCTTCTATCAAAAGCTTGAGAGACGTAGATCATTCCATGCTGGAAAAATATGTAAAAGATATAAATCCACTTGTTTTCCAGAGAGCAAAATTTGTTGTAGAAGAAAACGAGCGGTTGCTGGCCGCCTGTAAAGATCTTCAGGCTGGAAATATCAAGGCATTGGGGCAAAAAATGTTTGCAACTCATGCAGGCCTTAGTGAAGAATACAATGTTAGCTGTAAGGAACTTGATTTTCTTGTAGACCAGGTTAAAAATGATCCCGCTGTAGCCGGTGCCCGGATGATGGGAGGCGGTTTTGGAGGCTGTACCATTAATCTTGTAAAAGAAGATGCGATTGATGCTTTGATTAAAAAGATAAGTGCCGCATATGAGCAGGAGATGCAACTTACCCTTTCAACTTATATAGCTGTGATAGAAAATGGCACTTCCGCTGTTCCGCTACCGGTAATGTATACCTGATTTATTTATGGGAGACTTTTTAACAAAAATTACCATCAACTAAAATAATTGCCATCATGAGTGCTTTAACTACCAACGACTATCTTGTATTCCTCTTCTATTTTATCATTGTAGCCGGTTATGGCTATTGGGTTTATACAAGAAAAAATAAAAAAGCTGTAAATGCTTCTCATGACTATTTTTTGGCAGAGGGCTCGCTTACCTGGTGGGCCATCGGAGCATCTCTGATTGCTTCCAATATTTCAGCCGAACAATTTATTGGCATGAGTGGCAGTGGTTTTAAAATGGGATTGGCAATTGCATCCTACGAATGGATGTCGGCAGCCACACTCATAATTGTCGCCATTTTTTTTATTCCCGTTTATCTTAAAAACAAGATCTATACCATGCCGCAATTTCTGCACCAGCGGTACAACGGAAAGGTCGCCATCATCATGGCAGTATTCTGGTTGTTATTATATATTGTTGTAAACCTGATGTCGATCCTGTATCTGGGAGCTTTGGCCATACACGGTATTTCCGGTTTAAATATTCATTTGTGTATTGGATTACTCGCTGTATTTGCAATCGTAATAACCTTAGGTGGCATGAAGGTGATTGGCTATACTGATGTTATTCAGGTTTTCTTTTTGGTATTGGGAGGTTTGGTTGCCACTTATATCGCTTTAAACCTGGTGGCAGAAAGATCAGGACAAACAGGTTTGCTTAACGGATTTAAATTACTCACCACAAATGCCAACGACCATTTCCATTTGATATTCAGCAAAGAGAATGATAATTACATGGACCTGCCCGGTTTGTCTGTACTACTGGGAGGAATGTGGATTGCCAACTTAAACTATTGGGGTTGCAATCAATATATCACACAACGGGCATTGGGCGCAAGTTTGCCTACTGCCCGCAAAGGATTGCTGTTTGCAGCTTTTCTAAAATTATTGATGCCGGTAATAGTTGTACTTCCAGGCATTGCCGCCTTTGTTTTATACCGTGATGGTATGTTTCAAACGGAAATGCTAGATTCACACGGAATTGTTGATGTGAATAAAGCCTATCCTTCTTTATTAAATTTACTACCTGTTGGTTTAAAAGGACTGGCATTTGCGGCGCTCACAGCAGCCATTGTTGCGTCTCTGGCCGGTAAAGCAAACAGCATTGCCACTATATTCTCACTGGATATTTATAAAAAAGCGATCAACAAAAATGCTGATGATAAAAAATTAGTGAGCGTCGGAAAATTGACGGTAGTCATCTCAATGATATTGGCAATCATTTTATCATTAGGACTTGGCGAGAGCCTGATGGGAGAAGGCAAACAAGGTTTTCAATATATACAGGAATACACAGGCTTCTTCTCTCCTGGTATTTTTGCCATGTTCATTCTTGGTTTCTTTTGGAAAAAGACCACTTCTAACGCGGCATTATTTGCCATCATTGGCGGCTTTATTTTCTCCGTATTTTTCAAATTTCTGCCGGATATGATGGACTTGTCGTTTTTAGCAAGCTCTGGTTTTTCAAAAGCAAATGCTGCTGGCTTATTTGAAATTCCATTTATGGACAGGATGTTGTTTGTATTTATAATCTGCATTGCAGGAATGTTTGTAATAAGTGGCATTGATAACCGCAAAGGCGTAAAGGTAAATAGCCTCGAAGTAGACAAATCGATGTTTAAAGTGGATAGTGGATTTATCGTTGGTGCTTTAATTGTTTGCGGCATACTGGTAGCCTTGTACAGCCTGTTTTGGTAAAAGATAAAACTTACCAGCTACTATTTAAATTTGTATTTACGCAACATGGATAAACCTGTGCTAACAAAAATATAAATACTTTAGGGTAGATTTAATTTTGTTGTTATCCGGTTAATGCTTTCAGATCATTACGTGGTTTGACCTCACCCCCAACCCCCTCTCCAAGAGAGAGGGGGCATAAAAAATCACAACGAGAAAGGGTTGTATTGAATAAGCATGTTTTTTTTCGGACAACAAAGATTTAAAATGAACTAAAGAAAAACAAGTAATTATATGAATCTAATTATTTCAGAAAAGCCATTTGGAACGTACAAAGAGAAACCGGTAACGGAATTTACTTTGCAAAATAAAAATGGTATGCAGCTGTCTGTAATCAATTATGGCGCAACCATTACCAGGATCATAGCAGCTGATAATCACCAACAATTTGCCAATGTGGTAAATGGCTTTGATACGCTGGATGAATATCTGCAGAACAGTGCACAATATATTTGTTGCATCGTTGGCAGATATTGTAACCGAATTGCTGGCGGGAGTTTTAAAATTAATGGTGAGACATATACACTTGCCCGCAATAACGGAAATAACAGCCTTCATGGTGGCGTGCAGGGTTTTGATAAAGCCTGGTGGAAAATTGAAAAACAAGCAACAGAGAATAGCCTTATTGCAACTTATTATAGTGAAGATGGTGAAGAAGGATTTCCGGGAAATTTACGGGTAACAGTAAAGTATACACTTAATGAGGAAAATGAATTAATTATTAACTATACTGCTCAAACAGATAAACCTACCGTAATTAATTTAACCAGCCACGGTTACTTTAACCTAACAGGTTCAATGGATGTGCCAATCACTGACCATGAACTAAAAATAATGGCTGATACTTATACATCGGTTGACGATGGGCTCATCCCAACAGGAAATATCACCGCTGTTGAAAATAGTCCGCTGGATTTTACCGTTGCAAAAAAAATAGGAAAAGATATTGCTTCAATTAATGGTTACGATCACAATTATATTATAAATAGGAAGAAATACGGAGTAGAAAATCAACTCGTAGAAACTGCTGTCGTTTTTGAGCCAACAACAGGCCGGATAATGGAAATGTTCACCACAGAACCCGCCGTTCAGTTTTACTCAGGAAACCTGAA
>CAZCAA010000085.1:0-4019 GCA_964496585.1 uncultured Ferruginibacter sp.
AAATAGGTATTGTTGTTTACAAAATCATCTGTTCCTTCTGTAACTGAATTTCCCGCATTAAAATTCAATGAAAGCGTTCTACCTTTTTTATGAAAACGGTGATTAAAAAGTAAACTGCCGCTCATATTAGGCACTTTTGAAGTGGCAAACTCATTTATAGAACCATCATTTACTTTAACATTGTTGTTATTAAATATTGTATTTGCCGATTGATAACTACTGGCGGTTTGTCGGTAACTTATAACTGGATTAAACTTTACATAGTTAAAAGAATCGATTTTATACTCTAAATTAAAAGATAAGCGATGATTATCTGTTATCGTATAGTCGCTGGAGTTACTGACATTTCTGTTGCTGAAATTCTGAAAAAAGTTTTGTTGTGTTATATTTTTAATAGTTGTGATAGCCTTCCTTGAAAAACTGTAACTTCCATATGCCGATATTTTTTTGCCCCATTCATCCCTGTAGTTAAGACCAATTGATTTAGTAACACCGATACCATCGCTGATACCAAAATTTCCCAAAGTAGCAGCAATTCCGCCACCACCCTGCCCGATTCCCATTCCTCTCGCCATACTACTGATCATACTGCCCATGCTGCCGCCAATAGCTCCAAAATTAAATGCGCTGGCATTTGTATTGTTCCAGTTTGCCAACAAAGACAACTGCTGATTATTATTAAATTTATTTACTGACAGAGAGGTAACATAACGATTATCAGTACCCGCTCCTGCGGATAGATTTCCGAAATAGCCTTTGTTTTTATCTTTTTTCAATTGAATGTTGAGGGTCTTGCTGGGATCACCGTCCTTTACACCTGTAAACGCTGCCTGATCGCCGTAGTCATCGATAACCTGAATCCTGTCTACCATATCAGCATTTAATTCTCTGGTGGCAGTTTTTACGTCCCCACTAAAAAACTCTTTGCCGTTTACTTTAACCTTTGTCACTTCTTTGCCCTGGGCCGTTACTGTTCCGGATTTGTCGACCTGTATACCAGGTAATTTTTTTAGTAGTTCTTCCACATTGTCGTTCTTTCGGTACATCGTACTGTCTATTAAAAACGAGACAGTGTCTTCTTTTATCTGCACTTTAGACGACTCAAGTGTTACATTTTCAAGTGTATTTATTCCAGGCGACAGGATGATACCATCGATAATTTTCTCGCCGCTAACAGTACTCAGGTCAAAGTTATTGATAAAGCTGTTATAGCCGATATAGCTAACAACAATCACAAGGGGTTTTGATTTTACATTTGAAAAACTAAACGAACCTGTTTCGTTTGAAACAGTTTTTAGTGAATCTTTGCTTCCTTTGTAATAAAGTAAGATAGAAGCCCCTTTTAAAACTTTATCATCAATTGTTTTAACTGTACCTTTTACAACAATCAATTGTTGAGAAAAACTTTGAAGGGTAAATAAGAGAAGCATGAGAAAGCAGCCAAAATATTTCATCTGTAAAATTATATTAGCCGGTTGCGGCGTTGCAATATGCAACAATTGTACGAAATAATTCCTAAAATGCTTTTTTTGTGGATGTTATATCAGGTTTGGCGGGTAAAAGAGCCAACAAATTTAGTAACCTGAAGCCTAAAGTCTTCAGCTTCGTCAAATAAAAAGCGGTGATGAATTGGTAGTACATATATTGGTAGGTCTTCCAATTCAGATTTAAATTTCTGTAACCTTACGGCATCTTTTTCCGTTGTAATCATTATCTTTTTTGACGATGATAATTTGCTAAACTGATTTTTAATATCCTTCAGGTCGTCAATGGTAAATATATGATGATCGGCATAACGGATCATGTCGTATGCTTGCACATGAGCAGTAAGAAACTCCATTAAAGGCTTGGGATTGGCAATGCCGCAAAGTAACAGGATATCTTCATCAGGATCAATATCAGCCAACGATTTATTGAAAAGATGATATGGCTGAGAATAAACGATCTCTGTAAAATATACCTGTTGCAGAGGTAAAGGATCGATCTCTTTGATTATCAGGTTGCGTTCCTGTAATGATAAATCAGCTTTACATTTAGTAACTATGATTAGCTGCGCTCTGCGACTGCTGGTCTTTATATCACGTAAGTCACCACAAGGCAACAGAAAGTCTCGCGTATATAAATTTGTATAGTCTGTCAATAATAAATTTAACCCCGCCCTAACTGACCTATGTTGAAATGCATCGTCTAAAATGATTACCTCGGTTTCAGGAACCTGGTGTAATATCTGTGGTATTGCTACCAGTCTTTCTTCACCAACAGCTACAACGATATCAGGAAATTTTTGATGAAACTGCATTGGCTCATCCCCAATTTCAATGGCAGTGGTTGAATCATTTGCAATAGCAAAACCTTTCGTTTTCCTTTTATATCCGCGGCTAAGGGTTGCCGTTTTATACTGGCCTCTCAGGATTTCAACCAGGTATTCAGTCATTGGTGTTTTTCCCGTTCCTCCTGTCGCCAGGTTTCCAACGCAAATGATGGGAAAATTAAACGAGGATGATTTTAAAATATTTTTGTCGAATAACCAGTTCCGAAACAAAATAAATCCACCATACAAAAGTGAAAAAGGGAAAAGAAGGTATCTGAAACTTTTAAGCAAAATGTCTAAAATTATTACGGTTTACAAACAACTGTCCAATTAATCACAACCTGCTGTACTACATTACAAAGATAGAAAATATCGTTGTGCCGTAATTTCGTTCTGTTCTGTAATGAGCAGCTTTTTTATAATCATTGCGAGGCGTATGTTCCAGCACAAACCATCCGCCGGTATTTAACAGCTCTTTTTCAAATACAATTTTCGGAAGCTCATCAATGGTATTTAGTGCATAGGGCGGCCCGGCGAAGATAAAATCATATTTTTCTGAACAGGTTTCTATAAACCTGAATACATCTGATTTTAAAATTTTAATGTGATCAAATTTCAACGCTGACGCTGTTTTTTTGATAAATTCATACATCTTTCCGTCTTTTTCAACAATAGTTAAATCCTCTACTCCCCTGCTTGCAAGTTCATAACTTATACATCCGGTTCCACCAAATAAATCAAGGGTTTTTAGCGCTGGTATATCAAGATTATTCTGAAGAATGTTGAACAGTCCCTCTTTGGCAATATCTGTTGTTGGCCTTGTATGAGGCATATCAGAAGGTGGTGATATACGCCTGCCACCATGAACGCCACTTATTATACGCATGATGCGAGTGAAATTATATGACTGAAATAATGTGCCGGTAATTCCTTCAAACCAGCTGTGGCAAAATTATTTTCTTCTGGTGAATCGAAAGAGAGCTGAAGGAAATAGTTATAGATGCTTGTATATAATTTCGATTGTTCATCAATCATTCCGCTAAGCACTAGTGGAATTGTGGATGGAGATACCCCATTTTGCTCACAAACATTTAGTAAATGATAAGCTACGTCATCAGGATTAGAATAGAAGAATTGCTGAACCAACATCAATTGCCCCTCACTGTACAATATCACTTTAATTGAATTGTGAAAAAAGATACAACGTAATAGGTTTGTAGCATTATTCATATTTTCTACCTGCAGACTTGTAGAATGAAATAATGTTGCGTTGGGAAAAAACTGATCAATTACTTTTTTTAATTTTCCCTCTACTCTATACTCATTAACTATCCCTGCTGCAGTAATATGGTCATTAAATTTAACCGCATACTGATCCTCGCCATACAGCAGGTTCAGGCTTTGTTCATTCATCTGCCTATTTGTAAATTTATCGGGAATTAAAACCGATTCCTTGAAATCAAAACAAATTGTTACGGAAGCAAGCCCATCCAATAAACTGCCCTGTTCGTTCAAGGAAGCCTTAATATCCGTTTCAAAATTATTTCCAGAAAAATTATATACAGAAGTTCCTTTTATAGCGATAGGTGCTTTTGTGAACCAGGTAAATGAAATTCCGTATACACCCGTTTCTACGAGTAAATGGAGTGTGTTTTTTTCCACGTTTGCAGGTGGTATGTTGAATGCCGTTTTCAAAAATGTTTTATTT
>CAZCAA010000086.1:0-3930 GCA_964496585.1 uncultured Ferruginibacter sp.
CCCTAAACCAGCAAAATTTTTATTCGGTGATAGTGCCTTCTTCACTAACTAATAATTCTTTAGTTATATTTTCTGCACTTAATATTTTAATCCTGTAATATGGAGCTACACCAGGTAACTGCATCTTATCTGCTTCGGTAACTTTTGAGCCAGGATACTGAGTTGAAATTGCCGAACTCAAATTCTCCGCTAATGTTTGTGGAGCAATGGCAATCTTAGATTTGATCATAGCACCTGATCCACTAAATTCTACCGTTTGCTTTAAATTATCGGAATTGGTGAATGTTGCTACGTAATTGCCACTGTAATTTTTATTCCAGCTATTATCATTGGCAACTGCGTACTGACTTTTGAAAGATGTGGTAACATTCTCAGGAACCTGCACCTGTTTTACAGCTACTGGTTTCTTTTTTTGTGCCTGGGCACTGCCGGCTAGTAAAATGGCTGCCAGGAATAGAAAGAAATTGTTTTTCATAAATCTAGATTTTGTATTTGATAGGATTTAATGATTACCAGTCTATTTAATCTAATATTATGCCAAGCATAGCATTTGTGGAAAAATCAGTTAAAAAAGATGATAATTAATAATATATAACCTGCGTTGAAGCGTCTTATCAACTGATTTATACCGCTGGATTTTACTAACTTTGCAGCCTTAATTTAATCACAAACACGCCCGAAAGCAATATATGTCAGCCAGATACAAAGAATACCAGCAACTTAACTTACCGGCTATAGGCCAGGAAATGCTGGAAAATTGGGAAAAGTCGAATGCTTTTCAGCAAAGTATTGCGCTTAGAGAAGGAAATCCGACTTTTGTATTTTATGAAGGCCCACCAAGCGCCAATGGCATGCCTGGCATTCATCACGTTATTTCCAGAACATTAAAGGACCTTGTTTGTCGATATAAAACAATGCAGGGTTTTCAGGTTAAAAGAAAAGGCGGTTGGGATACCCATGGTCTTCCGATTGAATTGGGTGTTGAGAAAGAACTCGGCATTACAAAAGAAGATATCGGAAAAAAAATAAGTGTTGAGGATTACAATAAAAAATGCCGGGAAGTAGTAATGCGGTTTAAAGACCAGTGGGACGGCATCACGCAAAAAATGGGATACTGGGTTGATCTGGATCATCCATATGTAACTTTTGAGAACAACTATATTGAAACACTTTGGTGGATTCTGAGTGAATTATATAAAAAAGGATACCTGTATGAAAGCATCAGCATTCAACCTTACTCTCCTGCTGCAGGTACCGGTTTATCTTCTCACGAACTAAATCAACCCGGAACATACAAAGATGTAAAGGATACGAGTGCTGTTGTTATGTTCAAAATTGATGACAAGGCGCAATTAAAAATAGATCCTGTTGATGGCGAAATATTTCTGATGGCCTGGACAACAACTCCATGGACATTGCCTTCCAACCTCGGTTTAACCGTAGGACCAAATATTGAATATGTGTTGATCAAAACCTTTAATCCTTACACTTATCTGCCCAATAATGTGATATTGGCAAAAAATCTGGTAAGCAAATATTTTAAAGCTGAGGTTGAAAACGGAGATTTTGAAAGTTATAAAGAAGGCGACAAACTGATTCCCTGGAAAGTAATAGCAGCATTTAAAGGGAAAAACCTTGAAGGTATCAGCTACGAACAATTGCTTCCCTTTGAGGCAAACAGTCTTTCAGAAATTGAAGCACAAACACCTGGTTCTAAACCATTTAGGGTGATTACCGGAGATTTTGTTACAACTGAAGATGGTACCGGAATTGTACATACTGCTCCCGCTTTTGGTGCTGACGATTACAAAGTAGGGAAAAAGAATAACCTTGGTATATTAACGCTTGTAGACAAACAGGGAAAATTCATAGAGGGCGTTGGCGAATTTAGTGGACGCTATGTAAAGGACTACAAGAACGAACCTGGCTATGTTGATGTAAATGTGGACATTGCCATAAAATTAAAAAAAGAGAACAGGGCATTTAAAGTAGAAAAATACGAACACAATTATCCGCATTGCTGGCGTACAGATAAGCCGATTATTTATTACCCGCTCGACGCCTGGTTTATAAAAACGACCGCCGTTAAAGACAGGATGGTAGAATTGAATAAAACCATCAATTGGAAACCTGCCTCCACCGGCACTGGCCGCTTTGGCAATTGGCTTGAAAATATGGTGGACTGGAACCTGAGCCGTAGTCGCTTTTGGGGAACACCACTTCCAATCTGGAAAACTGCAAATGGTGAAATTCAAAAGTGCATCGGATCAATTGAAGAACTTAACAACGAAATAAAAAAAGCAGCAGAGGTTTTGGGTGGCGAAACCAATAAACATTATTTGCATGAAGGCATACTTGACCTTCACAAACCTTACGTTGACGATATCATTTTGGTGAGTGATGACGGTAAACCAATGAAACGCGTTCCAGACTTGGTGGATGTTTGGTTTGACAGTGGTGCGATGCCCTATGCACAATGGCATTATCCTTTTGAGAATAAGG
This sequence comes from uncultured Ferruginibacter sp., assembly GCA_964496585.1. GTDB lineage: Bacteria > Bacteroidota > Bacteroidia > Chitinophagales > Chitinophagaceae > Ferruginibacter. Next base: position 2,503 of record CAZCAA010000086.1, read on the forward strand.
AAACATTTGCACAAAATTTTCCGGCAGATTTTATTGCTGAAGGAGTAGACCAAACAAGAGGCTGGTTTTACACCCTACACGCATTGGCTGTTTTATTGTTTGATAGTGTAGCCTACAAAACAGTAGTAAGTAACGGCTTGGTGCTAGACAAGAGTGGTAATAAAATGAGTAAACGCCTGGGAAATGTTGTTGATCCGTTTAAAACTATTGAAACCTATGGTGCAGATGCCACCAGGTGGTATCTGATAACCAATGCATCGCCCTGGGACAGTTTAAAATTTGACGAAGAAGGTATCAGAGAAGTGCAACGGAAATTCTTTGGCACGTTATACAACAGCTATCAGTTCTTTGCACTATATGCTAATGTTGACGGGTTTAGTTTTAAGGAATTCTACGTTCCATTATATAAGCGCCCGGAAATAGATCAATGGATATTATCATCTTTAAACAGCCTGATAAAAACCGTTACCGAAAACCTGGATAATTATGAGCCAACACAGGCTGGCCGCGCAATAGAAGAATTTGTAGATAACCACTTAAGTAATTGGTACGTAAGGCTTTGCCGCCGCCGTTTTTGGAAAGGTGAATACGAACATGATAAAATATGTGCTTATCAAACTTTATATGAATGCCTGGAAACACTTAGCAAACTTATAGCTCCTGTTGCTCCTTTCTTTGCAGACTGGTTATATAATAATTTGAATGTGGTAACAGGAAGGTTTGATGTAAAATCAGTTCATCATGCTTATTTTCCTAAGGCTGAAGAAGCATTAATAAATCTGGGGCTTGAAAAAAGAATGATGCTTGCCCAGGATGCATCTTCATTAATATTATCGTTGCGTAAAAAAGTAAATATTAAAGTAAGGCAACCACTACAAATAGCATTTATACCTGCAGTTGACAGTTCCATGGCATCGGATATAAAATTGGTAGAAGATATTATTAAGGCTGAAACTAATATAAAAGAAGTAGAGGTTCTGGCCTCAGATAATAATTTTATCCGCAAGAAGGCGAAAGCTAATTTTAAAACCCTTGGCAAAAAGCTGGGTGCCAATATGAAATGGGCAGCAGCCGAAATTGAAAAATTTGACAATGCCACTATAGAACTGGTACAACAGGAAGAATACATATTGAATCCTGAGAAAGTTGCAGCGGGTGAAGCACCAATCATCATCAGTGCCGAAGACCTGGAGATAATTACTGATGAAATTCCAGGTTATGAAATTGCAGGAAAAGGCTCTTTAACAGTGGCTTTAGACATTACAATCACGGAAACACTTCAAAATGAAGGAAATGCCAGGGAATTTGTTAACCGCATTCAAAATCTAAGGAAAGAGAGTCAATTAGCACTAACAGACCGGATATTGCTTACGGTATCTGAAAATGCCGGATTACAATCCTCTTTAATTGAATTTAAAGATTATATTT
>CAZCAA010000087.1:0-1058 GCA_964496585.1 uncultured Ferruginibacter sp.
TCTCGTACCAGGCGCCCGCATACACAATTATAAGGATTTCATCAATTTTCCTGAATCAGTTTTTCAACAAAAAGGCAATCGAAAAAAACCGTTTACTCATCCGGCTTTGAGGTTTGCTAACAGCGTAACCAATGTAGTGCTGGAAAATGATGTAATGCTGCATTTCCCCTATCACTCTTACAACAGTGTGATTGATCTTTTACGGGAAGCCGCTATTGACCCTAACGTAATCAACATTAAGATAACCTGTTACCGGCTTGCAGCAAGATCGAAAGTAATAAATGCCCTAACCAATGCCGTTAGAAATGGAAAAGCAGTTACAGTTGTGCTGGAAGTTAGGGCACGTTTTGATGAAGAAGCTAATTTGGAATGGAAGAAAATTCTGGAAGAAGCAGGTGTGAAAGTACTGCTGGGCGTACCGGAATTTAAAGTACATGCCAAGCTGTGCCTCATTAAAAAAAGAGTACACAACGTAACAACTCATTATGGATTCGTGAGCACCGGCAACCTGAACGAAAAAACAGCACTCGTATATACTGATCATTGCCTGTTAACATCCGACAGGAATATTATGGCAGATGTAAACAGGATATTTACTTACCTGGAGCTTCCCAAAACAAGACTTCATCTTTTAAAAGCCTGCAAAACACTTATCGTTAGCCCACTGGGTATGCGCAAACATTTTACTTCATTCATCAACAAGGAAATAAAAAATGCAGAAAATAAGAAACCTGCCTCCATTATCTTAAAACTAAATTCGTTGAGTGACGAATTATTGATTGAAAAATTACACGCAGCTGCGAAGGCGGGCGTAGAAATAAAAATGATCATCAGGGGAATCTGTTGCATGTACACTGAAAACAAAAAATTTAAAAAAGATATTTATGCCATCAGTATTGTTGATGAATACCTGGAACATGCAAGAGTGATGATTTTTCATCATGGAGGAAAAGAAAAAGTATTTATTTCTTCTGCAGACTGGATGGTCCGCAATATCGACCACCGCGTGGAAGCAGCCTGCCCCGTTCTTGAGAAAAGTATGCAGGAAGAAATAAAGG
>CAZCAA010000087.1:1173-3911 GCA_964496585.1 uncultured Ferruginibacter sp.
CAGCAATGCCGCCAGGTTACTGATCACAGACGTGATACAAAAAGAAAATGCGAAACCCATTTTTAATAAGTTGAATCTCATCAGGGTTCCTCTCAGGCTCGGGTTCGATGTTTTTGAAAACAAACTCATTTCTCCTGAAAAAACAGCTATGTTGCTGCAAACGCTAAAAGCCTTCAGGCACCTCATGAACGCTTATCAGGTTGATGCCATTAAGGCATGTGCTACCAGTGCGATGAGAGATGCCAGTAATGCTTTAGACATTTTAGCCATCGTAAAACAGGAAACAGGATTAGATATTGAAGTTATCTCTGGTGATACAGAAGCAAATCTGGTATATGAAAACCATGTAGCAGAAAATATGGATAAAGATCATAGCTACCTGTACATCGATGTTGGTGGTGGCAGCACCGAAACCTCCTTTTTTAGTAATGGTTTACTGGTTTTTAAAAAATCCTATAACATTGGTACGATCCGTTTATTAAAAAAAATGGTTGCTGATAAAGATTGGGATGAAATGAAAGAAGAGTTGAAAGCAGTTACGAAAGGACACAAAGCAGTAGTAGCAATTGGTAGCGGGGGAAACATCAACAAAATATTTTCCATGAGTAAAAGAAAAGATGGAAAATCACTGAACCTCGAATTATTAAGAGATTATTACAAAGAACTGGAAGCCGTTACGGTGGAAGAAAGAATTACTAAGTATAGCCTCAGAGAAGACCGTGCCGACGTAATTGTGCCAGCCTTACTTATTTATATAAATATTATGCGTTGGACCGGTTCAGATGAGATCTTTGTTCCAAAAATTGGCCTCGCCGATGGTTTGATACAACATCTTTGGGCAGAAGAAAAATCAAAAGAGAAGCAGGGTATAAAATCGTAGTGTAGGCTTTCGCTAATCCAGGTAATTAGGTAGTATGTTATACGGGCGTTCCGGCCAAATCAGGATCATGAAAACCTGCGAACGTGCACTAATCATCATTCCGATTGTTCCTGTTTAAGGTATGTTTTTTACTGGCAGCCATTTTTAAAATATTATTTTCAAAGTATGTTTTGATTGAAATACGAATCGACTGCAACCCCATTCCGATGCATTTTTTTTTCAATTTGCATTTATTGGATTTTGAGTCCTTTGAAAAAAATTGAATTAACTTTTATACTGATGATGACATTTTAATGATCAATCTATTTATGACGAAGTATTCCAAAAAAACTGTCTCATAAATATTTCTTTCAGATTTGTTTCGGAACTCCGTTGAAGCCTCAAGGCCGTTTGAACGAATCTAAAAAAACATCTAGTTATCTATGAGACAGTATCTTTCAATAGAAAGAAAAAAATTATTTTTTAGGCATTAATACAGCATCAATTACGTGTACTACACCATTGCTTCCTTCTAAATCAGCAGCGGTTACGTTTGCGCCGTTGATTGCTACTTTACCATCTTTAATAGTAACCGTTAACTCTTCACCTTGTAGTGTTTTTACTTTTTGTCCGTCCTTCAAATCTGCTGCTTTCACAGACCCGGATACAACATGGTAAGTTAGTATATTAGTAAGTGCTGCCTTGCTTTCTGGTTTTAATAAACCATCTACAGTACCTGCCGGTAAAGCAGCAAATGCAGCATTAGTTGGTGCAAAAATAGTAAAGGGTCCAGCACCTTTTAAGGTTTCCACTAAACCAGCAGCTGTAACAGCAGCAACTAACGTAGTGTGATCAACTGATCCAATGGCAATGTCTACCACATCTTTGGCTTTTTCTTTTACTGGTTCTTTCACTTCTTCTTTCATAGCATCTGTTGTTGTCGCCTCAGTTTTGGTTTCAGCACTGTTACAAGCGATTAATGTTGTTGAACTTATAGCAAAAACCATAAGTAACTTTGAGAAATTCTTTTTCATATTTAAGTTTTTTCTTATCAACAATCGATTTGATGAAAGGTTCAAATATTTTAAACTAAAATAAATAAATGAGCGTTGCAACAAACAAGCCAGCACCTCGGTTCCACTTTTGATTGATGCTGGCGAAATGATATTTTCAGCCACCTGCATCCATATATTAGCCTGATTTTATTTCCTGTTTGCCGAATCACCGTCAGCTTGCAGGTTTTTCCCTACATTTACAATCTTAAAGCGAAAATCCCCGGACTTGTTTTATTCTAATGCAGAGCCATCTCCCTTACTTCGCTGTTCAAATAAGGATTCTGTTATATCAATCTAAACTTAACATCCATGTCAGTTCAAAAAGAAGTAAAAAAAATTACGACAAATACCTTGCAGAAAATGAAAGCATCGGGTGAAAAGATCTCTATGATCACTGCGTATGATTTTTCTTTTGCAAAAATATTTGATGCAGCCGGCATCGATATCATATTAGTTGGAGATAGCGCCAGCAATGTTATGGCTGGCCATGAAACTACGCTCCCAATAACGCTCGACCAAATGATCTACCATGCGCAAAGCGTTGTACGGGGAATTCAAAGATGCCTTGTAGTTGTTGATATGCCTTTTGGAACCTACCAGGGAAATTCAAAAGAAGCGCTTAATTCTGCCATAAGAATTATGAAAGAAACCGGCGGGCATTCTGTTAAACTGGAAGGAGGAATTGAAGTTGTTGAATCGGTAAAAAGAATTGTTAGTACAGGCGTTCCCGTTATGGGACATCTTGGCCTTACTCCCCAGAGCATTTACAAGTTTGGCACATACACCGTAAGAGCTAAAGAGGAAGAAGAAGCTGCAAAATTAAA
>CAZCAA010000088.1:0-3910 GCA_964496585.1 uncultured Ferruginibacter sp.
TGGCAGAAAGATCAGGACAAACAGGTTTGCTTAACGGATTTAAATTACTCACCACAAATGCCAACGACCATTTTCACTTGATATTTAGCAAAGAGAATGATAATTATATGGACCTGCCGGGCTTGTCTGTTTTATTGGGAGGAATGTGGATTGCCAACTTAAATTATTGGGGTTGCAATCAATATATTACGCAACGGGCACTCGGCGCAAGTTTGCCTACTGCCCGCAAAGGATTGCTGTTTGCAGCTTTTCTAAAATTATTGATGCCGGTAATAGTTGTACTTCCAGGCATTGCCGCCTTTGTTTTATACCGTGATGGTATGTTTCAAACGGAAATGCTAGATTCACACGGAATTGTTGATGTGAATAAAGCCTATCCTTCTTTATTAAATTTACTACCTGTTGGTTTAAAAGGACTGGCATTTGCGGCGCTCACAGCAGCCATTGTTGCGTCTCTGGCCGGTAAAGCAAACAGCATTGCCACTATATTCTCACTGGATATTTATAAAAAAGCGATCAACAAAAATGCTGATGATAAAAAATTAGTGAGCGTCGGAAAATTGACGGTAGTCATCTCAATGATATTGGCAATCATTTTATCATTAGGACTTGGCGAGAGCCTGATGGGAGAAGGCAAACAAGGTTTTCAATATATACAGGAATACACAGGCTTCTTCTCTCCTGGTATTTTTGCCATGTTCATTCTTGGTTTCTTTTGGAAAAAGACCACTTCTAACGCGGCATTATTTGCCATCATTGGCGGCTTTATTTTCTCCGTATTTTTCAAATTTCTGCCGGATATGATGGACTTGTCGTTTTTAGCAAGCTCTGGTTTTTCAAAAGCAAATGCTGCTGGCTTATTTGAAATTCCATTTATGGACAGGATGTTGTTTGTATTTATAATCTGCATTGCAGGAATGTTTGTAATAAGTGGCATTGATAACCGCAAAGGCGTAAAGGTAAATAGCCTCGAAGTAGACAAATCGATGTTTAAAGTGGATAGTGGATTTATCGTTGGTGCTTTAATTGTTTGCGGCATACTGGTAGCCTTGTACAGCCTGTTTTGGTAAAAGATAGATCTTACCAGGTACTATTTAAATTTGATGATAATATGGAAATTGAATTGATTTTTGTGGAGAAAAACAAATACCTTCTTGCGATTGTTAAATAAATTTTAAGACAAACCGGCAATTATATGAATCTACCTATTTCAGAAAAGCCATTTGGAACGTACAAAGGGAAGCCGGTAACGGAATTTACTTTGCATAATAAAAATGGGATACAATTATCTGTGATCAACTACGGCGCAACCATTACCAGAATCATAACAGCAGATAAGCAGCAACAATTTGCCAATGTGGTTAATAGCTTTGATACACTCGATGGGTATCTGCAAAACAGTGCACAATATATCTGTTGCATCGTTGGCAGATACTGTAATCGCATTGCCTATGGCAGTTTTAAATTAAATGGGGAAACTTATACATTAGCCCGCAATAACGGTGAAAACAGCCTTCATGGCGGCGTAAATGGTTTTGATAAAGCCTGGTGGAAAATTGAAAAACATGCATCAGACAATAGCCTGATTGCAACTTATTTTAGCGAAGATGGTGAAGAAGGATTTCCAGGAAATTTACAGGTAACGGTAAAATATACACTCAGTGAAGAAAATGAATTAATTATTAACTATACTGCTAAAACAGATAAACCTACCGTAATTAATTTAACCAGCCACGGTTACTTTAACCTAACAGGTTCAATGGACACTCCAATCATTAACCATGAACTAAAAATAATGGCTGAAACCTATACATCGGTTGATGATGGACTCATTCCAACAGGAAATATCGCCGCTGTGGAAAATAGTCCGCTGGATTTTACCGCTGCAAAAAAAATAGGAAAAGATATTGCTTCAATTAATGGTTACGACCACAATTATATTATAAACAGGAAAGCTGGATTAGAAAATCAACTGGTAGAAACGGCTGTTGTTTTTGAGCCCACATCAGGACGGGTAATGGAAATGTTCACCACAGAACCCGCCGTTCAGTTTTACTCAGGAAACCTGAACCCGGTAAATGGACAGCAATATGGCTTTTGTCTGGAAGCTCAACATTATCCTGATAGTCCCAATAAACCATCTTTTCCAAACACGATCTTGCAGCCAAATGAAATCTATCATCAGACTACTATTTACAAATTTTCTACAAAATTGTAACTGCGCATTGATCTGTTATAAAATAAAAAACCTCCAATAAGGAGGTTTAACTATGTAATATTTTTAACTGAATTATTTCTTTGCCTGCTCCTCAATCTCATCCATTGAGATCCCACTATGACTTTCATCATAAATACACTCACCATTTTTAATCAAAAGTACCTGAGGAGATTCATGATTTACAGAAAAATCTTCCGCAATTCTATTTGAAATACTTCTGTACTTAATCAGGTCAAGATAGTAGAAATCAACATCTTGCACTGCAACTGCCCTTTCTAAACGACTCTTTGCCATGCTACTTATTGAGCATCGTGTGCTATGTTTAAAAATGACCTGAGGCCTTTGGGAAGAATGCTGTTTAATTTCTGCCAGTTGTTCTTCGCTGGCCAATTCTTTCCACAACATTATGACTGAACTGTTTTAACCTGATTTCCGGTTTTTGCTGTAGCAGGGCAACCTAATTTTCTGCTTGAACCACAACTTGCTAATGCTACTACAAGTGACACTACACAAATTGAAAAGAATATCTTTTTCATTTTTTGGGGGTTTATTTATTATGCAAAGATAATGTATGAACGGTAAACGAAAATTACGGCCAAAAATTACTTTTGCTATCCAAAATACTTCTATTTTCTACTTACATTTGACCACTGAACAATTTTAACTTCTTTAAACCCATATTAACAGCCCATGCTACAATTAAACCGGCCTATCGCCTTCTTAGACCTGGAGACAACAGGTGTGAGTTTATCCGCAGACCGGATCATTGAGATTGCAATTATCAAAATATTACCTGATGGTAGCAGGCAGGTAAAAAGAAAACTGATCAATCCGGAGATGGCCATTCCCAAATCATCAACTGATATACATGGGATTACCGATGAAATGGTGAAAGATGCACCAACCTTTAAACAGGCCGGCAACGAAATAAAACAATATCTTGAAAATTGTGATCTGGGAGGTTACAACAGCAATCGCTTTGATATACCCATACTGATGGAGGAATTTCTCAGGGCGGGGATGGAAGTGGACCTCAGTAACCGCAGAATGATTGATGTGCAGCATATTTTTTACACGATGGAACCCAGAACTTTAACTGCTGCGTATAAATTCTATTGTCAGAAAGAATTGATAAATGCCCATAGTGCTGAAGCCGACGTAGACGCAACTATTGACGTATTCTTATCTCAGCTACAGAAATATGAAAAGCTTGGAAATTCTGTTGATTCTGTATTAGCCTCAATTGGTGAAGACAAAATCGTAGATTATGCCCGCCGTTTTTGTTTTGATGATAAAGGTGTTGAAGTATTCAATTTTGGGAAATTTAAGGGAAGAGCTGTAAGTGAAGTACTAAAATCTGAACCGCAGTATTACGACTGGATGATGAAAGGCGATTTCCCGCTTCATACAAAGCAAAAACTCACTGAAATTCTTAATCGTACCCTGTTAAAAATAAATTAAATAGCTTGTCCGTCATTTTAAAAAGTTATAACAGTTGTTATAAATCATAAATTTGGCATAATTCACCATTACTGCTATTGGAAAAATTAGTTATTATACCAACTTTCAATGAAAAGGAAAACATTGAAGCCATTATTCATGCTGTTATCAGCCTGCAACAGGATTATCATATTCTTATTATTGACGATGGATCGCCTGATGGCACTGCAGCAATTGTAAAATCATTATTCC
>CAZCAA010000089.1:0-1922 GCA_964496585.1 uncultured Ferruginibacter sp.
TAATCTCTTTTTACTAACTGGGCAGTGAAATCTCCTTCCGTACATAGCTTATTGCCCACGTACACATTACCACGCATAACACAAATCCCCCTTCTTATTGGCTCAATTAGTTCCATTTTTAAGATCATGGTATCGCCCGGCACAACTTTCTGTTTGAATTTACAGTTGTCCACTTTCAAAAAATAAGTATCATAATTTGCCTTCGGCATAGCGTTAATACACAGCAGGCCTCCGGTTTGTGCCAATGCTTCAATTTGCAATACGCCAGGCATTACCGGGTTGCCCGGAAAGTGGCCCTGGAAGAAAAACTCGTTGAATGTAACATTTTTTATTCCTACAATAGTATTATCGGTAAGTTCAATAATCTTATCAACTAACAGGAAAGGGTAACGGTGTGGTAACGTTTTTTCTATGTATTCTAATGTATAAACAGGCGGCCTGTTGGGATCATAAACCGGGATATTTTTAGTGTGCTTATTCTTTTTTATATATTGCTTAATGATCTTCGCAAATTCTACGTTGCTGCTATGGCCAGGTCTGTTAGCGATAATATGTCCTTTAATAGGATAGCCGATTAATGCCAGATCGCCGATTATATCCAATAGTTTGTGTCGGGCCGGTTCATTCGGAAAACGCAACTCCAGGTTATTGAGATAGCCTTCTGTTTTTACTTCTACTTTGCTACGGCCAAAAGCTTTTGCCAAACGGCCCATCTCTTCTTCTGTTACCGGTTTGTCTACTACTACAATGGCGTTATTAATATCACCACCTTTTATGAGGTTGTTATCAATCAGCATTTCCAGTTCGTGCAAAAAACAGAAAGTACGGCAGGGCGCTATTTCTGTTCTAAATTCTTTCATGCTTTTTAAGCTGGCATGTTGGGTACCTAACACCGGGCTGTTAAAATCGATCAGGGTTGTGATCTCGTAATTGGTTGCAGGCAAGGCAGTAAGTTCCACTCTTTTATTTTCATCATAAAAAGACAAATTGGTATCAATCGTGTACCATGCCTTTGCTGCATCTTGTTCTACTATACCAGTTTCTACTATTTTATCTACAAAAGGACCGCTGCTGCCATCGATAATAGGTATTTCTGGACCATTTACCTCTATCAGGCAATTATCTACGCCCATACCTACCAGTGCGGCAAGTACATGTTCTACCGTACTCACTTTTACAACTCCCTGTTCCAGTGTGGTTCCCCTGGAAGTATCAGTAACCAGGTCGCAATCTGCTTTAATTGCTGCAGTACCTGCCAGATCAACTCTTTGAAATTGATATCCAAAACCAGCATGAGCAGGCTTTAAGGTCATATCAACATTAATTCCTGTGTGAAGGCCGGTTCCTGAAATACTTATTGCTGATTGTAATGTATGTTGTTTATCCGGGTTGAAATTTTTATCCATGCGACGAAATTCGATTTTGAGCAAAGATATTTTAAATTTCTTTGTAACATATAGCTACTGCTTAAATAGGGAGATTTTAGGAAAATGGAATACAATTTCAATTGTTTCGTAGATTTCACACACTTATTGGTCAAATGCTGTCGGCAACGGAATTTAAGATAAAAAAAGGCAACATTCGCCCGCGGATTTGCGCAAATTGAATACACGCAGATGCAAGGAGATAAAAAGTCACTTTAACTCGCCGGGTATCAGCTTTGGTTGAGACTATACAATAACAATTAATTACATTTAACTTAACAATCTCAGTACATAGGAATTTAAATTTTACAATCATTAACTTTTCTGCATTCGATCATAATTTGGCAGAAGACGCTACTTCTAATATAATAATGAAACATTTTTTTACAATAATCGCTTTCACAACTTTGCTATTTTATTCAGGAAAAAGCCAAAGTATCATTACAGTCGTGGACCGCATTTCCATGGAGGCATTGCCTTACGCAACCGTTTATCAGT
>CAZCAA010000089.1:2022-3772 GCA_964496585.1 uncultured Ferruginibacter sp.
ACAGTCGTGGACCGCATTTCCATGGAGGCATTGCCTTACGCAACCGTTTATCAGTTTTCTGGTAAATTGTTGTTTTTGTGCACAAACCTTGGTGAAACCAAATTAAACATTGTTGGAACAGATACTTTAAGGGTATCGTATGCGGGTTATATTGACAAAGTATTTCCGGTTAATCAATTTAAGACTATTAAGGTTGAATTGGCAAGAAATACCAGAATATTACCAGAGCTGGTATTGAAGCCTTGCGTAAAATGGAGCAAAGCCATCACTTATAAACCTGAAGCCGATACCGGAAGTTTTGGAGGTTTTATGTGGGGCAACATGGGCGATAAAGGAAGGATTGCCATGTTTTTACCTTCACCTGGTGCAGCGAACAAATTGAAAAGTTTTATCCTTCACCTGAAACAGGGAATGGGAGCAAGCAAAGCTGTTGCAAAAGCGCCAATCCGCTTTTCTTTTTATGAAATTGATACAGTTACCATGTTACCATCGGAACTGTTAACAGCAAAGACAATATTATTTCAGCCTGATAGATTTGGGGCGCAAAAAATTAATGTGGATAGCCTCGGTTTAATCATTCCTGAGCAAGGTATGTATATAGCTCTTGAAGGCTACCAGGACGACGCTTATAGTTATTGGATTCAAACGAATCTGCCTGGTGGCACTCGTGATAAAGTTAAATTGTACGGCGCCTCTTTTGATGGGATGTATTCCAAAGACAGCTGGCTAAGTTTTTATAATTTCAAAACTGGTCATTGGATTTTCAGTGGTAACAGACCATTCGAAAAACAAAGAAGGCATGGAGCTATTAAATTTGAAATAAAATATACTTTTTGTAAGGATCAAAAGACCAATTAAAATTGAAATTGGAAACTTCCAAATACACCAAAACGGGCAGTTTTTACGAGCGAAGTTGGATTTTGTGACAAGCGCCAAACAAAATCTATTCGAAGGAATTTTAAAATATTGTCAATTCCGGTTCCCACTTCCAGATAAGTTCCGTTATTGAGTGTTTTAAATGAGTTTTTAGCATCATTCAACTGAGCGTTAGCATCGCTTAATGAGCCCCACAAAGATTTTACATTCCAAAATTGCCGCCACTTTAATTTTCGCGTTATGGGTATAAACCGAAAAAGTCCGGAGCCAATATTATGTTCAATATTCACACCGGCATATTGATCGCTGAGGTATTCAAAGCGTGTCATTAGGTTATAAACACCGGCATTGTAATAATAAATGTCATTTCCGGGGTGATTCTCTAAAAAAGCAAAAGGTAATGTTCCGAATACTTTGCCGCCGTAAACCTTATAGCTTAAGGTACCATATGGCGAAATTTTCATCTTATCTTTTATAGTTAATGCCAGTTTAGTGTAGTTATAAGCACTGTTTGCAATGCCGGGTATTCCCTGGGTAGCCGTTAGTTCAACTATTGGATATTTAGTTCCCAATGAATACCGGAAATAATCTCCTTCAATAAATTGTTCCAGGTAAGCAAACCTAAGTTTAAGCGCAACCTCAAAGCTGGTTAATGGTTCTCCCCTGGTTGTTGGAAAAGTAGTTTTAAAGGGAAGATTTTTTAATGGCGTATAACTGCGATGGGCTAAAAATAACTCTGTTGAAAATCCTTTTCCCAATTCTTTAAATACTTCCAGCCTTATGTCCCGGGTTTGAATAAATTTCCTGTTTATATTTGGTTTTCTTATGGCGAGGGAAAAAATATTATCCTGGCTTACTTCACCAATCTGGCTAA
>CAZCAA010000090.1:0-287 GCA_964496585.1 uncultured Ferruginibacter sp.
GCTCCTGTAAGAAAAACATCCCGTTCCCGCTGATCGGTAAAAGCCGTTGCACCCTGCTGCAATAATTCAGGCATTTGCTGATAGATTGAATCGGGAATCGCAGGTGTATTCTTTAAATAGTCTTCACCCGGAGGGGCATCTTCAGTTGTTTGCAGGTTTGCAGCGTTTGCAAACTTTGCAAACTCGGGTTTGTGATGGGTAAAGGCACTGCGTACCGATGCTTTTATTTCTTTTTCAGAAAGGTTATAATGCTGAGCACATAATTCCAATGTGTTTTGCTCAGGAAT
>CAZCAA010000090.1:447-3769 GCA_964496585.1 uncultured Ferruginibacter sp.
GCCAGCAGATAGATATAATTATTACGGTTTCCATCTGTATAAGCTGATTTTTGATTGGTGAATAAAACCTGTTGCTGAAATTGTAAAATGTATTCATCAGAACTGTTGCTTTCTTCTACCGGTTGAATAGCGGGAGTTGATGTGATTGGTAAATTGCTTACCGGTATATCCTTTACCTGGAATTTTTCATTGTAAATGTTTTTGTATAACTGCGGGTCGTAGCTAACAAAACATAACCGTGTGATGTCTTTGCATTTTTCATCAGCTTTTAAACCAGTAGCATTCTGGTAATACTGCATTACCTGTAAGTAAGCAGTATCATGATGCTCAGCCCCCGTATTCACTTCAATGAAAACTTTCAGGCCATTACCACTTGGGCTAATGAAGCAAAGAAAAGTGTAAGGTATAGCCGCTATGATCTGAAAAGCATCTTCTAATTCTTCTTTACTGAGCTTATCAAAATCCAGATGTACAAAACCGCTATACTGCTCCATGTTTGGCAGCAATCTTTTCTCTCTAAAAGTTGCCGAAGGAGTAAAGGCCGGAAGTTGTTGTTTCAATGCCTGGGCTTCTTCTGTTTTTCCTTGTACAATCAGGGCCCGGATCTCTGTAACCGGTGCTTTGTATTTATCTGATGCTATCCAGTTGGAAAGAATTATTAATGATACATCTTCTACGGGAGTAGCAAAGTTTTTAAATATGGTACATGCCGCCATTCTTCAGTTCTTTAGTTCAGTGAGAAAAATTGTTACTTTCTTTTGTTGCGAATTACATAGTCAGTTGCCAACTGATCTATTTCATCGGCGGCGGATTGCCGGTTACGCTGCAACCAGGCATCCAGTTCTTCCCGCCTGAAGTACAATTTTTTACCCTGTGGGCAGAAATGCGGAATGTGCTTTGTACTGGTGAGCTTATACAAATGAGATGGACTAATGTCCAGATATTTGCAAGCCTCGTTAAAGTTCAATACTGTTTTCTTTAATAGATTCTGCTCATCCAGCTTGTCAGCGATTTCGGTGAGCTTGTTTAAGATTAATTCTTCGTGTGCCATTTTTTTAAATTTTATGAATGATGGCACAAACCTCTAAAATGAAAGAAGGGTAAAGGTTAAGGGGTTAACCCCTTACTCATATTACTGAGTAATCTTAATGTTTTTTATTGCAGATTTTTGAAAATCTTGTCAATGGTTGCCTTTTCTTTTGGGTCTATTTTACTTTTTGAATTACTGGCCGAAAGGTTGTTTGCCGTGATCAGTGTATCCTTCTTTGAATAAAAAAGTTTTGATTTGGCAATATTGGCCAGCGTTAAGCTATTGAAGTATGGCTGGAATTTATCTATTGTGTACCTGAAGTGTTTTGTTTCGCAACCAATCTGTATTTTAACCGAACCCGGTAATATATTTTTTGCAGTGAGCACTTTGATTAAATCGTCTGCTTCGGTAACATCTTCATTCAGGTATTCAATTTGAAAGCATAGCTGATTAATCACTGTTCTCAATTTGCCAACATCATCTTTGAAACCAAAGTGGATTTTATCCTGGCTTATTGCTGCTGTATCATCTGTTTCAGATTCGGTTAGCTGTTCAACAGGAATCAAAGGCAGCATATTTGAGAGCGGCTCCTGTAAATCGAGAATATAAAAATCCTCGACAGTAGTTACCTGTTTCAAATTGGTTTTAAATGATTCCTGGACGCTAAAATAAAGTGCTACAAGGGTATGTTTCAGGAAATATAAAGTATTGTGGATATGGTTGCTTTTTTCATCAGGTAAAGTGGTGAAACCTTGCTCAATTAATTCAGATGCAGTTTGCTTTGCTAATACCCTGATATTAGTGAGGGTTTTATTTACCTGGTAACGGATATCAACTAATTCTGACCAGTTGGATGATTCTTGTTGTACAGTATTAAAAATCCGTAAAGAATCAGCAGCTATCAATAAATAATAAAACCGGGTAACTGTATCATTTGGTACAGGCAGTTCAATACTGAATAGTGGCTGCTTTAATGCAGTATTATCTCTTACGGTTTCTGTTTCAACTATCTTTTGCAGGTCAGGATAATCAGATAAAAGGCTTGTGAGTTGCGCAAGTAAATCAGCATTATTCTTTGGTGAAACCGTTTTTGCAGATTTCACCAATTCTGTCAATCGCCTTGTGTTGGCGGTATCCATTTTCCAGGGCTTTAATGCACCGTGAATGATACTATCTAATACTTTTACTTCCATCCTAAATATCTAATTTGATTTTGTTTGCTGCCTCCTGTTTTTTATGGTCAATTACTTTAGCATAAATTTCGGTTGTTTTTAAATGCCGGTGACCTAAGAGTTTTGATACTGTATAAATATCTGTACCCAATGTAATTTGCAATGTAGCATAGGTGTGGCGGGCACAATGAAAAGTAATATGTTTTGTAATACCTGCTTTCATTACCCATTCCCTCAGCTTCAGGTTATGCCAGGCACTGTAATACAAACCTTCAAACACTTTGCTTTCTGGCTTTCCTCTTTCTCCTAATAGATTAAATGCCTGCTCGGATATTGGTAATGTTTCTGCTCCTTTGGTTTTCTTTTGGCGAAAACGAATGTAATAGCCTGACTGATCAGAGTGCTGTACTTCTGACCATACCAGTTTTTCTATATCTGACCAGCGAAGCCCTGTAAGTGCAGAAAAGATAAAAGCATTTTTGAGTACCGGCATTTCGCATTCTACTTTGGCGGCTCTTTGCAACTCTTCCAAAGTGAGAAATTCCCTGCTTGGATCATCCGGTTTAATACCTTCTACCTGGGCGGCAGGATTTGCCTGTATTATCCCATCCTTTACAGCTTCCTTTAATGCTGCTGTTAGTTTGCCGAAATAAGAAGATTGAGAATTTTGAGAAAGACGTTTTCCGGTTTTTCCTTTTGCATCATGCTGCAAATACTCTTTGAACTTCTCTAACCATCGTTTATCAATCTCTTTAAATGAAGCACCATTAGTTGCAAACTTCTGCAAGTGCTTTAACACACTATCCCAATTGCCCCAATTACCCTGGCTGTTTCTGCGCTTCTCTGTTAGTTGTTCAAAGTAACTAAGGAAACTACCTTTTACTTTCTCTGTATCTCTGAAACCATACTCTTCATTTTTTATTTCCAGTAAACGCTTTGAGCGGATAGCTTCCGCCATTGATAGTTTTTTTCGGTTCTCATCTTTCTGCTCCTTAGTGAGCTTACCTTTCTCGGGTTCCGGAGTGAGGTATAAATTCAAATACTCATATTCTCTTTTTCCGTCACTGTAGTAATCAAGATAGAGGCTGATTTTATTCCCCTTCTTTCTTTGTCTTAATGT
>CAZCAA010000091.1:0-3695 GCA_964496585.1 uncultured Ferruginibacter sp.
TGTAGTAATCAAGATAGAGGCTGATTTTATTCCCCTTCTTTCTTTGTCTTAATGTTACGTTCATACTTCAGTCAGTTTGAAAAGTTCATTAATTGCAGTTCTTGGAATACGGGTATTGCGGCCCACCTTACCGGCTTTAAGCTGGCCTTTATCAATAAGGCGGTAAATGGTCCAGCGGCTGGCATTGATCAGCTGACAGGCTTCATCAATGGTGAGAAATTCTTTTTGTGAGATGCTGGGGTTGAAAGGTTTTACAACAGCTTCTTTCCGGATGGCAGCTTCAATTTTTTCATCTCGCTTGGTACGCTTATAGAGCAACCTGGCACAAGTGAGAGAACATGAACGGGTAATAGTCTTTTTTGCGATGTATTTATTACCGCAAACCACACATGTTTTCTCTATGCGAATGTTACTGCTCATTGTTGCCAGTTGTAGCTGAGTGTTGCAGCTTGTAGCTGTATGTAGCATCATTTCTATTTTTTGTTGCCCGGTTTTGTGGGCAACAGAATAGGGCAACACTCAGGCAACAAATATAAGCAATAAAGTGTAGTTTGGCAACAAATAAAAGAAGAATATTTACATGAAAGTCAACAAGGACAAGCATTTATGAAAGAAAGGAAAGATGATTACTTTCCGATACAAAACTTACTAAAAATAAAATCCAACACATCTTCGTTTGATATATCTCCGGTAATTTCTGAAATGTAATGAAGGCAACGACGGATATCCAGTGCCAACAGGTCGCCTGAAATATCATTGTCAAGACCTTCTTTAATTGCATGCAAAGAATTTTGCACTTCCCTTAACGCTTCATAATGACGGGCATTGGTAATAATGGTATTTTCAGTATCCAGATTTCCCTGTATTACTTTATCAACCAATTTTTGTTTAAGCAGATTTATATGATAGTGTTCTTTTGCTGAAATGAATAATACATCTTCACCTGCAAACTTTTCAGCCGCAGCTGAATCTCCCATCTTATCCGTTTTATTTCCTACTAGCGTATAGTTGTTATTTTTTTCACTTATTAATGCAATCGCTGCGGCTAATTCTTCCCGGCTTTCTGTATTAACATCAAAAATATAAACCACTTCATCTGAATGCTGAATCTTTTCCCTGCTCTTCTCTATTCCGATCAGTTCGATGATATCATTGCTTCCTTCCCTTATCCCGGCTGTATCAATTAACCTAAACAAAATGCCATCAATATTAATAACCTCTTCAATAGTATCTCTTGTTGTGCCTGCAATATCACTAACGATAGCTCTGTTTTCATTGAGTAGCGTATTCAATAAGGTAGATTTTCCAGCATTGGGTTTACCTACAATGGCTACACTAACTCCGTTCTTTATTACATTACCCAATTTAAAGGACTGCAACAATCCTTCGGTAATCGTATCTGCATTTTCAATCAATGCATAAAATTTTTTCCTGTCGGCAAATTCCACATCTTCTTCGCTAAAATCAAGTTCCAATTCTATCAATGCAGAAAACTGTATCAATTCTTCCCGTAGTTTCTTGAGCACATTGCTGAATCCTCCTCGTATGTTATGCAGGGCTGCCTGTTGTGATGCCGCAGTATTACTCGCTATTAAATCGGCCACAGCTTCCGCCTGTGTGAGATCAATTTTTCCGTTTAAAAATGCCCGCTGGGTAAATTCTCCAGGTTTTGCCAGCCTTGCACCAAGAGAAATGCATGCTTCAATTATTTCTCGTTGTACAAAAGGACTACCGTGGCAACCTATTTCAATTACATCTTCTCCGGTATAACTTTTCGGACCTTTAAAAAGTGAAACAACTCCTTCATCAATAGATTTATTTCCAGATTTAATATTACCAAAGTGAATGGTATGAGAAGCTTGTAACAAAAGATCTTTACCCGGGAAAATTTTATTCGCAATGGTAAACGCATCAGGACCGCTCAACCGAATAACGGCGATTGCTCCGATGCCGGGTGCTGTTGCAACAGCAACGATCGTGTCTTCCCAACCAGATAACTTACTGCTCATAATACAAAGATACTTTGATACAAGTTATTTTTAATACTTAGATGCATTTGCAAATCACATTCCCCGTTCATTCATTTTGCTATTCAATAGCATCTAAATTCCCTGAAAATTATTACTTCTTTAAAATCAACAAGATTTTTTATAATTAAAATCTTTGTCAGGTTTATCTCATCAGTGGCAAAAAGAATATTTCAACTATGAAATTTTTTTAAGTTGGAAAAAATCGGATTTATTTCCATAAAAAAACCTCCCGTTTAGGGAGGCTTTTGAAAATTATTTTTTACATCAATTAATATATCTACTGTTCTGCCACTACAAAGGTAATCGGCTGGCGGCGATAAGCATTTACGTTTCTACCGTTCTGCAATGCTGGTGTCCACTTCGGACCTTTCTTAATAATTTTAACAGCTTCAGCTTCCATTCCGTGTCCGAAAGATGTTTCAGCAACAACGTCACTGATACTACCATCTTTAGCCACAATAAAACGAATCACTACCTGGTAAGTTCCTTCTGAAGCACCATTATCAACGGGTGTATTTGCATCCAGGTTATTTTGTAGATACCTTCTCCAGGCAGCGTCCCCGCCGGGAAATGCGGCTTCAACTTCCACCTTATTGAATATTTTATTTTCATCATCAGCTTTTGGAGCTTCTACTACCTGCGTACCTTTGTCTTCAACAGGAGCCTGAACGATTTGGTTCGTGTTCTCGCTCTCTACGGTTTTTGTACTGATGGCAGCTTCTTCTACAATTTCTTCAATTTTTTCATCAGGTTTCACCTCTTCATCTTTAACAACTTTTGGAGGCGTAAACTGCACTTGCTTAATCTCCGGAGGAGGTGGTGGTGTTGGCGGCGGCGGAGGTGGTGGCGCTACCGGTTCATCCTTTTTAATTTCAGCCATCTGTGTATCAACTACTACCAAATCCTGCTTTTCGTTACTATTGATTACATTGGCCAATAAAGTACCAAGAAAAATAAGTAAAAGTAAAGATGCAGTTATGATAAGTGCTTTTGTAAGTCGGCTGCTATAACTTTTTCGGAGCTCATAAGCCCCATAGGATTTATTTTTGCCTTCAAAAATAATATCCAGTATGTCAGCCTGTAAAATTTTATTTGCTTCCATTGTAATAATCTCTTTGGTTAATTAGATTCAAAATTGTCCCAAATTCCATACTATTTTACTCCGTTTGCTTCTTCAGTTTTACGAATGAGCAATCTGTCTGTATCTGTAATATCAACCTCTGCATAGTGGCCGGGAGGAACTGCAGATATCGTCATTTCATCCAGAATATCTATTGAATTCTTAAACGTTGACAAAGAATCTGATTTAATAATATACATTAGGTCATTGATAGGAGTTGATTTCTTTTTTTCAGAAATCAATTTGCGAATCTCTTTAAAAGTGGTGCTTTTAAATTCTTCACTGATCTTGTCCGCATGTAATTCTCCAAAATAGTAATACACTTGGTTAGATTTACCCAACAGGATTGTCATTGCTCCTGATTCCTTTACTTTTTTCTGATTCTCCACATCATCTTCCTTAGGTTCGTTCATATTCATTGCCGTAGCCTGGCTCATGGTAGTGGTGAAAACAAAGAAAGTAATCAACAGAAATCCGAGATCCACCATTGGAGTAAGATCGACCCTTGTAGATAATTTTTTTGATTTTTTTACGCCCGGGCCTTT
>CAZCAA010000092.1:0-836 GCA_964496585.1 uncultured Ferruginibacter sp.
AGTAGCCATAACCGGGTTTTATTTTCACATCATTAATGATGATTGAAATTTTGGGTAGTTTATTACTGTTATAGAATTCGTCGATTAGAGCGACTTGTTTTTTAAAGGTATGTCCTTGTCTTACCATATACAAAGTACAATGGGCATATTTGGCCAGCGTCATTGCATCGCTCACCATTCCTACCGGTGCAGTATCTACCAATACAATATCAAAACGAGCCTGAAGCCATTCAAACAATTCATCCATTTTTGGATCGAGCAGCAATTCGGCAGGGTTGGGTGGCACAGGGCCACATCCCAACACAAACAGATTCTCATTGTCAGCCACCGGCTTTATCAGATCTTCAAGATTTCCTTTCCCCACAAGGAAATTGGTAATACCGGGTCCTTTGGGCATCCCCAGTCCGGAAATGAGTTTTGGTTTGCGTATATCAAATTCCAAAATCACGGTTTTCTTTCCTGCCAAAGCAAGCACAGCGCCCATGTTGGTGGTAGCATAAGATTTTCCTTCGCCACTAAAAGATGAAGTAACGAGAATAGTTGATTTTTCCGCCTTACCTAAAACATATTGAAGATTGGAACGTATAATTCTAAATTGTTCCGCCACCATACTTCGTGTTGTTTTGCTCACAACCAAAGTATTGTTTGAATAAGAATGTCCTATTTCGCCAACGATAGGAGTATTGGTGATTTTTTCAATATCAAAACGGGTGCTTACTTTATCATTCAGAATTTCGGAGATGAAAATAAATAAAGCCGGTAAGCCTAACCCTAACAAAAATGCAAGAATCTGTATTGCTTTTCTATTAGGTTTTACGGGTGTAGTAGTAGGCGAC
>CAZCAA010000092.1:846-3662 GCA_964496585.1 uncultured Ferruginibacter sp.
AATTAGCCGTGGCAGACGCAATTTTTATTGCCGTTTTTTCTCTTTCCTGTTCCAGATAGTTTTTTAATGTAGTAATTGAAACAGCACTTTCTTCCATTTTTGCAAGATCTTTCTGAATAGCGGGCATCGCTTTCAATTGCTGCTGGCTCGACTGGCTTTTACTTTTTGCTGTGGCAATAATATCGTTCAGCAATTTCTTTGTCGATTTCAAACTTTCCAAAACCCGTTCTCTCCCTTTTTCTACGGCCACATTTTTTTCCAGTACCAGCGGATTGTCTTTGCCGGCTCCGGAGTTTATCAGTGCCAGTCTTTCAATTTGTACCTTATTGTATTCTCCTACCAGATTTGCAAAAACGGGTTCGTCTATCCACAAAGTAGATGGTACTTTACTAAATTCATTTTTTTTATCGTTCAGATAACTTTCTACAATTTCTGCCTTTGTCAATTCTGTTCTTTGCTCAATAATGGTTTTGTCAAACTCGCTCAGGTTATTAAATCCCTGTGCTGTTTGTGCTTCGCCGTCAATAATGTTATGTTTGTTGCGATAATTAATAACAGCCTGTTGAATACTATCCAACTGGCCACTGGTTACCAAAAGCCTGCTGTTTATAAATGTTAACGTTTTTTCAGATTCCTCCCTTTTTTGCTCTATGGTATAAAGCGCATACTCATCCATCAATTCATTGATAATATCAGCACCCAATTCTGAGTTATTTGTAATCATGCTGATATTTAAAATTCCGGTCCCTGCTGTTTTTGGAGTTACTTGTAAAGCACCAGCATAACCGGCTGCAGCGGCTGCCGTTGAAGACCAGTAAACTTTGAACTCACCTGAGGCGGGTGTATTTGGAATTCCATTAATTATAAATGTTCCGTTTTTGTTTTTGTATGTATCTCCCAATCGATAAGTATGGTCGTCGCCATTTATTTTAAATTCATTATCGCTTACAAAATTTATTTTAAGAGCAAAGCTTCTTGAAGAATCTTCAACATTTACTATTTGTACATCAAATGGTCTTGTTTTATAAACATTGACTGTTTTTATTTTTCCAATTGCATAATAACTTAACTGCAAATGCAGGCTATCCACTACCCTTGCCATCAGCGGTTTGGATTTCAGTATTTCAATTTCACTTTGAATATTCTGGGCACGGTCATTAATAAATTGCTCTTCAAACCCCTGACTTCTTCCGCTTCCCGGCTGCTCGCTTTTAATAATCATAGATCCGCCAACTTTGTACAAAGGCACTGTATAGCGCAAATACACATAAGCGGCAAATAAGCAAAGTGCTACCGACAAAATAAACAAAGGAAGATAGCGTACGTATTTATAGAACAAATCCCGGAAACTCATGTTCCAGAGTTCACTTCTACCGGTTTTTTGTATTTCTTCCATTCAGATAAAGATTAATGTAATTCAGCAACAGTTTATTTAGTTTCTTCTGAAGCTGTTGTAAATAAGCGAAGCAGATGTTATTAAACTGATGATAAAACCAATTCGTGCAATCGTAACATCCTGTTCTGTTTTCTTGGTTTTTTGTTTTTTAGGTTCCACCATTACAACATCGTTTTGAGCCAGGTTGAAATAAGGCGACTCAAAAAGTTTATCGGAAGTTAAATCGATAGTACCTACCGTTCTCATTCCGTCGGATTCTCTTACAATTTTTATATCATTCTTCTTCCCAAACTCAGTAATATCACCGGCCAATCCGATTGCTTCTAAAATGGTTACTCTTTCGCCTGGAATACTGAGGGTACCTGGCTGAGCCACTTCGCCCAGTACAGTGATTTTATAGTTTAAGAAATTGACTATTACTGTGGGATCCGTTAATAATTCTTTTGGGGTGGTCAATCGCTTTTTTATCTCGGCAGCGAGTTCAGCTTTGGTTAGTCCTGCTGCATGTATTACACCCAGACGAAGGTGAGAGATGTTTCCATTTAAATCTACCAGATAACCGCAGGTATTGACGGCACCCGCTGAGGATGCTACGGCGCAAGGCAGGTTATAAATCTCGTAAACTTTTGGTTCGGTCGATATACTATAAACCTGTATGCCCAGCAAATCACCTTTTTGAATTTTTAGTTCCAGTAATTGTACAATACTCTTTCCGGTTGTGTCTTTATAGTTTTCCAGATAATTTCCTGAAGGTTTAGTCGTTCTGCAGGAAAAAATAAACATTGAAATGAATAGTGCTGGAATCGTTATGCGTTTCATTGATGCTGTTTTGATGTATAGCAGCCTGATACAGTTTGGTTTTAATGGCTTTGAGCCGAAGATAATTTACTTCTTTCAATATAGGCCACTAAGATATACCCAAGACTGTCTATTGCCACTTTTACTTTTTTATGTCTGATGTCAATTACTGTTCCTTCCTGATCCATCAAAGTTCCATTGGTTATTCTCACTCGCTGATTCAGCTTTATTTCCATGGGCCTTGCTTCCACATTTTCATACTCGTCCAAAAAACGCTTGATGGTAACAATTTCTCTATCCTTAATTACGGCAGGCTTTCCATCCCAATACACAAAGTTTAAAGTTCCGTTGATTAAACGAACCGCCGACCTTTCTTTATCACTAATTTTTACAAAAACATAAGACTTAAATAAAGGCTCTTCCACCACTTTTATCCGGTCGCTCCATTTCCGGCGCACTTTATTTAATGGGCAATAGCTTTCAAACCCCTTTTCCTGCAAAATGCTATTTACTTTTTTTTCCCACCGGGGTCGGGTATATATGGCCATCCATTTTTTACTCAAAGTAATTCAGGTTTTTTACATGGCTTCGCCACCTCAGTCCCATATTTTTTAATTATAGT
>CAZCAA010000093.1:0-3554 GCA_964496585.1 uncultured Ferruginibacter sp.
TTCTTTTGCTCTTGTATATTGAAAAGGATTCCCATGTATTTGTTCAGTTGTTTTAAACTGTTGGTGTTTTTGTCCATCAGGTTTACTTCTATGTGTTGTGTTACACCAGCATCTTTAAATCCACCACCGGTTGCTACTACATTATCCCACATTTTAAGTGTTTCCTGGAAGGCAATGTTGTCAAGACTATCTCTTTTCATATCGTCACCTATGCTGTTCATCAACAATTGAAAATTCACATAGAATGCAGAAGAGCCGCCTGTGATTTTATCAATAAAATTAAAGCTGTTATTGTTGGCAGAACCAACGTATTTATCGACAGAAAGTTTTTCCGTACCAATCGCAAAAAATTTATCGCTAACGTTGTAAGACAACATCTCTGCAGATGAACCAAGCTTCTCCTTTCCTAATTTATTTCCTGCTGCAATTAGTTTTCCAAAAGAATTTTTGTCTCCAACAGATGCTGCAAATAAAGCATCCATCTTCATTGTGCCGGTACTGTCTTTTTTAAGGTCTGAAAGTGAAATCAGGATATCACCTTTATTTGCTTTTAAAAAGTCGTCAAAGCTGAATCCAACAGAAGAAGCTCCCATGTTTACAAATCCCTCCATGCCGGTAAGCTTAACGAATTCACGCAATCCTTCCGGATTAAAGCTAAAGGCGATCAAACCTATCACGTCTTTAGCAGGAATACGTTTTAACATGTCGCTATCGATTTTCGTATTGCCATATTTTTTATTTAGGCTGGTCATTTCTTTACCAGAGTACGACTTGGTGTCTATAGTAATTTTACCATTGTCGAAACTGGTAACACCGGTTACGTAAGAATCTTCATACAGTTTGCTCATGTTAAGCATGCTCAACGCTGCCATTTGAGGATTTCCCTCATTTAGCGTACCTATATTTAACCAAAAATGAACGTCTCCCGTCACTTTTACCAACTCAGAAAACTTTTCATCTTTTGCAAGACTATTGCCTTCACTTAGATCATAGATTGCCGCGGCTGTGGCAACAACATCTCTTGAACTACCAGCTGCTGCATTAGTATCATTATATTGATATCCACCGGTTTTCATTTCCGGGGCATCAGTAACAATTACAAATTTTTCTTTGTCCCATGAAGCAGTCATTCTATTTTTCGTGATAAAATGAATGCCATTCTTTTCAGTTTCAACTGCACCTTTGCTGGCATTTAAAGTAAAAGACTTAAATTTTGCCGCATCTTTCACGCTGCCTTGAACAGCAACATATCCACCGGTAGAGTCTCTTTGTACAAAAAACAGCAGATTTTTTTTTGTGTCAATTCCAGTGTTGTCTGGATTATCCAGGGCTGCCTTTACATAAGCTTCCATGCTGCTGTCGGCATAAATACTTTTAAAAAGGTCATTCTGTTTTACTTCTTCCCAGGGAAGTTTAGATGACAAAGATTCGCCATTAATTATCATGGCAAAAGCCGCAGTTTTTGGAATGTAGCGACCTTCTTTATTGCTTTTACTGCAAGAAGAGAATAACACAACAATGCCAATGATAAATAGCATGGGTAAACGAAAACGTGTTTGCATAAAATGTTTTTTGTTAATACAGGAAAAACCAATTGGTAACCTGTTTTTTATTTATTAATGAAAAATTTAGGTAATTCCTGGAAAGTAATTTCTTGTTGATCACCTGTTTTAAGATTCTTTATTACTGCTTTTTTATTTTCAATTTCTTTACTCCCGATGATAATTATAAAAGGAATGTTTTTCTTTTCAGCATATTTAAACTGCTTATCCATTTTTACGGGCTCATGATAGAGTTCACAGGCAATTTGCTGTTCCCTTAATTTACCAGCCAGCGATAAAGCTACCAGGCATTCCTGCTGGCCCATATTAAAGAAAAGAACTTTGCTGCCAACCTGCAGGTTTTCGGGAAATAATTTTAATTCTTCCAATACATCATAGATCCTGTCTACACCAAAACTTATACCGACACCTGGTATTCCTGGTACATCAAAAAGTCCGGTAAGATCATCGTATCTGCCTCCACCGCCAATACTTCCCATTTTTACACTTGGGGGAGCCTTTACCTCAAAAATGATCCCGGTGTAATAGTTAAGTCCTCTTGCAAGTGTAAAATCTATTTCAGCCCTAATATTGTTGCATTGTGAAAGGATGAATGTTAACTCGTCAATTCCTTTTTTTGCCTGTATATTATCTTTAAATAGATCCTGAGCCGCTGCTAATTTTTGCGTATTGTTTCCGCTTATGTCAAGATATCTTTCAATGGTAACTATTTGTTCGGGTGTAATTTCTCGTTGTGCTAATTCTTCCTTTACTTTAGCTATTCCGATTTTATCCAGTTTGTCAATCGCTATAGTAATATCAATCATCTTTTCTGCCCCTCCGCACAACTCAGCCAGTGCCACCAGCATTTTCCTACTGTTAAGTTTTAATTCATACTCATGCAATCCCAGGTTTGTAAAAACCTGGTGGTAGATATGAGATAACTCGATCTCATTTAAAAGGGAAGTACTGCCAACTACATCGGCGTCACATTGGGTAAATTCCCGGTATCTTCCTTTCTGTGGCCTGTCTGCACGCCAAACCGGTTGCATCTGGTATCGTTTATAGGGAAACGTTAGTTGGCCATGATTCATTGCCACGTACCTTGCAAAAGGGATGGTAAGATCATATTTCAGCGCACGTTCAGTTAATGAAGCCGTATTTTTACCTTCCATTAATTTCTCAAATCCTTCTTTCGCCTTTTCTATATTTTTTGGATCGTTAAGCCCGTTGTTTAAGACCTTAAAAATTAATTTATCTCCTTCTTCGCCATATTTTCCCATCAGGGTATCCAGGTTTTCCATGGCTGGTGTTTCCAGCGGCTGAAAACCGTATAATTCAAAAACTACTCTGATATGATCAAAGATGTGGTTTCTTTTCCTAACTGTTTCTGCCGAAAAATCACGTGTGCCCTGTGGTATAGATGGTTTAGACATTATATGCTTTCGGTTTGATTCACTGTAGCCATATGTTTTTCGATTATGGCATCGCAATTTTTTTCAATTAAAGTATAAACTTCATGATAACCATCTTCATCGCCATACCAGGGATCAGGAACATCTCTATTTTGACCAGGATAAAGGCAATCAAGAAAATAGACAACTTTATCAGCTGTTGGTTTGCCAGAAAGAATAGTTTTCATTTCTACAGCAACATCGGCAGCCATGATGTAAATCTTATCATAATTATCAATATCATTTTTGGTAAATCTCCTGGAAATCTGCCTCCTGATATCAATTCCGTTTGCCCGTTGGTTCCTGCGCTATCTATTACCCAGTTTAAACCTGCTTTTTTAGCTTTTTCCTGTAAAACCCCTTCTGCCAGCGGACTACGACAAATGTTTCCCAGGCATACCATCAAAATCTTCATGGCGCAAAGATATGGGGTTAGTTTTTTTTTTGAGCACAGGATTTGCGAAAGGCAATTTTCGAATGTTTAACGGAATTATGGATTTATTTTCATCCGGCATCTAATACCAAACAAGCGCCTGTTTTTGAACTATTATTTATTAAT
>CAZCAA010000094.1:0-3509 GCA_964496585.1 uncultured Ferruginibacter sp.
GGTTTCCAAAATCCGATACCATATTTGTTTGAAACTGATGCAAGAAAATCATACACTTCGCTACTTTCTGTAACCGCTCTTTTCAGATCCGTTTTGCTGTCAACTTTTGCTTCAATAAGATGGTCGCAATGTACGGTACTTGGTACCGCAACTTTGGTACGACCTGATTGCATAAATTGCAACAATGCCATCTGTGCAGTTGCATCCTGCATGGCTACACGGTCTGGAGCAAAATCTACATAAGTACTTCCTCTTTCAAATGGCACTTTGGGAGCAGCGCCCCATAAATGGCCATACAATATTTTTTCAGTTAATGTAAGAGGTTTTCCAACAACTTTTCGGGCTTCTTGTATTCTTGTTGGGAAATTAGCGTAGAGCTTTTTAATCATTTCAATGTCAAATGCCATAATATTAATTTGGAGATTCGAAAATTAACTGATCTGGTAATCAGAAGATAATAATGAACTAATTGATGCCGTTAAACGTATTAAACGTTATCTAAATTGTTAATACTAACTCCCGGTTTGCAAAATTACTTAAAATGAAGCTAGGATTTGATGAAAAAATAGGTAATTTTAAAGAAGTAACACATTTTAATTAGATATATGAACAAGTTCAGGCATTTTGTGGAGTGGCATATCTTCGGGGTATGTACTGCTGTTGGCGAAAAAATGGGTATTGCCACAGCAACAATTCGCAAATATTTTATCTATATTTCTTTTCTTACTATGGGGTCTCCCTTAATAATTTACCTATTTGTTGCATTCTGGATGAATATCAAACGATATATCTTCAATGCCAGAAGAAATCCGCTTCGCTACCTTTAGTTAATCCAGGTCACTTTACTTTCCAATTGGCCGCGTTTACCTTCCGGCGAAGCCGTAGCAATATGTCCGATGTAAAAAAATCCAAGTAATTTATCATC
The DNA here is from genome assembly GCA_964496585.1 of uncultured Ferruginibacter sp. Classification (GTDB taxonomy): domain Bacteria; phylum Bacteroidota; class Bacteroidia; order Chitinophagales; family Chitinophagaceae; genus Ferruginibacter. Next base: position 926 of record CAZCAA010000094.1, read on the forward strand.
CTGGTTAAGCCCAAAAAAGTGTTTTGCTTCTTCCAGATAGGTTACACCTCCTGTTGTCCAATATCCTCCCAGTTCATAAGCTGTTACAGAAAGATAGATATTTTGCACTGCACAGGCAACTGCTTCTATATCTTCAATTTCTGGTATCCGTTTATTCAGGCTGCGCTTCAATCCAATAGCAATTACATGAGATGCCAGCAAAGGATTATTTAGTAATTTTTGGAAATTTTCTTCTTTAAAACCTTCCCCGGAAATTTGTTTATACAATTCACTTTGAAACTTTCCCAGCTTACTCAGCCCGTTACCCGAGAATACGGTAAAATGCCATGGTTCTGATTTTCCATGGTTGGGTGCCCAGGTGGCATTAACTAGAATCTGTTCAATAATATCATTTGAAACTTGTTTGCCTGAAACGAATTGTTTTGGAAAAGTAGAGCGTCTGTTTTTTACAAGCTCATTAAACTGAAGGGCTGATTGCATCTGGTTGATTCGGTATTTGTGTAATGCAAAAATAACCTGATAGGATGTTTGCATTGTTTTGAATTAAGGAATAAAACTGCTATGTAATTAAAGTAGTTACGCTACGTTTACTTGCACAGGTGTGTCCTGAATAACAGGGATTGCATAACACAACCACGTTGGGTAAGATATATAGTTGGAGAAAAAATTAAATTACAGCAGCTCTGATTTTTACCAGCTTTTCCAGTAGTGGTTCTAACAGATCCAATCGTAACATGTTAGCGCCATCACTTTTTGCTTCTGCAGGATTTGGATGAGTTTCAATAAACAAGCCATCTGCACCTGTTGCAATGGCCGCTTTGGCAATGGTTTCTATCAGTTCGGGGTTACCACCCGTAACGCCGGAAGTTTGATTGGGTTGTTGTAAAGAATGCGTACAATCCATGATCACAGGAACATAGTGTTCTTTCATCCAGGTGATATTGCGGTAATCAACTATCAGATCCTGATAACCAAAGCTATTACCCCTTTCCGTTAGCCATACAGAATCATTTCCTGCCAGTTTTATTTTATCAACAGCATACTTCATTGAAGGCCCGCTTACAAACTGTCCTTTTTTTACATTTACGATTTTACCCGTTGCTGCTGCAGCGATTAAAAGGTCGGTCTGGCGGCAAAGGAACGCCGGAATTTGTAACACATCAACATACCTGGCGGCAATAGCAGCTTCTTGTGCTGTATGGATATCGGTTACAGTTGGGATAGAGAATTTTTTCCCCACTTCTTTTATCAATTGTAGTGCTTTTTCATCGCCAATGCCGGTGAAAGAGGCGCCGCTGGTGCGATTTGCCTTGCGGTAAGACGCCTTGAAAATATAAGGGATCTTTAATCTTTTGCAGATGGCTGCTACTTTTTCTGCTATTTCAAAAGGCATGGTATCATTTTCAACCACACATGGGCCTGCGATAAGGAAGAAATTGTTTTTATCGTAATGCTGGCCGGCAAAAAGATCGTCTAGATTATTATCCATTTTGCAAAATTACTAATATGTTACAGGTTTTGGAAATGAGTTTTTTGTTGATAGGATTTTCTGATTTTATCATACTTCTGTGACGAAGAGCTGAAATTTCACGAATGCGCTGTCATATTTAAAAAAGTATTTTCCCGAATTAGTTCTTAAAATATTTTCTATGTTTTTGATGTAAAGCCTGTTGTATTGCTTTCAACTGAAATATTGCTACTGTACGAAATTGCAAACTAGTGAAAAAATCATTAGATAATCTTCAATGGAGGGCCAACAATTTCCATTTCATTGTCTGCAAATATTTTTTCAATTATTTCCTTTGTGGGTTCTGATTTTAATGCAGCAATAGTAAGAAAAAAATCTTCCATTTTGCCTGCAGGCTGAAATGTTACCTCCATTTTTCCTTTTGCGCTTACCTGTGTCCAGGCATGCGGAATTTTTTTTGGCATAAATATATAATCACCCGCAATTAGATTGAATTTTTCTTCACCCACCTGAAAATAATATTCGCCTTCCACAACATAAAACACTTCATCCTGAAAGTGATGAATGTGCAACGGAGTACCTCTTCCCTGCGATAAACTTGTTTGCTCAAAAATTGCCAACGCGCCATCATTATCTGTTCCTGATACTTTTATGTCCAGCACATTCGCATTTACTCCTTTTAACTGAATATGACCATGACGTCTTCCTTCACCAGCTTTTACTTTAAATGCTTTACCGGGTTTTTCGGAAATAGTTTTTTGCCGTGATAGCACAGTGAGTGGTGCTGCAATTGTTGTAACCATCGCAAGTAAGAATTTATTTCTTTTCATCTTCATCTTCTTTAGTGATTGTTTATAGAGGTATCTGAATGGGAAATATATGCTTCGTTAAATGCTAACACGATGCCATAATTGCATCTCCGGTTTCGTTTGCATGCCCTACAATTAGGATATCAGAATTGTGACTATTAATTAGTTTCCATAAAAAATAACACCAGATTTGTTCCTGAATTTCTGTGTTTAAGTTACACATTTAAATAGGATGTATTCTGAATTTTATTTATTTAATTAATCATAGTACAGACCAATGATTCCATTTCAGCAACCAATAAACAAC
>CAZCAA010000095.1:0-3493 GCA_964496585.1 uncultured Ferruginibacter sp.
GTTTAGGGTTTTATTAGGGTAAAACGGGAGTAGTCTTGCTCCCGTTTCTATATAGAAACTCAATACTTTGAAAAACATTCCGCGTAAGGATCAAGTATTTGTTTAATACAGCAAATTAAAAAATTAACTCCCGGGATTTATATTAAGTAGATATCACATAAACATATGAAAGAGGCCGATTTTAAAAGTTGACTCTTTTATTTTGGACTAATTAAGTGATGAGAGTATTAATATTTTCAAAGTATTAGTTATGAAGCTTATGTTTATTTGTGTTGAGAACTAATTTGAATTCTTACAACTTCACAGAAAATGTAGCAATGAATTGGGTGGGTGCAATCGGATTAATACTATAATTCTCATGCACATAGTAGTTGAAAGTATTAAACAGGTTAGAAACTTTGGCCATTAGTGAAAACTTTTTAAAGCTATAACCTGCAGAAAGGTCAATTGTATTAAATGCCTTAACCGGAATAAGCCTCGAATAGGTTTGGGTTTGTTGTTGCGTGTTATTCCATCCGCCAAATCTTTTGCCTGTGTAATAAAATCCTGCACCAATTTTAAATCCTTTCAACGCTGCGTTTGGGAAATTATAAAATGCAGTGGCATTGGCAGTATGTGCAGGTGTATTAACCAATCTTTCGCCTTCAATATAATTTCCTTTTGCTTCTTTGGTATTCGTATAACGCATATTGTTATAGCTATAACCCGCTAATAAGGTAAGCCCTTTGATTGGCTGGCTGCTGATGTCGAGTTCAATGCCATCGCTGGTTGTTTGCCCGGCCAGTTCCTTTAATGCTGTATTGTTGTTAACAGTTACACCGTCAGCTGCAAATTGTGCAGTTTGCGCGAGGTTGTTATTGATGATCTTATATAAAGTGAGGTTCACAGAAAATTTTCCTTTAAAAAATTCGTTCTTAACACCTAGTTCATATTGATCAATAATAGATGCATCAAGTGCATTTCCAAATACATCAGTTCCACTATTTACTGAGAATGAATTTGCATAGCTTGCAAAAACTGAAAGGGTTTGGAGAGGTTTATATACCAATCCTATGCGTGGAGAGAAGGCGTTGTCCTTCTTTGCAATAGCTTTTACAATACTATCTTTTAGCAGATAGGTAGTTGTAGCGGGGCGGCTTTCCTGTTGAGACCAACGCACTCCAACGAGCAATTTAAATTTTTCTGAAAGGTTTATTAGGTCCTGAACATATGCACCCATTCTTACAATAGGAGTTTGCAGCTTTGTAACTTTTGATGCGGTAGGTATATCTGTTCTGGCAATAAATTTTCCAGGATCCAAGATATTGATCGTATCATAAATAGTTGTGTTGTTAAAAGTATAACTGGTAGTATAATATTTATCTGCGTCTATGCCTGCAAGTAAGTTATGCGTAAACTTACCTGTTTTAAATTTACCGGTTACGTCAACCTGTGCAATAATGTAGTTTTCATTTGAAGCTATTTTATTTACAGGGCGAGCCCAATCTCCATTTGTCGCAGCTTGTATTCGCTCAGTTGAAAAATAATCTCTCTTATATTGCTGAAATGATCCGGTGATATTTATACTCCATGCATTATTAAAATTATGCTTCAAATTTGCGTTGGCAGTAGATTGCTTTGCTTTATTGTATTGCCAGCTGGTTCCATTAAACTGATTCCTTGGCAGGTTAGGTATGATGGTATTGTTCAGAGAACCGATGCCAAAGTCGGGTGTAAAATCATGTTGCAGGTAATCTGCCTGAAGAAGTAATTCCGTGCTTTGATTGATTCTAAACAACATTGATGGATTGATGTAGAAGCGTTCTGAATGAACTACGTCGCGATAGCTATTTGCTTTTTCATACGTCCCGTTTATTCTGAAAGCAATATTTTTTGTGATGGGGCCATAAACATCAACTGCAGGTTTAATAAGGCCGAAGCTACCGGTTCTTATGGATGCTTCAGCTCCATATTTAAATTTGGGTTGCTTGGTTACCATATTGATAACTCCGCCCGGTGCCACATTTCCATAAAGAATGGCTGCACTGCCTTTCAGTATCTCTACTTTTTCTAGCGAACTTATTTCAGGCATTGTTCCAGTATTTACACGAGACCCGTTCTTGAACATATTAGTGCTGGAAAATGCATAGCCTCTTGCTGCAAAACTTTCCTGAGTATTAGCTCTTGTAGTAGCAAGGTAAACACCATTTACATTTTTTATTACATCACTCAATCGCTGGGATTGTTGGTCTCGAAGAACGGACTGTCCAATCACCGAAATACTTTGAGGTAAATCCATCGGGTTGATAAGGATTTTTCCTGCTCTTACAGGTTCTTTATTCTGCCCTTTATTAGACCTTACAACTACTTCCTCCAGTTCATATGCACTCTCAGTAAGTACCAGGTTTATATCAATTGTTTGATTATTGCTTACAGTTACAATTTTTTCCTGTGTTTGTAAGCCTGTGTTGGAAATGAGAATGTTATAACTACCATCTGCAATTTTTATGATCTTAAAATTGCCATTTTCATCTGAAACAGTTTTTTTATTGATACTACTTATTTCAATGTTTACGAGAGCAGCAGGTTGGCCATCGCTTGTGGTAATTTTTCCGGTGATACTATTTTGCGAGAACCCATTTATAGAAAAAATAAGAAACGAGAGTATTGGTAATATCAGCTTGCACATATTTAATTGATTGTTGCTACGTAAAAAAATTATGTTGCAAAGCAATATTAAGTTGTAATATATTTTACATTGTATCGGGAAAAGTAGTTACGCAAAACGGAAACATGCGGGTGCACATTTATTTTTATTTCAAATTAATAATTGTTAATCGGCAGGCAACTTAACTGCAAGTGGGGAATAAAAAATACTGTAATTAAATATGGAAGATCAATAAAATTATCGCAGCAATAACTCACAAGGCTTAATGCCGGTATGCTTTTTAAAAGCTGTACTAAAATGGGAAATGGAAGAATAGCCTAGTAACAACGATACTTCTGTTACGCTTAATCCTTTATCATATAAAAGGTACTTGGCGTGCTCCATGCGCTGGCTTTGATAAAAATCAAATATAGTGGTGCCAAAAATCTCTTTAAATCCTTTTTTCAGGTAACATTCATTGATGGCTACTTTCCTGCTTAGTGCCTTTATGGTGATTGGTTCACCGATATGTTGTAAAAGAATCTCTCTTGCTTTGATGATCTTTTCCCTGTCTGCTTCGTTTGCCAGAAACTTGCAGGTAAAACTGGTTTCTTCTTTGTCACCCAACATGCAATCGGTACTATATAAAAGCAGTATTTGCGTTTGTGCATTGATGAAAATATTTTCCAGCGTATCTGTATAAGTATGATTCAGTAATGCTTCAATAGCCATTCTGGTTTTACCACAAAGCGGCAAAACTTTAGAAAACGAAGCGGTATGCGTAAACGATAGTACGTTATCTGTTAAGCTTACCGGTGTTTTATGAGCTTTGGAAAATTGTTGTAAGTAGGAAGGAGAAAAAGTGAA
>CAZCAA010000096.1:0-3386 GCA_964496585.1 uncultured Ferruginibacter sp.
ATTATGGATTTATTTTCAAAAGGCATCTAATACCAAACAAGCGCCTGTTTTTGAACTATTATTTATTAATCAAAAACATATTACCATGCATGCCGATCATATATTAAAAGCAAATTTGCTTGACATTATTTTTGAATCCCGTAATAAAGAATACGGCGCTTACAGTTTGCGCAAAAATTATAACGAAAGGTTATGTAAGTCTTTGGGAATTACTTTCCTTATAACAACGGCTATTCTATGGTTCGCCCTGTTATCCCCAAAGGAAATGCTTACCACCTATGTTTATGAAGAACCAGGGTATGGCAAGGTGCCGGCAATACCAAAAGACAAACCGCTGGAGCCGCAAAAGCCACAGCAGCCGCAACAAAAATTTCCAAAAGAAACAACAAAAACCAATGCTCAATCTGCACCAGTCATTTCTGGTAATAATAGTAACAGGATCGTTTTAACGTCGTCATCAGACAGTAGTATTGAATTAGGTGCAACAGGGTTTCCATCAGATCTGGCCATAATACCTGCTGGCATTCCAACTACTACTACAGCTGATCTGCCAATTGTAACAACAGCTATATCAGGCGATTTTACAGTGCACAATAATGTAGAAATAATGCCCTCTTATCCCGGCGGTGTTGTAGCGTTGAGGAAATTTCTTATTCGAAATTTAACCAATCCGAAGGATTTTGAATCCAATGAAAGTATCTCGGTGAAAATAAGATTTATTGTAGGCTACGATGGATTGTTAAAAGGCTTTGAAACCATCGAAGATGGAGGCGAGGAATTTAATAATGAGGTGATAAGAGTTTTGAAAAAAATGCCTGCTTGGATTCCAGGGAAAACAAAAGGGCAAAATGTTTCAGTATACTTCACGATACCGGTTACATTCACGGCGGCCGAAGACCAACATTAAAATTTTAATGGTTAATTTAATCATTCTGTTTCACTGTAAACTGTTTGCCGCATTGGTTAAAAATAATCTTACTAAATTGCGTAAATGTGAAACTGAACTTAAATCATGATTATGTCTTTAGAAGAATTTGAAAATAAAAGAATGAGTGAACGTGATAAAGGCCTCGTAAGGATGAGAAGTGTTATGGATTATGGAATGGGCCTTTTATGGGTAGGAATGGGTGTGTTCATGATATTTATAAAACAATTTAATACCAATCTGGAAGCCCGTTTTGATGATCCAACTATGAAAGGTTTTGGTGCAGTTTGTGCATTATATGGTGCATTCAGGATATATCGTGGTTACAGAAAAAATTATTTAAAAGAAAGATGATCAGAAAATATTTTACCTGGATTTTTTCAATTGCTTTATTGTTTTTTTTTGCAGGCTGTGATAGTGAAAAGAAGAAGGGTTCCATCGGAGATTCTCCTACACAGGGAACGATTCACATAAGCGTTGATGAATCTTTTAAGCCGGTGATGGAGGAGCAAATCAGGGTATATGAATCATCTTTTCCCGGAACAGATATAATTACATCTTATAAATCAGAAGCAGATTGTTTGAAGGATTTTTTCAGGGATACTTTAACAAGAATGGTAGTAGTTACCCGGGGCCTGACATTAGAGGAGGAGAAATTCATGATCAAGTCAATTGGTTATAATCCTGGCTGGAATGATATTGCATCTGATGCGATCACAATTCTGGTTAATGCAAAAAGTAACGATACATTGTTTACAATCGAAAGGTTGAAACAACAGCTTACAGGAAAAATAAACAGGAAGCAAACAATTGTGTTCGATGGATTGAATGCGACAAGCACAGTGAGATTTGTAAGTGACTCAATTTTACGGGGAGAGAAATTTGATACTTCGGTGGTTAAAGCAACAAAAAATACACAGGAAGTTATTGATTATGTTGCTACACACGAAGATGCCATTGGTTTTGTTGGAATCAGTTGGATCGGAAACCCCGAAGATTCTGTCCAACTTTCCTTGTTAAAAAATGTTAAGATAGCTTATGTGCAATGTAGCCAATGTGCGGATTCTCCCTACGTAAAACCAATGCAGCAGAGCATCCTATCTAAAAGGTACCCTTTGGTACGTGGTTTGTATTATATCATAAAAGAAAATTATCAGGGTTTGGGAAATGGGTTTGTAAATTTTTTAAAATATGAGAGAGGACAGTTGATATTTAAGCGGTCGTATCTAGGTGCTGTTATGGGTTTTTCTGTTAGAAATGTCAAGATCAACGAAAAAATTCCTTTAAAATAAGAAAAAGCTTTAACGGTTTGTTTAGATATTTATATAACATTGCAGAGTCATAAAAAGAAAATTAATAAAATGAAGAAAATCAAAATTGGAATGATGTTTTTGAGTGCAGTCTTTTTTGTTAATACAGTGCTTGCGCAAAGCATTGAAGAAGGCAAAAGATTTATGTATTACGAACGCTATAAAAGTGCAAGAGAAGTTTTTCAAAAATTGATAGAGGCGAATCCAAATAATGAGGAAGCAGTTTATTGGTTGGGACAGGCATTGTTATCGCCCGAAGACAGAACTGCCAAAGACGTTGCTGCAGCTAAATCGTTGTATCAGGCAAAATTAACAGCCAATCCCAATAGCCCTTTGCTTATGGCTGGCATTGGCCATATTGAGTTAATTGAAGGCAACAAGCAGGATGCCCGCAATCATTTTGAAGCTGCTATTTCGCTTAGCCAAGGCAAAAGCATACCGGTTTTGAATGCAATTGGTTATGCCAATGGCAATCCTGATCAAAAAAATGGTGATGCTAGTTATGCGATTGATAAATTAAAACAGGCTTCCCAAATCAAAAAATTTAATGATCCTGATGTTCTAATTAACCTCGGTGATGCTTACCGTAAATTTGCTGATGGAGGAAATGCCATCCTGTCTTATCAGGCAGCGCTGGCAATCGATCCAAAATATGCAAGGGCCAATTATAGAATTGGAAAAGTGTATCAAACACAGGGAGCCGGACAGGAGCCTATTTTTATGAAGTATTTCAATGATGCCATTGCACAGGATCCTGCCTATGCTCCAGCTTATGGTAATCTTTATAATTATTTTTACAATACTAATGTTCCTAGAGCTGCAGAATACCTGGAAAAATGGTTAGCTAACTCGGATGATGATCCGAAAGCATGCTATTACAGGGCGTCTATCAAATATGCTCAAGGATTGTTTAATGATGCGATAATGAAATCTGATGAGTGTATAATGGCAGGAGGTGCTAATCCATATCCTAATTTATTTGGTTTAAAAGCCTATGCTTTTGATAAATTAAAAGATTCTGTTAATGCCAAAGCTGCCTTTGAAGAATATTTCAAACGTCAGGACATTGACAGGTTGGGTGGTGGTGACTATTCGACTTATGCATTGATTCTATTGAAATTCCCGGGCAATGAAGCCTTGGCTGGAACTTA
>CAZCAA010000097.1:0-3361 GCA_964496585.1 uncultured Ferruginibacter sp.
AGCAGTTGAGCCACTTTGGTGGATGAATCCTTTGGACTATGCGTATAGCGAAATTCGCAATCCTCGTTTAATGCGCCTGCCCAAACCGGTATTACCGGATTCTGATAATGATGGTGTAACAGATCAGTTTGACCAGGAACAAACTCCCGAAGGCTGTCCTGTTGACTCACATGGCGTTACTAAAGATACTGATGGTGACGGTGTACCTGATTGTAAGGATAAAGAACTTATCACCCCTACTTATTGCCAACCTGTTGATGCAGATGGTAAAGGTAGCTGCCCAGTTCCTTGCCCACACCCTGTAAAGTGCAACCTTTGTACTTTACCTTGTGGTACAGGTGGCAGCTCATGCGCTACTTCTTTACGCGAGTTGCCTACTCTATCTTTCAAATCAGGATCTGTTAAGCTGAGCGATGACACAAAAGCAGCTCTTTCAACTGTAGCATCTAAAATGCGTAACAGTCCAGGTTGTCGTGTAGTAGTTGTTGGTTATTGCGCTTCTGATAAGAAAAAGCAACAACTAAGCTGGGATCGTGTAAATGCGGTTATCAATTATATGGTTGATAAAGAAGGTATCAGTCAGGATCGTTTTGTATTCGTTTCTGGTCAGGATAACGAAAACTGCGATAATGTTGACCTTCAAGTAGCGGCTGAAGGCGATGACAGACCAAGCAGAGTTGACCCTCCTCATCCAAATTTGATGAAGAAAAATTAATAAACTCAATTTAGTATATAAACCTCCCTGATTTCGGGAGGTTTTTTTTGCAATATTTTTTCAGAAATCATTTACAATAACCTTAACGCAAAGCTTTTGGATGCTCTAATTTTTTACTTAAAATTTGCTATTATCAGTTAACTTTGCACTCCTTTATGAAATCAGTCTGGATCTTTATACTTTTTGCAGCATTAGCTGGTTGTGGCAGCAATAAGAAAACTACACAACGAAATTCAGGGAAAAAAAGCCTTGCCAGAATACTTAAAAGCCATGATTATGAATATAAACGCAGAATGGCTGAACAGTTTTTTGTAACAAAAAAGTATATCAAGGCCCAACAGGTTTATGAAGATATATTTCCATATTATAAAACCGACAGAGCAGCCTTTGAAGATATTTATTATAAGTATGCTTACTGTGCTTATAATATGGGCGATTATATGAATGCGGAAAATCTGTTTAAGAGTTTTATGGAGACATTTCCTTCAAGCAAAAAGTCGGAGGAGATGGATTACATGAGAGCTTTCAGTTTTTACAAACAATCGCCCAAGCCTGAACTAGACCAAACACAGACTATTAAAGCGATAGGCACCATGCAGGTTTTTATCAATACGCATCCGGGTTCTTCAAGAATCCCTGATGCAAATAAAATAATTGATGAATGCCGGGCAAAGCTGGAAGTAAAGGATTTTAAAAGTGCATTGCTGTATTATGATATGGGACAGTTTAGAGCTGCCGGTGTAGCCTTTACATCTCTGCTCAATAGCTTCCCTGAATCGCAGAAGGCGGATGAATATAAACTAATGGTTATTAAATCATATTTTAAATATGCCGGCCTTAGTATAGAAGAAAAGCAGGTAGAAAGATATGAACAAGTCATTACAGAATGTAATGAGTTTTCCGATCAGTTCCCGGAAAGTAAGCTAAAAGGAGAACCACAAGAATTTATGAAATTATCAACTAACAATATTAAAAAGTTAAGCAATGAGCAAATTAAGACGACAACTTAGCGTAGGCATTACCAATAATGTAGAAACCCGAAATTTGGATGATATTAAAGCCAAGACGGGGAATCTGTATGAATCAATTTCCATCATTGGCAAAAGAGCTAATCAGATAAATGTTTCATTAAAGGAAGAATTGCACAACAAATTAGAAGAATTTGCCAGTCATACCGATAGTCTGGAAGAAATTCATGAAAATAAAGAGCAAATTGAAATCTCAAGAGCATATGAAAGAATGCCAAATCCGGCATTATTGGCTACTCAGGAGTTTTTGGATGACAAAGTATATTTCCGCAAAGCGGATAATGACCTCTTTAGTTAAGAATATTTAAACAATAAATTTATGCGGTTGGTGAATACTAACCGCATTTGTTTTTATATGTATTTTTGAAATAATGTTGAAGGGGAAAAAAATAATATTGGGAATAACTGGTAGCATAGCTGCTTATAAATCTGTATTTCTCTTAAGGCTGCTACTTCAGGAAGGTGCCGAAGTAAAAGTAATCATGACACCAGCAGCAAAAGATTTTATAACACCACTTACTTTATCTACACTCAGTAAAAACCCGGTTTTAACAGAACTGTTTGATGAGCAAAGCTGGAGTAACCATGTCATGCTGGGACGTTGGGCCGATCTGTTTGTGATAGCGCCGCTAAGTTGTAATACGCTTGCTAAAATGGCTCAGGGAAATTGCGACAATCTTTTACTGGCTGTTTATTTATCTGCAATATGCCCGGTTGCAGTAGCCCCAGCTATGGATGAAGACATGTGGAAACACCCAAGTACTAAGGAAAATCTACAACGACTTAAATCATTTGGCAATAATATAATTCCTGTTGGAAACGGAGCATTGGCCAGCGGCTTGCATGGAGAAGGCAGAATGGCTGAGCCGGAACAAATTCTTGAATTTATAAAAGAGCATTTTTCTGTCGCAAATGAGTTACAAGGGAAAAAAGTACTGGTAACTGCCGGACCAACTTATGAACCTATTGATCCGGTTAGATTTATCGGGAACCATTCATCAGGAAAAATGGGCATTGCAATTGCTAATGAATTATGCAATAGAGGAGCAGAAGTTACGTTAATATTGGGACCTACAAAAGAAACAGTGAACAATAGTAGCATTAGTATTATTAAAGTCAGTACAGCCTTAGAAATGTATGAAGCTGTTGAGAATCGATTTGATATTACAGATTTGACAATTATGGCTGCTGCCGTTGCCGACTATACTCCAGTAAAACAAGCCACACAAAAAATTAAGAAGCATGAAGCAGGCCTTAGTTTGGATCTCATAAAAACGAGAGATATATTAAAAGCAATAGGTGAAAGGAAAAAGAGTGGCCAGATTTTGGTAGGCTTTGCGCTTGAGACAAATAATGAAACTGAGTATGCAAAGGAAAAATTAGTTAAGAAGAATGCAGATTTGATTGTATTAAATTCTATGCAGGATAAAGGAGCAGGATTTAATCATGATACCAATAAAGTAACTATCTTCAGTAAGGATCAAGTGTTTGAATTTGAAACAAAAACAAAACAAGAAGTTGCAAAAGACATTGTGGACACTATAATTCGTCTTTATTATGCGTAAAATATTTTTAGCATGATTTTTTTTTACATTTTGCATCACGGCTACAAAGTCGC
>CAZCAA010000098.1:0-3310 GCA_964496585.1 uncultured Ferruginibacter sp.
CCGCCTTTATAAGCATTGGTTACACTTCTTATCCAGTCCACAAGTTCATTATTAGTGCTATCTATAGGAATACCTTGCATTTTATCAGGCGATACAACAACGTTGGATGCCATTGCAGATTTGATCATATTAAGTGGTAGCCCTATGAATTCAGATTTTTTTAATTTAGCAAGTTCAGATCCTGACAGTTGCAGTTGCTTTGTTGCATTGATATCATCTATAATGGCTGCCTTTTTAGTATCATCTCCCAATGTTAAAAAAACTCTTCCATCTGCAGTCATTGTAACCAGAATGGATTTATCGGGAGCCGCTTTACTGGAAACCGAAGTAGGTGGCGTAACTGCCAGTACTTCAGGTGGTTTCTGCTTAGTTGCCAAAATAAAGAATGTCAATAGTAAAAAAGCCACATCACACATAGCCGTCATATCTACGTTTGTGCTCTTGCGGGGTATTTTAACTTTTGGCATGATTGAAATTTTAAAACTGTACTTAAGATGCTTGATGGTGATTTATTCCACAAAATTATTTGTACAAAGAAGCAAATGTTTGTGTTAATGTAAATCCTGATTCATCAATACCATAAGTTATACCATCGATCTTAGTAGTGAAAATGTTATAAAACACGATTGCAACTGCAGAAGTACCAATACCCAAAGCTGTATTATACAAAGCCTCAGAAATACCAATTGAAAGCTGTGCCGCAGAAGACGCACCACCACTATCAGCACCTAGTCCCGCGAACGCACGGATCATACCAATTACCGTTCCCAACAGCCCGACAAGGGTAGCAATGGTAGCGATGGTAGAAAGGAATACCAGATTTTTTTCCAGCATTGGCAGTTCCAGGGAAGTTGCTTCTTCTACTTCTTTCTGAATAGCCAGTACTTTTTGTTCAGTATTTAATTCATTATTAGTAATCATTTCTTTGTAACGGTGAAGTCCTGCTTTCATAACGTTACCAACTGACCCCTTTTGTTTGTCACATTCTATCAAAGCTGCATCTACATTTTTGTTAGCAAGATGGTATTGCACTTTGCGGATGAAATCTGCATTATTTCCAGTTCCTGTAGCTTTTGCTACTGTCATAAAACGCTCAATTACGAATGTTAACATTGTTAAAAAAGTTCCGATCAGAACTGGTACAATGATACCACCGAGATACATTTTACTAAGTGCAGTCTTAGGACCTTCCCTATCTGGCCAAAATCCCCCGGCAGTTCCATGTTCAAAATTTGATGTAGCACCCAGACCAAATCTCCATATCACATATCCAGTGAGCAAACATAATACAGGAGCAATCAGAGATATTATGTTACTTGATTTTCTAGCCTGAACGGAGGTTGTTGGTTTTACAGTTGCTGTTGGTCTTGTTTCTGCCATAACAATCGAATTTTAATTAGTTAAGATTTAATTTCTGTTTTTAGGTAATGTAAATTGATCTACTTGATTAAATAAAAGTTTCCGCGGGTAAAAGCGGGACACACAAGTTAATAAAATAATTGAATGCAACAATTAAGGAAAGTTTTTTTTTTATTTTCTTAATTTGAGCTTATTGTCAGTGTATTAAGTAATTGGATTATTCATATCTTAAGGCAACTATCGGATCCAATTTAGATGCTTTGTGAGCCGGATACAGTCCTGCACCAAGGCCAACTATAGAACAAACAAAAATCCCAGCTATCACCCATCCCCAGGGAACTACAAAACCCGTGTGTAATAACACAGCTACCAGATTACCTACTAATATTCCGGCAATAATTCCGGCTACTGCTCCCATTAAGCTTATTATAACCGATTCAAATAAAAACTGGGTACGAATATCTTTTCTTGTTCCTCCAAGGGCCTTTGCCAATCCAATTTCCTTGGTTCTTTCATTTACCGCCACTAACATTATATTCATTAATCCTATAGCCGCTCCAATCAATGTAATAAAAGCTATGCCAATTGTTCCCTTTTCTAAAAACCCGAGATTGGTTAATAATGATTGCGCAATACTGTCGCTTTTATCAATGTAAAAATTATCTGCATCCTTGGTTTCGAGTTTTCGGATTGGCCTAAAAGTCCCTTTTGCTTCACCGGTTGCCACATCCATCAACTTAAGATCTGTTACCATTACGGCAATATTATAACTGGCGTTCTGAGTAGTATACATTCGCCTGATGTTATTAAACGAGGTTACTATTATTTTACTGGTGTTAAAAAAAGCAGTGGACCCTTTGTCTTGCAACACAGCTATAACGCGATATGGAACATGGTCTACACTGATTACAGCATCTAATGCTTTTGAATTATTTTCAGGAAATAATTTAGAGGCCACGCCACTGCCGATCATGCAAACATTTCGTCCGGTTTCAATTTCAGTCTGGGTTAAATTTCTCCCATAGGCAAGTTTATACCCATTCAGTTCCAGGTAATTTTCATCGCCTCCTAATACTGAAACATCGGGATTAGTTTTTCTTGTATTTGTATTTACAACAATGGAAGATGGGCCACGCAATAGAATGCCAACTTTAGCGCCTGGAAATGCATACCGTTCTTTAAAAGCTTTTGCTTCATTGTAACTGATGGGAATACCATCATTTGACTTTTTTTGTTTTAGAGATGTTTTGCTTTTAACTGCACCCGATTGCCTACCACCGCCAAAATGAAGGTTCCTGTCCTTAAACCTGATGCTAAAAGAATTGGCACCCATTGTAGAAAAGCTGGAAGTAAGGCTGTTACTGGCAGCTTTAATGGCAGTAATAATCAGTATAAGCGCAAAGATGCCCAGGGCAATAATAATAATAGTAATACCCGTTCTAAGCTTATTACCGGCAATATTCTTCCAGGAAAGTGATAAAGAATCTTTATAGGTCATCCCAATGTAATTATTCCTAAAGATATAGAACGTAAACCCTGTTTAATAAAAAAATTTACAAACGGCAATTAATGGTATTTCCAGCCGATAACAAATTCTGGATAGATTCCTAATATAATTATGAGAATGGCTGTTACAACCAACATCAATTTAAAGCTAGTGGTTATCGGGCCTGTTAATGCAAGTTCACCGGTTGATTCTTTGAAATACATTGCCTGTACCACCCTGAAATAATAGTATGCACTGATGGCGGCAAAAAGTACTGCAACAATCACTATCCAGAAATGGTGACCATTCTCTACTGCTGCCATCAACATATAAAATTTAGCCTGAAAACCGGCTGTTAACGGGATACCGGTTAATGAAAACAGAAAGATAGTGCCGGTAAGCGCCAACACAGGTTGCTGCTTTGCAAGCCCCCGAAAACCATCAACTGTATAATCTTCCAACTTA
>CAZCAA010000099.1:0-3245 GCA_964496585.1 uncultured Ferruginibacter sp.
AGGAATTCCCGCCATTTTATCTGGCGACATAACTACGTTGGATGCCATGGCAGATTTGATCTGGTTAAGTGGTAGCCCTATAAATTCAGATTTTTTTAATTTAGCAAGTTCAGATACTGAAAGTTGTAGTTGCTTTGTTGCATTGATATCATCTATAATGGCATCTTTTTTAGTATCATCTCCCAATGTTAAAAAAACTCTTCCATCTCCAGTCATTGTAACCAGAATGGATTTATCGGGAGCCGCTTTACTGGAAACCGAAGTAGGTGGCGTAACTGCCAGTACTTCAGGTGGTTTCTGCTTAGTTGCCAAAATAAAGAATGTCAATAGTAAAAAAGCCACATCACACATAGCCGTCATATCTACGTTTGTGCTCTTGCGGGGTATTTTAACTTTTGGCATGATTGAAATTTTAAAACTGTACTTAAGATGCTTGATGGTGATTTATTCCACAAAATTATTTGTACAAAGAAGCAAATGTTTGTGTTAATGTAAATCCTGATTCATCAATACCATAAGTTATACCATCAATCTTAGTGGTAAAAATGTTATAAAACACGATGGCAACTGCAGAGGTACCAATACCCAAAGCGGTATTATACAATGCCTCAGAAATACCAATTGAAAGTTGTGCTGCAGATGATGCACCACCACTATCAGCACCCAATCCTGCGAACGCACGGATCATACCAATTACCGTTCCCAACAGACCGATAAGGGTAGCGATGGTAGCGATGGTAGAAAGGAATACCAGATTTTTTTCCAACATTGGCAGTTCCAGAGAAGTTGCTTCTTCTACTTCTTTCTGAATAGCAAGTACTTTTTGTTCTGTATTTAACTCGTTATTACTAATCATATCTTTGTAACGATGTAATCCGGCTTTCATTACATTCCCTACTGAACCCTTTTGTTTATCACATTCTGCCAAAGCTGCATCTACATTTTTGTTAGCAAGATGATATTGCACTTTGCGGATGAAATCTGCATTATTTCCGGTTCCTGTAGCTTTTGCTACTGTCATAAAACGCTCAATTACGAACGTTAACATAGTTAAAAAAGTCCCGATCAGAATTGGTACAATGATACCACCGAGATACATTTTACTAAGTGCAGTCTTAGGACCTTCCCTATCTGGCCAAAATCCCCCGGCAGTTCCATGTTCAAAATTTGATGTAGCACCCAGACCAAATCTCCATATCACATATCCAGTGAGCAAACATAATACAGGAGCAATCAGAGATATTATGTTACTTGATTTTCTAGCCTGAACGGAGGTTGTTGGTTTTACAGTTGCTGTTGGTCTTGTTTCTGCCATAACAATCGAATTTTAATTAGTTAAGATTTAATTTCTGTTTTTAGGTAATGTAAATTGATCTACTTGATTAAATAAAAGTTTCCGCGGGTAAAAGCGGGACACACAAGTTAATAAAATAATTGAATGCAACAATTAAGGAAAGTTTTTTTTTTATTTTCTTAATTTGAGCTTATGGTCAGCGTATTAAGTAAATGAGTTATTCATATCTCAAGGCAACTATTGGATCCAATTTTGATGCTTTGTGAGCCGGATAAAGCCCTGCACCAAGGCCAACGATAGAACAAACAAAAATACCGGCAACCACCCATCCCCACGGAACTACAAAACCTGTGTGTAACAAAACAGCAACCAGGTTACCTACTAATATACCTGCAATAATTCCTGCTACGGCTCCCATTAAGCTGATTATAACCGATTCAAACAAAAACTGGGTACGAATATCTTTCCTTGTTCCTCCAAGGGCCTTTGTCAACCCAATTTCTTTTGTTCTTTCATTTACCGCCACTAACATTATATTCATTAATCCTATGGCCGCTCCAATTAATGTAATAAAAGCTATGCCAATAGTTCCTTTTTCTAAAAAACCAAGATTGGTTAACAGTGATTGTGCAATACTATCGCTTTTGTCAATGTAAAAATTATCTGCCTCTTTGGTTTCGAGTTTTCGTATTGGCCTAAAAGTCCCTTTTGCTTCACCGGTTGCTACATCCATCAACTTCAGATCTGTTACCATTACAGCAATATTATAACTGGCGTTCTGAGTAGTATACATGCGCCTGATATTATTAAACGAGGTCACTATTATTTTACTGGTGTTAAAAAAAGCAGTGGACCCTTTGTCTTGCAACACAGCTATAACGCGATAAGGAATATGATCTACACTGATTACAGCATCTATTGCTTTTGAATTATTATCAGGAAATAATTTTGAGGCGACGCCACTTCCTATCATGCAAATATTACGTCCGGTTTCAATTTCAGTCTGGGTAAAATTTCTCCCATAGGCAAGTTTATACCCATTTAGCTCAAGGTAATTTTCATCACCGCCTAATACTGAAACATCGGGATTGGTTTTTCTTGTATTTGTATTTACAACAATGGAAGATGGGCCACGTAATATAATGCCAACTTTAGCGCCCGGAAATGCATACCGTTCTTTAAAAGCTTTTGCTTCATTGTAACTGATGGGAATACCATCATTTGACTTTTTTTGTTTTAGAGATGTTTTGCTTTTAACTGCACCCGATTGCCTACCACCGCCAAAATGAAGGTTCCTGTCCTTAAACCTGATGCTAAAAGAATTGGCACCCATTGTAGAAAAGCTGGAAGTAAGGCTGTTACTGGCAGCTTTAATGGCAGTAATAATCAGTATAAGCGCAAAGATGCCCAGGGCAATAATAATAATAGTAATACCCGTTCTAAGCTTATTACCGGCAATATTCTTCCAGGAAAGTGATAAAGAATCTTTATAGGTCATCCCAATGTAATTATTCCTAAAGATATAGAACGTAAACCCTGTTTAATAAAAAAATTTACAAACGGCAATTAATGGTATTTCCAGCCGATAACAAATTCGGGATAAATTCCTAATACAATTATGAGAATGGCAGTTGCAACCAACATGAATTTAAAGCTAGTGGTTATTGGGCCTGTTAAAGCAAGCTCACCAGTTGATTCTTTAAAATACATCGCTTGTACCACTCTGAAATAATAGTAAGCACTAATGGCTGCAAAAAGTACGGCAACAATCACTATCCAGAATTGGTGACCATTCTCTACTGCTGCCATTAACATATAAAATTTGGCTTGAAAACCGGCTGTTAATGGAATACCGGTTAATGAAAACAAAAAGATAGTACCGGTAAACGCCAACAAAGGTTGCTGCTTTGCAAGCCCCCGAAAACCATCAACTGTATAATCTTCCAACTTA
>CAZCAA010000100.1:0-3188 GCA_964496585.1 uncultured Ferruginibacter sp.
GAGGACAAGGTGAAGCCATCGCAAGAAATATTTATGAAATGATCAGCCTCAAAGTTCCCGTAATCTGCGTTATTATCGGCGAAGGTGCCAGCGGAGGCGCACTGGGAATTGGCGTTGGCGACAAAGTAGTAATGATGGAAAATACCTGGTACACCGTTATCTCTCCCGAAAGCTGCAGCAGCATTCTCTGGAGAAGCTGGGACAAAAAAGAAACAGCCGCAGAACAACTTCGGCTAACCGGTACAGATATGCTTAAATTCGGCCTAGTGGATGACGTAATTCCTGAACCATTAGGTGGCGCCCATTGGGATTATGATGAAGCTGCCGAAATACTAAAAAATTACCTGATACCTGCTATCAAAAAATTACAGGAAATACCTGCCCAGGAAAGAGTAAACCAGCGTATCGAGAAATTTGGACGCATGGGATTTTGGGAAGAAACAACCGAAGCTTCTGCTTCATAACCAAGCGGCTTACCTGCCGTTAAAGAAAACTAAGCTTTATTCTTAAAATTGCTGTATTCGGAACAGGACACCTGGGAAAATACCACCTCAACAATTGGCTGGAAATCCCAGACGTACAACTCGTTGGCTTTTTTGACCCCGACGATGCCAATGCAAAAAATGTTGAAGAAAAATATCAACTGAAAAGATATACCGATGCTGCAGAATTAATGGATGCATGTGATGCAGTAGATATAGTAGCTCCCACCATTCAGCATTTTAAGCTTTGTGATGCAGCTCTCAGAAAAGGCAAACACGTTTTTGTAGAGAAGCCGCTGGCAAATACAATGGAAGAAGCTCGCATGTTGGTGAAACTTGCCAAAGAATCTAACCTGAAATTTCAGGTGGGGCACGTTGAAAGGTTTAATCCCGCTTTTTTAGCGGTAAAAGATCAACAACTTCAACCGATGTTTATTGAAGTACACAGGCTTGCACAATTTAACCCCAGAGGTACTGATGTAAGTGTGATACTAGACCTAATGATCCACGACATCGACATCATCCTCCACCTCGTAAAAAGTAACGTGAGCAATATATCTGCAAATGGTGTTGCCGTAATGAGCGATACTCCCGATATTGCCAACGTACGCATAGAATTTGATAATGGCTGCGTTGCCAATTTAACCAGCAGCCGTATCTCCATGAAAAAAATGAGAAAGATCAGGCTGTTTCAAAAAGACGCCTATATTGGTATAGATTTTCTCGATAAAAAAACAGAGATCATCAGGCTTAATACTCCGGGTGATAAAAATGTATTCACCTTCGACATTGAAACCAATAATGGTAAAAAAACAATCGCCATTGCTAGTCCGGCTATCGCAGATGTAAATGCTATTAAAATGGAACTGGAAGCTTTTAAAGCGTCCATCTTAAATAATACAGAAACGGCTGTAACTGTGCTTGATGGCTTTCGTGCCATGGAAGTAGCACACCAGATTTTGGAAAAAATCAGCAACAAACAACATTAATCCGTTTAAAGTTTTTGGATTATAACGATTAAGCTTAGTAGCGCTTCAATTGCCGAAAAAATATTTCAAGGTTACCCAACCATTAAACTGTTAAACCTTAAACTTAAAACGTTTTGTATACACTTTGAAACAACCCCGCATACATATCAGTTGGTACATTCTGGCAGATATCATTGTATGCATCTTTACCTGGCTTAGCTTCTATTACCTTCGAACCAAAATATACGAATACGATTTCAGCATTCCCCCCGGATTTTATATCGGACTTCTTTTATACACAACAGGCTGGCTATTGTTGCATTTCCTGAGCGGCACTTATAATTCACTTTATCAAAAATCGAGACTCACAGAATTTATTAAAACATTCGTAATAAGCCTTATCGGCTGCCTCTTCCTGTTATTCTTTTTTATTTTAAAAAATCCTCATGAGAACAATAGTAACTATTACAGCGAATTTTATGCGCTTTTAATTCCTGTATTTTCCTGCACATTTATTGTACGAATGATATTTTTAACTTTCGTAAAAAAACAATTAAAAAACAGGACCGTGTTTTTTAATGCATTGCTCATCGGCTCAGGAAAAAAAGCTGCTAAATTTTATGAAGATTTCATCAACTCCAAAGACCACGGGGGTTACCGAATTACAGGGTTTATAAATACAAACGGAAATTTTAATTATAACTTTCCCGCTTCAGTAAAAGAAATAAATGGTTACGAAAACATCACCCAAATTATTGAATCTGATCAAATTGAAGAAGTGATTATTGCTGTAGAAAAAAATGAACGCGACCTCATAAGCAAGATTCTGCAGATATTAAGTGATAAAGAAGTAAATATAAAGATCACACCGGATACGGTAGACATCATCAGTGGCGCGCTGCAAACAAACAATGTAATGGGTGTTCCGCTCATTGATATTCATTCGGGATTACTTCCTTCCTGGCAACAAAATATAAAAAGGGCAATAGACCTTACCGTATCAATTATTGCGTTGCTGGTACTATCTCCCCTGTTTTTATATACACTTATCAGGGTATCACTTTCATCAAAAGGCCCCATTTTCTTTTCTCAGGAAAGAATTGGTTATAAAGGACGGCCGTTTACAATGTATAAGTTTAGATCTATGATTGTAGGCGCAGAAGCTACCGGCCCGCAACTAAGCAGCGACGACGACATACGAATAACCTCATGGGGAAAAGTGATGCGGAAATGGCGTTTAGATGAACTTCCTCAATGCTGGAACATTATTAAAGGAGAAATGAGCCTCGTTGGGCCAAGGCCCGAAAGGAAATTTTACATAGACCAGATCGTTGCGATTCACCCGGAGTATAAATACCTGTTTAAAGTTAAACCCGGACTAACGAGTTGGGGAATGGTAAACTTTGGATACGCATCTTCAGTAAAAGAAATGATAGAAAGAATGCCTTTTGATCTGCTGTATGTAGAAAATGTTTCGCTTGCACTGGATTTTAAAATTATGATCTATAGCCTGCAGATCATCTTTTCTGGAAAAGGAAAATAACCACATTAGTCAGTTGTTACAAATCACGATACGTTTTCCGTAGGGCATTTTCGCAATTGGCTTTTGTTGCTCTGTGAACCCGGGCGAATACTTTTTAATGAAACGGAAATTTCATGTAACCATCAAGGTAAAGGTTGCGACACTCTTTGCGTAGCCCGCGAGCGGATTAGAAATCGTCAAGCCGTGAACCGAAGA
>CAZCAA010000101.1:0-2839 GCA_964496585.1 uncultured Ferruginibacter sp.
TTTCAATATCTTTATTTTCAATATAGGCGATGCATCCGTCTACTACTTCTCCCAGATTGTGCGGCATCATATTGGTTGCCATACCAACAGCAATACCGCTGCTCCCATTAACTAATAATTGTGGAACGCGTGTAGGCAGTACCGTTGGTTCTTTAAGTGAATCATCGAAGTTGAGCTGGTAATCTACCGTATCTTTGTCGATATCTTCTATCATCGCCTCAGCAAATTTCTCCATACGCACCTCTGTATAACGCATAGCTGCCGGTGGATCTCCATCCTGGCTACCGAAATTTCCCTGGCCATCTATTAACGTATAACGCATAGCCCATTCTTGCGCCATACGAACCATAGTAAAATAAATTGAAGAATCACCATGAGGATGATATTTACCCATTACTTCTCCCACAATACGAGCAGATTTTTTATACGGCCTGTTGCTGTAATTTGCCAGCTCTATCATGCCAAAAAGTACCCTGCGGTGAACTGGTTTAAAACCATCACGAACATCCGGAAGTGCCCGTCCAACAATTACACTCATAGAGTAATCGATGTAGGAAGTCTTCATTTGTTCTTCAATATTTACCGGTATTATTTTACCCCTGTTATTAAGGTTTCCTTCGTTGTTAATCTCGTTATTTTCCATATATTTTTATAGTGGGCGAATGTACCGATTTTTATCCGTTTTTCAGCGTTAAAATGAAGCATTTTAACCTATTATTGTACACATTTTTTCCTTGATTGTGGAGAACATCGTTTTAGACAGGCAGGCGCAAATAAACTGTGTAATTTTCAAGCCAGAATACAGCAGCTACAGCGGGTTTTATCAAAATTCTATCAGCGAAAAGAATTGGCTTCAAATACGGAATTATAAAATCTTAGGTGTGTAGAATCCTGAATTTACAATTGGATTTGATAACTTGCCGCAAAACGTAGTTTACATTGAAGACAATCTTATTATTTGGAGCGGGAAAATCAGCCTCGGTGCTGATTGATTATCTCCTAAAAGAAGCGGAGTTAAACGGGTGGAAATTTATAGTAGCAGATGCTGAATTAAAAACCATTATTGAAAAAACAAATAACTCACGTTTTGCCGAAGCAGTACAACTGGATATCAATAATGAAAATGAACGAGCTGCTTTAATTCAGCGTGCGCATGTGGTAATATCAATGATGCCTCCCGCCCTGCACTTTCTTGTTGCAAAAGATTGCGTAGAATACAGAAAACACCTTCTCACTGCCTCCTATCTTGACCCACAGATAAAGAGCCTTCAGGATGAGATTAATCACCGGAAACTTTTTTTCTTGTGTGAGATGGGGCTGGACCCAGGCATTGACCACATGAGCGCCATGCAGCTGTTGGATAGGATTAAAGCCTAATCCGGCGTTGTGAATTCATTTAATAGCCATTGCGGCGGATTGGTTGCACCCGAAAGCGACAATAATCCCTGGCATTACAAAATAAGCTGGAATCCGCGCAACGTTGTTTTAGCCGGTAAAGCAGGAGCGGTTTATAAGATGGATGGAAAGGAAGTGGAAGAAACGTATGAAGATCTATTTGATGCCGACAGGCAGGTAGCTACCGGTAACGATGAGGTGCCGCTGCTAGGATATTATCCCAACCGTAACAGTTTACCTTATATTGATCTGTATAAATTACAACAAGCTCATACATTTGTGAGAACAACGCTGAGGTATCCTGATTTTATGCATGGCTGGAAAAACATCATTGAACTTAAATTAACTAATGAAACGCCACAATACCAAACTGACGGAAAGACGCTGCAGGAAGTGTTCAGGGAACACCTGGAGAAAAATGGTTTTGGCGAATGGCTGGAACAAAATTTATCTACACGGTTAGCCGAAACGAAACATCTTTTGGAAAACCTTATGAACATTGCAGAGGCAGAAGAAAAAGCAGCGGAGACCGGTGAAGCGATTCCCAGTAACTTTATGTTAGTAAATGAATCAGGAGATCTGAAAGATATCGACGTTGAGAAAATAAAAAATAATGCCGCTACAGAAATGGCAGCCAAGATGCATGAAGCCAATCTGATCATGAAACAATTGTTCTTTTTAGGCCTTGATGACAACGAAACAATTGTAAACAAAGGCCTATGTAGTGCTGCCGATGTGTTGCAGTTTGCGCTGGAAAAGAAGCTGGCACTTGTGCCGGGAGATAAAGACCTTATTGTAATGTTGCACGAAATTGAATATAGCATTAGTAACGAAAATCACGCCGTTACAAGTTCATTGTTCGTAAAAGGTGATGATCACATTCATACAGCTATGGCTAAAACAGTTGGTTTACCTTTAGGCATTGCTGCTAAACTTATCCTTAACGGCACACTAAATATTACAGGTCTTCATATTCCTATTATTAAAGAAATTTATGAGCCTGTATTGGATGAGCTGAAGAAATTTGGTATTGGTTTTAAAGAGAAAGAATTTAAACTTAAATAGTATTGATTGAATAAGCTGTATTGCATTCTGCAATTAATTAGTTGTTTACTTTTTAAAACTTTTACTTATCAATATGTTCTTCTTATGTTCCGCCAAAGAGAGCATTGTACACAAACTGTTTAATGATTAAAATATTTTTTGTATTAGAGCATGGATAACAATTCTTTGATTCCCTCTGTGGCAGGCTTTTCAATTAATACAGTCTCGGGAAGGTTTCCCATAGATGGTATTTTTTTATCGATGATATATTTAGGGGTAGTTAATGGGACATAATGGATAAGCGACGCTGCGGGATAAACCTGGAGCGATGTTCCAATTAGTATGAAAATATCAGCATCTGTCATTATCTCTGCGGCAGTTTCAATCATAGGAACTGGTT
>CAZCAA010000102.1:0-2463 GCA_964496585.1 uncultured Ferruginibacter sp.
GGAATGTCAGGCTACTGGCACCAACGGTGGCACACTTGTGTTTGAATGGAAGCCCGGACTTGACTGGTATGCTGCTGAAAAAGCGGCAAGGCAACATGCGTCTAAATTTGCTTTGCCCGGACATTATAGTTGGCTAACGCTGGATGACTATGGCAGAGATCAGCTTTCAAAAAAGCAAACAGGATACACTGTAAAGGAAAAGGAGTTAATAGACCAAGGGAAACAACCCGATGGAGAAAAAATAGATTTCTCTAAAGAAGATTATGTAGATAATCTGCCACCCGCCACTATAAACAAGTTTAAGTCCTATATAAAGGAAGAAGAGAGCAGGTTAAGGTCGCAGGGCTGGGAACGCTTTGGATCGAGGTATGATTATGCAGAACACTTGGTTAATCAGATGATATATGAACCGAGGCAGGATAGAGGTGTTTCAGTTATAGTGGTTACAGAAGATACCAGTGCAATGGCTCGCATTACACAAAACTATGTGGATCTGGCGTCTCAAAAAATTGGGCAAAAGAACTATGCAGTTTATTATGACCTGCACTCTCAGATGGAAAACAGAGGACTAAAATTATTTGTTGAAAATCTTTCAAAATCTAAGATTCCAGTCGTGTTAATTTTTTATAAAAGAAAACCAACATTTGATGGCGACCTTTTAAGTTTGCTATTTGATGCCAAAAAAGGTTTTAGCTTTTTCAAAGCTGGTTTATTAAAGGTTGAAAATGGAAAGCAAATATTTGCAGGTACTAAAACACTGGCGCATCTACATGCTGAACTATCCATAAATACATCTCTAAATCTGTGGGAATATATTGTATACACAGATAAAGAAGACAAAGACGCAGAATATTACAGAAAGCGTATGGAGATTTTTTTTGAGGCTCAAGAAAAGCAAGGCCGGTATATTGTAAGGAAGCGGAACTTAGCTGACAAAAATGTGCTATATACTGAGGTGTTTGACAAAAACGGAAACTTGGTTTTTGCTTCTGAGGAACAAACGGGCGGTTCAAAAAAAAATAAATGGACCTTATATGAGCAGAAATAAAAATAATTAAATGCGAGTCATTCTACAATTCATAATATTTATTCTAGCCTGTTTTATTTCAAAAAGGAATGCGCAGGAGACAAGGCTACCCACAGCATCTGAAAAAGCTTCAGTTAAAAAGAACTTTCCGGTAATTTTTCAAAACATTCCCACAAACTTTGAAAAATTAAAAAAGGGCACAGCAACAGATTATTTTGGACAGCAATTATTCGAATCATCAACAATGCTTTTGCCGGAGAACATTGGGCCATTGCCCCAAAGAATTTATTATATCACAGAGAAAGACGGAAAACGAGTAAATACTTATAATGAAGAGCTTCCTTTTTCTGCAGAAGTTTGTATAGAATTGTTGAGTCCTCTGCTTAAGCAAAATGGTTTAATTGAAGTGGTGCCTGTGAGGGCTGATAGTAATATGGTGACCAAAAGTTTTAAAGGGAAAAACGGTGTTGTAATATTTTCTGTAAATCCCTTTACACAGGGAACGATTATTACTATTGGAAAACCTTATTATTATTATGAAAACGAATCAAAGTCAATAGCAAGTAAAAGCACACTACCGGCAACTAACAATAGCAGCAATAAAGCAAAAAATAACACCGAAGCCAATAAAAAGGCAGAAGAAAGAATAGTAAAAGCACTTACTCAATTATATAAATCAGCTACAAATACATCAGGTTCTTTTAGAGAACTTAAAACCGGCCAGCCGGAGAATGTAAATGAAGTAAATATTTTTAATATAAAAGGCCAGTTACAGTTAGATAGTATACAGTCGGCTTTTTTACTTGAAACAAATATATCAAATAACATAAACGGCGTTTCAATAGATATATCAGGGGGCACTACAGCGAATTACATTATAGCTCTGAATAAAATGGCAAAATCTGCTGAAACGGCAGGAGAGGTATATACAGAAAAGAAAACAGGCGTTACCCGCTATTCTTTGCTTTCTAAATCGCAGAAACAGGAAATAATATACTTACTGGATTTTGATTATCCGCAATACAACGACAGGCTTATTTGTACTTCGATTTATACATCTTCAGAACCTCCTGTAAAAGGGAATAAATAGACTGTTACGAATGAAGAGTATAAGGATTATCTTAACTTACTTATCGTATTAGATGATGAATGGGTATTGGTTTTGAGTATATCTGATAAAGTAGCAAAATAACACAAGCATTCGCCAAACCAAAAACATAAAAATGAAACTAGTATTATTTTATTCCTTTCTATTTGCTGCTTTTGCCATTGGCTGTAACAACAAACCCAATGGGCCAAAAGAGCCAACTAAAAATAAAACTACAGCCGGTACTCAATTTACCCTTGCGAAAACGAACTTTATTATTACAGACAGTCTGATATGTGAATACTTGATATTTGGTGAAACGATAGTTAAAGAATATTTCAGCCTTAAA
>CAZCAA010000102.1:2556-2823 GCA_964496585.1 uncultured Ferruginibacter sp.
GAAGGGCTTGATAAAAGGGAATTCCCTGCCGGTCTTATTAATATTACCACTGGAGAAGAGAAAAAAATAAAATTTGAAACATGGAATAAAGAAGGTGTTCATAATACCGATTTGGTTAATGAAGCTTCTTTAGATTTTAGTAATTTACAACAAGCCAAACAAATTGCATCCACATTGCGAATATTAAGTTACTTACAAGGAAAGTAAATTTCAGCATGCAAAAATATTACTATCTCACTCTGCTTCTGTTCATGTGCCTTTTATCAG
>CAZCAA010000103.1:0-2777 GCA_964496585.1 uncultured Ferruginibacter sp.
AAGCAGCGTTTGGAGGAAGCACATTTCATATTAGAAAAATATTGGGGGCACAAGTTATTCCGCCCTTTGCAGGAAGAGATCATTGCGGCTGTTATGCAGAAGAAAGATGTGCTTGCCTTGCTACCAACCGGTGGGGGCAAATCAGTCTGTTTTCAGGTACCCGCTATGATGATGGAAGGCATCTGCCTGGTGATCAGTCCGCTCATAGCTTTAATGAAAGACCAGGTTGAAAATCTTACCAATAAAGGAATTCCAGCATTGGCTATTTATTCAGGCATGCATTTTTCTGATGTAAAAAAAATATTGCAGAATGCGGCATTTGGAAATTACAAGTTCCTGTATGTTTCTCCAGAGCGGCTGCAAACCACTCTTTTTCTTGAGTACCTGCCTGCAATAAAGCCCTGCCTGATTGCCATAGATGAAGCGCATTGTATTTCGCAATGGGGTTACGATTTCAGGCCGCCATATTTACGCATCGCAATGCTAAGAGAAGAGTTGCCCGATGTTCCTGTAATGGCACTAACGGCTTCGGCTACACTGCCGGTGCAAAATGACATCTGCGAAAAACTTGCATTCAAATCCGGCTATGAAAAATTTCAACAATCTTTTGCAAGGCCTAATCTTTCTTACAGTGTTTTTGAGCCTGTTTCCAAACAGACAAAGTTGCTGGAAATTCTCACCAATGTTAAAGGTTCGTCCATAGTATATTGCAAAAGCCGCAAACAAACACAACAGGTGAGCGACCTGCTAAAGCTTCATAAAATAAAGGCTGAATATTATCACGCAGGTTTAACCAATGATCAAAGAACCAGCCGCCAACAAAACTGGATCAGGAATTCAACCCGTGTTATAGTTGCTACCAATGCATTTGGAATGGGTATTGATAAACCAGATGTAAGAGCCGTTATTCATTACGATGTGCCTGAAAGCCTGGAAAATTATTATCAGGAAGCAGGAAGGGCAGGAAGGGACGGAAAAAGAGCTTACGCTGTGTTGTTGCACCATGCAAAAGAAATTGAAGATCTTCAATTATTAACTGACCTGCGGTTTCCCGATGAATCCAGCATCACAAAATTATATATAAGCCTGATGAATTATTTGCAGGTACCGGCCGGCATTGGAGAGGGACAATCATTTGATTTTGACATTGCTGTATTTACCGAAAATTTTAAATTGAATATACTAGCCGCTACCTATGGATTGCAGGCACTGGCGCAGGAAGGACTAATCAATTACGCTGAAGTTTCCTTCAGGCCATCAACACTGGTATTTACAACGACAAAAAGCGACCTGGAAGAATTTGAAAAGCAACAACCAGCAATGGAACCAGTAATAAAGGGTTTACTTCGAACGTACGAAGGAATTTTCGATTATCCTGCAAGCATTTATGAATCTTTATTGGCTAAATTTCTGGGGAAACCTGTAAATGAAATAAAAACCCTGCTATTCAAATTACATCAATACCAGATAGTTCAATATCAACCACAAAATGATCAACCACAGATCAGTTTATTAAAGAACAGGATGTATGCTGATAGTTTTACCATAAATATTAAAGACCTGTTATTAAGAAAAGCCAATTATATAGCAAGATTGAAAGCCATTACGGCTTTCGCAACAGATACCACGAGTTGCCGCAGTGTGTTGATCGGGCATTATTTTAACGATAACAGCCTGACAAATTGTGGTATATGTGATAATTGTATTAACAATAAAACCAGGGAGATTTCATCCGTTGAATTTAAAACGATAGCAGCAAAATTAACAGAAGCCCTTAAGCTTAATTCCTTTCCGGCAAATTCTATCGAATCGGCATTCAGGCAATACAATAAAGAAAAGCTATGGAAAGTGATTCATTTTCTTCAGGCAGAAAATATTATTACAACAAATAAACAAGGAGAACTATCCCTTAGCAATGATCTGATTAAATGATGTTTGGGTAGTTCTATAAATAAAAAAAGGGACCAAGATAGAAATCTAGTCCCGCTTTAAAATCCAATATCCTATGAAAAACCGAAACGAAGATAATGTGGAATATACCATAAACCAACATTTTTGCTGATTATTTTGTAAATTAAATTTGATTGTGTAAAAATGACACATGGATTTAACCATCTGTAAATCAAAACTATAAGAGTCAAATTCCCGTCTTTTCGGCCAGCGAAAAATGTTTACTTCCTGTGGATAACTATGGAGCTAAAACCAGCTAGAACTTTTGGATTTTTTACTTCTACCACCAAGTCCCAAGGCTCCTAATAAGCCTCTTACAATTCCATTTCCTGCAGTACGAAGCATACTTTTTACAACAGTATTATTGGCTACTTTTTCAAATGTAGATGGAGCTTCTTTGGTTGGCTTTGCGGGTGCGGCTTTGGCTGCTTCTTCGGTTTTTGCCGTAGCTTCTTCCAGTTTAGCTGTGAGGATTTCGTATGCGCTATTGCTGTCTATCTCTTCGCTATATTTTGAAACCAGCTTTGAAGTCGCATTAATCTGCGATACTTCTGCTGCTGTAAGTACATCCATTCGGCTCCTGGGCGAACATAACATTACGTGAGCCAGCGGTGTAGGGATGCCTTTTTCATTCAACATGGTTACAAGGGCTTCTCCAATACCCAGTTGGGTGATAAGGTCCTCTGTTTTATAAAAATCAGTTTCAGGATAGTTCTCTGCCGTTTGCTTAATAACTTTTCTATCGGCTGCCGTAAATGCCCTTAATGCATGCTGCATTTTTAAGCCTAACTGGCCCAGCACACTGGCAGGAATATCCATCGGATTTT
>CAZCAA010000104.1:0-1503 GCA_964496585.1 uncultured Ferruginibacter sp.
CAATGAAAAAGCGATGCCACCATGAACAATACCAAATCCATTAATCATTTCTTTTCGCACTGTCATTTTTATTTTGCTGTATCCTTCTTTTACTTCCAACACTTCTACCCCCAGCCATTGACTGAACAGGTCATGTTCCATCATATGGTTAACAACCCTTTTAGCAGTACTATCTTTTTCTGTATTCATAATGCTTAAAACTATTCGCCTATAAAATTTGCTGGTCTCTTTTCCAAAAAAGAGGCTACCCCTTCTTTAAAATCTTCTGTAGCATCCGCCCAGTGTTGCAGTTTATCTTCATTTTGCAAATGTTCAAAAATAGTATGTGTGCTAGACCATTGCAGTGCTTTTTTTGTGTACGCCAACCCCATGGTTGGCATTGCTGCTAGTTTTTTTGCTATTGCATCAACTTCTTCGGTAAACTTATCATCGTCAATACATTTATATAACATTCCCATTTTATCTGCTTCTTCTGCTGTTATTTTATCACCCATCATCATTAATGCACTGGCCTTTTGCCAACCAATTAAACGAGGCAGGAAAAAAGTGCCGCCACTGTCAGGTATCAATCCAATTTTGGAAAAAGCCTGAATAAATGAAGCAGATTTTGTCGCAACAATTACATCGCAGCATAATGGAATATTAGCTCCTGCACCAGCGGCCACACCATTGATGGCAGCAACCACAGGTTTTTTTAGTTCCCTTATTCTTGTAATGATTGGATTATAATGTTCGCTTAATATACGTTGCATTCCCGGACCGTTTGGATCGGCAACTTCAGCAAGATCTTGTCCGGCAGAAAATGCTTTACCTGAGCCTGTAATAACTACACACCGAATCATTTTATCTTCTTTACATAACTCCAGTTTTTCCTGCATCAGTAAAGCCATTTCCCTATTGAACGAATTAAGTTTATCCGGACGGTTAAGTGTAATTGTTGCAACGGAATCTTTTATATCAAAAAGTATAGATGACATATTTTGGAAATTTATTATGAAGGTACTTAAACTACATTGCTAATGGCATTTATGTAATGCTTTACAAAATTTGCTACTAAAGGTAATTGATACATACCTTTTATTAAGATTTCAATACAGCATATCGTTGTTATTCTGTAAGTATATTTGTAAGTAACAAGGGAAGGAGAAAGAAAAGTGTTGATAGATGAGGTAGGCGCACCTATTGATATGTTTATCGGGGATGCAATAAGTAAGCTTTATTCAGGAGCCCGATTCTCTTTAGCCGATGAAACAAAGAATTATAAACCATTAACCCTTAAAATTAAAAATGTGAAAAACTGCTTACTCTTATTGCTGGCCATATCCCTGCTTTGTAATACTGCTTTTGCCCAGCCATTCAATCTAAAAAAAGAAATTAAGCCTACCGAACTCTCTCTTATTAAGTTTACGCCAAAAGATGTAAAGAAAAAAGGAAGAATAAAAATTACCAAAGTAGTGCAGGTAACAGATACCGCCTACTATTTCGTAATAAAATTAAGTTTCT
>CAZCAA010000104.1:1513-2617 GCA_964496585.1 uncultured Ferruginibacter sp.
TAGTATCAGTTGGTGTACAAGACCCAGCTAATCCTGTACAAGTAAGTTTGCATAAATGGAACTGGAAAGAGGTAAGCAGACCTGGAAAGCCCACTAATGAAAAAGGATATTGGGAGGAAACATTCTCTACCGAAGGAGATTTTGGAATAATGGTAGTAGCTCCACAAAAACCATCTGCGTATAACATTTATGTTTGGGTAGGCGATGAAGTAAAGATGAAAATAGCAGCACCGTTTAAATCGTACTCACCTTCTTCTGGTGGCGGATTATTTACGTTAAAAAATATTTTAATTGGCATTGCATTATTGTTAGCAATTGTAATCAGCTGGTTTATTATCAAAAAGAAAAAGAAGATGAAAAATTTAACCATTTTATTAATTGCCATTCTGTTAACTCCGTTATCTTCTATGGCGCAGTTAGATAATATTTTTGATGATCCTGAAACACAGGAAATTTTAAGAAATGATAATGCAGGATCAGTACCATTAGATGGAAATGATTTTGTGGTTCAAAACCCAAGAACCAGAGGCCAAAGAATGGCGGAGGAATATGAAAATGCAAGCAATGCTGCCGAGCATTTAGATAATGTTGTTGGTGCTATTAATAATGTTGTTGACATCATAGAAGCAGGCAGAGAACTTTGGGATGCAGGTGGTGTATTGGATGCGGGGGAATGTACTCCCGATTTTACACAGCCGGAAAATGCACTTGTACCTTCATCTTGTGCTGGTACTGCTGGTTGTAATGATTGTTATTCAACAGCACTAGCAAGCTTTAACGCAGATCGACAAACCTTAGCCCGCATGATGTGCCTTTTTATGAACACAAAAAATTTTACTGACAAGGCTATTGCGTTTGGCAATGCTATGGCCGGTTTACCGGGAGGAGTAGGTTTGGGCTGGATACCAGCTAAAAGGAATATAGATCAAGCCTATACAAAATTCAAAGCTACCTACGATAAGAAAGCAAGAGAACTACTAACCTCGCTTCAAAAGAACATGATGAAAATAGATGCTTGTGAAAATTCTTTTGGATTAAAGGACTGGTATCAGCGATATGGTTTTATGTATTTTGAATTTATGCAGCAAAAATATAAGCGACCAC